>NZ_JBIWHT010000094.1:0-1011 GCF_044764265.1 Streptomyces sp. NPDC094147 | reverse complement strand
TACTTGAGGACCACCCCGGACTGCTTCACCCCCAGCGCCGCGGTCGGCTCGTCCAGCACCAGCACCCTGGCCCCGAAGTACACCGCGCGGGCGATGGCCACACACTGGCGCTCACCACCGGACAGCGTGCCGATCGGCTGGTCCACGTCCCGCAGATCGATACCCATGCGCAGGAGCTCCGCACGGGTGGCCGCGCGCATCTTCTCCACGTCGAGCCGCCTGAAAGGCCCCTTGCCCCTGGTCGGCTCGGAACCCAGGAAGAAGTTCCGCCACACCGGCATCAGCGGAACGACCGCGAGGTCCTGGTAGACCGTCGCGATCCCGCGATCCAGGGCCTCGCGGGGATTGCTCAGCGCGACATCCTCACCCTCGATCCGGAACACACCCGCGTCATGCCGGTGCAACCCCGCGATGATCTTGATGAGGGTGGACTTCCCCGCCCCGTTGTCCCCCAGTACACAGCTGATCTCCCCCGCATGGACCTCCAGGGACACCCCCTCCAGCGCACGGATGTTGCCGTAGTACTTACTGACGTCATCCAGCTCGACCAGAGCGGTCCTCACATCACCGACCCCGCCGCCGGTCCCGCCGTCCGTCACATCGTCGGCCGCGTCGTCGCTCATGCCGTCGCCTCCGCCCGCTTGCGCACCCACGCGTTCAGCAACGTCGCCAGCAGGAGCATCGCCCCCAGGAAGAACTTGAACCAGTCCGGATTCCACTCGGCGTACACGATGCCCTTGCTCGTCATCCCGAAGATGAACGCACCCACCGCCGAACCGATCGCCGAACCGTAGCCACCCGTGATCAGACACCCCCCGATCACCGCCGCGATGATGTAGATCAGCTCATTGCCGACCCCCTCACCGGACTGCACCACATCGAACGAGAACAACAGATGCTGCCCCGACACCCACGCGGCGAACGCGACCCCCACATAAAGGCCGATCTTCGTCCGGAACACCGGCACACCCACCGCACGCGCCGCGTCCGCCTCACCACCCACCGCGAAAA
>NZ_JBIWHT010000093.1:0-1062 GCF_044764265.1 Streptomyces sp. NPDC094147 | reverse complement strand
CTGCGCCCCAGACCCCCCGAGGGGCTCCGCCCCTCGAACCCCAACGGGGGCTCCGCCCCCTGCACCCCCTGCGGGGACTTCGCCCTCGGACCCCCGGGAGTGTGCCCAACCGCCCGCCCATGACTCGGGGTTGAGAAGGCTGAGCCCTGGGGCTGAGCCCCAGACCCCCCGAGGGGCTCCGCCCCTCGAACCCCAACGGGAGCTCCGCCCCCTGCACCCCCTTCGGAGGCTTCGCCCTCGGACCCCCGGGAGTGTGCCCAACCGCCCGCCCATGACTCGGAGTTGGGGGCCCGACCGCTCGGGGGCTCGCCCCCAGACCCCCAGGGTTTGCCCAACCGCCCGCCCGTGGCGGGAGTTGAGAACGCCGCCCACTGGGGCTCCGCCCCAGACCCCCTGAGGGGCTTCGCCCCTTGAACCCCAGCTGGGCTCCGCCCCCTGGCACTCCCCCTCGGGGGTTGCCCACCCGCCTGTCCGTGGCTCGGGGTTGGGATGGTTAAGCCCTGGGGGCTTCGCCCCCTGCACCCCCGATCGGCCCCTCGGCACCCCTCCGCGGCTCCGTCCCCGCACCCCGTTTCAGAGCTCCGCCCCACGTTCGGGGCTCAGCTCCTCACACCCCCGTTTCAGGGCTCCGCCCCCAACCCTCCTCCCCCCCCAACGCCGGACGGCTGGCAGCGCCGCTCAGCGGGAAAATCAAGCCCCTCATGGGGGTCCCGCCTGGCCCTTTAGGCCTTGGGGGAGCTTGAGGAGCGGGGGTCTGGGGGCGGAGCCCCCAGCAGCACCCGCCCCCGGAGGGTTTCGGGAAGGGGCGGGGTGGGGGGCTGCTACCAAACTGCGACACAAGCACATTGCACCTGAAACGCGCGTTCGATAGACATGTAAGTCGCCACGCGAGGCACGCGTGGCGACTCAGCATGACTGGCACTGTTTCGGGGGTGTGTGCGTGAAGTTCGACATGGGGTCTACGACGCTGTCCGATCTGGGGAAGAGCACCGAGGGGTCGAGTGGTGATCTCGGGGCGTTGATCCGGCAGTTGATCGCTGCGGCGGATCCGCTGGAGGGGAA
>NZ_JBIWHT010000092.1:0-1159 GCF_044764265.1 Streptomyces sp. NPDC094147 | reverse complement strand
TCATCAAAAGCCCGAGCAAACACCGGCACCCGCCCATACAACTCACACCCCATCCCCAACCGCTGACTCCCCTGCCCCGTAAACAAGAACGCGGTTCGCCCCTGGGTGCGCGTGCCGCGGACCACGCCGGGTCCCTGGCCGCCGGCGGCCAGCGAGCCCAGTCCGGCCAGGAGCTTCGCCCGGTCCGTGCCGACGACGACCGCGCGGTGTTCCAGTGCGGCACGGCCGGTGGCCAGGGTGTAGGCCACGTCCAGCGGGTCCGCACCGGTGTCCCCGGAAACGGCGGCGTGCAGCCGACGTGCCTGTTCGGCGAGCGCCTCGGCCGACTTGCCCGTGACCACCCAGGGCAGCGCGGGCAGCGCGGCGCCGGGCGCTTCCTCGGGCCGGTCGTCGGCCGGCTCCTCGATGATGACGTGGGCGTTGGTCCCGCTGATCCCGAAGGAGGAGACGCCGGCCCGGCGCGGCGCGGCGGTCCGCGGCCATGGGAGGGCCTCACCGAGCAGGCGCACGGCCCCGGACTCCCAGTCCACGTGCGACGTGGGCTCGTCGATGTGCAGGCTCTTCGGCAGCGTCTCGTGCTTCATCGCCTGGATCATCTTGATGATCCCGCCCACACCCGCAGCCGCCTGGGCGTGACCGATGTTCGACTTCAACGACCCCAGCCACAAAGGCTGTTCACGTAACCGGTCACGCCCATAGGTGGCCAGCAGAGCCTGAGCCTCAATGGGGTCACCGAGGCGGGTGCCGGTGCCGTGCGCCTCGACGGCGTCCACGTCATCCGGCCGCAACCCCGCGTTCGCCAGCGCCTGCCGGATCACCCGCTCCTGGGAAGGACCGTTCGGCGCCGTCAGACCATTCGACGCACCATCCTGATTCACCGCACTGCCCCGCACCACCGCCAGCACCCGATGCCCATGACGACGCGCATCCGACAACCGCTCCACCAACAGCAGCCCGACCCCCTCCGACCAGCCCGTGCCATCCGCGGCCTCGGCGAAGGGCTTGCAGCGCCCGTCGGCCGAAAGGCCGCGCTGGCGCGAGAACTCCACGAATGACTGCGGTGTCGACATCACCGTCACGCCGCCGGCCAGGGCCATGTCGCACTCGCCCTGGCGGAGTGCGTTGGCCGCCAGATGCAGCGCCACCAGCGACGACGAAC
>NZ_JBIWHT010000091.1:0-1250 GCF_044764265.1 Streptomyces sp. NPDC094147 | reverse complement strand
TTGAAGGTGGGGCGGTGGGCTTCGTAGGTGGCGATGTCGGGCTCGTTCTGGAGCGTGATCGAGATGTCGTCCAGGCCGTTCAGGAGCCGCCAGCGGGCGTTCTCGTCGAGTTCGAAGCCTGCGGTGACGCCTTCCGCGCGAACCTGGCGGTCGTGCAGGTCGACGGTGATTTCGGCGCCCGGGTCGCGCTCGGTCAGCTCCCACAGCGCGTCCACGACTTTCTGGTCGAGAACCACCGTGAGCAGCCCGTTCTTCAGTGAGTTGCCGCGGAAGATGTCGGCGAAGCGGGATGAGATGACGGTTTTGAAGCCGTAGTTCTGCAGGGCCCATACGGCGTGTTCGCGGGAGGAGCCGGTGCCGAAGTCGGGGCCGGCCACCAAAACGGTGGCGCCGTTGCGTTCGGGCTTGTTCAGGATGAAGTCGGAGTCCTTGCGCCAGGCCTCGAAGAGTCCGTCCTGGAAGCCGTCGCGGGTGACCTTCTTGAGCCAGTGGGCGGGGATGATCTGGTCGGTGTCGACGTTGGAGCGGCGCAGCGGTACGGCCCGGCCGGTGTGTGTGGTGAAAGCTTCCATGGTTGTCAGGCCTCCACGGGCATTTGGGCGTCGGACAGGTCGGCGGGCGAGGCCAGGTGGCCGAGGACTGCGGTTGCGGCGGCGACCTGGGGCGAGACCAGGTGGGTGCGGCCGCCCTTGCCCTGCCTGCCCTCGAAGTTGCGGTTGGAGGTGGATGCGGAGCGCTCGCCGGGGGCCAGCTGGTCGGGGTTCATGCCCAGGCACATCGAGCAGCCGGCGTGGCGCCATTGGGCGCCGGCGGTGGTGAACACCTTGTCCAGGCCCTCGTCCATGGCCTGCAGGGCGACGCGGACCGAGCCCGGGACGACCAGCATCCGTACGCCGTCGGCGACTTTGCGGCCCTGGATGACGGCGGCCGCGTTGCGCAGGTCCTCGATGCGGCCGTTGGTGCATGAACCTACGAAGACGGTGTCGACGTTGATGTCGCGCAGTGGCTGTCCGGCGGTCAACCCCATGTATTCCAGGGCCTTTTCGGCGGCCAGGCGCTCCGAAGCGTCCTCGTACGAAGCGGGGTCGGGGACCGCGGCGGACAGCGGGGCGCCCTGGCCGGGGTTGGTGCCCCAGGTGACGAACGGCGAGAGCTCCTCGGCCCGGATGACGACCTCGGCGTCGAAGACCGCGTCCGGGTCCGTCCTGAGGGTCTTCCAGTACGCGACCGCGGCGTCCCAGTCCGTGCCC
>NZ_JBIWHT010000090.1:0-1286 GCF_044764265.1 Streptomyces sp. NPDC094147 | reverse complement strand
TCGGTATTTCGTGTTCCCGACTCTATCAGACGCTTTCGTGTCCGACTTCCTCGGTGCCTTTCAGGTTCTCCCTCTCGGGTTTCCCTTTCCGGCGGCTCCGACTCTATCAGATCCTTTCGGGCCTGATTCCCGGTCGAAATCGGGGTGTCTTCCCGGCCCTTGGGCCTTTCCGACGTCCCGAACTCTAGCCGATCTTCCCGGCGATTCGTAATCGAGTCTGCCGGCCCGATCGGAATGGAATTCGGCATGCCGAATTCAGCCCCGGTCGGGGGGTCGTGCTGAGTTGGGTTGCCGCAGAACCTGCGGCGGACGGCTGCCCCAGAACCGTTCCGGCTCCACGACAACCCGGAGAACATTACACGAGTCCGGTCGCGCTCCACCCGCCCCCACCCCGACCCCGTTCCCGGCCCCCCTTCCCACCCCATCTACGTCGTCTCCCCACCCCTCTATGCCGTCCAGTCCGTACGCCTCCCCAGTGACGGCAGCCAGCAGCGGCCACGCCCGCCAGTGGCCGAAGGGCAACCGGCATGACACGCCCACCATCAACTCATTTGACCGACTTGCCAGACATTGCAAGCCATGCCGCGAATGCACTCCGATCCGCTGTTCCAAGTTCGTAACCGTTCCCGTAGGGGCACCGCTCGGACCTGCCCGAACACCTGGGGAATCGGGGATTCCAGCAGGTCCGGAGGCCCCTGCGGTGCGTTGCGCGTGCAATCTGCATTGGGTAGACATGGGCGGCGCGCCGGGTTGCGCGCGCGTGGTTCAAGTGGCTGGCACTGTTTCGGGGGTGTGTGCGTGAAGTTCGACATGGGGTCTACGACTCTGTCCGATCTGGGGAAGAGCACCGAGGGGTCGAGTGGTGATCTCGGGGCGTTGATCCGGCAGTTGATCGCTGCGGCGGATCCGCTGGAGGGGAAGTTCAACGGGGCGGGGAAGGCCGCGTTCGACACGTTCAAGACGCATGCCGATGAGATCACCAACGACCTCAACGGGTCCCTCCAGGACATTCTGGGCGGCCAGTCCGGGATGGACTCCGCGTTCGGGTCCGGTGACCACGAGCAGGAGTCCAACGCGCACCAGAACATGTCGTCGGCGAACTTCGACGCGGCCCGCTTCGGCGCACGCCACTAACCACACGGGGGACGGATCATCATGGGTCAGAATCAGGACCGGCGCAGTTACGACACAGGTGCCTCCACCGAGGTCCAGGGCGGCCTCGCCGGGATCATCGGGCACCTGGAGCGGGTGCTGGGTGAGCGGGACCGGGCCGTGAAGGCCGCGAT
>NZ_JBIWHT010000089.1:0-1293 GCF_044764265.1 Streptomyces sp. NPDC094147 | reverse complement strand
TCGGTGGTGGGAAGCCGGTCCTGACGGGGCCCGCGATCGTCACTGAGAAGGACGTGCCGGCGCTGGAGAAGTACACCGCCCGCGGCACCCGATGATCCCCCGCCGACCTCGCGTGACCCATACTTGGGCGGCCGGGGCAGGTCTGAACCAGCCCCGGAGGCACCCGGTGGTACAGCAAGAAGGGCACGGCGTCGTGGCAAGGGTTGGGACAGGGGTACGCGTCATGGGCGCGGTGCTGGCAGCGGTGCTCGGAGCCTCCTTGGCGGGGTGCAGCAGCACGGGCGGCAAGCGTGCCGAGGACGCGCGCAAGTCCGCGCAGGCCCAAGGCAGGGCCGCGGTGAACACACCCCGCTGGAAGATCGCGATGATCACCCACTCGGGCGACGGCGACACCTTCTGGGACATCGTCCAGAACGGCGCCAAGCAGGCCGCCGTCAAGGACAACATCGACTTCCTGTACTCGCACAGCGACCAGGGGCAGCAGCAGGCGCAGTTCGTGCAGGCCGCCATCGACCAGAAGGTCGACGGCATCATCGTCACGCTCGCAAAGCCGGACGCCCTGAAGGACGTCGTCGCCAAGGCCGAGAAGGCGGGCATCCCGGTGATCACCGTGAACTCGGGCTCGGAGAAGTCCAAGGAGTTCGGCGCGCTCACCCACATCGGCCAGGACGAGACCATCGCGGGCGAGGCCGTCGGCGAGGAGCTCAACAAGCGCGGCAAGAAGAAGGCGCTCTGCGTCCTGCACGAGCAGGGCAACGTCGGACACGAGCAGCGCTGCGCGGGCACCAGGAAGACGTTCAAGGGCGAGCTCCAGAACCTCTACGTCACCGGCACCAACATGCCCGACGTGCAGTCCTCCATCGAGGCCAAGCTCCAGGCCGACCCGGCCATCGACTCCGTGGTCACGCTGGGCGCGCCCTTCGCGGACACGGCGTACAAGGCCAAGCAGTCGGCCGGCAGCTCCGCCGAGATCGACACCTTCGACCTCAACGCCAAGGTCGCCGCGGCCTTGGAGGCCGGCACGCTCGGCTTCGCCGTCGACCAGCAGCCCTACCTCCAGGGATACGAGGCCGTGGACCTCCTGTGGCTGTACAAGTACAACGGCGATGTGCTCGGCGGCGGGCTTCCGGTGCTGACCGGGCCGCAGATCATCACCAAGGACCAGGCCACCCAACTGAAGGCCTACACGGAGCGGGGGACCCGATGACCGCGGCAGATGTCGCCGGGGACGAGCGGTTGCTGCGTCGTTCGGTGGTGCGGAGGGTGCTGGGGCGTCCGGAGCTGGGTTCGGTG
>NZ_JBIWHT010000088.1:0-1319 GCF_044764265.1 Streptomyces sp. NPDC094147 | reverse complement strand
CAGGACGGTTCAGATAGCCACGAGCCAGACCCGCGCCGGCAATGTACAGCTCCCCCGCCACCCCCACCGGCACCGGCCGCAGCCCCGCATCCAGCACGTACACCCGCATGCCGTCCATCGGACGACCGATCGGCACCGTGTCCGGCACCTCCGCGAGTGACCTCATCGGATGGCACGTGGCGAACGTGGTCGTTTCCGTCGGACCGTACACATCGGTGACCACGATGCCAGGGCAGGCCTCCAGCACGCGCCGCAACGCCACCGCCGGCACCAGGTCGCCCCCGGTCCACACCTCGCGCACTCCGGCGAAGGACGCCGCCGACTCCTGTGCCAGCAGCCGGAAGAGCCCGATCGTCATGAAGACGGCGGTGACTTCCTGGCCGGTGATCACCCGTTCAAGTGCCGAGATGTCGAGTTCACCGGGCGGGGCGACCACGACGGTGCCGCCGGACAGCAGCGGCACCCACATCTCGTACGTCGAGGCGTCGAACGCGTGGGGCGAGTGCATCAGAACCCGACGGTGTGCGTCCGCCCGGAAGTGACGGTCCGCGGCCAGTGCCGCGACGTCCGCGTGCGTGACCGCGACGCCCTTGGGCATGCCCGTCGAACCCGACGTGTACATCACGTACGCGAGCTGCTTGGGGTGTCCGGCCACTGCCGGATCGTCCGACGGCATGTCCGCCAGCTCCGCGGTGTCGTCGACCACCAGTACCCGCGCCGCGTGGTTGAACCGCACGTCTGCCGAGGCCCGGTCCGTCAGCAGCACCGACGCTCCGGTGTCCGTCATCACCGCACTCAGCCGTTCCGCCGGTGACCGCCTGTCCAGCGGCACGTAGGCTGCGCCGGTCTTGAGGACCGCCAGCGTCGCCACGACCAGTTCGGCCGACCGCTCCAGCGCCACCGCCACGAACCGTTCCGGGCCCGCACCCCTGGCCAGCAGAACATGCGCCAGCCGATTGGCCCGCGCGTTCAACTCCGCATACGTCAGCGACTCACCCTCGAACACCACCGCAACCGCGTCCGGCGTCCGCACCACCCGCTCCTGGAACAACTCCGTTAGCATGACGGTGGGCGGTTGTATCCCTTCGGTGCCGTTCCATTCCTCCAACACACGTCGGCGTTCGGCCGTTTCGAGGATGTCGATCCGGCTGACGGGTGTGCCGGGGTCGGTGGCGGTGCTCTCCAGGATCCGGTGCAGCCACTGGCTCAACCGCTCGGCGTGGGTCCGGTCGAAGGTGTCGGGTTGGTAGCTCAGGGCGAGGGTCAGCCGGGGTCCGGGGAAGGCGGTGAGGCTGAGCGGGAAGTGCATCAGACCCGCA
>NZ_JBIWHT010000086.1:0-1420 GCF_044764265.1 Streptomyces sp. NPDC094147 | reverse complement strand
ACCTCCGGGAACACCGTCCGCAGACTCTCGTGCCGAGACACCACATCCCCCAACGCCCCCTCCAACGCACCCACATCCAGCACACCCGACAAGCGCACGGCGAGCGGCATGTTGTAGGCGGCGGAGTCCGGGTCGAGCCGGTTCAGGAACCACAGGCGGCGCTGTGCCGAGGACAGCGGCAGGGTGCCGGTGCGGGGCGCCGGTGTAAGCGCGGGCCGGGGCCGGCCGCCGGTCCGGGCCCTCAGGGCCAGTTCGGCGACGGTGGGCGCCTCGAAGACGTCCCGGACCGACAGGGCGGTACGGAGCGCGGCGCGGGCCCGGCTGACCAGCTTGGTGGCGAGGAGGGAGTGGCCGCCGAGGTCGAAGAAGCTGTCGTCGACACCGACCGTTTCCAGTCCCAGTACTTGTGCGTACAGCCCGCACAGGGCCTCCTCCACCGGATCCCGCGGCTCCCGCGACGACACCGCGTCCTCGAATTCCGGTACCGGCAACGCCTGTTGCGGCTCGCCCGCACGTTCCACCAGCACGAGCCGTCCGTCGGGCGACCAGCGCACCACGTCCCCGGTCCGGTACATCCGAGCGCCTTCCGGTCCGAACGGGCACGCCACGAACCGCGACGCCGTCAGACCCGACTGACCCACATACCCGCGGGCCAGTCCGGCACCCACCACATACAACTCACCCGCGACACCCGCCGGCACCGGACGCAGACCGCCGTCCAGCACCAGCACCCCCGTATTCCACACCGGACGACCGGTCAGGGTGTCGGTGCCGAGGGTGATGTCGGGGTGGTCACCGTCGGGAAGGCCATGGGCGGTGTCCCCGTCCACGACGACGGTCGAGCCGCCGGACAGCAGCGGGGCGAGCAGTTCGGTGATGCCGTCGATGGTGCCGGCCGGCGAGGTGGCGAGGACGGCCGCCGTGTACTGCTCCGGGAACTCCTCGGTGAACCAGGTGAGTCGGTTGGCCAGGGCGCCGTGCAGCCCGATGACACCCGTGGGGCGTTCGGTGGCACCGGAGGCGCAGAGGACGAAGGCCGGGTGTTCCGGAAGCAGCCGGGTGCCGCGGTCCGCGTCGGTGACATCGGTCGCGGACCGGCCGGCCCACGTGATCTCGGGGTCGTCCAGGATCAGCCGTGGCGCATCCGTATCGGGGAGCGCATCGGCGGTGGCGGTGTCGGTCACCAGGAGCGCGGGGGCGGCGTCGCCGAGGATCAGCGCGATGCGCTCGGACGGATGAGCCGGATCCACCGGCAGATAAGCGGCACCGGACTTCAGCACCGCCAGCAGCGCCACCACCATCGACTCCGAACGCGGCAACGCCAACGCCACCAGCCGCTCCGGGCCCGCGCCCCGCGCGATCAACTCCCGCGCCAGCCGGTTCGCCCGCTCATTCACCTCCCGGTACGACAGCTCCGTAC
>NZ_JBIWHT010000085.1:0-1434 GCF_044764265.1 Streptomyces sp. NPDC094147 | reverse complement strand
CGAAGCTCCGTAAGTTGTTGGACGGCCCGGGAGGGCCGGGTGTGGCTTACGCGAAGCTGTCTTCAGTGGCTCGCCAGGAGTGGCCGCCCGGTCCTTCGGGGCGCCCTGGCTGCTGATTGAGATCTGCGATCTTGTCGCTGTTTACGGAGCTGATGGCGGGGTGTTCCTCGGGCCGACGAGTGAGTTTCACGGCACGAGGAGCAAGCGTGGACATCAACAGGCGGGACCGGTTATGGGCCGGCATCGACGCGGGCAAGGGCCACCACTGGGGCGCGGTGGTGGACGAGACCGGAGCGACACTCTGGTCCAAGAAGATCGACAATGACGAGTCGGCGATCCTGACCGCGATCGGCGAGATCCTCGACCTCGCGGACGAGGTCCGCTGGGCGGTGGACATCTCCGGCACTACCTCGGCACTTCTACTGGCACTGCTCGCAGCCCACGGGCAGCAAGCCGTTTATGTGCCCGGCCGCACCGTCAACCGCATGTCCGGGGCCTATCGGGGCGAGGCCAAGACCGACGCACGCGACGCCTACGTCATCGCCGAAACCGCCCGCCAGCGCCGCGACTTCACCACGATCGGCGTGCCCGCCCAGCTGGCCGCGGACCTTGCCTTGCTGACCGCGCACCGCACCGACATGGTCGCCGACCGGGTGCGGACGATCAATCGGCTCCGCGACGTACTCACCGGCGTCTTCCCCGCGCTGGAGCGGGCTTTCGACTACTCCAACCACAAGGGTGCGCTGGTGCTGCTGACCAGTTATCAGACCCCGCAGGCCATCCGTCGCCGCGGACGGGCCCGCCTGTCCGCATGGCTGGGCAACCGCAGCGTGCGCAGCGCGGACGCCGTGGCCGCCACGGCGCTGGAAGCCGCCGAGGCCCAACACACCACGCTGCCCGGCGAGGACGTTGCCGCCCAGATCGTCGCGGACCTGGCCACCCAGACCCTGGCGCTGGACGACCGGATCAAGCGCATCGACCAACAGATCAAGACGGCCTTCCGGACGCACCCGCAAGCCGAGATCATCGAATCCCTCCCGGGGATGGGACCCATCTTGGGAGCCGAATTCGTCGTCGCGGCAGGGGACCTGGTGGCCTACACCGACGCCGGCCACCTCGCCTCCGCTGCCGGACTGGTACCCGTGCCCCGGGACTCCGGACGCCGGACCGGCAACCTGCACCGGCCCAAGCGATACAGTCGCCGCCTGCGCCGGGTGTTCTACCTGTCCGCTCAGACCAGCATCATCCGCGACGGCCCGAACCGGGACTTCTACCTCAAGAAGCGCAGCGAAGGCTGCAAACACCCCCAGGCCGTCATTGCCCTGGCCCGCCGACGTGCCGGAGTCCTGTGGGCACTTCTGCGCGACCACCGGGTCTTCACCCCCGCCCCACCGGTCACGCAGGCGGCTTGACATCGTCATTGAAACTCCTGGC
>NZ_JBIWHT010000084.1:0-1503 GCF_044764265.1 Streptomyces sp. NPDC094147 | reverse complement strand
TCAGACATCCCATGACGTTTCATGTCAAGCGGGATGGGGTTGGGCGTGGTGTGACCAGGCGGTCGCTTCGTCGTAGGTGGTGCGGGTCTTGAGGCAGCCGTGGAGGATGCCGACGAGGCGGTTGCCGACCTGGCGGAGGGCGGGGTTGTAGCCGGCTTCGCGGGCTCGTTGTTTGTCGTAGTAGCGGCGGGCGCCGGGTGAGCTGCGCAGGGCGGAGAACGCCTGGAGTTGCAGCGCGGCGCCGAGGCGGTTGTTGCGGACGAAGCGGGCCTGGACGGTGTGGCTCTTGCCGGAGGCCCGGGTGACCGGGCTGGTCCCGGCGTAGTTCTTGCGGGCCTTCGCACTGGCGTAGCGGGTGGGGTCGTCCCCGAACTCGGCGAGCACCCGGGCGCCGGTGACCTCCGCGATGCCGGGCATCGACAGGTAGATCTCAGCGTCCGGGTGCGCTCGAAAATGCGCCTTCACCTGCCCTTCCAGCTCGGCTATCTGCTCGTTCAGGCTGATCAGCAGGCGTGCGTGGGCTGTTGCGGCGGCCGCGTAGGCGGCGGTGACCGGTTCGGGCAGGCCGAGGTGTTCCTCCCGCAGCGCGGCCTGGATCGTGGCGGCTTTCTGGGGCCGGTTGTGCCGGCGGTGGCGGGCCAGAACGGCGGTGATCTGGGTGCGGGTCAGCTTCGCCGCGGCTTCCGGTGTGGGCGCCTTGGTGAGGAGTTCCAGCGCGTCCGTGCTGGTCAGCGCCAGGTCGGCGTAGGCGTTCAGGGCTGCGGGGAAGTATTCGCGCAGTGTGTTGCGCAGCCGCTGGAAGGCGCGGGTGCGCTCCCAGACCAGGGTCTGGTGGGCGCGGGCGACCACCTTGACGGCCTGGGCCCGCTCGCTGTCGCCGGCCACCGGCCGCAGCTGGTCCCGGTCGATACGGACCATGTCGGCCAGCGCGTGTGCGTCGCCCTTGTCGCTCTTGGCGCCGGAGGTGCCATACCGTTCCTTGAACCGGTTGACCTGCCGCGGGTTGATCGCGAACACCTGGTAGCCGGAGGCGATCAGGGCCTGCACCCACGGCCCGCGGTCGGTCTCGATCCCGACCACCACCTCCGCGGGGTCCACATCCGCGCCACCGTGCTTCGCGATGAGCGCGTGCAGTTTCGCGATGCCTTCCACGCCCTCGGGCAGGTTCGCGGCGGCCAGCTTGCGGCCCGTCTCGTCCTGGACCTCGACATCGTGGTGGTCTTCGGCCCAGTCGTCACCGATCAGCAGCAACAGTTCTCTCCCGCTCGCATACGTTCGTCTCGTTGCACAGCAGCCTGCGGAAGACACGGCACGCGGCCTAATGGATCCAGTGCTCACGCCCCACAGCTCGGCGGGCACGCCATCCCATCAGCGGTCATGGCCTCCCGGCCGACCAGCAGGGGCACGGTCTGACCCCAGAGCTCAAAGGCTCCGGCAGAGAAAGTGCTCACCTGCTGGCGGCTACAACATCAAGTCTCTACGACCCGATACGTCCCATTAGGC
>NZ_JBIWHT010000083.1:0-1621 GCF_044764265.1 Streptomyces sp. NPDC094147 | reverse complement strand
GTGACTCTGCTGGTCTTTTCACGGGTGGTCTGGCGTGATCGTTGTCCCGGTGGGACGGTGAGGGCTGGTTGGCGTTCGCGGGGATCCGATGGGGTGATCCGTGATGTCGTTGTGGTCGAGGCCGGGTTATGAGGTTCCGGCGTTGACGGAGCGGTTTGCGCGGGCCGCGTTTCCGAGGGGCTCGCTGGCTGTCCGGATGCGTGACGCGCGGGGTGAGGTTTTCGTCGATGAGGAGTTCGCCGAGGGGCTGACGGACCGCCAGGCCGCGGAGGGGCCGTGCGTGGGCGTGTGGACTGGAAGTTCTTGTTGGGCCTGCCGTTGGAAGATCCGGGGTTCGACGCCTCGGTGCTCAGCGAGTTCCGTACCCGTCTGACCAGCGAGGAAGGTCAGACGGACCGGCTGCTGACCCTGCTCCTGAGGCACTTGCGGGAGCATCGGCTGCTGGACTGCGGCGGGCTGCAGTGCACCGACGCCACCCACGTGCATGCCGCGATCCGCTTGCTGAACCGCCTGGAGCTGGCGATGGAGTGCATGCGCGCGGCCTTGGAGACGTTGGCCGTTGCCGTGCCGGTCTGGCTTGTGGGACATGCTCCGGCTGTGTGGTGGGACCGCTATGCCCAGCGCGCGGACGACTTCCGGCTGCCCCAGTCCGCCACTGTCCGCACCGAGCTGGCCGCCGACGGCTACCGTCTCCTGGACGCCGTTCACCACCGTGGTGCCCCGGCCTGGCTGCGGGAACTGCCCGCACTGCACCTTCTGCGTCAGGTCTGGGTCCAGCAGTACTACCGTGACCAGAGCGGTCACCGCTGGCGGGACAAAGAGCGACCTGCCGCCCGGTGCGAGCGCGATCGGCAGCCCGTATGACACCGATGCCCGCTATGGCATCAAGCGTGGCATGGGCTGGCGCGGCTTCAAGGGTCATTTCACCGAGGTCTGCGAGCCGGACCGGCCGCATGTCATTGCCCATGTCGCCACGACCACAGCCACTTTGAGCGACGTGGAGACCGTCACCGCCCGCCACACCGACCTGGCCGCCGCCGACCTGCTGCCCGACCGGGAGCTGGTCGATGCCGCCTACGTCAGCATCGACCACATCCTGGACGCCGCCGCCGTCCACGGCATCGACCTTTTCGGCCCCGTCCCCGCCGGCCACCAGTGGCAGACCCGCGACCCGGACGCCTACGACCTGACCCGGTTCAGGGTCGACTTCGACGAGCGTCATGTCATCTGCCCCACCGGCGCGGTCAGCCGCAACTGGCGCGAATCGATCAGCGCCGACGGACTGCCGACCATCCAGGTCACCTTCCGCCTCCCGGACTGCACTCCCTGCCCGCAGCGCGCCCACTGCACACGCTCGACGATCAATGCCCGGTCCCTGACCTTCCGCCCCCGCCCGCAGTTCGAGGCCCAACAACGCCTGCGCGCCGAACAGGCCACCGACGCCCGGCGGGAGCAGTACGCACTGCGCTCGGGAATCGAGGGCACCATGTCCCAGGCATCCCGACGCTGCGACATCCACCGCGCCCATTACAAGGGTCTCGCCAAGACCCACCTGCAACACGTACTCACCGCGATGGCCCTCAACCTCGTCCGCATCGACGCCTGGCTCAACGGCACCCCA
>NZ_JBIWHT010000082.1:0-1965 GCF_044764265.1 Streptomyces sp. NPDC094147 | reverse complement strand
CCGAGCTTGATGTCGTTGAGGTGTCCGAGGCCGGGGAGGGCGTCTTTGTAGGTGCCGGTGTAGATGTTTTTGAGTCCGCTGAGGAGGTCGCCGACTTTGACGATGCCGAGTTTGCCGGCTTTGGCGACGTAGGTCATGGGGTCGACGACTTTGGCGACTTTGCCGGTGACGGAGAGGACTTTGGCGACGGCGCCGGTTTTGGCGGCGGTGCCGGAGCCGCCGGTGAAGACGGTGGTCAGGACGTTGAAGGTGACGGATCCTGCGGCGCGGGCGGGGTTCTTGCCCCATTCGTCCCAGGCGACGAGTGCTTTGCCGGTCTCCTTGACCGCGGTGCGCGAGTCGCGGAGCCAGCTGGGGAGGGATTTGTCGGGTGCGGCCCAGTAGAGGCCGGCGAGGGGGGTGGAGGTGATGGCGAGGCCGGTGGCGAGTTTGGCGAGGCCGGTCCAGGCCTGGCCGGCTTTGTCCCAGCCGTCGGTGCCGACGAGGGTGCCGAGGCCTTTGACGGTGCCCCAGATCCCGTCGACGATGAAGCCGTCCCATACGAAGCTTTTGACCTGGTGCCAGACCCAGGCGAGGCCGGTGTATTCGCGTTCGGCGTGGCCGCCCCAGGGGGTTTCCTCGGCGTGTTTGAGGGCGTCTTCGGAGTAGCCGTACATGCCGTCTTTGTGGCTGCCGTCGTCGGTGGTGAGTTTGCTGCCGCCGACGAGGGCGGTGATTTTGTCGTGGCAGGTGCGTTCGGCGGCGGTGAACGCGGCGACGGCGGCGGCGACGTCGTTCATGAGGCGTTCGTTGTGGTCGACCTTCTTCTGGTCGCGCCGCCAGTGGTCGTCGCCGGCGATGCTGTCGGTGAACGCGAAGGCCTCGGTGCGCAGGCCGGCCAGTCTGTCGACGATGGGCCGGACCTCGCCCTCGTACGCGGTGAGGGCGGCGGCTGCTTTTTCGAGGTCGCCGGCGAAGGAGTCGGCTCTGGTTTTGACGGGGAGGGTGGTGGCGAACAGCTGGTCGGCCTCGGGGGCGTGGTAGCAGGCGGACAGGCCCTGGAACTCGGTATGGACGTTGGAGGCGCCGTCGCGGAAGTCCCCGGCCTGCTTGGTCAGCGCGGCGGCGTCCTTGGTGAGCTGTTCGAGGTTGCCGGTGAACAAGGGAATCCCACCGGGCTCGATGACATCCTTGCTCACTTCGAGCCCCCCGCCGCCGTCGTCGGGTCGACGGGTTTGCCGTCGGGGCCCATCTCCTGGCCCTGGTCGTTGATGACGGGTTCCCTGACGGCCTGCGCCTGCTTGTTCGCGGCCATCGCGAGGTCACCGTGGACATAGGCGGTCGTCGCGTCGAACGCGCCCTGGAGCGAGTGCCCGGTGCGTACGGCGATGTAGCCGAGGTCCTGGGCCTTGTGCTGCATGAACTCACCCAGCGCCGCGCCGACCGGCCCGGTCGGCGGCTCGATCCCGCAGTACGGGCCGGAGATGGTGCCCGCCGAGGACGACGCCGACTTCAGGCTCTCCTGCATCCCGGTACCGGCCTTCGACATGTCCTCTGCGGCATGCCCCGCCTTCTGCAGCACACCCGACACCCCGGCCGGCGAAATATCCCAGCTACCCACCGCACACCACCCCCGTAAACCCACACCCACACACCACCGTCATACGCCCTGACCGGGCCGGACTACGCCGCAGCCGGGCTGAACTGCGCTCAGCCGATGGCGTCGACGGCCGACTTCGCCTTGGACAGCGTGGACTGCGCGGTCCCGTCGTTGAGTTCCAGCGTGCCGCGCACGAGCCGGATGATGTCGCGGACCTCGCCCGCGGCCTTGTTCCACCGCAGTTCCTTGCCGTGGTACTCGTCCGAGACACCGTCGGCGGTGAACTCGGCCATCGCGGCCTTCACGGCCCGGTCCCGCTCACCCAGCACCCGCTCCAGGTGCCCGATGATCCCGGCGAGGCCGCCCTGGACCTCGGTGGAGGCACC
>NZ_JBIWHT010000081.1:0-2146 GCF_044764265.1 Streptomyces sp. NPDC094147 | reverse complement strand
TCCAGCAGCACCCCGAACTCATCGACGGCTGCCTCACCGAAACCGGGCTGGTCCTCACGCCACACCCGACATGAACCCGAAAGGGTCAGTAACTCGGTGAGTAACCCGTCGTCACAAACCGCCCCCACTCAAACGCCAGCTCGCTCGCGATGCCGCTCCCATCCGCGTTCGAAAGTAGTTCCCGACCCCCGCCGGTGTCGGACCAGATGGCACGCCAGTTACGAGCGTCCCGAGATCTTTGCCCGGCAGCCGGCTTCCTTGCCCGCCCCGAGGAACCCCACCTTGCCCAGGGCCGAGCTCACCGAGATCGCAGTCAACGACATCCGGGTGGCGTTGAGACCCTCCTCGGCTTCGCCGCGCGGTCATCCCGTGACCACGCGACCCCAACTCCCCACGGCGCCCGTCCCCGCCGCCCCCGCTCACCCAAGACCCCACCCTCTCTTTCTTGATCATTGGGCGCAGGGGGCCGGGCAGGAGGGGATGCCTGACTTCCCACCACGCCTCACCGTTGGGCATGACCTGGGGTTTTCCGTCGCGTGCCGGAACTGGGGTGTACCAGATGGTGAACCAGATACGCGTACCGGATGGCGTACCAGATCGTGTACCAGATACAGCAGTCCGGCGGGGCAAGCCTCCCGAGCTGGGGCACCAAGGCTTGCCCTGGGGTGGCCTGGCTTGCCCACCCTCGCCGAGAGCCGGGCAAGCCTGAGGCCGCCTGCGATTCCACGGCTGACGACCCCTTGCCCTCCACCGGATTGACGAGCGGTCAAGGGGGCTCCGCCTACGATCCGTCGCGGCGGGCCACCGGCCCGACGCCCCACCCAGCCCCGCCAGCGCAGCGCCCGCCCACCGACACGCACCGCCCCTGCCCCCACCACGACCCCCACCACCCCAGGTATCAGGGCCAGGCAGAGCGTACGGAGGGAAGTCGGCATGCCGGCCACGACTTACCAAGGGGTCTGACCTGCGTGAATGATGGGGCGTCACGGGGAGTGACGCAGTCTCTAGTACAGCCCGTTGTGCAGCCTCTACCGCAGCGTCTACCGCAGTCGGCGCGGTAAGCCGCTGTCCTGTCGTGGGCTTCTCCATTTCGGAGGCAGTCGGCCGGCGTGCCCTGGATGCCAGCACCTCCGTGGGCCAGCCTCGACGTTCAACACATGTGCGAGGCCAGCCACGAGGGCTCGGCGGCGACTGAGCCCGTGAGCGAACCAGCTGCTTGGGGTCAGGTCTGGCGAACGACGTTCTCCGCCTGGGGCCCCTTGGGGCCCTGGACGACGTCGTACTCCACCCTGTCCTCCTCGTAGAGCTCCTTGAAGCCAGTGCTCTGGATGGACGAGAAGTGGACGAACACGTCCGGACCTCCGTCGTCCTGCGCGATGAAGCCGAAGCCCTTGTCCGCGTTGAACCATTTCACTTTGCCTGTTGCCACTCTGCTCTCCTCCGGAATCTCGGACGCCGCCAGAATGGATGCGGAAGCATGCCTGAGCAGCGCGTATGACGCAAGGTACGGGTCTGACCACCAGCCACGATACGAAAATTTCGGCCCCTTGGAGATCATCCTGGCCGGAACTCGCGCGCAGGGTTGGTCGTCAACAACCCCTTCCCCAGCAAGGGGCCACCAGGTGGTAGCCAGACGTCCGTGCCGCCCACAGCGCCCTGCCCAGGCCCGGCCCCCACGCCGTGCTCGCCCCGGGGCCGGCAGGACTCCACACCCACCACCACGGCCACCGCGCCGCCCCCTCCCTGAACCCCAACCTCCTGTACGGCTACCGCGTACAAGAAGGTGTCGGCGCCGAAAACTTCCTTGCCCGCAGGGTCTGACCAGCACGAACAGCCAAGATCACAAAAAGGCGGGGCCAACCCTCGGCAGTGGTCTCGGTCCACTCTCGGTCCAACGGTCCACCCACCGGTACAGCCAACTCCCGGACCAACTTGCCCGCACCAAGCCCCGCCCGCCCGGTGAGCAAGCCCCCTCCACGCCGGGCAGGCCCCTCCAGTGCTCCCTCCACGCCGGGCAGGGCAGGCCCGCACCACGCAAGGCCTGCGCCCCACCTCCCCGCGCTGCCTGACGCCACATCAACCAGCAACACCCGCCGGGACGGAAAAAGTACGGTCCGGATCCGGTCGGCCTGCCCGCACATACACC
>NZ_JBIWHT010000080.1:0-2579 GCF_044764265.1 Streptomyces sp. NPDC094147 | reverse complement strand
CGGATGGGTCTGGTGCCGTTGGCGTCGGCTGATGCGATGGGGTTGTTCGATCTGGCTCCGGCTACGGGGGAGGCTGTTCTTGCGGTGACCCGGCTTGATTTGGCGGGGTTGCGTGGGTTGGCGGATCCGCCGGTGTTGTTGCGTGGTGTGGTGCCTGGGGTGGTGGGTCGTCGGGTGGCTGCTGGGGGTGGGGTGTCGTCTGGCGGGTTGTCGTTGGTGGAGCGGTTGGGTGGGTTGTCGTTGGTGGAGCGGCGGCGTGTGGTGGTGGATGTGGTGCGGACGCATGTGGCGGGGGTGCTGGGTCATGCGGATGTGAGTGGGGTGGTGGGTGATCGGGTGTTCCAGGACATGGGGTTCGATTCGTTGACGGCGGTCGAGCTCCGTAACCGGTTGAACTCGGCGACGGGTCTGCGGTTGCCGACGACTCTGGTCTTCGACCACCCGTCCCCGGACGCTCTCACGGCCTATCTGCTGGAAGAGCTGGACCTCGGCGAGACGTCGGCGGCCGCTGCTGTCCTGGCGGAACTCGACCGCATCGAAGCGGCGATCCGCGAGACGGCGCAGAGCGGTACCGGCACGGCGGACCCCGAGCAGGAACGCATCGCCGCCCGGCTGCGGGAACTCCTGGAACTGGCCGGCAGCGCGGACGGATCCGCCGCCGATGAGGCCGAGGACAAGGACCTGGACGCGGCCACGGACGAGGAACTCTTCGCTCTGCTCGACGACATGGAATAACGGAACATCCGCCATCGGGGGGCGGTATCCCCGCGCACATTCCTTGACCCACCCATCGGGAGAGCTGACGTGGCTGACGAAGAAAAGCTTCGCGAATATCTCAAGCGGGCCATTGCCGACGCACGCGACGCACGGAAGCGGCTGAGCGACGTCGAGGAAAAGCAGCAGGAGCCGATCGCGATTGTGGGTATGGCGTGCCGTTTTCCGGGGGGTGTGGGTTCTCCGGAGGATTTGTGGCGTCTGGTGGCTGAGGGTGTGGATGCTGTTGGTGAGTTCCCGGGGAATCGGGGGTGGGATCTGGAGGGTCTGTATGACCCGGATCCGTCGAGGGCGGGTACGTCGTATACGCGGCATGGTGGGTTCTTGTACGGGGCGGATGAGTTTGATCCGGAGTTTTTCGGGATGTCGCCGCGTGAGGCGGTGGCGACGGATCCTCAGCAGCGGTTGCTTCTCCAGACGGCGTGGGAGGCCTTCGAGGACGCGCGCATCGATCCCGCCACCCTGCGCGGCAGCCGTACCGGAGTCTTCGCCGGCGTGATGTACAGCGACTACGGCTCGCGTCCCCAACTGCGGCCGGAGGAGTTCGAGGGATACCTCTTCAGTGGCAGCGCGGGCAGTATCGCCTCGGGCCGGCTGTCGTACGCGTTCGGTCTTGAGGGTCCGGCGGTGGCGGTGGACACGGCGTGTTCGTCGTCGCTGGTGGCGCTGCATCTGGCGGCCAACGCACTCCGCCAGGGCGAGTGCGACATGGCCCTGGCCGGCGGCGTGACGGTGATGTCCACTCCGGTCGCGTTCATCGAGTTCTCGCGGCTGCGGGGGCTGTCCGTGGACGGGCGGTGCAAGTCGTTCTCGGCGGCCGCGGATGGTACGGGCTGGTCGGAGGGTGTCGGGCTGCTGCTGGTGGAGCGGTTGTCGGATGCGCGTCGTCATGGGCATCGGGTGCTGGCGGTGGTGCGGGGCAGCGCCGTCAACCAGGACGGTGCGTCGAATGGTCTGACGGCGCCGAACGGCCCTTCCCAGGAGCGGGTGATCCGGCAGGCATTGGCCAATGCGGGGTTGCGGCCGGATGACGTGGACGCGGTCGAGGCGCACGGTACGGGTACTCGTCTCGGTGACCCGATCGAGGCTCAGGCTCTGCTGGCCACCTATGGGCGTGACCGGTTACGTGAACAGCCTTTGTGGCTGGGGTCGTTGAAGTCGAATATCGGGCATGCGCAGGCGGCTGCGGGTGTGGGCGGGATCATCAAGATGATCCAGGCGATGAAGCACGAGACGCTGCCGAAGAGCCTGCACATCGATGAGCCCACGTCGCACGTGGACTGGGAGTCCGGGGCCGTGCGTCTGCTCGGTGAGGCCCGCCCATGGCCGCGGACCGCCGCGCCGCGCCGGGCCGGTGTCTCCTCCTTCGGATTCGGTGGGACCAACGCCCACGTCATCATCGAGCAGGTTGCCGAAGCCGTCGAGGCCGCGGATGAGGCCCCCACGGACGGTGCCCCCCTGGCCGCGGTTCCGCTGCTGTTGTCCGGCCGCGGTGGGACGGGGCTGCGTGCGCAGGCCGAGCAACTGCACGCGTACATGACTGACCACCCCGAACTGCCCGTCGCGGACGTTGCGTTGTCGCTGGCGACGACCCGGCCCGCACTGGAGCGGCGCGCTGCGGTCGTCGGTGAGGACCGTGCCGATTTGCTGCGCGGACTCGATGAGCTGGCCCGCGGTGAAGGCGCTCCGGACATGGTGCGGGGTGGCAGCACCGCGTTCTTGTTTACGGGGCAGGGGAGTCAGCGGTTGGGGATGGGGTGTGAGTTGTATGGGCGGGTGCCGGTGTTTGCTCGGGCTTTTGATGA
>NZ_JBIWHT010000079.1:1440-2685 GCF_044764265.1 Streptomyces sp. NPDC094147 | reverse complement strand
TTCGGCGGCGTCCTACTCTCCCACAGGGTCCCCCCTGCAGTACCATCGGCGCTGAAAGGCTTAGCTTCCGGGTTCGGAATGTAACCGGGCGTTTCCCTAACGCTATGACCACCGAAACACTATGAAGTTGAACACCGGAACCCCACACACGGGGCTCTGACAGCTGTTCATTGCTTCAGAACAAACACAGTGGACGCGAGCAACTGAGGACAAGCCCTCGGCCTATTAGTACCAGTCAGCTCCACCCCTTACGAGGCTTCCACATCTGGCCTATCAACCCAGTCGTCTACTGGGAGCCTTACCCTCTCAAGGAGGTGGGAACACTCATCTCGAAGCAGGCTTCCCGCTTAGATGCTTTCAGCGGTTATCCTTTCCGAACGTAGCCAACCAGCCATGCCCTTGGCAGGACAACTGGCACACCAGAGGTTCGTCCGTCCCGGTCCTCTCGTACTAGGGACAGCCCTTCTCAATGTTCCTGCGCGCGCAGCGGATAGGGACCGAACTGTCTCACGACGTTCTAAACCCAGCTCGCGTACCGCTTTAATGGGCGAACAGCCCAACCCTTGGGACCGACTCCAGCCCCAGGATGCGACGAGCCGACATCGAGGTGCCAAACCATCCCGTCGATATGGACTCTTGGGGAAGATCAGCCTGTTATCCCCGGGGTACCTTTTATCCGTTGAGCGACGGCGCTTCCACAAGCCACCGCCGGATCACTAGTCCCGACTTTCGTCCCTGCTCGACCCGTCGGTCTCACAGTCAAGCTCCCTTGTGCACTTACACTCAACACCTGATTGCCAACCAGGCTGAGGGAACCTTTGGGCGCCTCCGTTACTCTTTAGGAGGCAACCGCCCCAGTTAAACTACCCATCAGACACTGTCCCTGATCCGGATCACGGACCGAGGTTAGACATCCAGCACGACCAGAGTGGTATTTCAACGACGACTCCACAACCACTGGCGTGGCCGCTTCACAGTCTCCCACCTATCCTACACAAGCCGAACCGAACACCAATATCAAACTGTAGTAAAGGTCCCGGGGTCTTTCCGTCCTGCTGCGCGAAACGAGCATCTTTACTCGTAGTGCAATTTCACCGGGCCTATGGTTGAGACAGTCGAGAAGTCGTTACGCCATTCGTGCAGGTCGGAACTTACCCGACAAGGAATTTCGCTACCTTAGGATGGTTATAGTTACCACCGCCGTTTACTGGCGCTTAAGTTCTCAGCTTCGCAACCCCGAAAGGT
>NZ_JBIWHT010000079.1:0-1351 GCF_044764265.1 Streptomyces sp. NPDC094147 | reverse complement strand
CGTACGTCCTACACCCTTACCCCGGGACAACCACCGCCCGGGCTGGACTACCTTCCTGCGTCACCCCATCGCTTACCTACTACAGATCCGGGTCACCGGCTCCACCACTTTCCATTCCCCGAAGGGTCCGGAACGGCTTCACGGGCTTAGCATCGTCTGATTCGATACTGGGCGTTTCAAAGCGGGTACCGGAATATCAACCGGTTGTCCATCGACTACGCCTGTCGGCCTCGCCTTAGGTCCCGACTTACCCTGGGCAGATCAGCTTGACCCAGGAACCCTTAGTCAATCGGCGCACACGTTTCTCACGTGTGTATCGCTACTCATGCCTGCATTCTCACTCGTGAACCGTCCACCACTAGCTTCCGCTGCAGCTTCACCCGGCACACGACGCTCCCCTACCCATCCCAGCGGGCGTTGGCCCTCATGCTGGAATGACACGACTTCGGCGGTACGCTTGAGCCCCGCTACATTGTCGGCGCGGAATCACTTGACCAGTGAGCTATTACGCACTCTTTCAAGGGTGGCTGCTTCTAAGCCAACCTCCTGGTTGTCTCTGCGACTCCACATCCTTTCCCACTTAGCGTACGCTTAGGGGCCTTAGTCGATGCTCTGGGCTGTTTCCCTCTCGACCATGGAGCTTATCCCCCACAGTCTCACTGCCGCGCTCTCACTTACCGGCATTCGGAGTTTGGCTAAGGTCAGTAACCCGGTAGGGCCCATCGCCTATCCAGTGCTCTACCTCCGGCAAGAAACACACGACGCTGCACCTAAATGCATTTCGGGGAGAACCAGCTATCACGGAGTTTGATTGGCCTTTCACCCCTAACCACAGGTCATCCCCCAGGTTTTCAACCCTGGTGGGTTCGGTCCTCCACGACCTCTTACAGCCGCTTCAACCTGCCCATGGCTAGATCACTCCGCTTCGGGTCTAGAGCGTGCAACTATATCGCCCTGTTCGGACTCGCTTTCGCTACGGCTTCCCCACACGGGTTAACCTCGCTACACACCGCTAACTCGCAGGCTCATTCTTCAAAAGGCACGCAGTCACGACTGCATGTGCAAGCACATACAGCGACGCTCCCACGGCTTGTAGGCACACGGTTTCAGGTACTATTTCACTCCGCTCCCGCGGTACTTTTCACCATTCCCTCACGGTACTATCCGCTATCGGTCACCAGGGAATATTTAGGCTTAACGGGTGGTCCCGCCAGATTCACACGGGATTTCTCGGGCCCCGTGCTACTTGGGTGTCTCTCAAACGAGCCGTTGATGTTTCAGCTACGGGGGTCTTACCCTCTACGCCGGACCTTTCGCATGTCCTTCGCCTACACCAACGGTTTCTGACTCG
>NZ_JBIWHT010000078.1:0-3638 GCF_044764265.1 Streptomyces sp. NPDC094147 | reverse complement strand
CCGGGCGAACGCGCCTTCGCCCGCCTGAAGTCCTGGCGCGTCCTGCGCCGGACCAGATGCTCCACCAACCGCGTTGGACAGATCGTCGCGGCCGTCCACACCCTCCTCACCTGCAGCTATTCAGGATGAAAGAGGTCCAGTGTCTCTCCATTCCGTCCTTCGCGATAATCGGACGCCTGCTCTTCGGGACTTTCGACCCGGCAGTTGGTGTCCTGTGGTCCTCAGCGGTAAGCGGTCCGGCTGGTCACGATGGAGGGATGGCAAGAACGCGGGGGCTGACCGAGGGACAAGTGGGTTAAAGGGCAAAGGCAACGCACAGGGGAGGATGCAGGCCGAGCGCGAGGCACGGGCCAAGAAGGAGAGGCTGTACCGACGGCTGACCGTCTCGGGCTCGGTGCTCGGCGGGGCCGCGCTGCTCACCGGCGTGATCATCGCGGTCACCGGTTCCGGTGGCGGCAAGAGCGACAGCCACACCGCAGCTGCCCTCAAGGGCCCGCTGGTCGTCCCGCAGCACACCTCGGGCACCGACGGCACCGTCATCACGTACGGCGACCCGGCCGCCAAGCGCACCCTCGACGTCTATGAGGACCCGCGCTGCCCGTTCTGCGACATCATGGAACGCGGCCTCGGCGCGACGATGCAGCAGCTGGCCGACGAGGACAAGCTGCTCGTACTCACGTCGAAGGTACCGGGCCTGGACCAGGCCGCGCTGAAGAAGGCCGTGCACGACGGTACGTATCTGCCGTGGACCGCCAAGGTCGACAAGGCCACCGGGAAGGACCTCTCCGCAGCATGGAAGAAGGCCGGCCTGAAAGGAGCCGGCCACTGTCTTCGACGTGAACCTATACGTCAAGGACTTCATGCCGGAGCGGGGCAACTTCGCCTTTCCGTACGCCCCCGGCACTGCGGGCCTGCGCTGGAGCGAGACCGAACTGCTGGCGGACAAGGAAGGCAAGAAACTCCGGCCCCGCCGCTGGAACCAGCAGGCGGACGGCAGGCGATCGGCGCTCGCACACTCGACCCGGAGACACCCGACGCGTTCGGCATCGTGGAGCCGAAGGGCAAAGAGGCTCAGGCGATCGCGGAGGCCGACCAGGACATCACCGCACTCAGCAAACTGCGCAAGTACATGTCCGCCGAGGAGTGGAAGGCGTACGTGGAGCGGCTGGCCGCCCTGCTGCCGGATACGGGAGGTGCGAACCCGCCACGATGCGGCAGCGCACTTCCGCTCCCGGGCCTCCCACGAGCTGGCCGACCGCCTGCGCCGGCAGACCGGGCACGTGCACCCCGGGGTTGATGATGAAGCGTACGTCGAGGAGCTGGAGCCCGCCCGCCCCGACGCCGTCATCCGCGCCCGTAACCTGATCTACGCGGAACACGCGGCGCGGCTGAGCGAAGCCCAAGCCGCCTACGACGCCGATCCGTCCGACGAACTGGCTCTGGCGATCCGGCGGGACACCAGCTACTCGCTGTGGCACGCGATGGAGGCCTACCACTCCCAGGGCTCGGTCCTCGACGTCGTAGGCAAGCAGGCCAAGAGCACGGTCACCATCACCAGCGCCCACTACTTGCAGTCCTTCAACGAGCAGCTTGGCGACCTGCTCAAGGACCTGCGGCACTACACCGAAGCGGGCGAGGCGTTCTATCGCAGCGCGAAGTATCTCCAGCGGATGACTCAGGCGGTCCGGCAGGCCCTGGAGAAGTCAGCGGCAGGACTCAGGGACGCGGAACTGGCGCTCCTGACCAAACTGGAGGAGATCAGCGCGGCCGACGGCACACTACTGGGCATCCGCAGCAGCAAGGAGAAGTACGCCGCAGCGTCAGCAACCGACAAGTCCGACATGGCAACCGGCATTTACCGTAAGATATTGAACATCAGCGCCCAGGTCAACGCAGCGGTGCCTCGCCAGGGCCGAGCCGCACGGTGAGGACGCGGCCGCGGACATGGGTGCCCTGGCCGACGTCTACCCGGCCTCACGGCCGGTGCCCGGCTCACGCCGACCCAGGCACCGGCCGTCACCTAAGCGCTCCGCGGGAAGTGCGCTCGATTCACTGCGGGCCGCGCGGGGCTGGTCGCGCAGTTCCCCGCACCCCGTTGGGGTGCCGATCCCGCGCCGGACTTCCACAAGTCCGCCGAGTAGTGGGTGTCCGTTCAACCGAGGGTGATGCGCAGTTCGTAGCGGTCGGCGCAGGGGGTGCCCGCGGGGTCGCACGAGAGGCGGGTGGCCTGCAGGACCGAGGAGGGACCTACGAGGTCGAGGTGGGCCGCCTCCCCGTCGGTGGCGAGCGCGGCGCGGGCCGTGTACTGAGCCGTCGTGGGGACGTGCCCGAGGGGACACACCACGCCGGAAGGCCACGGCCTCGCAACGGAAGGACTCCTCATCTCCCGCATCCTCGACCTGGACAGCAGCGAACTCGCCTCCTTGCGCGGCCGGGCACTGACCGACTCGGTGGCCGCCTCCGAAGGCCGTGCCGTCGTCGCCGAGGTCTGGCCCACACCGCGATGCTCGCCAGCGCGCACGAGACCGGCGGCATCTCCAACATCGAGCTGGTCGCCGCGTTCGGCGCGGCCGTCGTCATCCTGAACATGCTGGAGAAGGTGTACGACGGCGAACGCTGGTACCTGCCCGTCATGGGCGAGTTCTCCTCGCTGTCCGAGCTCGCCGACTTCGTCGGCCGCCCCATCGGCGTCAACATCGAACCCGGCGACGTACCGACGGCCGCAAGGCCACCGTCGACAACGCCCGCCGCCTCGTCGACCAGGACGCCGCCCTGCTGTGCCTCACCGCCAACCCGGCCACCGGGGCAAGCCTCGCCGACATCGCCCGCACCCGCGAAGAGTTGCGCACCGCTCTTGGCGACGACGCGGGGATCTGGTCCGGCAAGATGCACATGGCCGGGCGCTCAGAGCCGCTCGACGCCGCCGGAATGTGCGCGATCGCGGAAGCCGGCACCGACGGCGTCCTGGTGCTGCCGCCCGGCACCGTACCCGGCGTCACCCGCGAGATCGCCGCCGAGGCGGTCCGCCGCATCCACGCTGCGGGCGCCATCGCCATGGGCACGATCGGCACCAGCCAGGAGGGCTCGCACCACACCCTAGTGCCACAACTCGCCCTGAACGCCAAGGAGATAGACGCTGACGCCCACCACATCGGCGACGCTTATGCGGCCGGTGCGACGGATCCGGTGTTCCTCTACAACTACTCCGTCGCGATCCGCGGCCGCCTCCACACCTGGCACCGCATGGGCCGCAACACCCGCAAGTGCATCTGACCGTACGGCCCGCCGAAGAAACCCCGGCTGCCCTGGCTACACCCTGACATAACGGGACTTTCGGCAGCGATCCCGGGACTTGTGGTCCCGCCTGGTGGGCGGTGCGGTGGGTGACGATGGAGGGACGCCCAGGGGCTGGTTCAAAGTGCTTGCGCAGGATGGGCCGGTGACGTGGGATCAGAACGCGCGAAGTCCGCGGCACGGTCAGAGGTGGTGTGAGAACCGATGGACGCCGAGCCCGTAGACCATCGCGTGAGGGTCGACCAGTTCGTCGGCGACGGCCGCTACCGTCTCACCCACCGGCTGGGACGCGGCGGCATGGCGGAGGTGTTCGCCGCCGAGGACGTGCGCCTGGGCCGGACCGT
>NZ_JBIWHT010000077.1:0-4163 GCF_044764265.1 Streptomyces sp. NPDC094147 | reverse complement strand
ATTACAAGGGTCTCGCCAAGACCCACCTGCAACACGTACTCACCGCGATGGCCCTCAACCTCGTCCGCATCGACGCCTGGCTCAACGGCACCCCACTCGGCGGTAGCTGGACCTCACGCCTCGACACCCTCCGAACGTCCCTCTCACCCCTGTGAATTGACCAGCAGAGTCGCCATGGGGGTCACCTCAATTCGTTGTTGTCCTGGAACCGGCACACTCCCCTGGACTCCCGCGCGGCCCAGGGGAGTTGACCGGCGAGCCGGCTCACGGCGCCTGCAACGCCAGCGTCGGGGACAGCCGGGCCGCGCGTACCGCCGGATAGAGGCCGGCGACCGTGCCGATGACCAGGGTCGCCGCGAACCCGCCCGCCACCGCCCAGGGCGGCACCACCCACGGCATTGAGCCCGACGCGGCGTAGATGCCGGTCGCGGCGGCGCCCAGGATGACGCCCGCGACCCCGCCGAAGCCGGACAGGAGCAGCGACTCGGTGACGAACTGGATGCGGATCTGGCCCTTGGTGGCACCCAGCGAGCGGCGCAGGCCGATCTCGTGGCGCCGCTCCAACACCGATATGATCATGGTGTTGGCGACGCCGACCCCGCCGACGAGCAGGGCCACTCCGCTCAGCCCGAGAAGGAGGTTGGTGAATGCCCCCTCGGCCGCGGCTTTCGTCTTCAGCGCCTCGGACGGGTCGCTGATGCCGACGAGTTCGGGGTGCTCGGGATTAGCGGTCTTGCCCAGGCTGGAGCGTACGTCGCTGACCGCGTTGCCGGAGCGTTCGTAGATGGCGCCGGGGTGGCCGTCGAAGACCATCTGCCGCTGGGCGTAGTCCCAGCCGACGAGGGCGGAGCGCTCCAGGTCGGGAGAGTTGGGCAGAGAGCCCATGATGCCGATGACCGTGAAGTACCGGTCCCCGATGAGGATTTGGCCGTCGGGTCGGCTCACCCCGAGCCGGTCGGCGGCGACACCGCCGAGGACGACCGCTGGATAGCGGCCCGCGGCGCTGTTGAGCCAGGTGCCGCTGCCCAGTTTTCCGCGCAGCGTCTTGAGCACGTCTCCCTGGGCTGCCTTGACCGTGATGCCGTTGGTCTCGGTCTTGGGGACGAATTCGCTGCGCCAGACGTTGACGTTCTTGAGGTCGCCGGTGGTGGCGATGTCCTGGACCCCCGGGATGCGGCTGATCATCCCCGGGGCGTCCTTGGGCAGGCGTATGTCCTGATTGCGGAGCATCGACTGGCCCGACGAGACCACCAGGAGATTGGTGCCGAGGCGGTCGAGCTCGTCCATCAGCTTGGCCTTGCTGGAGGAGGAGACGCCGACGACCGCGATCACCGTGGCGATGCCGAGTGCGATGCCGAGTGCGGAGAGCACGACGCGCATGGGGCGGCCGCGCAGGCCGGCCGAGCCCACGTGCAGGACGTCGCGCGGGGAGAGCTGGGAAACGGTGAGGCGGTCGGCGGGTCGATCAGCGGGTCGGCTGGCGGGTCGGTCGGTGGATTGATTGGTGGATCGGTCAGTAGGCCGGTCGGTGGGTCGATCGGTGGGACGGTCCCTCATCGCGGGCCCCCCTGATCGGCGGCCGCCAGTCGTGGGCCTCCCCGGTCGGCGACCACCAGGCCGTCCTTCAGGCGGACTTGGCGCGGCAGGCTGTCGGCGATCTCGTTGTCGTGGGTGATGACGGCGATGGTCGCGCCGTCCTGATTGAGGTCGTGGAGGATTTTCATCACGGATTCGCTGGAGGCCGAGTCGAGGGCTCCGGTGGGTTCGTCGGCGAGCAGCAGATCGGGCTGGGCCACCACCGCGCGGGCGATGGCGACGCGCTGCTTCTGGCCGCCGGACAGCTCGTGCGGGCGGTGCGTCATGCGATCGCCCAGGCCCACCCGGTCCAGGGCTTCGGCGGCCCGCCTGCGGCGCTCGGCCCGGGGCAGCCCCGCGTACAGGAGGCCCGCCGCCACGTTGTCCCGGGCCGTGAGGCCCGGCTGCAGGTGGAAGGCCTGGAACACGAAGCCGATGTGCCGGGCCCGCAACGCCGAGAGTCGCCGGTCGGAGAGCTTGGCGACGTCGTGGCCCGCGATGCGTACGCTGCCGGTGGTCGGCCGGTCCAGGGTGCCGACGATGTGCAGCAACGTCGACTTTCCGGAGCCCGACTGACCGACGATCGCGAGGAGTTCGCCCTCGGTGACGGTCAGATCGATGCCGCCCAGCGCGCTCACGTTGCCGGGATGCCGCTTGGTGACACCGCGCAGCTCCACGACGGGCGCCGGGGGAGGAGGTACGGGGCTGCTCATATCTTGGGCACCCCGACCTGCTGGTTCTCGCGCAGCTCCGGTCCGCTGACCTCGACCCTGCCCTGTCCGAACAGGCCGAGTTTCACCTGTACGTCGCGCACCTTGCCGTCCTCGACGACCTGGACGCCGAACCCGCCGTCGGAGAAGACAACGAGGGAGTTGACCGGGACGGTCAGCACGTTCTTGTGGGTCTCGCCGGTGAAGCGGACGGTGACCGGTGCCTGGTCGATGCCGTCGACCTTCTTCGCGTCGTCGAAGGAGATCAGGACCTCGACCTTGGGCGTCTTGTCCGTGCCGTTACCACCCGCGCCCGACTTGCCGTCGCCGGAGGGAGTGTCGACGGTCTTCCCGATCGAGGAGACGCTGCCCGACGCGTTGGTGCCGCTGGGCAGTTCCACGGAGACTTTTGTGCCGGTCTTCAGGCGGTTCGCCGCGGATACGTCCATCTTGACCTGCACGATGCGGTCGGTCCCGGTGACGGTCAGCACCGTGCCGCCGGACTGCACGCGGTCGCCCACGGCCACGGGACCCTGGCCCGTGGCTCCCGTGCCGGGCGCCTTGACCCGTACGGAACCAGGAGCGAAGGCGATGTCCGCCGGGCCGACCGTGCCGGTCTGCTTCATGGCGTGGTGGTCCTGCCAGCGTTTGACGGCAGCCGTCGTGCCGGAGGTGAAGGTCTGGTCGTCGGCCAGCCCGTCGCCGTAGCCCAGCGCCCGCAGATTCGCCTTCAACTGCCGCGCGTCGTCGCCCTTGACGCCCTCCTTCAGCTCCCGGTACACGGGCTCGGCCCCGTACATCAGCCGCACCGGCCGTCCGTCGAGTTCGTAGAGCGCCTCGTCGCGGGAGACCGTGGAGCCGTTCGCGACGAGTTTGGTGAGCACGCCCTGGCTGCCCGCGGCTACTTTGCGTTCCTTGCCGTAGCCGAGGGTGGCGTCCGCCTGGCTGCCGTCGCTGATGTGGCCGCGGGTGACGGGGGCGGTGGCTTTGGGTACGCCGGTGCTCTGCCCGGTGCTGTGGGTGCCGGTGCCCGTCAGGGAGGTGGCGGCGACCGTGGCGCCGGTGATGACGACCAACGCGGCCAGGCAGATCAGGAACGTCCTTCTGCGGCCGCCCGTCCGGGCGTGGCCCGCCGTGGGGTCGTCCGTCGCTGCTGACTCAGGCGGTGCCGCCTGCTCTTCCGGAGCCTGCGACTCGTGCACGGTCACTGCTGGCCCTGGACGCCGTCGAGGATCAAGTGGCCGCACTTCTTGGAGGCCTTGTCCCACTGGTCCTCCTTCCCCGCTGGAGCGTAGACCGGCTTGTTGCCCTGGTTCGGGTCCGGGTCGGGATAGTCGAGGCCCTCCTGCGCATGCACTGGGCGAACTTGAGCTGCCCGTCGGGGATTGGACTTGGGCTTGTTGAACACCTGGCTGTCGCCGGTGTTACAGGCCTGCACCGCCGCTTCGACCTTCTTCTGGTCCTGGCCGGGGGCGATGAGGTCCTTGGTGCCGCTCTTGCTGCCGCCGCCGTCCGAGCCCGGCTGGACGCCGTGGTCCCGCAGGCACTGCGCGAACTTCACTTGTGTGTCGTCGCCCTTGCCCGCGGCGCTGTCCGACGAGTCGCCGCCGGACGAGCTGGAGCAGGCGGCCGTGGTCAGGACGAGCCCGGCGGCCAGGCAGGCGGCGGCGGTGTGGCGGCGCAGGCGATGCGTCATGCTACTCATGGGACACCCTTCTCGGACTTCTCGGAACGGCTCCGCGATCTCGCCGGGGAGCCTGGCCCAAGGGGGGATTTCGTTTCTCTAAAGGCTGTCCCGTAAGCGATCTTGGGAATTGAGGAGGAGGTGTTCGATGGTGGTCCCTGCTGCTCGTCTATCCGGCGAGGGCGAGGTTGTGG
>NZ_JBIWHT010000076.1:0-4476 GCF_044764265.1 Streptomyces sp. NPDC094147 | reverse complement strand
ACGACACCATCAACACCAAACACCCACCACAACCGCCCCCACAGCAGTGAAAACAGATGACGCACCCACAAATGCAAAACACACGACGCCCATCAACTGCCCGGCACGGCAAACGCTTTGACCCCCCACAACAGACACGCCGGCAAGGTACAGCTCTCGCATAACCTGTGTCTTTGGAGTGACAGTGCATAACACGCACTGATAACAGCCAGGGGCATCCGTGACGACAGATTCATACTCAGAACCCCGATCACACGGCGCACAACCCGAAACCGGCACAGAGGACAAGACAGCCACCCCTCCCTACCTTCTTCAGGAAGGGCCTGCCAGGGTGCGGCAGTTATCCGGGGCATGGCCCGGCTGCGGATCTCGTCGATGGCGGCCTGGCAGAAGCCGCAGTCCCCGTCAAAGGCGAGAATCATACGTGGGCCGGTTGGCTTGCTCTCCGCGGTGGTGTCCATATTCTGAGGCAACTCTTCTCGTTCAGAGGCGGCCGGCGGGTGAGGGGCAAGGCTGGCAGGCGGTGACCATCGTGGGCTCGGGGCAGCCATCGTCATGCGTTGCTCTGGGCGGTCGCGCATCGGTGCGTCGTCGCTCCCATGCGGTTCGTCAGGCCTTGGCCAGCCAGTGTTCGAGTACGGCTTCTCGTTGGCGGGAGCGCAGGACTTCGACGGGCTGGGTCTCCTTCCACCACGCTGTCAGTGCGCCGGGCGATGCGCTGCCGCGGACGAAGTGTGCGAGCAGCGCGTGTGAGAGGTCGACTTCGCGTTGGGTGTACGCGGTCGCGGCGCCGGAGAGAACCGGCGTGTGGTGATGCTCTCCTTGCATCGTGCTGACTGTCACGGTCATCTCGGGCGGACTGCCCGGAACCCAAAAATCCAGGACCGCCGCGGCGACCGTCGCGGCGCGGGTGGCCCATCGCGTGACAGCTGAGCGGACCGGCACCTCGGTCACCTCTACGTCCATCACAGTCGACCAGGGCCAGGATTGCGGGTCGGCGCCGGTGATCTGCAGGCCCGTCGGTGACAGAAGTACGCCAGGTATCGGTGCGACAGGCGGAACGCCCAGAAACACCTCCTCCGCTTCGATCCAGAAGAGCCCTACCATGCGCCCCGACCTCTGCGACTGGCTGGGCGGTGGTGGCGATTCCAAGGTCTGCTCCATCTATGTGGCCGGGTCCGCTGCGTGCGCTTCGAACATAGGGGCGCTTTGGTGCTGTGCCGCCGTATTTGAGTCACGCGGCATGCATGCGGGGCAGGACACTCTGCGGCGGCGCAGCGTCAGCAGCCCCTGTCGGTGGTGCGCGAGCGAGGTGAAGCAGGAGTGCTGTCAGACCTGTGTGCGAGCGTGTGGGTACGGGGGCTCGTGAGGAGCCATGCGGATTGCTGGTGGAAGGGACACCGTGACAGCGCAGGGCGACGCCTGGGCCGGTGTGGGGCGGGACTGGACGGACTACGCCGACATCCGCCACCGACTCGACCAGGGCGCCACCCCAGAGGAATGGAGCGGTGGGCGGCCCCTGCACCGTGCTGCGGTGTCCGGCTCTCCGGAGGTTGTTGCGGAGCTGGCCCGGCTGGTTGCGGACGTGGACGCGTTGGAGCACGGAGTGACGGCGTTGTGGGAGGCCGTCGTGGCCAGACGGCCGGACAACGCAAGGGCCCTTGCCGCCGCCGGAGCCGATCCGTGGCGGCAGTCCATCGGTGACTGGGCGCCGGGGCGGCTGAGCCTGGCCGAACCGGCACCCGACCTGTTCGCCGTGCCGGCCGGCGAACGCCTCACCGATGCGGAGGGCGCGGCGGCTGCGGAAGCCATCCGGCTCACCGGGGCGCTGGGCAGACTCCACTACGAGGGCAAAAGGGTCGCCGGGCGTTTCGGGCGCCGGCCCACGAAGTGCAGGAGGGGGACGCCCTCCTCGATCTCCTCGACCAGGACGGCGCCGCGGGCATGCAGCTCGTGCAGGCACTCACCATCCGGCTGCGGTCGTGAACGAAGAACGGGGCGATTGTCCCCGGGACTTGAGGTCCTCGTCGTTCAGCCATGCGCTGTGGGCCGCCGACACCCATCGGCCTGCCCTAGACGGCGGGGGCGGCCGACTTCTCGTTGACGCCGATTACATAGCCGTCGATGTCTCGGAAGTAGAACAGGCGCATGCCATTGTGCTCGGCAAGGGGCTTGACGATCTCGGCGTACTGAGCGATCCGGTCGTGCGCGGCCTGGAGGTCGTCGACGCCCAAGTAGTGCATGCCGGCGAAGCCGATGGGGGTGTCCGCGAGGACGGGCAGCCAGTTCTTCAGGTCAGCGTTGCTGTAGAGCATTCCGCAGAATTCGCCGGCGTAGAACAGCATGTGGATGTCGTCGCCGGGCTTGGCGCCGCTGGAGTCCACGGTGAAGCCGAGCTTCTCGTAGAAGGCGATGCTGGCCGAAGTGTCCTTGACGCTGAAACAGGGTGCGTAACCCATGGTCTTTCCTTTCGGTGGCGTCCCGCGTACGGAGACTGCCGGGTCGGGTTGGTCGGGGGTGGGGCTAGGCGGTCGGGGCGCAGGCCCCGGTGCTGATGCAGAAGGGCTGGCCGGAGGGGTCCAGGAGGACAGTCCAGTGCGTGCCGCCCGGCTGGTGGCCGGGCTTGGTGGCGCCCAGTTCGAGCAGGCGCTTCTCGGCGGCCGCGATGTCGCCGAAGGCCAGGTCGAGGTGGAAGGGGAGTTCGTCCTCGGGCCAGTTGGGGGCCTTGAAGTTCCGGGCGGTGCAGAAGACGAACGCCGCGGTGCCGGTGACGTCGGTTACGTAGAAGGCGGTGGGGACGCCGTGCTCGTCGGGGAACTCCTGGGTGACCTTCCAGCCCAGGGCGGCGGCGTAGAACTCGGCGAGCGCCTTGCCGTCCGGGCCCCAGAACGCGTACGAGGTCACACGGCCGGTGACGGCGGGCTGTATGGCAGTGCTGGTCATCAGATCACTCCGTGGGACGGGGCGGGGCAGGACGGCATCCCGGCTCATGCGCTCCCCGGCGGGACGTGGGGGGCGGGTGATCGAGCGGCCCGGTACGTACGGGCGCTGCCCTTCGTCACCCCGCCCTTAGTGGTACATCAGTACAGTACAGCCGTTCCGAGCGATGCGCAATTCGGGCATACGCCTCGTTCTGGAGGGTCGGAGATCTCTGGGGGCCTCCGGAGATCCATCCGTGCGGTCTCGTCCTGCTGTAGTGCCGCATACCCTCTGGTGCGGGAACGGCCCCGTCAGTTACGGGCCCGGAAGGGGGGCGCCGGGGCGCCGCCCTGGCGGGCCTTTGTTCCGGGTGAGCAGTACAGTACGTATGTACTTGCATCTGTTCTCATTGACCAGGAACGCGAAGGAGTCCGGAACCGTGCCCCACGACACCCCCGGCCGGCGGCGCCGGGATCCCGCCCGGCGGATCGCGGAGATCGTCTCCGCCACTGAGCGCGTGATCGCCGCACGCGGCATCGAGGGACTGACCCACCGGGCGGTCGCCGCAGAGGCCGGGGTGCCGCTCGGAGCCACGACATACCACTTCGCCACCAAGGACGACCTCATCCAGGCAGCACTGCGGCGATCCGTCGACCGCTACGCCGCCTACCTGGACGACTGGGCCGGGCAGCGCCCCGACCTCACCACCGAGCAACTCGTCGTGCTGCTGACCGACGCCCTCATGGGCTGCTTCGGCCCCCAACGCGGCCAGCAGGTCCTGGAGTTCGAGCTGTACGTGGCCGCGCTGCGCCGCCCCGCTCTGCGACCCCTCGCCGACCGGTACGCCCAGGCGACCGCCGAGGTGCTGAGCCGGTTCACCGACCCACTCACCGCCAACGCCACCGCGGCCGCAGCCACCGGCCTCACCCTCCACGGCCTGGCCGGAACCCGACCACCCACACGCACCGAGATCGAGGACATCCTCCGCCGCGTCCTCACACCCCACCCCGTCACTGCACGAGCCGGGTCATGAGCTCGCCTCCGTAGAGGCGCCAGGAGTCCGGCGCCGGCACACTGCACGCGCCGCGCTCTGTTCGTGGCTGGAGCCTCTTCACCAGGATGTGTTCCCCCCGCCCGCCAGATTCGACGACGCCCTCCCCGGGCCCCGGGACGCCGCTGGCCATGCCGACCGGGTTTCCGTCGAGGGCGGCCAGGAGGTTGTACGAGCCGGGAATGCTCAGCCGGCCTCGCCATCGCTCCTCGCGGTCGGCATCGCCCTGCCAGTCGGCGAGCCTGGCCCCGAACGCATACGGGGCCTCAGCGAGCGCCACCAACCTCAACTCACGCCACCTGGGCCAGTCGTCCGCTGCCAGTACCTGCGACTCGATCATGCAACGAGGGCTGACTGGCGAGGGGGACGGCGGCAACACCCCCCTTTACCATCTGCCGAGGTAAGTAGGCTCCTACTGAGGTTTTCGGGTTGGTGTCGGGGGTGACGGTGGGTGATCCCTGCGGTATGCCGTTGATATGCGGTATGCGCAGGGTGGGGGTCTGACC
>NZ_JBIWHT010000075.1:0-4989 GCF_044764265.1 Streptomyces sp. NPDC094147 | reverse complement strand
GACCTGGGTGGCGACTCGATCGTCTCGATCCAGCTGGTGTCCCGGGCCCGCAAGGCAGGCCTCGTCCTCACACCACGCGACGTGTTCGTCCACAAGACAGTGGCTGAACTGGCCGCAGTCGCCCGTGAGTTGGACACGATTGTGGCCGAGGCGCCCGACGCCGGTGTCGGTGAGGTGACGCTGACACCGATCGTTCACTGGCTGCGTGAGCAGGACGGTCCGGTCGATGGCTTCTACCAGTCGATGCTGGTGCAGGTGCCCGCAGCGATGGACCTGGACGGTCTGACCACTGCTGTCCAGGCGGTGCTGGACCGGCACGACGCGCTGCGCATACGGCTGTTCCGTGGTGAGGACGGCCAATGGGGTCTGAGGGTGCCCGGTCACGGAGTCGCGTCGGCCGCACAGTGCGTGACCCGGATTGATGTCCGAGGTGCGGGGACGCAGAAGTTGCGTGAGGTGGTGTCCGAGGAGACCCGGGCGGCTCAGGGAAGGCTGGCGCCCGAATCGGGCGCGATGGTGCAGGTGGCGTGGTTCGACGCGGGGCCAAAGGCCCCGGGGCGGCTGCTGCTGATGCTGCATCACCTCGTGGTGGACGGCGTGTCGTGGCGGATCCTGCTGCCTGATCTCCAGTCGGCGTGGGAACAGGCGGCGGCCGGCCGCCGGCCGGTGCTGGAGGCGGTGCCGACCTCGCTGCGGACGTGGTCGCAGCGGCTTGCCCAGGCGGCCGTCGAGCCCGACCGCGCCGCCGAACTCGACCTGTGGTCTTCGGTGACGGCCGACGACGGCCTGCTGCTGACCGGGCAGGCACTGGTCCCGGCGAGGGACGTCCTGGCGACCGTGCGTTCGCTGGAACTTGCCCTGCCGGCGGAGGTGGTGACGCCGCTGCTCACCACGCTGCCGACCGCGTTTCATGCGCGCGTCAACGACGTACTGCTGGCCGCGCTCGGTGTGGCGATCGGTGACTGGGCGCGGCGTCGTGGAGCGGATACCACTTCCGGGGTCCTGGTGGATCTGGAGGGCCACGGCCGGGAGGAGGTCGTGGCGGGCGTGGACCTGTCCCGCACGGTCGGGTGGTTCACCTCGGCCTATCCGGTGCGCCTCGTACCCGGAGCGGCGGAAGTGAGCGACGGCCCCGCACTGGCCCGGGCGTTGAAGGCCGTCAAGGAGCAGTTGCGCGCGATACCGGACAACGGCATCGGTTACGGGATGCTGCGCTACCTCAACCCCGATACCGCGCCTGTTCTGGCTGCGGGCAACCGCCCGCAGATCGGATTCAACTACCTCGGCCGGTTCCCGGTCGCGGGCAGTGGTGACACCGCGCACTGGCCGGCGGTGCCGGGAGCCACGGTCCTGGGATCGGGCGCCGACCGGAACAGGCCGGTACCCCACGCCCTGGAGGTCAACGCCCTGACCGAAGACCGTCCCGACGGCCCCCGGCTGGTGGCCTTCTGGTCCTGGCCCGACGCCGTATTCACCGAAGCGGACGTACGTGAGCTGGCGGAAGGCTGGTTCACCGCGCTGCGGACCCTGGCGACCTACGCGGCCGAGGCCGGCGCCGGCGGTCTGACCCCCTCGGACCTGCCCCTGGTCACACTGGGGCAGGCGGAGATCGAGGAACTGGAGGCCCGGCACACCACCACCGGTGTCGCCGATGTCCTGCCGCTGTCGTCCCTACAGGAGGGCTTGCTCTTCCACGCCCTTTACACCGCCGACGACAACTCGGTCGACGTCTACAACACCCAGATTGTCCTCCACCTGGACGGCGAGCTGGATGGCCAGGCCCTGAAGGCCGCGGGCCAGGTACTGCTGGAGCGATATCCGAACCTGCGAGCGGGATTCGTCCAGGCCGGGTCCGGACGGACCGTGCAGATCATCGCCCGGCACGTGGAACTGCCGTGGAGCCAAGTGGACCTGACCGCTCTGCACGGAGACCGGCAGCACCAACGGCTGGAGCAACTGCTGGACGAGGACCGGGTCCGCCGGTTCGACATGACCAGCGCGCCACTGCTGCGGTTCACCCTCGTCCGGCTGGCCACCGGCCGCCATGTCCTGGCCTTCACCAGCCACCACATCCTCTTCGACGGATGGTCCCTGCCGCTGATCATCGGCGAGCTGTTCACCCTCTACCGGCGGGAGGACCCCGCCCTCCCGCCGGCCCCCGCCTTCAAGGACTACCTGGAATGGCTGACCACTCAAGACCATGACGCCGCCCGAGGGGCCTGGAGCGAGGCGCTCGCCCAACTTGAGGAACCCACGCGCATCGCGCCCCTCGACAGCAACCGTGAACCGGTCCTGCCCGAACAGGTCTCGATCGAGCTGAGCGAGGAATTCACCGCAGCGGCCACGGCGGCCGCGCGCACCGCCGGGCTGACACTCAACACGCTGCTCCAGGGTGCCTGGGCAGTCCTGCTCTCCCAGATGACCGGCAAGCAGGACGTCGTCTTCGGCGCGACGGTCTCCGGCCGCCCGGCAGAACTCGCCGGAGTGGAGAGCATGATCGGCCTGTTCATCAACACCCTGCCGGTGCGCGCCCGGCTCGATCCCGCCGAACCCCTGACCGGCCTGCTGAGCCGGATCCAGGACCAGCAGTCCGCGCTCATCGGCCACCAGCACGTTCAGCTCGCCGACATCCAGCGCACCACCGGCCTCGGTGAACTCTTCGACACCGCTGTCGTCTTCGAGAACTATCCGCTGGACGGCAAGGCCTTCGCCGAGCTCGCTCCTGGTATCCGGATCAGCAACGCCGAGGGGCGCGACGCCACGCACTACCCCTTCAGCCTGACCGTCTTCCCAGGGCCCCGGCTGACCCTGGAACTGAGTTACCGGCCCGACGTCTTCGGCCGCAAGGATGTCGAGCAGTCGGCTGGGCGCCTGCAGCGGATCCTGGAGACCCTCGTCGCTTCTCCGGGCACGCGGGTGGGAGCGGTGGACACACTCGACGCCGAGGAACGGGAGGTGCTGCTGGGCGAGTGGAGCGGCACAACCGGCGCTGTGACGGCCGCGACACTGCCGGACCTGCTCACGGCACAGGCACAGCGCACCCCTGACGCGACCGCCGTGGTCTTCGGCGACCGGACGCTGACGTTCCTGGAGCTGAACCGGCAGGCGAACCGGCTGGCACGGCTGCTCGCCGACCAGGGAGTGGGCCCGGAGAAGATCGTGGGTCTGGCCCTGTCGCGCCGCGTCGACGCTCTGGTGGCCATCTTCGGTGTGCTCAAGGCCGGCGCGGCCTACGTGCCGATCGACCCGGGCTACCCCGCCGAACGCGTCAGCCACCTGCTCACCGACGCCGCTCCCTCGCTCGTGATCACCGATTCACACAGCAGGGGCAGCCTGCCGGCGGATCTGGCGGTCCCGGTGTTGCTTCTCGGAAGCCGGGACGTATCCGTAAAGCTGGCCGCGGCGTCCGCCACCGACGTGACCGACACGGACCGGCTGTGCCCTCTGCGGCCGTCGCACCCGGCACTGGTCATCTACACCTCCGGCTCCACCGGCCGCCCCAAAGGAGTCGTCCTCGCGCACTCGGGCATGGTGAACCTGTTTCAGCAGCACCGCCGCTCCCTCTACCAGCCGGCCGTCGCAGCCTCAGGTCAGGCCCGATTCCGCGTCGCACTGACGGCCTCGCTGTCCTTCGACGCGACCTGGGCCGAACTGCTGTGGATGCTGGACGGCCACGAACTCCACCTCGTCGAGGACGACGTTCGCCGCGACGCCGAGGCGGTGATCGACTATGTGCAGACGCACCGCATCGACCTGCTGGACACCACGCCGTCCTTCGCCGAGCAGCTGCTCGCGAGCGGACTGCTGGAAGCGCCGTACCAGCCCCACGTCCTGCTGCTGGGCGGAGAAGCCGTGAACGTCCCGCTGTGGAAGACGCTGCAGCACGTCTCGCGCCCGGCCTCGTTCAACTTCTACGGGCCCACCGAGACCACCATCGACGCCCTGTATCGCCCTCTGAACGGTTCCTCGCAGCCCTCGATCGGCCGTCCCGTGGGCAACACACGCGTCTACGCGCTGGATGCGGGGCTGCGGCCGGTGCCGGTGGGGGTGGCGGGGGAGCTGTACATTGCCGGCGCGGGTCTGGCTCGTGGCTATCTGAACCGTCCTGGTCTGACCGGGGAACGGTTCGTGGCCGATCCGTACGGGGAGCCGGGAACCCGGATGTACCGTACCGGCGATGTGGTGCGCTGGACCGAGGACGGCGAGATGGTTTTCGTCGGCCGCGTAGACGACCAGGTCAAACTGCGCGGATTCCGCATCGAGCCCGGCGAGGTCGAAGCCGCGCTGGCAGCGGTCGACGGGGTTGCCCAGGCGGCAGTCGTGGTGCGGGAGGACCAGCCGGGCGTCAAGCGCCTGGTGGCCTACGTCGTACCTGCCGTCGGCGTTGAGGATCCGAGCCCGCATGAGCTGCGGAAGTACGTCGCAGCGGAGCTGCCGGACTACATGGTCCCTGCCGCGGTGGTGGTGATGAATGCGCTGCCGCTCACCCCGAACGGGAAGCTGGACCGGGCCGCCCTGCCGGTCCCGGAGATCGTCGGCTCGGCAACGGGCCGCGCTCCACGGGCGCCTCGGGAAGTGGCGCTGGCCGAGGTGTTCGCCGAGGTGCTTGGGGTGTCGGAGGTCGGTGCCGACGACAGCTTCTTCGACCTGGGCGGCGACTCGATCGTCTCGATCCAGCTGGTGTCCCGGGCACGCAAGGCAGGCGTGGCCATCTCTCCGCGTGACGTGTTCGTTCACAAGACGGTGGCGGCGCTCGCCGAGGTCGCGGACGACGCGGAACCGGCGGGGCCGGGGGCCGACGACCGGAGCCGCCCCGTCCCGCTGATCGAACTGGACGAGAACGAATTGACCGAGATGGCGGCCGAATGGCTGGGATCGACCAGTCGGTCTGGGGTTGAGGCGGTTCTGCCGTTGTCGCCGTTGCAGGAGGGGTTTCTCTTCCATGCGTTGTATGACGAGGGTGGTGTGGATCTTTACATCACGCAGTCG
>NZ_JBIWHT010000074.1:0-5102 GCF_044764265.1 Streptomyces sp. NPDC094147 | reverse complement strand
CCCGCTGGCGGGGCCCCCCCCCGGCGGGCCCCCCCCCCCCCGCCGCCCCCCCCCCCCCCCCCCCCCCCCCCCCCGGCCCGGCCCGGGGGGGGGGGGCCCCCCCCAAAAAACACCCACCCCGCAACCCCCACACCGGCAGAATCCCCCCATGACAACCCCCCGAACCCGCGCCGAATCCTTCAACACCGCCGCCCCCCAATACGCCGCGAACCGCCCCTCCTACCCCCCACCCCTCCTGGACGCGGTGGAGGAACTGGCCGCCCACCCCCTCAAGAACGCCCACGTCGCAGACATCGGCGCCGGCACCGGCATAGCCAGCACCCTCCTGCACGCCCGCGGCGCGAACGTCACGGCGGTCGAACCCGGCGAGGGCATGGCCGCGGAGTTCCGCCGCAACAACCCCCGCATCCGCCTGGTGAGGGGCGACGGCAACGCCCTCCCCCTCGCCACCGCATCCGCGGACTTCATCACGTACGCCCAGGCCTGGCACTGGACCGACCCGGCGAAGGCGGGCCCGGAGGCCCGTCGCGTACTGCGTCCGGGCGGCGCCCTGGCCCTGTGGTGGAACATCGCGGACCACTCCGTGGAGTGGGTGGCCGAACAGGACGCCCGCTTGCGGGAGTTCTTCCGTCCGGCGAGCGACGCACCGGCCGAGCGAGGCGGCCACCCCTGGGCCGAGATCCCGGGCCTGGAGTTCACGGAACGCCGCATCCCGCACACCCGCCGAGTCCCCCTGTCCACCCACCTGGCGAACCTGGGAAGCCACTCCGCGTTCCTGGTCCTGGGCGCGGAGAAGACGCGGGAGTTCCTGGCCAGGGAGCACGACGTACTCAGCGCCCTGTTCCCCGACGGCACGGTGGAGGAGAGCTACGTGGTCCGCCTACGCCTGGCAATCCGCTGACGGAGCACACCCACCCCCAACAGCACCCCACCCCGCCACCTACCGGCGCCCGACCATCCGCGCCTTCCCCGCAACCCCCACCAAACCCACGACCCCCGCCACAACAACCCCCCGCCAAACCCCGTCCCCCACACTGCTGAAGAACGCCTCGGACGTCACGGCCTGCCGAACGACGACATCGCCGAGAACCATGAGCCCGGCCGGCACCGCCGCCACCCGCCAGGGGTGGGCCCGTGCCCAGAGGCGTATCCGGTGGTCGGCGCGATCGGCGCGAGCGCCCCCGAGCGCCGCCCCCACCCCGCCCACCAGGAAGAACAGCATGAGCGCGACGGACCCGGCCCCGGCAATCGCCATCGTGCCGAACCCGTCGGCCATCGAGTCGACCGCGAGCGACACGAACCCGCCCACCGCGCCCACCGTGCTGGCGGCCCCCCACGGCCCGAGCGACGCCGACGCGACGGCGAGATGCCGCCGCTCGGCCTTGGTGATCCCGGCCTCGGCGGTCATGGCGCCCTCGGAGTTTCGCGACTGATTCCTCATACGTCCAAGGTCCTGCGCGACGCCCCCGCAATGCCATGGGGGATGACCCTGACGGCCCCCCGATCCTTGACGCCCGCACCCCGAGAGGAGGATTATTCATCACATGGTGAATTCTGAGCCTGCCGCCCCACCCGCAGTCGAGGCGAAAGCCCTGACCGTCGTACGGGGCCCCAGAACCGTCCTGAAGAACCTGGACTTCACCGTCCTACGCGGCCGCATCACCGGCCTCCTCGGTCCGTCCGGCTGCGGAAAGTCCACCCTGATGCGCGCGATCGTGGGTACGCAGGCGAAAGTGACCGGCACCCTCACCGTCCTGGGCACCCCCGCAGGCGCCCCGAGCCTGCGGCCGAGGATCGGCTACGTAACCCAAGACCCGTCCGTCTACCAGGATTTGACGGTACGTCAGAACCTCGACTACTTCGCGGCCGTACTCCACCCGGGCCGCACCCACCGCGCGGCCCGCGCCGAAGCGGTCGAGCGGGCCATCGCGGACGTCGACCTCACCAGCCACGCCGACGACCTGGCGGGCCGGCTCTCCGGCGGAGAGCTCAGCCGCGCCTCACTGGCCGTCGCCCTGCTGGGCACCCCGGAACTGCTCGTCCTGGACGAACCGACCGTGGGCCTGGACCCCGTACTCCGCCGCGACCTGTGGCACCTCTTCCACACCATCGCCGCCACCCGCGGCACCACCCTCCTCGTCTCCTCGCACGTCATGGACGAGGCGGAACGCTGCCACCGCCTGCTCCTCCTGCGCGAAGGCGTCCTCCTCGCCGAGGACACCCCGGACGACCTGCGCACCCGTACCGCCACGGAAACAGTCGAAGGCGCGTTCCTCCACCTCGTGGACGAAGCCCAACGCAAGGCACAGGCACCCCGATGAACGCATCCCGCACCCTCGCGACCGCCGCCCGCGTCCTGCGCCAACTGCGCCACGACCCGCGCACCATCGCGCTGCTCCTGATCATCCCGTCCGTCATGATCATCCTGCTCCGGTACGTGTTCGCCGGCAGCCCGGCCGTGTTCAACAGCATCGGCGCCTCGCTGCTCGGCATCTTCCCGCTGATCACGATGTTCCTGGTGTCCTCCATCGCCACCCTGCGCGAACGCACCTCGGGCACCCTGGAACGCCTCCTCGCCATGCCCCTGGGCAAAGGCGACCTGATCGGCGGCTACGCGCTCGCCTTCGGCGCCCTGGCCGTGATCCAGTCGCTCATCGCGACGGGCATCTCGCTCTGGCTGCTGGACCTGAACGTCGTCGGCTCCCCGTGGCTGCTCCTCCTGGTGGCCCTCCTCGACGCCCTGCTCGGCACGGCCCTCGGCCTGTTCGTCTCGGCCTTCGCCTCGTCGGAATTCCAGGCCGTCCAGTTCATGCCGGCGGTGATCTTCCCCCAGCTCCTGCTCTGCGGCCTGTTCACCCCGCGCAGCGCGATGCAGCCGGTCCTGGAATGGATCTCGAACGTCCTGCCCATGTCGTACGCGGTGGACGCCATGACCCAGGTCCTCCATCACCCCGAAGCAACGTCGAACTTCGCAAGAGACACCGCGATCGTGGCCGCAGTAGCGGTCCTGGTCCTCGCCCTGGGAGCAGCAACCCTGCCCCGCCGAACGCCCTAGCCAAAGCAAGCCTCTCGTGGGGGGTCCCCCTGGCCCTTCAGGCCTTGGGGGAGCTTGAGGGGCGGGGTGGGGGAAGAACCCGTACCGCCCCTCGGACACCCCCCTCACGCACCCACCCCCGGTGCGAGGATGGGCAGCGCAGGACGCAAGCGCACCACCAGGAGGGTGACCCGCATGACCCAGACCGTCGCAGTCCTCGGCACCGGCAAGATCGGCGAGGCCCTCCTCAGCGGAATGATCCGAGCCGGCTGGCACCCGGCCAACCTCCTGGTGACCGCCCGCCGCTCGGAGCGCGCCGAAGAACTCCACGCCCGCTACGGGGTGGACGCGGTCACCAACGCCGAGGCCGCCAAGCGCGCGGACACCCTGATCCTCGCGGTGAAGCCCCAGGACATGGGCAGGCTCCTGGACGAACTGGCCCCGTACGTCACGAGCGACCGCCTCGTGATCAGCGCGGCGGCAGGCATCCCCACCTCCTTCATCGAGGACCGCCTCACCTCCGGCACCCCGGTCGTACGCGTCATGCCGAACACCCCCGTACTGGTCGACGAGGGCATGTCGGTGATCAGCGGCGGCAGCCACGCCACGCCCGAACACCTCGCCCATACGGAGGAAATCTTCGGCGGAGTGGGCAAGACCCTGCGCGTACCGGAATCACAGCAGGACGCGGCGACGGCCCTCTCCGGCTCGGGCCCGGCCTACTTCTACTACCTGGTCGAGGCGATGACAGACGCCGGAATCCTCCTCGGCCTGCCCCGCGCCCAGGCGTACGACCTGATCGTGCAGTCCGCGATCGGCGCCGCCGTGATGCTGCGCGACAGCGGCGAGCACCCGGTGAAGCTGCGCGAGGCGGTGATGTCGCCCGCGGGCACGACGATCAGCGCGATCCGCGAGCTGGAGAACCACGGCGTACGCGCCGCCCTCATCGCGGCGCTGGAAGCCGCCCGCGACCGCAGCCGTGAACTGGCCTCGGGCCAGAACTGACCCGTCAGCCCTTGGCGCGCGGCCGCTGCCGCACCACCGCAGCGGCCGCACCACCACCGACAAGCACCAGCGCCGCACCGCCGACGACGCTCAGCACCCCGACGGGGGTGTGCGGAATGGCCCGGCGCGCTGCTCGAAACGCATCGTCCCCGGGCACCGGGCCCCCACCACTGGCGGAAGCCGTCGTGAAGCCCGCCCTCTCGGCCCGAACACCCTGAGCCTTGACCGGCCGCACAGCCCTCAGTTCCGCCGCGAGCCGGCACCCCTCCTGCAACTTGTGCTCCAGCCGGGCCACCTCGCCCGACGACGCCCCGCCCGTGCAGGCGCGAACCCGCTCGATCTCCAGCCGGGTGTCCTCATTGATCGCGTTGACGACCCGCAGCCGCATCCGGGCGACGTGATCGTCCCCGTCCACGGCGTACGCAGCCCCGGGCGCCACGGCCACTCCCAGAACAAGGAGGGTCACGGCAGCCACGGCAATGCGAAGAAGAGACCTCATACCCGCCAAGCTAGGCCGCGCCCCCGGCCCACCAGATCGGCCGTCCCGCCAGGCCTGACTCGGCCAAAAGCACGAGGTCCGGCGCCGGCCCGGCCGGCACCTCCGGGCTCCGGCCGAGGGTTGACACGACCGGACCCGATCCGTAATGTTCTCCGAGTTGTCCGACGTGAGCGCCGACCCCGGTCGGTCCCCGGACAGCCATTCCGCACCAACCACTTCTCATGAACGACATCTCGTCGTCTCATTTTTCGTGCGCTTTTGCGAAATGAGGAATCCGCGTTCGAGAACGCACCCCGATTGGCGTCGGGCCCGAGGATTCCGCTAATGTCTCACTCGTCGGAACGGCCCAACAGCCGGGAAGACAAGCCGACTTGGCCCCGGGGGACCGGGAATCAGGCCCGAAAGGATCTGATAGAGTCGGAACCGCCGGAAAGGGAAACCCGAGAGGGAGAACCTGAAAGGCACCGAGGAAGTCGGACACGAAAGCGTCTGATAGAGTCGGGAACACGAAATACCGAAGGGAAGCGCCCGGAGGAAAGCCCGAGAGGGTGAGTACGAAGGAAG
>NZ_JBIWHT010000073.1:0-5199 GCF_044764265.1 Streptomyces sp. NPDC094147 | reverse complement strand
CACCGGAGCGCCGGGATGCGTCAGTACGCCGCCGACCACGACTGGCTGACCATCGTCCAACTGCCCAGCTATGCACCGGACCTGAACCCCGTGGAGATGGGTTGTCCGCACTGCTGGCTGCGTAGGGTCGTTCGTTCATAGTTCGTCCTCTTCTTGCTCGTTCTCGTTCCTGGTGTTCGGGGTTGGTGCGTCGTCGGCCCATAGGCGCCGCTTGCGGAGCCTGTCCGGGATGCGGCGCAGGGCACGGAGGCGTTCGGTCTCCGCGGTGTCGGCGGTGATGATCCAGCGGTGTGGCGGTCGTTCGTCCTGACGTCCGGTGATCCAGCCGCGCTGCAGCTAGCCGAAGAGCGTGGCGGCGGGCATGCCGAGCTCCCGGGCGAGGGTGGCCAGCCACCACTCGTGCTCGCTCAACTCGCCGTGGGCGGTGTGCCGGTCGTCTTCGAGTCCGTGACGGGTGCCCAGGCGGCGGATCAGGTGTTGGATCTCGCCGGGGTGGAAGCGCGGTTTCTGGCGGGGAGGCCGTAGGCCCTGTTCGGCGAGGCGGTCGGCGATCTGTGTGGTCGTTGCTCCGGATGCGGCCAGGGCCTGGATCTCTTCGACAATGCGGGGGTAGTACGACAGCTGGTCGACATGGGCGACCGGGCGGGTCAGATCGGCGCCGGTGCGGGTGCCTCCGGCCCACACGATCACGGCGTGCACCTTCTCGGTCGCCCCCTGGGCGGTGACGTCCACTCGTTCCACCACACAGCGCAGCAGCCGTTTGCGGTCGGCGGTCGTGGTGGTGGTCGCATGCCACAGGTTCGGGAGGTCTGCGGCCAGGCCGCGGATCGTGGCCAGTTCAGCGGCCGAGAGCCTGCGCGGCTGGGCCCGGCGGTAGTGCTCGTAGTCCTCCTTCAGTTTCGCCTGTGCCGCCAGGGCCTGTTCCCACTCCTTTTCCAACTGGCGTACCACCAGGCGATTTTCCGGCTCGGCGAGCCGGTAGCAGCGGGCTGCGCGGTCCGCGGCGAATGCGGCGCGCTCCAGGCGCTGGCGCCAGATGCGGTCCACCTCAGCGCGACGGGCCTCCAGATGTCGGGACGCCTCGATCGACAGCTCCAAGGCGGCCGGGGCCAGGGCCGAGAGCACATGGCCGGTGACGAAATCGTCAAGGAAGGCGGCGGGCATCTGCTGGCAGCGTGGCTCGCCGTAGGTGACGCGGCGCCGGGTGCAGCAATACCGGCCGGTCAGGCCGGACTTGCTGGTCTCGTAGACCACCTGCAGGCGCTGACCGCAGATGCCGCACACCACCAGCCCGGCCAGCAGGCACGGCCCTTCCCGCGCAGCCCCCATACTCTCGGCGCGGGCCCGGTTGGCCGCCATGCGTGCCAGGTTCCGTTCGTACTTCCCGACGCTGATATAGGCCGGTAGCGCGTCCTCGATGCGGACCAGCCACTGATCACTGCCCAGCCCGCGGGCCCGCCCGCTGCACGGGCAGCCGGGTTTCAGCCGCGCCGGATCGGTGCGGCTGCGTCCGTAGGCGTAGATCCCGGCGTAGGCCGGGTTGCGCAGCATGTTGATCAGACCTTGCTGGTGCGGCGGCCGCCAGATGAGCTGCCCCTTGCCGGGGCCCGACCGCTGCCGCATCCCGATCAACACCTGGTGCTCCACCAGGAACCGCAGCACCGCATGGACCGTGCCCAACTGCTCGAACAGGTCGAAGACCCGATGGACCACGGCGCGGACCTGCTCGTCGGGATCGAGCACGACCTCGCCGCCAGGACGTCGCACATACCCGGCAGGCAGTGGCACGGCCAGCTCCCCGCGGGCGGCCTTCGCCAGCCGGCCGGCGGCCATCCGCTGTTTGATCAGGTGCAGTTCGACCTCGCTCATCGTGCCCTTCAAGCCGAGCAGCAAGCGGTCGTTATAGCAGTTGGGATCGTAGACTCCGTCTGTGTCGGCCAGCAGGGTCCCGGTCAGCGAACACAGCTCGATCAACTGATGCCAGTCCCGCCCGGCCCGCGCCAGCCGCGACATCTCCAGACCCAGCACCACCCCGACCCGCCCCATGGTGATCTCGGTGACCAGGCGGGCAAAGCCCGGCCGCTCCAGCCCGCCCGCCGCTGAGCGGCCGAGGTCCTCGTCGATGACCAACACCCGCGAACGCGACCAACCCAAGGCCACGGCCCTCGCGACCAGCCCATACTGCAGCCGCGTCGGCTCACCATGATCGAGAACCTGCTGCCGAGACGACTGCCGGACGTACACGACCGCGAGCCGATCCCGATGCCTGCCTTCGACTTTGCGCCCCGCGTCTTCAACGAGCGGCATCACCGTCACCCCCGCTCTCGGTGCTCCGGCTGGATACCGCTCGGTCCAGGAGTGTCACCAGCACCGCCAGCACCTCGCGGCGGCTCGTCTCCGGCAACAAGGTCCACGGCACCGGCTGACCAGCCGTCACCATCCCGATCTGGGGCCAACATCCGCTCCGGCGACGTCCATGACGCACCGCCTTCCCCCTGGTCACACGCCTTCAGGCGCGCAACCACTTCGGCCAGCCGCAGCAGGCCCTCACTACCGATAATCGCCGCGTCCACAGTCTCTTGTCCAACGTCCCCCGCACTATGGCAAGCCGACTGAACGCATCTGGTCCCTGCTGCGGCGCGGCCCCCTAGCCAACGTCGCCTCCGCCGACGACGAACACCTCGAACGCACCCTCCGCCGGGGCCTCAGCCACATCCAGCGCCACCCCGAACTCATCGACGGCTGCCTCACCGAAACCGGCCTGACCATCCCTCCGAACCAACCGACATGAACCCGAAAATCTCAGTAACGGCCGGTCATAGCTGTGTGCAGCCCTGGGCGTAAGCGCGTGCTGTTGCAGAGCAGACACAGAACGGCTGCACAACGAATGCATATTCGCAACATAACTGGGCGTACGGGTGAATAGTGTGGCGCATATGCATATAAGAATTCCTTCCTTGCTGCTCGGTGCTGCGGTCACGCTGACCGCGCCCCTCATGGCTGCCGTTCCCGCGCAGGCCATCGTGGGTGGCACTGAGTCGGCTCAGGCCTATCCGTTCATGGGTTCGTTCCAGCCTTCCTACCCCGCCCCTCCGCGCCCGGATCACCATGGCTGCGGGGTGGAAGTCCTTGCGCCCCAATGGGTACTGACTGCCAGTCACTGCGCCGGTAAGAACCCGACCAATGCGAAAGCAGGTGTCCCGAAGGGCTGGAAGGTCCGTGTCGGATCACTGGACACCGCCTCCGGAGGCGAGGTCGCCGAGATCGATCATTTCTACCGCCTGGCAACCAACCTCGATCCGGACGGTTTCTGGGGCCGGGACCTGGCATTGATGCACCTGAAGGCCCCGGTCCGGGCCAAGCCCGTGCCGATAGCCTCGGCCCGGCCTGCAGACGGCACTCCCGTCCGCATCATGGGCTGGGGCATGACTTGCGACGACATCAACGACTCGGCGTGCTTCCCCACACGGCTGCGAGAAGCGGACACCATGACGCAGCCGCCATCGGAGTGCGATTCAACGGATCCGGGCAAGTACCCCGAGCTGTGTATAGGCAGCCGCGACGGCAAAGTCCGCGCCAGCAACATGGACTCCGGCGGGCCTGCGCTGGTCCACGAAGGCGACCACTGGGCGCTGGCCGGTGTGGTCAGCGGCCCCGGGGCCAGCGACAACGCGCCGGTACGCTACACCGATGTCACGATGCACACCGACTGGATCAAGGGCATCATCTCCGGCACCCACGTTCCCCCCGATGATGCCATCCCGGACGTGGAAGGCACGATAGACCTCCAGGACTGCGTAGGCTCAGTGGTCCGCACCCCTGCCTCACATCCGGACGACCCGGCACTGATGCTGACCAACGGCCACTGCGTGCAGGGACAGCGGCCCGCGCCCGGAGCCGCCCTGATAGACCAGCCCGCCAGCCGCGATGTGCCGGTCGCCGACCATGAGGGCTACCCCCGCACTACTGCCCATGCGAACCGGCTGGTGTACGCGACCATGACCGGCACAGACATCGCCCTCTACCGCCTGGACACCACCTACGCACAGCTGCAGGCCAAGGGCGCGAAAGTCTTCCAGCTCGCCTCCACCCCCGTACACGTCGGCGACCCCCTGAGCATGGCCTACCCCGTCCGCCGCCTGGAGTGCACCGCTGAAGCCGTGGTCCCGCACCTTCGGGAAGGCGGCTACCAGATGGACAACTCCATCCGCTACGCCGCCGGCAGCGGTTGCAACCCCCAGCACGGCTACTCCGGCTCACCCCTGCTGGCCCGCGACAACACCACTATCGTCGGCATCCACAACACCCATAACGACGACGGCCAGCAGTGCACCGACAACAACCCCTGCGAGGTAGCCGCCGACGGCACCGTAACCTCCACCAAGGGACGCAACTACGGTCAGCAGGTCAACGTGATCACAGCCTGCCTGACCAAGGGCTCAAAGCTCAACCTGTCCAGCCAGGACTGCACCCTCACCGGCCCCCGCCCCTGACCAAAGGGCCCACCAGCAGCCACAACCCGTAACGCTGAACATCTCCACCCTCACACCAAACGACAGAACAAGCCGCGCAGGGGCGGGAACGCGTGAAACGATCCTTACAACCCCTGCGCGGCCCCCTGTCCAGTCCCACGCCAGCCCTTGACCTGGCGCTCCCCCCCCCACGTTCACGCGGCCCGCGTCGCCTCCGCCGACGACCTCGCCCGCGAGACCCGACGCTTCCTGCACCTCAGACAACCCAACCCCGCATCGTCTGCGGCTACTTCAAGGCCCGCCACGTCCGCTACACGGCCGAGTAGGAACCCACCAGCTTCGACTCAATAATTCTTCCCGCACCTGTCTCTCTTCTATCCACTGGGAAACGTCGGGAGTCTCCGCTGAGGGCAGGAGGAACAAAGTTTGACAAACTGTCGGGCCCGCCTCACCAGGGCGGAGCCAAGCGCTGACCTGGAAGGTTGTTCAGAAGTGGTGGATCGTGCTGGTGTCCAGGTGTGGAGGAGTTCGAGCTGGACGGCGGTGTCGAGGACTTCAGGGAGGGTGTCGAGGGGGCCGCGGTAGTTCTCGGAGAAGATCCTTCCAGTTCTTCAGGTGGCCGATGGAGCGCCCGGCCGCGGAACGGATGGAGGAGTGGGTCCGGTTGCAGTCCTTCTCCACCGCGGTGAGCGAACGGTGCAGGGGCTTCTTGCAGGGAGTCAGCAGG
>NZ_JBIWHT010000072.1:0-5362 GCF_044764265.1 Streptomyces sp. NPDC094147 | reverse complement strand
AGGACCGGGCGGCCACTCCTGGCGAGCCACTGAAGACAGCTTCGCGTAAGCCACACCCGGCCCTCCCGGGCCGTCCAACAACTTACGGAGCTTCGCGTGCTTGTTCACCTGTCGTCGAGCGATGCGTCCAGCCGCCCGCGGTACCAGAGGATTGCTCCGCACCGGACTGTACGAGAACGGGATACGGGGATGGCGCCAGCCGGCCGACAAACCCGCAGTGGCCAGAGTCCGGATCGGGCGAGAGGCTACGCGACCGAAGAGGCGCCCGACGGACCGCGACACTCCGTGAGCAGAGGGGCGCCTGAGAGGCTGTGACGGGCGGGCAGGTACGGGATGACGTTGTCCACCGTCCACGGCACCGACTCGACCGCGAGCATGTCCATGTCGCGGTTCACGGCGTAGTAGTCGACGCCCTGGTCGTCGGTGAGGCCGATCGACACAGGACCGCCGCCCCGAGCAGCGGATCATCTGCTTCACACACGGCGCGCAGCAGGGTGGCATCGGCGTCGTCGGGCTCGCGCAGGCCGACGAACTCGATACGCCAGCCAGCAGATACGACTCGGACAGCGTCCCGGCGAGGGCCCGGTGGGCGGCTCCGGTCGATGCGGTTACCGTCCTGGGCCCAGTGAGGCAACAGCGCGCAGGCCCGGGAGGCAGCCTGTTACGGCGCCGCCGTGGCCTGCGTACGGGAGTCCTCAGACCGCGGGCAGCGGGTCCGCGGTGCCCGGGTACGGGCCGAACGTCTCATCCCGTGAACTCTCGCCCGCGAGGAGAACCAGCAGCCAGATGCCGCCGATGAGCGGGATGGCACCGATCAGCCACCACCAGCCGGAGCGGCCGGTGTCGTGCAGCCGGCGCACGGTCACGCCGAGAGTCGGCAGGAGCACCGCGAACACATAGATGTATCCGGGGATGGAGCCGAGCCCCAACGCCATCTCCGCGACGACGATCGCGATCGTGATGACGAGGTCGATCAGCCAGAACATCCAGAACTCGCGGCGCGTGGCTCGGCCGTTGAAGACTGCGTATTTCTTCAGCACATCGGTGTAGTAGTGCATGGTTGATCCCCCCACGGGACAGACGGATGGACTTGTTCCTGAATGAATCAAGCCGGAGCGAGGAAGGTAAGCCACGGATAAAGACCAGGTCAACTGACTATCGTCGCTGTCGTGCCTGGTCGGAGCCGTTGCGGATCGGCGCGGCCGGTACCGCGGCTCGGGCCGGGATCGCGTGCAGAATCTGCAAGTGGGCTGAGGTGTAGGTGTACGGGTGTTGGCGTCGAGAATGAGTACTGTCCCGCAGCGATGACGGGCCTCGCTCTCGGATCAGGAAGGGTCTCGTGATCGTGGCGCATCGGCAGGATTCGGGCGGGCAGGTAGGCGGTCCGCACAGCTCGCCGGGTGATCCGGGGAATCCTGCGCCGGAGCACGACCCCACCCCGCCGCCCGAGGATGACTGGGCGAGCGGCCGGCACATGACGACGCTGATTGATCCCGCCGAGCTGCGTGCCCAGTGCGCTGCCGAACTCGACGGACGCGAGGGGCATTTCCAAGACCGGGCCTGGTTGCGCGAGGCGTTTCTGGCGGTGCCGCGTGAGCATTTCGTGCCGGACCGGGTGCAGCCCCGGCAGTAGATCCGTGCTGTCTACGCGGCGCAGGCCTCGCTGATCACGCAAGTCGAGGACGGGCTGGTACGGCCCGAGGACGGGCTGGCCAAGGAGGCGTTCACATCCGCTGCGTCTTGCCCGGCCGTCCTCGTCGACATGCTGCACCATCTCGACCCAGGGCCGGACGATATGGCGTTGGAGATCGGCACGGGGTCCGGCTACAGCACCGCGCTGCTTGCTCAGCGGGTCCGGCCCGAGAACCTGGTCACGATGGAGCTCAACACGGAACTCCCCGACCTGGCCGGTGAGAAGCTCGCCGGCCTCGGCAAGCCCATCAAGACTCTTCAACTCTGGGACTCACCAGGCCAGTTGAAAGGCATCACCTGATACCCCTCACCTTCAGCCTCTGCTGCCGGCTTGGCCGACGAGGTCCCCAGGGGGGATGTGGTTCGCGACGATCTGCGCAGCGTCTTCGTTCAGTACTCGTGCGGCTTCGTGCTCGTCCTCGTCGAGGCGGGCGATCAGGAAGGCAGTCACGGCATTGCGCATGCGGACATCCTCGCTCACCAGCGCCGGGACACTCGGTGCTGCTTGACGGCGCTGCGGCTGCCCCGGGCGCGGTTCCAACTCCGGTGGACACTACGGGCGTTGGCAGGGCCGAGCAGGCTGCCGCCGGGGGGGAGAGCGGGACCAGGCGGTCACGCGGGACGGACTGAGGAGGCTGCGGTGCTCGCCTGCGGGCTGGACAGCCCCTACCCGATCAGGAATGCGATAACGGGCAGCAGGAGGCTGCGGCAAGAGTGACGGATGCCAGCAGGCATCCCGTCCGCTCTCCCCGGTCCACAAGGAGGTCAGGTGGACGGACGCTTCGAGAGGGCCTGGATGTACTCGTCGAACGAGGCGACGGTGTCCGCGGGCGGGACCTGCGGCTTGAGGTCGGTGCCGTAGTCCGAGTACTCCTCGACGATCCGTTCCTGTCCCTTCTTGCCGGAACTGACCTCCTGGGCCTTGGCCACGAGGTCGTCCTTGCCAACCCACACATCGATGACGGCCTGCTCCTTACCGCCCTTTTGCATGACATCCACATACCAGTCGTGGCTGTCCTTGTCCATGGCGGGACCCTGGTACTTGGCGAGCTCGGCGATGGCAACGGTGCCCTGGAAGTGGTCGGTGGGGCGCCCGCCGACCTGCTCGGCGCCGACCCACTTGGCGCTGCCGGTGGCGTTGAGGGCGCCGAGGAACTCTGTCAGCAGCCCCCTTGACCGCGATCGGTAGGACTTCTTGTCGCCGGACGGCTCCAGCTTGAACCAGTCCTTGCCGGGGATCTTGTCGGTCTTCGTGTATGCCCCGTCGGCCGTGTCGATGAGGTACGTCTCGCCGCTCGGGTTGTCCGCGGTCTGCTTCCCGTGGACCTTCATGGAGGAGACGAAGGGGGCCCGCTGCCAGGCCATGTCCGTGACGCCCTCCTCGGAGGAGCCGCCGGACTGACGGGTCTTGTACGAGTTCTGCTCGCCGGTCTTCTTGGCGGCGGCCACAAGGACGGTTCCCGCGTCCTTGCGCTGTGACGCGCTCGCTGCCCCGCTCTTCTTGCCGTCGCCACCGCCCGTGCCGCCACCGCCGCAGGCGGTCAGCCCCACGGCAAGCACGATCGTGACGATAGCCGGCACAGCGCATTTCTTGCCCTTGCGGACGGCCTTCACGTTCCCCACCCTTTACCAATTCCTTAACTAAACTATGGGGAGCATATACACACCCGGCGCGTCGGGCAGCATCGAGAATCGAGGGGCGGCGGGGATGGGGCAGACGGTGTGGGAGTCCACCAGCGAAGCGCTGGCTGGCGGCGAGCAGATGGGTGGACGCCATGATCCCTGCGCCGCGGGCACCGGACTCTGGTCCACGTCGTAGGGGACCGCGTACAGGCCGGTGATCTCGTTCTGCGCCCGCCAGCGGATGAGGGGCCTGGTAGCCCTCCAGCCACACCAGTGACTCGGGCCGGTAGACGCGGGCGCGTAGGAACGCCGCGATGGTCGCCGCGACCCTCGGAGACGAGTAGTGGAGCAGTGCCGACTCGGCAGCGGCGTCGGTGACGTCCCCTCCTGGTCCTCGCGTTCCCCGATCATGCCGTTGCACCGGCGAGCCGGGCAGTTGAGCGGGGGCGTCGCCTCTCCTGCTGGATCTGCGTCCGTGATGGCCAATGGCAGACCTCCACCCTCCAGGCAGTGATCAGCCGGCTCGGCCTCGTCAACACCCAGGCCAGGTACGACCACGTGCTGGGCGAGAACCAGTGGCGCCCCTCTGATTCGCACCGTCTTCTAGAGGGCTATGCGAAGTCGGTGTATGCGAGGTGGGCTGCGCAGACCCGGCACCGGAAGAGGTACGCCGTCGCCTCGCCGTCCTTTTCCAGCGAGCCGAGGAAGTGTTCAACCTGGGTCGATGGCCAACCCCAGCCGTTCGCCTCCCGCTGCAGCATCTGCAGCGCCTCGGGATAAGCTGCGAGTTCGGCGGCCTCGACCAGGCCCAGGAATGCGGCGCCGTCACCGCAGTGGAAGAACCACCGAGGTTCGTGCCACGCGATGAAACCGGGAGTGCGCCGGTCGACCGCCGCGAAGACCTCAAAGGGCACGTCGTCGCCCAGGCACGTTCCCGCCGTGAAATGAGCGTCAAACCGTTCCGCGGCGCTGCCGTCCGCGATGCACCACGGACACAGCCGGCCCCCAAGCTCCTCGGCCGCGTAAACCGGGCCTCTATAGACATACCCGCGTTCCCGCCCACAGCAAATGCAGGCCGTGCCAGAAGGCGCGATCACCCCCGTGGCGACGGGGTCGGGGTGGTACGGGAACTCAGGAAGCAGCTCAGTCACAACCCATAACCGTAACAACCGACACGAACGGCCAGCGGCATGGCTGTAGACCATAAAAGACAAGGGGTGCGGCTCGTTCTGAGTGAGGTGGTCCTCAGGTCGGCAGGCAGGCGTCCATGGCCGAGGAAGCAGGTCGAGCGGTCATTCGGCGGCTCTGTGGGTGCTCTTTTCCGCAGAGCCTGGATGTAGGGCATGATCGCGAGCATGAGCGAACCGGGACTGAACCTGCTCTCACGGCTGTGGGAAGAGCACATGCGCGCGCCATTCCCACCACACATGCGCCGTCGAGAGATCGAGGGTGAAGACATGGTGTTGCTGGACGCGGAGATCGCTGGCTGTGTCTCCTCGTCGCTGTCGGGGCCCCTCGATGAGAGGCGCCACGAGATCCTGCTTGGGTGCCTCGCGGCCGTTGAGAGCGACTCAAGCCGCTGCCGGTCCAGCTTCTCGGCCTGCGCTGCCTCACGGGCGGCCGGGGAAATACCGCGCCCGGAGGTCTCCGGTGTCGCAGAAGGGCACATGACGATCTCCGTTCTTCTGAGAGGCCAGTACGTCCCTCCCCACGAACGTCTCTCTGAGGAAATGTCCCCCGTCAAACCCTCGTGCCCTCGGGACGCGCCGTCGTGCCCTTCGGATTGCTCGCCCGCGCAACCTGCGCGGTCAAAGGAGGGACTTGCTCACCGGGGCGGGGATGGACGGACAACGCGCACCTCACCAGCCGGGTCGGACTGCTCCACTGCCGTGAGCCTGCCTGGTGATCAGGTAGCCGCACTGGGAAACCCCGAGATTCCCGTCATAGTCAAGCTTAGAGGTCCTAACAGAAGTGGTTGTTGGTGTGACCGTCGGCTTGGCTGTTCGTTGGTGTGGGTGTGGGGAAGAGACAGTCGCGGCCGTGGATC
>NZ_JBIWHT010000071.1:0-5731 GCF_044764265.1 Streptomyces sp. NPDC094147 | reverse complement strand
ATCACCACACCAACGACGGGGGCTTCGCCATGTCACATACCCCCTCGCCGACCTGCACCTTCACCCATAGGAGAGGGGATGAAAGAGGTTCACTGGCCCTCCGGTCGATCAACCCCCCGGCCCGCTCGTCACGGCCTTCGCCGACTTGTGGCACAGGCTGTCGCCCGGGCGTTCGGCTGGGTGGCATCAAGCATTTCGTTCCGAGGTCCGGGCCTGGTGGTGGACCTACTACCGCGAGGCTGTTGGAACGATCACCGGGCATCTGCCGCAAATGGAGGAATACCGCTCACACCGCAGAGACGGGGTGGCGCTGTACATGTTCATGGACATCAGCGAGATCGCCTCCGGATGTGATCTGGCGCCCCGCGTTCGGCACCTGCCCGCCCTGCGCAACCTGCGCGACGCCGCCGAGGAACACATGGGGCTCTACAACGACATCCACTCCCTTCCCAGCGACGAAGCCGTCGGATACCCCTACAACGCGGTGCTTCTCCTTGAGCACCACCACCAATACACCCGTCAGCAAGCCCTGCAGAGGGTGACCGACATGCTCACCGCCTGCATCCACCGCATGCTCTCAGCCAAGCAGCAACTCCCCGCCGAACTGGCCGCCTCCCAGGTCACCGGACAACCCCACGGTGACGCACTGCGCACTGCCGCCGACTACACCCGCTACGTCCGGGCCAACTTCGACTATCACCATCAGCCCCCCGCTACACAAGTCCACCCGAGCAAGCCCTAGAGAACACAGAAGGGCTGCTCCTCCCCCATCAGTAGTCACTAGCGCGGCCCGCGTTTAGGTCAGCCAGCTACCGCGTAACCGCCTACACAGCGCGGAACTCGCCGAGAGCACTCGGGGCCGGCGCCAGGCTGGTCCTTCACGGATGCGCGGTCATCGTCAGGCACGCCGGCCCCCGCCCCGTGGCGTCGGGAGGCCTCCGTGCGTGAGTTCGTCCAGCGGACCAGTAAGGAACTGTGCCGCCCGGGTGGCATATCGGGCGGCACAGCGCGGTGGACACCCGCGGCCCAGCCCACACCGCGGGCGCACCACCGGCCTACCACGCCACCACCCCCCTGACCCGGTTGCGCAGATCCATCCGGGACCGCCGAACCTCGGTCGGGATGGGCTGGGCGTCGGCCATGAGGGGGGCCGTGTCCGGGGCAGGTGGCTGACCAGCATGGTCAGTGCCGGCTCTCCCGTCCCGGACACTTCGACAACCGGCCGTTTATGAGAAACACCGCCCGAGACGGTCATCATGCACAGCGAAGGCGGAAGTCCCCGATCGCGCGGATCGGGGACTTCGCCAAGGGCCGCCGGAGGGATCCTGTTGCGGCCCCGGGGTGCCGGTGCCGTTTACGCGGCGTAGGTGAGTTCGGCGCGGCCGAACAACGGCGCGTGGCCGGTGGGGAGCTGGTGGAGGATGCGGGTGATGAGGTCAGGGCCGGCGTGGGCGGCGACGGCCGCGAAGACGGAGCCGGTGTCCCAGCGGGTGGTGGCCAGGGAGACGCCGGAGCGGGCGGCGAGGTCCTTGACGAAGGCCCAGCCGGTCAGCGGCTGGGTGTCGGGGATCTGTGCGGTCAGGACGCGTGCAGCTTCCAGGGGCAGGCAGGCGGCAAGGTCGACGCGTTCGTCGCCGGTCAGCTGGCGTCCCAGCCCCGCGAGAACCAGGCGGACGGCTTCCTCGGCTCTCTCGCGGGTGGGGTAGGCGCCTTCGTAGCGAACCTTCTCCAGCATCTGCTCGTACGCCGTCGAGTACGGCTGCTGGTGCTCAGCCGGTACGCGCACGTCGGTGATCACTGCAGTGCATGCCTTTCGTAGAGCGGTGCGGGTGTGTGGCACCGAGGTAGGGGTCAGGTGGGCTGGGGGCGGCCGAAGAGGAGGTCGTAGCCGGCGGGGAGCTGGAGCAGGATCTGCCCCAGCAGGTCCTCGCCAGCCGTGTCGGCGACCGTGGACAGCACGGCGCTGACGTCCCAGGTCGCGGTCTGCTCGGTGGCGCCCTCGATCCAGGCCGCGGTCGCCCGCACGAACCGCTCCGGGGGCAGCGGTTCGGCGCTCTGCAGCGGGTTGAGCAGGATCAGGGCGAATTCCTCCGGCAGACGTGCCGCGAGCTGGGCGCGATCCTCGCCGACCAGATGCGCGCCGAGCAGGGCGAGCACCACACGGGCCGCGCGCTCGGCTTCCTCCACAGTGCCGTACTCGCCGCGCTCCTTCACGTGGTCGAGGATCGCTTCGCGTCGCAGAGTCATCCCGCCGCCACCTCTTCTTGTTCTTCGGCCTGCCCACGGGGTGCGGAGGACAGGGTGAGGGGGAGATCAGGTGCCCGTCCTCCGCACCTGTCCGGCCGGTGTCAGCCGGAGATCTCCTTGTGGCCGGTCCCGACGCCGATGGAGATCTTGCGGGGCTTGGCACGCTCGGCGATCGGGATGCGCAGGGTCAGCACGCCCGCGTCGTAGTCGGCCTTGATGTGCTCGGTGTCGAGGGTGTCGGCGAGCACGATCTGGCGGGAGAAGACGCCCAGCGGCCGCTCGGACAGCTCCATCTGCACGTCGTCGGCCTTCGCCACCGGCCGGCGCTCCGCCTTGACCGTCAGCATGTTCCGCTCGACGTCGATGTCGATCGCGTCCGCGCTGACGCCGGGAAGGTCGAAGGCCACCACGTACTCGTCACCCTCGCGGTAGGCGTCCATCGGCATCGCCGACGGCTTCGACCAGGTGCCCTGGCCCATCAGCTGCTGCGCCAGCCGGTCCAGCTCACGGAAGGGGTCAGTGCGCATCAACATCGTGAAAACACCTCCAGCAGGTTCAGGCAGTTACTGCCAATGCGCCTCACTGACACCGTTGTAACATGTCATCCAATGGATGACAAGCACGATGTCGTCTACATGATGACAACCCGAGGGAGGTGCCCGTGACCGCACCCGACCAGCCGGTCTCCACCGACGCCGACGCCCACAGCCCGGCGTCGTTCCTCGCCGCCGCGGCGGCCCTGAAAGTCATAGACGACGCCCTGCGCGACGCCCAGCACGAGACCCCCGACACCCTCGGCGTCGGGCCGGCCCCGGAGCAGGCCCTCGCCTCGCTGATGCTGCTGCGGCAGGTACGTGAGCGGCTCGCCGGATGGGAGACCGGCCTGATCGAAACGGCCCGGGACGCAGGCGCCAGCTGGGCCGACCTCGCCTCTCCCCTGGGTGTCGCCAGCCGCCAGGCCGCCGAGCGCCGCTACCTGCGCGGTCGCCCCGGCCCGGCCGGGACCACCGGCGAACAGCGCGTGACGGCCACCCGTCAGGCTCGGGCCGCCGACCGCGACACCGCCACCTGGGCCCGCCGCAATGCGGCCGACCTCCGCCGCCTCGCCGGCCAGATCACCGCCCTCACCGACCTTCCCCCCGCCGCCCGCCGCCCGCTCAATGAGCTCCACGCGGCCCTCGCCCACAACGACCCCGCCGACCTCATCGTCCCCCTGACCGCCACCCGCCCCCACCTGGCCGCCGCCCACCCCGACCTCGCCGCCCGGCTCGACACCCTCACTCCCCCCTGACCCCGCCCGGTGCCCCGCAACAGCCCAGTCAGCCTCCGCCCCCGGGCGAACCCCCCGATTGCCCTCGAAGTCCGGCAGCAGATCGTCCTCCGGGTTACGCCACCGGTTCGCCCCCGGCGCCCAGATCTCCCGCCGCCGCAGCGCATCCCGTCGGCTGACCAGCACACACAGCTCGTAGAGGATGGCCAGCTTCCTCGTCCGCGCCTCGTGGGTTCGCGCCGGGGCATCACTCATGCAGGTGTGTTTGCGGCAGAACTACACGCATCAACCCTGAAGAAAATCTATCGCGGCCACAGTAGACATTGGCTCATCGCAGGGTTATTTTTTCCGTGTACCCAGGAAGTCGAGATGGGCACGGCAGAGATGAACTGCCGCGCATGCAGGTCAAGCAGGACGCCCCACGGGGGCTGCGAGCAGTACCCGCGTTATCCAGCAGTACGACCGTGTAGCCGAAGTAAAGGAGCAGACGCCATCAGGATCACCCGGGCGAGGAAGAAGTCCGCCCGGGTACCGCAGGCCCCGGATTGGAAGGTGGTCCCCGGTCACGCATCCGCGATCCCCGCAGCCCCGCCCTCCCAGGCGGAACCTGCGGACAAAGAAGGCCGGCGCAGTTCGCCGGTAGATGGTGTTGAAAGCTCGGGGCCCGGGTGCCGTACGGCACCCGGGCCCCCCGACGTGTCCCCTGAAAGAAGAGGTCTATGCCCCCTGCCAGTTCCCGTCCCGTCAACAATCTCGACGATGACGACTACCCCGCCTACACCATGGGCCGGGCCGCCGAGATGCTCGGGACCACCCCCGCCTTCCTCCGCGCCCTCGGCGAACACCTCCTGATCACTCCGCTGCGCTCCGAAGGCGGCCACCGCCGCTACTCCCGCTACCAGCTGCGCATCGCCGCCCGCGCCCGCGAACTCGTCGACCAGGGCACCCCCATCGAAGCCGCCTGCCGCATCGTCATCCTCGAAGACCAGCTCGAAGAAGCCCGGCGCATCAACGAGCACCTGCGCACACAAGGCCGCGAGTCGCAGTCGAAGAACTCAGCCTGAATCAGCACGCCGATCCTGGCAACACCGGCCAGCGGACGATGCCGCCGTCACCGGCCGCGCCGCCGTAAGCACCCTCGATCAATCGTCCATGGACTTCATACGGCCCGGAGTACGGGTCACCCACCAGAAGAACCGCCGCGACCAGTTGAGCGGCGAGCAGCTCGCCCAACTCGCCGAACTCGGGATGCACTGGACATAACTGGGCATGGCGACCACGATGACGGGCGGTCAGTCCCGGGGCAGGCCGACGCCCCGGGACCCTTGCACGTCCCAGGACCAGCCGGACGGAAACCGCCGCCCGGCCCGCGCGGCATCACGGCATCACCCGGCGGGGTGACCTCCCGCCCCGGCCCGCGTGGCAGTCCAGGAGCAGCTACTCGGCCGAGCCGGTGACACCCCCGCCCGGCTCCTCCGGGCGCCAGAACTGTTGTGCCGTCTGCTCGTTGGACTGGCCGCCTCCCCCAGTAGGTGCACAGACTGAGGGGCCCGCTGCCTACAGCGACAGCGGGCCCCTCAGTCGTTCTCCGGCCCCTCCAGGGCCCCAGGGCCCGCCACCGCGCGCGAGCCCCCCGGCCGAGCGCACGACTACTGGTGTCTCAACGAACCTTGGCCAGTCTCATCGAAGTTTGACCACAGGTGGACGCCCTCGCGCCGTGAGGACGAGAGGGCACACGATCAGTTGATCTTGAGGAGCTCCACATCGAATACCAGTGTGGAGTCGGGCGGAATGAGTCCGGGGACGCCGCGGGGGCCGTAGCCGTAGTCAGACGTGATGGTGAGCTCCGCGCGCTCGCCTAGCGACATCTGGAGGACGCCTTCGTCCCAGCCCTTGATCACCGGCCGGTGCCGATGGCGCAGACGAACGGCTCGTTCCTGTCGCGGGATGAGTCGAACTTCTCGCCCGACTTCAACGTGCCGGTGAAGTGCATGGTGATGCTGTCCCCCGCCCGGGGGAAGTTCTTGCCATCCCCGGCCCTAATGACTTCGAGTTCAACCCCCATGCGACATGCCTTCCTCTGTGACTGTCAGTAGCCCATAACGCAACAGTCCCGCCCACCTACTGAGGTTTTCGGGTTGGTGTCGGGGGTGACGGTGGGTGATCCCTGCGGTATGCCGTTGATATGCGGTATGCGCAGGGTGGGGGTCTGAC
>NZ_JBIWHT010000070.1:0-6075 GCF_044764265.1 Streptomyces sp. NPDC094147 | reverse complement strand
TCATACGGATGAGTGTACCCGAAAACCCTCCCTGATACCACCGACTCGGCTACGATGAGTCTCGCGCATCGGGCACACTGCACCCTGTCTCATCGAATCCGATGCACTGTGTAGCATCCCGAGCCAGATGGCCATGCATGCCGGGGCCGTCAGCCCCCTCCCTCATCTTCTGGAGTTTGGATATGCCGGATACGGAAGAGATCAAGCTTTGGCCTCATCAGGTGGAGGCTGTTGATGCTGTGGTGCGTGGTCTTGATATTCCTCCGGGGAAGAGGATTCCGCGTGACGGGTTGCGGGCCACTGTAGTGGCTGCGTGCGGGACGGGAAAGACGTTCATCGCTGCTGCCTCTGCGTTGCGATTGGCGCGGAATGGGCGGGTGTTGGTGCTGCTTCCGACTCTGGATCTGCTGACCCAGACCGTGCGGGAGTGGCGTGCCGCCGGGCACACGGGGCCCGCCGTGGCGGTGTGCTCGCTGGACGACGACCCGCACCTGTGGGACCTCGATGTGCGGTCCACGACCAGCCCGCCGCAACTCGCCCTGTGGCACGGGCGGGGACCCGTCACGGTGTACGCCACCTACGCCTCCCTCGGCGTCCTGGCGGAGGCCCATGAGGGCGAGTACGGGCTGCCCATGGATGTGTTCGACCTCATGGTCGTGGACGAGGCGCACCGAACCTCTGGGTCGATGGGCAAGGCGTGGGCGGCCGTTCACGACCAGGAGACGATTCCCGCGATGCGCCGGCTGTACATGACCGCCACCCCCAGGATCTGGAAAGAACGCCCGCAGCGGCGGGAAGAGTGGGGGCGGGACCGGCTGCCGGAGGAAATGGCCTGCTCCATGGACGACCCCAAGATCTTCGGGCCGGTGGTGTTCGAGCTGTCGTTGGCGTCAGCAGTCACCCGGGGGCTTTTGGCGCGCTATCAGATCGTGGTGGTGGAGCTGACGGATCCGGTGGTGACTCCGGCGCGGCTGACGGGTGAGGAGGGCAGAGAGGAGCAGGTGCGCGGGCAGCGGATGGGCGCGTTGCAGGCCGCCCTGTTGGAGACGATGGCCGTGCACAAGTTGCAGACGACGATCACCTTTCATCACCGCACGATCGAGGCGTCCGCTTTCGCCAAGGGCCTGCCCCGGGTCGCCAAGCGCCTGCACAAGTCGGATCCGGAGCGGCATCCCGAGCGGGTGTGGGCCAACTGGCTGTGCGGGGAGCACGAGGCGGACCACCGCCGCCAGGTCCTGAGCGATTTCGGACGGCGGGCCGGGCGTGCTGTCCTTTCGAATTGCAGGGTACTGGGCGAAGGCGTCGATATCCGGGCCGTCGACAGTGTCGCCCTTTTGGACCCGAAAGGGTCGGCCGTCGATATCGTCCAGGCAATTGGGCGAGCACTCCGGCAGAAACCCGATCAAGGAAAATTGGCGACCTTGATCGTGCCGGTGTTTCTGGCACCGGATGAGAAGCCGGAAGACATGCTTATCTCTGCCTCCTACCGGCCGTTGGTGAAAGTCTTGGAGGGGCTGCGGGCGCATGATGAGCGGGCCGTGGAAATGCTCGCTATCCCGCAGGAAAATCAGAAGAGCGTCGTGGATCCATCCCACGACATCGGCCCCGAGCCCGAGGACGGCGAAGAGGAGCACCGGCTGCTGCTCCGGTTCGCGGCCCCCCGGGATCCGGTGACGATCGCCAAGTTCGTCAAGTTCCGGGTGGCCGAACCGGAGAAGCAGGACTGGGTGCGCGGCTACGGCGCCGCCGTGCGGTACTGGGAGCGGGTGGGTGATCTGGAGGTGCCCTACGAGCACCTGGAAGGCGCCTACCCGCTCGGCCGCTGGCTCTCCGACCAGCGCCGCGCGCTGCGGGCCGGGCAGATGAGCAGCGAGCGGGCCGATGAGCTGGAAGCGCTGGGGATCGTGTGGGACACCGCCGACGCCCAGTTCGCCGAGAACCTGGCTGCGGCCCGCGCCTACTTCGCCGAGGCCGGAACCTTGGCCGCGCCCCGACACGCCACCGCGCTGGACAAGCCGGTGGGACAGTGGCTCACCAACATCCGCCGACCCGGCGGACTCGGCAAGGACCCGGTACGCGCCGAGAAGCGGGCCGCCCAGCTCGCGGCGGTCGATGAGGACTGGAACCCCGCGGCGTTGGGGTGGACCGTCGACTGGCAACGCCACCACGTCGGGCTCCAGGCACTCCTGAAGGCGGGGGCGCAGTTGGGGGAGATCGTGCCGGGGGTGACGTACCGGGGTGACGACATCGGACGCTGGCTTGCCCGCCAACGGCGCGACTTCGGCCGACTCAACGAAGAACAGCAGAAGCGACTCGACAAGCTAGGGGTGGAACCGGCCGTACAGGCCCGTAAGACGCCAGCGCCGAGCGGTGCGAAGACTGGGACGGCGAAGGGTGCGGAGGCGTTCACACGGGGCCTGGCAGCGCTCGCGCAGTACGTCGAGAGGGAGCAGCGCACCGTGGTTCCGCGGCAGCACACCGAACAGATCACCATCGACGGCCAGGACCACGAGGTGCGGCTGGGGGTGTGGGTCTCCAACCAGAAAACCCGCCGCGACAAGCTGAACGGCGAACAGCTCGCCCAACTCGCCGAACTCGGGATGTCCTGGACATAACCGGGCATGGCGACCAGAATGACGGACGGTCGTTGACCAGACGATCAGGTGATGTGACAGGGTCCCGGGGCAGGCCGACGCCCCGGGACCCTTGCACGTCCGCGTGGTGCGCCCGTTACAGGACGATGCCGTCCAGGGCGCGGCGGTCGCCGGACAGAACGTAGCGGCGGGACGCCAGGCCGTGTTCGAGGGGTTCGCCGATCTGCTCGCAGAGCAGCGCGAGACGGTCGGCGGCCTCAGCGTCACCGAGGTAGGCGGGGGCGACTTCGAGCATCAGCTCACCGATGGCGTGCGCGGAAGCAACGAGTTCGTCAACCACCCGCCGGCCTTCCGCAACAAACGGCTCGACAACCGGATCGACAGCGGGGTCGACGGCCGGTGAGGTGGTCGGCAGTGCGGCGGGTGGGGGCGGGGCGTTCCGGACGTCGTGCACGGCCTGGTGGACGATGGCGCGCACCGCGTCCGCGTCCACGCTCTGGCTGCCGCTGCTCTGGGTGAGGATGGCCAGGCGCCGGGTGATCAGGTCGGCAACGTCTTCGACGCGGCCCGCAACAGCCAGAAGCGCCCGTTGGGACAGCCCGAAGTCGACCACCGCCCCGGCCACGGTGGCGGCCGAGTCTTCGGCGGTGTCTCGCATGCGAGACAGACCCGCGGGGTCTGCGGCGGTGACGGCCGCGAGGATCACGTCGGCCGCACGGGCGATGTCGAGCAGCCGGTACGCCTGCGCGCGGCTCACCCCGAACTCCGTCTCGCAGTACGCCGCCCACGACGGTTGGGACAGAGCAACCCAGACACGGGCCTCATGCGCGGCCCGGACCCGTTCCGCGAGCACCGCGACCGAACGCCGGACATCGCCGATCGCCTCCCGGATACCAGTCGTCATCGCGCGGGCCACCGCCTCATCCACCGGCACCAGCGCCCGGCCACCGACACCGCCGGAGACGTCGCCAGGATCCTCGCTGTGGGACTTCACCCTTCCAGCGTGACACCACCCGCCCGCCCCGCACAGCCAACGCAGGGGCGCACCGCAGCAAACGGCGCTCGCCCGGAACTGATCAGCCTCAGTCCCCCTCCACGTCGATCCTGACCGTGTAGCCCTCAGGGATCGGGGCATCCGTCTCCAGGTCCAGATGCAGCGACAGCCCGTCCTCGGCAGCGTGCGCACCGACGACAAGGGCGGTTGTGTCCGTGTCGCCCAGCCTCAGCCGAAGCTGCTTGCCGACGGCGTCAGCGGCCGCTTCCGCAGTCCACTCCCCATCAAGGGATGGGGCGGGAATGTCCACACTGAGAGAACCCATGTGCGTCATCGTAGGGTCGACGGACTGCGTCAGAGCAGGTGGGCGTTCACGCCTCTGGCTTCGTCCGCGAGGCCAACCAGTTCCAGCACTTCGACGCCCGCCTCACGGAGTCTCTCTACGCCGACACAGTCGACGAACCGGGTCGGCTCCCGCCACGCGATGACGACCCGGCGAACCGGTGAGGCGAGCACATGCTCCGTGCACGTCACCGGGCTCGACCGCCGCTCGCTGCACGGCTCCAGAGTCGAGTAGAGCGTGGCACCGGCCAGCCGCGGCACATCCTCTCCCGCCACCTTCACAAACGCGGACTCCTCGGCATGAACGTGCGGGTCGCTCTCCCGGGAGTACCCCCGTGCGATTTCCTGGCCCGCAGCGTCAACGAGGATCGCGCCCACGGAATAGGCACCCTCTGCCGGTGGGCACAGGCGGGACAGGTCGATCGCGCGGCGCATCCAGTCGTCATCAGTCACACTCCGGACTGTACGACGGGCCAACGCCGCCTCGGCAAGCGGCAGTTGCTGACTGCTCCTCAGCCAGGGCCCGAAGGGCCCGTCACCGCGCGCGAGGCCCCAGGCCGAGCGCACCGCCACTCCCCACGGACCCGTCCCCGCCGCACCCGCTCACCCAAGACCCCACCCTCTCTTTTCTTGATCATTGGGCGCAGGGGGACGGGCAGAAGGGGATGCCAGACCCCCCACCACACTCCACCATGGGGGCTGACCTGGGATTTTCCGTCGCGTGCCGGAACCGGGGTGTACCAGATGGTGAACCAGATATGTGTACCGGATGGCGTACCAGATCGTGTACCAGATACGGCAGTCCGGTGGGCAAGCCTCCCCGAGCTGGGCCACCAAACAGGCTTGCCCTGGGGTGGCTTGGCTTGCCCGCCCTTGCCCGGGGGCCGGGCAAGCCTGGGGCCGCCTTCGATTCCACGGCTGACGCCCCCTTGTCCTCCACCGGACGGTCAAGGAGGACGCGCCTACGATCCGTCGCGGCGGGCCACCGGCCCGACGCCCCCACCCACCCCAGCCAGCGCAGCGCCCTCCCGCCGACACGCGCCCGCCCCGCCCCCACCACAACCCCCACCACCCCAAGGCATCAGGGCCAGGCAGAGCGTACGGAGGGAAGTCGGGGTTCCGGCCACGGCTTACCAAGGGGCCTGACCTGCGTGAATGATGGGGCGTCACGGGGAGTGATGCAGCCCCTAGTACAGCCCGTTGTACAGCCTCTACCGCAGCCCCTACCGCAGTCAGCGCGGTAAGCGCGCGAGACGCCCCACCAGCCGCCGAACAACGCTTCCCCGGGCTTGGCCCCACCCGGGCGGCACCGGCGACTGTGGCGCCCACAGCGCCCCGTCCAAGCCTGGCTCCGCGCCCCGGGGCCGGCTGACTCCACGCCCACCACCGCGGCCACCGCGCCGCCCCCTCCATGAACCCCAACCTCCTGTACGGCTACCGCGTACAAGAAGGTGTCGGCGGCCGAGTCGTCCTTGCCCGCAGGGTCTGACCAGCACGAACAGCCACGATCACAAAAAGGCGGGGCCAACCCTCGGCAGTGGTCTCGGTCCCCTCTCGATCCAACGGTCCACCCACCGGTACAGCCAACTCCCGGACCAACTTGCCCGCACCACCAGGTCCGTGGACAGCCAGCCCGGACCACGCACGCGGCCCCGTACACGTCGCCGCGATCCACGCCAGGAAGAGAAGGGGCCCTCCTTCCCTATAGGGAAGGAGGTGTCAGCACACTTGCGCCGCTTACCCACGGCATCTGACCAGCCAATACCTGCTCACCGCTCGCCACCCGCTGGTACCTGCGCCGGTACCTGCGCTGGTACGTACGCCGGTACCCAGGCCGGTACCTACGCCGGTACCAGCACACCCGCCGCTGAACGGGCCACCACCGACGCTGGCCGGCCCCCACCGGCCGAGCGCCAGGGCCGGGCAAGCCCCTCCAGTACCCCCTCCAGGGTTGGGCAAGCCCCCTCCAACGCCCCCTCCACGCCGGGCAGGCCCCTCCAGTACCCCCTCCGGGCAGGGCAGGCCCGCACCACGCAAGGCCTGCGCCCCGCCTCCCCGCGCTGCCTGACGCCACATCAACCAGCAACACCCGCCGGGACGGAAAAAGTACGGTCCGGATCCGGTCGGCCTGCCCGCACATACACC
>NZ_JBIWHT010000069.1:0-6753 GCF_044764265.1 Streptomyces sp. NPDC094147 | reverse complement strand
GGTCAGACCCCCACCCTGCGCATACCGCATATCAACGGCATACCGCAGGGATCACCCACCGTCACCCCCGACACCAACCCGAAAACCTCAGTAATGGCTGTCCAGCTATGGCTGGTCTCCTGCGGTAGCGCACCCTGATGCTCCTGGCGCAGCGTTTAAGTTCAGTTCGGGCGAGGGGAGTTAGAGCACCGATCTTGGCAACACCTCTGAGTGCCGACCAGCTGGTTGCGGCGCTGCGCGCGGAAGGCGTGCGCATTGTAGAGCGATCCGGCTGGCGTACACACAACAGGAATCACAAGGGGCCGTGGGGCCCGGTCAACGGCGTGATGATCCATCACACGGTGACGTCCGGCACGAGTAGCACCGTCAGTATCTGCGAGAACGGATATGAGGGCCTGCCCGGTCCGCTGTGTCACGGCGTGATCGCGAAGGACGGCACGGTCTACCTGATCGGGAACAGCCGGGCGAATCATGCGGGCAAGGGGGACGGTGACGTCCTTCAGGCCGTGATCGCCGAGCGGTCCCTGCCGGATGCCAACGAGGCCGATACGGACGGCAATACACACTTCTACGGCTGGGAGTGCGAGAACCTGGGCGACGGCCGGGACCCGTGGCCGGCGGCGCAGCTGGATGCCATTGAGCGTGTCTCGGCGGCTCTGTGCCGGGCGCATGGCTGGAGCGCGGCGAGCGTGATCGGTCACCTGGAGTGGCAGCCGGGGAAGGTGGATCCCAAGGGCTTCACGATGGACAGCCTGCGCGGCCGTGCTGCGGCCAGGCTGAAGGGCACACCTACCGGTGGTGAGTCCGGTGGCGGCACGGGCGGCGGTGGCGGGTACGCCCCTCCGCCGTTCCCCGACGGCCTCGCACCGAACCGGAACTCGCCGTCGGCGAAGGGTCTTCAGCAGGCACTGAAGGACACCAGTTGGCTTGACCGTTCCGTGGAGCTGTCCGACAACTACGGACCCCTGACCCAGGAGGCCGTCGCGGGATTCAACCGCAAGCACAACCTCTTCTCGACCGGCCACCCCTACGACCCGGCCATCGGCCGACGGGGCTGGGACCTTCTGCACCGACTCGCCTACGGGAGCTGAGCTTGAGCAACTTCGTTCACGACCACAGCACCCGCCTCTACGCGGTCGTAGCTGCTGTTCTCCCGCTGGTCGCGTTCTACGTCGATGGGCTGCCGACGGAGATGATCCTGGCGCTAGCCGCAGCGGTCCTTGGCGCCGGTGAGGTCGTTCAGCGCCTCGAGGACAACAAGACCGCCACGGCTCTCTTCCAGGAGCCGCCGGGGAGTACGGAGAGCTAGCGGCGCACCGTTGTCGTCTCCTCCCGCCGAATGGTGCGGGAAGGGGCGACTTCGCCGTTTGTGCGAGCTGGCAGAACAGGCGGTGCGTCGAGAGTCGGCTGGGAGATCGCGAAAGCCCCCGAGCATCGGCATGGGCGGGGGCTTCGCTGCACCTCTTGGAAAGTGCGCACTTAGCGTAACAGTGCCCAGGTCGCGGCCCGGAGGCGTTATCCCCAACCTGTGGAAGTATTCTGCTAACTCCGTGTATCGCAGGAGTGAGAGGAGGCCGTCGTGTCGAAGCCGTTGATCGTAGGCCGTCATGAGTTCGCGAAGCTCTACCGGGTGGGCGTCACGACGGTAAGCAACGGCTGGGTGCATCGCGGGGACCTTTCGTACGAGGACGCCGCGATCGTGTCGGGGAAGCCGTTCTGGCCCGGGGGGCTGGCGGTGGCCTTCGCGAACCCTCCGGGCAGTGGCGGCCGCCAGCTGGACCAGGTGGTGCTGGCCGAGCTGATGCAGGAGCAGGGCGCGACATTCCGGCCGGCGTCCAAGGAAGAGCTGCCGGCGCTGGTGGGGCTGCAGGAGTACGCCGAGCTGTTCGGCGTCACCCAGCAGCTCGTCGCATCGGCCCGTCGGCGCACTCTGGCTGACGAGGGCGCAATGCTGCCGCCGTCGGACTACCTGCTGTCGAGTTCTCCCGTGTGGCTGCTGGATACGGTGCTGGATGGGGCCGAGGAGACGATGGCACACTCCCGCAAGGACGCGTGGAAGCTGCGGGATGATGTGGCCGACGCGTTGCGGGAGGGCAGGTACGACGGGCCTGGGTCGTCCATTGCAAAGCGCGGGAACTACGGTTCAGTCAAGGCCTGATGGGGAGTTCGGCGGTTCTGCGCGCCGGGCGTATGTCTGTCGGTTCGGCGATGCGTTTCGCGGCGTCTCGGGTGAGTTGACCCCCACGCATCGGTGAGTAGAATAGCCATAAAGGTCGGAGTGGTTGTCGATCACCTGGTCTCGTATCGCAGAATAGGCCGAGATACATTTCTACGGGAGGGACAGTGGCTTCTATGCAGCTTGAGCTGCCGATCGAGCCTATTCGGCACCCGGGTACGCCAGGCGACGGGTTGAGCATCCAGGAACGCTTCGAGGCATTCCACCAGCTCAACCCCTGGATCCTGGAGAAGCTGGAAGCCCTGACGCGCGACTGTGTCGATCGCGGGCTCAAGCGGGTCGGCATCGGAATGCTGTTCGAGGTCCTGCGCTGGCAGTACGGCCGGGCAACCCGGGGTGAGCCCTGGAAGCTGAACAACGACTTCCGCTCCAGGTACGCCCGGCGCCTCCTCGACCTGTACCCCGAGTGGTCGTCGCTGTTCGAGACCAGAAGGATTCGCACCACTTGAACTAGGCCGGTACTTATCTAACCCACCTCTTGGAGATGTGTATGCCTGATCAGACTGTCGCGCCGCTGCGCACCCGCAAGCCGACCGGCGTCGTCCCATGGCCGAAGATCCTCATCGAAGGAGAAGAGAAGGCCGGGAAAGCGCAGCCTTTCGACGCACGGGTGGCGACCCCGCAGGGCTGGACGACCATGAGAGACCTCCGGCCCGGAAGTGAAGTCATCGGCTCTGACGGGCGGGCGACCACCGTCACGGCGGTGCATATCCGGGGCGTATTGCCGATCTACCGGCTTGCCACTTCCGACGGCGCATCCGTCGAGGTCGCTGGGGACCACCTGTGGAGGATCTGGACAACCCGCGACAAGCACCGGCAGAAGAACGGGCGCCGAATAGCGCACGGCGGCAGGGTCCTGACCACGGACGAACTCAGGGAACGGCTCACCCGAGGCGAGGTAATGCATCTGCCCCTTGTCGCCCCGGTGCACTACGAGCAAGCCACAACGGATCTGCCGCTGGACCCCTACCTGTTGGGGCTTCTCCTCGGCGACGGCGGGATGACCCTGCCCTCCGCAGTGTCGTTCACCAGCGGTGACGAACAGTTGCACAACGCCGTGGAGGCCGCTCTTCCTCCCGGTGCCCGATTGAGGCGGCATACCGACGCTGTCAACGCCCGGATCATCGGCGGCACGGCACTCTCCGCCCTCCGCGATCTCGGACTCCACGGCAAGCGCAGCGAACACAAGTTCATCCCGAGCCAGTTCCTGCGCGCCGACCAGGAAGCGCGCCTGGCTCTGCTTCAGGGACTCATGGACAGCGACGGCGGCATGGAACGAGCAGCCTCTACGTACTCGACGTCCTCCCCGCAGCTCGCTGCTGATGTTCGTGAGTTGGTCGAGTCGCTCGGGGGAACAGCTTCGACGACCACGAAGGCCACGTCGTATCGCAGGCAGGACGGAGCGCGCCGCGCAGGGCTGATTTCGTACCGGCTACGAGTCCGGTTGCCCCGTGGCATGTGTCCCTTCCTGCTTCAGAGGAAGGCAGAGCTCTGGCAGCAGTCCCGGCCCTCGTTCCGCACTGGTCCCATCCGCACGGTGACCGAAGTGGCCTTCATCGGACACAAGGAGGCTCGCTGCATCGAGGTCGCCGCCGACGATCACCTGTATGTGACAGAGCACTTCCTTGTGACGCACAACTCTCATCTTGCTGCCGCGTTCACCGGCTCGGAACTGACGGGCCAGGCCTACTGGTTGGAGCTGGGCGAGGACACGGCCGACGAGTACGCCAACGTGCCCGGTGCCGACTACCTGTTGATCGACCACAACGGCACCTACCGCGACGTCCTCGGTCAGCTCGAAGCCGTGCACGCCGAAGCCAAGCGCGCTGCTGCCGCGAAGGAGCCGCCGGTCGTCCTGGTCATCGACTCCGTGTCGCTGTTGTGGCGGATGCTCGTGAACTGGACCAATGACCGCGCCCGCCGCTCCAACCAGGGGCAGCGCAAGCTGCGCCAGGACCCGGACGCCGAGGTCAAGCCGTCGATGAACCTGTGGAACGACGCGAGCGAGCGGTGGTCCAAGGTGATGTACCTGGTGCGGACCATGCCCGCGATCGTGATCCTGCTGGCGCGCGGCAAGGAGATAGCGGCCGTCGACGGGAACGGGGATCCGATCCCGAAGACGAAGGACTGGCGGGTGGAGGGGCACAAGTCGCTCGCCTACGACGCCACCGTGTGGGTGCGTCTGCGGCGTGAGGAGAGCCCGCAGATCATCGGGGCGCGCTCGTTGAAGTTCCAGGTTCCGCGCGGCGGGGAGCCCAAGGTCGTGCCGGACCTGTCCATCGAGAAGCTGGTGTTCGGCCTGATGGGCTGCACGATCCACAACCAGCCGAGGGCCACCCCGGAGTTGACGGGAGACCTCGCCCAGGTGTGGCTGCCGAGAGTGCTGGACGCCGCGAAGAACGGGGTGGACGGCCTGAAGAAGCTGTGGCGAGAGGTCGAAGCGGACCAGGACCTGTCCCGTGATGAGGTGCGGGTGGTGCGGGCGGACATCGAGCGGAAGGCCGCCGAGTTGAAGAGGCCGGAGAAGCTGTCGGATCCCACCAGCGATGCGGCGAAGCTGCGCGCGGCCGCGGCCGAGAAGGACATGGACGGTGAGGACCCGGTGGAGGAACCGCCGGTCGACGAGTTCATCGCCGCCTAGCCTTCCCCGCCCTTATTTCGCTCCGGGGCCCGCTGTGACGGGCCGGGCCCCGGCATGCCCTCTTGGAGACCAGCGTGACCACCCATGCCGCCGATCCGGCTGCCCCGATATCCATCTGGGATGCCGCCCATACCGCCGATGCCCGGCGCCCTCGTTCCCTCCAGAGACAGATCGGCGCCTCGGACACCATCTGCTCGCGCCGCTCCGGCTACATCCTGGCCGGCGCCGAGCGCACGAACGCCGGGGACAAGCGCGCTGCGATCCTCGGCACCTACATTCACCAGGGTCTGCTGGAGGACGCTCGCCGGGAGTACAACTGGCTCGTCGAGCGCACGGTGGCGGACGACGTGGTGCGCGGGCATGTCGATGTCGTCCAGCTCGACGCCGCGACCTCCGCCCGCCTGCCCAAGCGCCACCGGCCCGTGCAGCCGGCCGAGTTCGTGACCGTAGAAGACGTGAAGACGAAGTCCAGCAGGGTCTGGGACCGGGTTGTGCGGTTCGGGCCGACCGCGGCGGAGATGCGGCAAGTGCTCCTCTACGCCGATTTGTTGCGCACGGTCGGGTTCGCGGACATGCCGGGCCAGCGGTACCTGCACCGGCTCGGTCCGGTCGACGTCCAGCGCATCCGCTTCCGCTTCGTGTGCCGGGACACCGGTGAGGAGCACATCGAGGAGTTCCCTGTCGATGACTGGTTGGCCTTCCAGGCCCGCTGGTGGGTGGACCGTGTCCTGGAGGCAAACAGCCCTGACGAGCTGCGCCGCGACCATGACGGTCCGGGACTGTCGAAGATCTGCGACAACTGCCCTTTTGTGGAGGCGTGCTGGCCCGGGGTCGCGCCGGGCCGACCGGCTCAGACGATCCTCGTTCACGGTGACGCGGACCGGGCCAAGGCGCTCGACGATTACGTACGGGCCCATGAGCGGTATCGCGAGGGCAAGCGCGTGAAGGAGCTGGTCCGCGCCATGCTGGACGACTCCCCCGAGGGCGACTACGGGGCCAATCATCTGGGCTGGGGTGGCGGCAACGACCGGGAGGAGACTGACGTCCAGGCCATGGTCGAGGCGTTCGAGGATGCCGACCTGGTGGTGCCGATGGTCCCGGACCAGAAGGCCATGATCGCCATCATGCGCCGCGCCGGCATGGTGGTGCCCCGGCGCAAGGCTGCCGGTCAGAAAACGGCCCGCACTATCAGGATCACCCCGACCCGCAAAACCCCCTGACGGGCCGGTGACGGCCTCGCAGTCTCTCTGCGAGGCCGGGGACCCTCACCTTGTCTTTTTGCTGCTTGTACTGCCTTGGAGGCTTGTCCCGTGACCATCTTGCGCCGCCGTCTGAGCACCGGGTTCACGGTGATGCCCACGGCTGCCTTGGCGGACTCTCGCCTGTCGTTTCGGGCGCGGGGCATTCTCGCGTTCTTGATCTCCAAGCCGGACTCGTGGCGGGTGCGGGCCGAGTCGATCGCCGCGGCGGGCAAGGAGGGCCGTGAGGCGGTGCGTACGGCGCTGAAGGAGCTGCGGGAGGCGGGCTACTACCGGGTGGTGACCGGGCGGCTGGAGGACGGCACGCTCGCGAGCATCACCGAGGTGTACGACACCGCGCAGGACTGGGCGGCCGAGGAGTACGTCCGGCAGGTCGGGCGGCGTGTATCGCGCAAGTTGGAGCGGGGAGACAAGGGGTCCGGAAGCGGGGACGGGGCCCCCGAGGTGATGACCGGAGACGGGTTTTCGGGCGCCGGTTTTCCGGACGTCGGTTCACCGGACGCCGGTTGTTCGGGCCTCCTAGTTACTGAGGTTTTCGGGTTGGTGTCGGGGGTGACGGTGGGTGATCCCTGCGGTATGCCGTTGATATGCGGTATGCGCAGGGTGGGGGTCTGACC
>NZ_JBIWHT010000068.1:0-7329 GCF_044764265.1 Streptomyces sp. NPDC094147 | reverse complement strand
CACCAGGCCACAGAGCACCCGAAGGAGGAAGAACCCCCTGGCCACGGGGTCAGGGACTCAGTGGGGCTCAGGGGAACTCGCGGGATGTCGCATATCGACGCCGAGACTCATGAGCGGACCGACGTGCTGCATGGCCGCACGGCCGACACCCTGGAGGTTCCGAGCAGCCGACCTGTCTCACCTGCACGCCTTCACCCAGGGCCTGGAGCGAGACCTCGACGCCGTGATCGCCGGGCTCACCCTTCCCTACAGCAACGGCCCCACCGAAGGCGTCAACATCAAGACCAAACGGATCGCGCGCCAGATACCCGGACGCGCAGGCTTCACCCTCCTACGCCACCGCATCCTCCTCGGATAGCGCCACGCTCCGTAACCACCGAATGTGAGACAGGGGCTCCTAAATTGACACACCCAAGAGATCAGGAGGAAGCGAGGCGGGGGAAGAGGACCTCGGCATTGCCGCGGTTGATGGCGGTGCGCTGGGTGTCGTCGAGGGGGTAGGCGTCGAGCTGCTTGGTGAAGTAGGCGGACATGTCGGCGGGGGCGTAGGGGAAGTCGCTGCCGAAGGTGATGCGGGCAGGGTCCGCGAAGGTGAGGAGGGTGGGGAGGGTGTCGGGGTTGGCGGCCAGTGCGGTGTCGAAGTAGAAGTGCCGCAGTTTGGCCAGGATGGTCTCGGCGTCCATGACCGGCTGGATGTTGCTGAGCTTCTGGTTGAGCTGGAGGGACTGGGCGATGCGGTGGGCGGCGTAGGGCAGGAAGCCGCCACCGTGGGAGAGGATGATCTTGATGTCCGGGTGACGGGTGATCGTGCCGGAGATGGTGAGGTTCATGGCGGCGCGGACGCTGTCGAGGAGGAAGTCGGCGGCGTAGACGGGGACTCCGGGGACGGGTTGGGCAGGCAGGTCGGCGGGGTGGACGAAGACGACGGTGCCGCGTCGGCCAAGTTCGGCCATGAGGGGTTCGAAGGCGGAGTCGCCGAGGTAGGTGCCACGGTGGTTAGTGAGCAGGACTATGCCGTCCGCGTTCAGCTCGTCCAGGGCCCGGGTGGCTTCCTCGAGTGCGCCGTCGACGTATGGGAGGGGGAGGGTGGCGAAGAAGCCAAAGCGGTCGGGCCGGTTCTTGACGGTCTCGGCGGCGAAGTCGTTGACCTTGCGGGCCCAGTCGAGGGCCTCGGCGTCGTTGCCGAGGTGGGTGCCGGGGGTGGAGACGGACATGACGCCGGTCTGGATGCCCTGGCTGTCCATAAAGGCAATGTCGGTCTCGGCGTCCCAAGCGGGGATGGGCATGCCGCCTGCGGTCTCGTGGTGGGAGAGCAGCCAGTCGCGGTAGGCCGGGGGAACAATGTGGTGGTGGGTGTCGATGCGTCCGTTGGTCACGACGGCTCACCTCTCAGTTACTTACCTAGCTAACTTTTAGCTTGCTGTTACTGTATCCTCCATGACTCCACCGCCGCCAACCGGTCCCGGCGTCGGCGGCCCGCCGACGGCCGACGATCCGCAGTTCCAGGCGTTCACCCAGGCCGTGCAGGATCTCCTCTCGGCGACGCGCCGCAGCCGCGGGCGATTGGCCGGGCAGAGCCGTCCTGCACTCTCGCTCTCCCAGGTCCAGCTGCTGGAGGCGCTCGCCGACCACGGCACTCTTGGCGTCAGCGAGATCGCCGAGCACGCGGGCGTCGCCACCCCCACTGCTACGCGGATGCTCCAGCAGCTCGAACGCGACGGCATCATCACCCGCACCCGCACCCCCGGCAACGAACGCCGGGTGGAGGTCGCCCTCACCGCCTCCGGCGCCGGTCTGCTCGACGGCCACCGCACCAGACTGCGCGAGCGGCAGCTGCGCGCCTACCGCGAACTCGCCCCCGGCCAGCGTTCCGCGATCACCGAACTCACCCAACGGCTCATTGAGCTGATCGATGACATGTGAACCCGCCGACCCACGCCCAACCCCAGGTCCTGCCCTGGCCGAGACGGGCAACCGGCTTGGGACTGAAAGCTGGAGTAATCCGGAACTTCCGGGCGATCACGCCCTTGATCCTCAGCAGTGTCCACCGCTGGTCCTCCCAGCCGTGCGCGGCCACTCCCAGCTCCAACTGCTTTTCCAGCTCGGCGAACTGTACATCGGACAGCTTCGGAAGTCTGGGCGGGCCCTTGGACGTGAGCGCCTCGGTCCCGCCTTCCCGCCACGTACGCCGCCACCGTCGCACCGACCGCCCGCTCACCCGTAAGTCCTTCGCGATCACTGCGGTCTTCTCGCCGTGCGCGAACCGTTTCCCGGCCTCCCGCCGGATCCGCTCACGGAACTGCTGCCGCTCAGCGGTCAACCCTCCGCCCTATGCGTACCGCATACCAACGGGGTACCGCAGGGATCAGCATCCGTCACTACCCGACACCACGCCGAAGAGCTCAGTAGGTAGATACAGCCGGAGGTCTCCGCCACGCACGAAGGCGGTGAGGCAGCCGGAGCCGTCCACGGCGGGTGCCGGGGACGACAGGTCGGAGAGGGCGCTGGCGCCGCTGTGGGGCGGCGAGCCGAGCGCGCGGAACGGGCCGAAGTCGCCACCGGGGCGCTGCTGGATGGTGGTGACGACCTCACGGCGGTAGTCGGCGCCGTGGCCGAGGTGGGTGCAGGTGCCGAACACGGCGATACGTCCGTCGGGCAGCCGTACCGAGGTGAGTCCGGTGTCGAGCGACCCGTCCGCCGCCAGCGTCTTCGGCCCGGCCCAAGTGCCTTTCGCACCCGGGGTCTTGTGCCAGACTGCGAGTTTCTAGTCGAGCACGCCGAACGCCCACAGGCTACCGTCCTTGCCGGGCTGGAGCCAGTGGTGGAATTGGCGCGGGAGTAGCGGACCGACTGGGCCCAGTTGTTGCCGTACGGGCGGTTGGAGACCTTGCGGTCGCCGCAACCGGCCTGGCTGCCGCAGTAGTTGTCGTTCGGGTCCATCCAGGCGTACGTCTTCACCGTCTCCGCCTTGGCGTCCGCGCCTTCCTTGCCGAAGGTGTGCGGCAAGTAACTGGTGTTGTAGCCGAGGTAGGTCTGGAGGGTGAAGTTCGGGCGGCCGGAGGCGGCGGCGTACTTCTGGAGCGCGGCCTGGGCGAAGCGGGCGCTTAAGACGTGGTCCTGGTGGTCGATGATCTCGTGCTTCGCGCCCTCACGGGCCGGGGTGGGGTCCAGGGTGCGTACATGAGCGGGCGGAAGCGTCCCATCAACCCAGCGAGCGCGTCTATGAGTTGGTCCTTCGTGTAGCTGAAGGGCTTGGCAGGGGTGTGGGAGGCGAGCATCGCCTCCAGCGCGGGTGTCTCGCCGTTCCGCAGGCCGCGCAGGCTGTGCGGGACGTCCTTGTACATCTCGCGGGCCTCGCGCAGTTGCATCCAGACCAGGCTGATCTGCGGGTGTGCCTGGAGGGTATCCAGCTCGGCGGTGCCGCCGCCGGAGGTGGGTATGGCAGTGCGGGTCCAGGGGCTGGTCTTGTCGCCGGTCGCCATCTACGCGTATGCCGTTCTGCCGGGCCTCGGCGTACCGCGCCCGGTAGGCGGCCGACATGGGGTGGCCCGGGGACGCGTGGCCGGGGGCGTTGACGCCGTCGGCCTCCCCGGACGTCACGTACACCGAGGTCGTCGGGCGGCCGGAGCGTATCGAGTGGCCCGTGTCCGGGTTCATGAAGAACAGGTCGTCGGGATGCGCGACGATCTGCATCACCGACTCGCGGCTCGCAAGGGGGAGCCGCCTGTGCGCTGTCGGTTCCCGCCATGCCGGCCGTCTCATCGGTGTCACCCGGCCAGGAAGCCACCGCGTATCCGGCGGCGCCGACCAGTGCCAGCGCCGCGGACCCCAGCACGAAGTGTCTGCGGGAGGGCGTGGGTCGGTGCTGACTGGGCGTCATGTACGTGCTCTTTCGGTGCGGCAGCCCGGCAGGGCCGTTTTCGGAGCGTCAGCACCGCCTCGCCGTGTCGGTCGCCGGTGCTGCTCAGACCGGGGCTGGTCAGAACCCGGTCCGGTAGGGAGACGGGAGGAACCGGAATTGGGTCAATTGCGCTTGATATGTGTGTTGTGACGATTTGGTCACGCCCTCATTCCGTGGCATCCCGAGCCACCCCCTCGTCGGCTGCCTCGACTGCCTCGTCACGAAAGCGCCAGGCCACTGCGCGGAACGGGCGCCGGTTCGGCTCGATCCGATCTTCCTGAGGCCGCGGGCCCTGACGGAGGCTGGGCGGGCGGGGGAAGTGATCAAGCAAGGAGTGGGGCAATGGATTTCGGAGTCGTCCTGCAGACTGATCCGCCCGCCTCGGCCGTCGTGGAGCTAATGCGCCGCGCGGAGGACAACGGCTTCCGCTACGGGTGGACCTTCGACTCGGCGGTGCTGTGGCAGGAGCCTTTCGTCATCTACAGCCGCATCCTGGAGCACACAGAGCGCTTGGTGGTGGGCCCGATGGTGACGGCTCCGGGAACTAGGGCGTCGGAGGTGACCGCTTCCACCTTCGCGACCCTGAACGACATGTACGGCAACCGCACGGTGTGCGGGATTGGGCGGGGTGACTCGGCGATGCGGGTGGCCGGGCGCAAGCCGAACACGCTGGCCCGGCTCGGTGAGGCGATGGGGGTCATCCGGGACCTCGCCGAAGGGCGGGGGGCCGAGGTGGACGGGCAGCGGCTGCGGCTGTCCTGGGTCAAGGACGGCAAACTGCCCGTCTGGATGGCCGCCTACGGTCCCAAGGCGCTGGCGCTCGCGGGTGAGAAGGCCGACGGGTTCATCCTCCAGCTCGCCGATCCGTTCCTGACCGAGTGGATGATCAAGGCGGTCCGCACCGCCGCCGCCGACGCAGGCCGCGACCCCGACGCCATCACCATCTGCGTCACCGCCCCCGCCTACGTCGGCGACGACCTGGCCCACGCCCGCGAACAGTGCCGCTGGTTCGGCGGCATGGTCGGCAACCACGTCGCCGACCTGGTGACCCGCTACGGCGAGCACTCCGGACTCGTCCCCGAGGCACTCACCGAGTACATCAAGCAGCGTCAGGGCTACGACTACAGCCACCACGGCCGCACCGGAAACCCCGACACCGCCTTCGTACCCGACGAAATCGTCGCCCGCTTCTGCCTCCTCGGACCGGCCGAAGCCCACATCAAGAAACTCAAGGCACTGCACGCCCTCGGCGTCGACCAGTTCGCGCTGTACGCCATGCACGACGCCCGTGAAGCGGTCATCGACGCCTACGGACAACACATCATTCCCGCCCTCACGTGAGGCAGCGGGTCACGGACGGACCCCTACCGTCAGGCCCCCTGAGGGGTTGGCCGACGCGGACACGTGCCAGTGATGGGCGCGGGCGATCGAGGCCACGATGGACAGGCCGAGCCCCGCACCCTCGCCGGGCCTGTGCTCGCGTTCCGCGAGGCGGCGGAACGGTTCGAAGAGGTGCGGGACCAGGTCCGGGGGCATGCGCGGGCCGGTGTTGGTGACGGTCAGACCAGTCGCGTCGAGCTCGACCGTGACGGTGCCGCCGGGCTTGTTGTGGCGTACCGCGTTGGCGACCAGGTTGCTCACCAGGTGGTACACGAGGATCGGGTCGCCCTCCACGGTCAGCGGTTCGGTGTGGGCACTGACCGTCACCTTGCTGCGATCGGCCTCGGTCTCAAGGTCCCGCACCACCTTGGTGACGGTACGGGAGAGGGCGACGGGCTCCTTGCGTTCCAGGCGGCCCTGGTCCGCCACGGACAGCAACAGCAGGCCTTCGATGAGGCGTTCGCTGTCGTCGGCGAGGTCGATCAGCTTGGTCCGGATCCGTGCCACCCGGGCCGGGGCGGGGGCGTCCGCGAGTCCGACCTCGGCGGCGGCCCGCTGCACCGCGAGGGGGGTGCGCAGTTCATGTGCGGCGTTCGCAGCGAACCGCTGTTGGGCGGTGACGAGCTGTTCCATGCGGCCGAGCATGTCGTCGAAGGTGTCAGCCAGCTCCTTCAGCTCGCCCGGGGGCGCGTCGAGGTCGATCCGCTCGTGAAGGTTCTCGCCGGACAGGCGCCGGGCGGTCGCGGTGATCACGCCGACCGGGCGCAGCACCCGTCCGGCCATCCACCACGCGAGCGCCACCGACAGCACCGCGAACACGGCGAGGGTCAGGAGGGAGACGGTGAGCAGCCGGCCGAGCGCGGCTTGCGCGGCTTCTGCGACCAGGTCGGAGGAGTCCGTGAGCGGCGTGCCGTCGACTGCCCTCGGGGGTGCCGTCACGGCCGGGGTTGCGAGAGTGCCCGGCTTGAATGCTCCGGCACCCGGATCGGGAACCGTCTTCGTCATCGCCAGGCCGATCTGGGTGTACAGTCCCTGGCGCACGACGAGATAGACCACGCCGATCAGTACGGCCCCGGCGACGACGAGCAGCGCCGCGTACAGCGCGGTGAGCCGGGCCCGCTCGCCCATGGCACGGCGGTTCGCGGTGGCGCCGCCCCTCGCACGGCGGCCCACATCGGCACTGCCCCTCACGCGCCGGGCCCGTCCGCGATGCGGTATCCGACGCCCGGCACCGTCTCCAGCACCGGCGGCTCCCCCAGCTTGCCGCGCAGTTTGCTCACCGTCACCCGCACCGCGTTGGTGAGATAGCTGGTGCCCTCCTCCCACACCTGCTCGATCAGGTCCTCGCGACTGACCACCCCGCCCTTGGCCCGCATCAGGGTCTCCAGGACCGCGAACTCCTTGCGGGAAAGGTCGAGTTGACGTCCGTTGCGGGTCGCGCGGCGCTGTCCCGTGTCCACGGTGATGCCCGCCCGCTCCAGGACCGGCGGCAGCGCAGGCTGTACGCGCCGGCCGAGTGCCAGCACGCGGGCGAGCAGCTCGTCGTACGCGAACGGTTTGGTGAGGTAGTCGTCGGCGCCCATGCCGAGGCCCTCGACGCGCTCGCGTACGGCGGACGAGGCGGTGAGCATCAGGACCCGGGTGAGCAGGCCCTGAGCAACCACCCGGCGGCACACCTCGTCGCCGCGCAGCCCCGGCAGGTCGCGGTCGAGCACGAGCACGTCGTACTCCCCGAATCGCAGCTTCTGCAGCGCCGTGAGCCCGTCCGTGGCCACGTCCACGGCGAGCGCCTCGCGGCGCAACCCGTCGGCGATCATCTCCGCAAGGAACTCTTCGTCTTCCACCACCAGTACGCGCATGCCGCCCTGTCTAGCCGAAAGGGACCTTTCGCCGCTGTTAACCCGGCGGGGCGGCAGGCCCTCCCCAGAGCCGGTCACTGTACGGGGCCCGCTTTAAAGGTTGTCCCGTATGGGGTGGTTGGGGTGGGATGATCTTGGTGTGGCTGGTGTGATCACGGTGTCGGAGCCGGGCTGGATAGGGCTGTTCTC
>NZ_JBIWHT010000067.1:0-7413 GCF_044764265.1 Streptomyces sp. NPDC094147 | reverse complement strand
GGCCCTGGGGCTGCGCCCCAGACCCTGCGGGGGCTCTGCCCCCTGCACCCCCGGGGGTTTGCCCACCCGCCCGCCCGTGACGGGGGTTGGGAAGGCTGACCCCTGGGGCTGCGCCCCAGACCCCCCGGGGGCTTCGCCCCCTAGACCCCCAAGAGGGGCTCTGCCCCTCGAACCCTGGCGGGGCTGCGCCCCTGCACCCCCTTCGGGGGCTTCGCCCCCCTGCGCCCCCAGTCCTCAAACGCCGGACGGCTGGGATGTGCCGCTCAGCCCAAATGCAGCCCCTCCGGCGTTTGAGGAGCGGGGTCTGGGGCGGAGCCCCAGGGCTGTCCAACCCCCGGAGGGTTTCGGGAAGGGGCGGGGTGGGGAATTCCCGCCGTCACAGCACCAGTTCCACCCACACCGTCTTCTGCGGGGCCAGCCCCGCCACCGTGCCCCAGCGGTCGGCCAGCGCCTGGACCAGCAGCAGGCCGCGCCCCGACTCGCAGTCGTCCGGCACCGCCGACGCCACCACCGGCAGCGCCTTGTCGGCCCGCGTATCCGTCACCTCGATCCGCAGTACGCCGTCCTCGCGCAGCAGCAGCCCCAACTCGAAGCCCCGCCCGGACACATACGCGTGCAGCACCGCGTTCGCCGCCAGCTCCGCCACGAGCAGCGCCACCGTGTCCGACGGCTCGCTGTCGTGCGCGATGCCCCACGCCTCCAACTGCCCCTGCGCCAGCCTCCGCGCGAGCCCCGCCGCACGCCGGGTCGAGGCGAACCGCTTTCTGAATACACGTACGGTAGCCGGAAGTTGACCGGCCATCACTTCAGCTTCCAGGTGCATGAGGCCACCCTGGCCCGGCCGGCACGCCCTCGACCAGGCATGCGGCGCGTACGCTGCGCGAGCGTACGCGCACAGACTGTAGACAGTACGCTCAATCTCCCGTAACTCTGGGTGAGTTGCGTACGCGGGGCGATCTGTTCACCGGGAGGCGGCCGCCGATGGCATGGGACCACGAGGGACACGACGGAGAGCCCGACCCCTCCGACAGCCTGCGGACGTTCGGCGCGGTCGTCCAGGCCCTGCGCGAACACGCCGGCCTCGGCCGCGAGGACTTCGCCTCGCTGGTCGGCTACTCCAAACACACCGTCGCATCAGTGGAGTTGGGGCGCCGCATGCCCGACCCCGAGTTCGTCGAGCGGGCCGAGGCGGCGCTGGGTAACACAGGAGCGCTGCGAAGGTCAGCCCCGTATCTGAACCGTCAGTCCGGCATTGCATCCTGGTTCCGCAAATGGGCCCGGTTGGAGCGGTCGGCAATCGGTCTCGATACCTACGAGTGCAGGCTGGTCCCGGGGCTGTTGCAGTCGGAGGGGTACGCGCGGGTGCTGTTCGAAAACGACATCCCGCCCCTGTCGGACGAGCAGATGGAGGCGAGCCTCGTTGCCCGCATGGAGCGCCAGCGCCTGTTGAGCGAGCGCCCCAACACGTCGTTCAGCTTCATCCTCGACGAGGCTGTCCTTCAGCGCCGCATCGGTGGAGTTGAGGTCACGCGGGGGCTGCTGGATCACATCCTCGCGGCTACAGCTCCTCGCAACGTGGATCTCCAGATCATGCCGCTGCACTGCGAGAGCCATGCCTGCCTCGCCGGGGCGGTCCGTCTCCTGGTGACTCCGGACGGGCGGCGATTCGCCTACTCCGAAGGCCAGCAGAACGGGCGCTTGATCACCGGCCAGAAAGAGGTCGCCCTCCTCGCTCAGCGGTATGCGACACTGCGCTCGCAGGCACTCAACCCGGAGGAATCCCGGGGCCTGTTGGAGCGAATGCGAGGAGCCCTATGAGTACACCCGAACTCACCTGGTTCAAGAGCAGTTTCAGCAGCGCCCAAGGCGACGACTGTGTCGAAGTCGCCCTCACCTGGCGGAAGTCCACGTACAGCGGCAGCTCCGGCGACTCCTGCGTCGAGGTCGCCGCCTGTCCCGACTGGCGCAAGTCCACGTACAGCAGCGGGTCCGGCGACTCCTGCGTCGAAGTCGCCGCCTGCCCCACCACCATCCACATCCGCGACTCCAAGCACAACAACAGCACCGGCGGTGGGCCTCAGCTCGCTCTCTCTCCCACTGCCTGGGGCGAGTTCGTGGCGTACGCGGGAGCCGACACCGTGCGGGACTGACGTTGGCGCGTCGTCGCGTGGGCCATCCCAACGGCCGTCAGCATCAAGGCAGTTGAGACCAAGGGGAACCAGCGGTCGCCCAGGATGGCGATGGCGGCGCTGCCCGTGCCGCCCGCTGCCGCGATGCCCAGGTACAGCGCGGTGGAGTTGAGGGACAGCAGGAGCGGGGCGCTCGGCGGGTCGAGGGAGACCAGGCGGGCGGGCAGGGCGACGGCGACCGACCAGCCCGCGAGCGGGTTGAGCGCGGAGGCGATCACGGCTGTCGTCATGGACTGCATGAGCCAGGGCAGGGCGAGGGAGACGGCGGCCGAGAGCGTACCCGCCGTGAGCATCACGACGCGCGGGCCCCACCTGTCCACGACCCGGCCGCCGACGTTGCTGCCTACCACGGAGAAGAGTCCCGAGACGAGCAGGAGCAGGGTCAGCCGGGACTGGTCGCCGCCGGTCGCGGGGGCCGAGGCGACGGTGTAGTAGATGAACACGGTCTGGTAGGCGAGGAAGACCAGGAAGGTCGTGGTCGCTGCGCCCAGGACGCGGCGGTCGGTGAGCGGGGCGAGCCGGGTGCGCAGGGAGACGGCGGGGGCGGGGGCCGGGAGGCCGCGCAGCATGACGGCGAGGCCGGCGAACGCCGCCGCGCCGAGCACCGTGACCAGCCACATGGTGAGCCGCCAGTCGCTGCGGCCGATCCAGGTGCCGAGCGGTACGCCGAGCGCGGTGGCCACGGTCATGCCGCCCATCACGGTGGCGATCGCCCGGCCGCGTCGCTCCGGCGGTACGAGCGAGGTCGCCGCCGCGCTGGCGGTCGGGGTGTAGAGCGCGGCGCCGACGGCGGCCAGGACGCGGGTCACGAGGAGCGTCCCGAAGGTCGGGGCGAGCGCGGACAGGGCGTTGGCCAGGGTGAAGACGGTGAGCGCGATGAGCAGCGTCCGGCGCCTGGGCCACTTCGCCGTGACCGTGGCGAGGACCGGGGCCAGCACGGCGTACGAGAGCGCGAAGACGGTGATCATCTGGCCGGCGGCCGAGACGGATACGCCCAGGTCGTGGCCGACGAGTCCGAGGATTCCGGCGATCACCATCCCGTCGGTGCCGACGGCGAAGGTGCCGAGGGCGAGCAGGACGAGGCGTAGGCGCATGGGTGGTCCCCTTCCACGGGCAGCGCGATGAGAGAATGGTTTGACGCACGTCAAACGAAACGAACACCTCGAACAATAGAGGTAGTTTGATGGTTGTCAAACAAATTCGGGGGAGGCGGAAGGGAGAGTGCGCGCATGGTGGAGGAGAAGGGGCATGAGCGGGAGGGCCTGGAGCCGGAGGACGGCGAGCAGCTTCCGCAGCCCGACGTGGCCGACATCGAGCTGGTGAAGGTGCTGCACGCGCTGGGCGACCCCGTACGGCTGTGGCTGCTCAAGGTGTACTCGGACGGCGAGCGGTACAGCTGCGCCCCGGACGCGCTCGGCCTCGGCCACCTGCACAAGTCGACCGTCTCGCACCACATGCGGATCATGCGCGAATCCGGGGTCACCTCGACCCGCGTCGTCGGCCGCAACCGCTATGTGAGTCTGCGCCGCGAAGACCTGGACACCCGCTTCCCGGGCCTCCTCGCCGCGCTGATCGCGTCGCTTCCGTACTAGCTGGTGGGTGTCCGGTGGATCACGGCCGGGGTCGGGGCGTGATCAATGAGCTCTGTTCCGGACCCGGGGGCCATGCCGAGAACCCAGGGTCGGGGCCCGAGGGCCACGCCGAGGACCCCGGGCCGTGGTCGCGGCGCCCGGCTGGGGAGCCGGACGCCGCGACCGCGCGCGTCAGGCCGGCCAGGTGCCCGTCCGGCCGAAGTGGCGGGCGAAGAACCGGACCGCGCTGTCGGCCTCGAACCGGGGAAGCTCCTTGTGCTTGCCCGCGTTGGCGTGCAGCGTCTTCTCCGTCGAGGCGAAGGCGTCGAACAGGGCGAGACCGGCCTCGCGCGGGATGTGCTCGTCGTCCCACTGCATGTCGAACTCGATCGGGATGGTGATCTGCTTCGCCTTCTCGGCCAGGGTGTCGGGCCAGTGCTGACCGAGGACGGCGGCGGTGATCCTGGGTTCGATGGCCACCAGCGGCAGGCCGATCGCGGTGCCCATGTTGATGCCGTAGTAGCCGACCGGCCCGTCGGTGCCGATCTCCGGAAGCTCCTGGAGGGCGTCCAGGGTCGCCTGCCACTCGGGCACGGCGAGTTCCGCGAGGTGGTCGTTGTAGCGGACGACGATCGGGCCTTCCGGCTCGCCCGCCGCCCGCGCCCGGAACAGGTCGGCGATCTCTTCCTCGTCGTGCGCGGTGCGCGGCCGGTCGCCGTGACCGGGCGCGTCGATGACGGCGACGTGGAAGCCGCAGCCGGTCACCAGGCGCTGTGCCCGGCCGGCCATCGCCGGGTGCTTCTTGTGGTTGCCGCCGCCGTGGCCCATCAGGATCAGGGGTGCGCGATCGGCTGCGTCGGAGGCGGGCGACCAGAGGACGCCGGGGACCTCGCCCACGGTGAAGTCGCGTTCGATCATGCCGTTTGACGCCGACTCGGCGGTGAAGTGCAGAGAGTACATAGGTGTTGCCTTTCGGGAGTGCCGTGTTGTCGAGGCGCTCCCGGCGACAGCTACGTCAATCGCCCGACCGTGACGAGAGGGGGAGCACCCACGTGGATACAGCGTTCATGGGTCTCACCTCCTCGGGCGTGTCGCGGTCGGCTGAAAGCTACCAGCCCGATGATCACCCCCTCAACCCATTTCGCCGCCGCGATCACACCGGGGAACGGCGGAGTGGGGTCGGCCGCAAAGTGCGGAGCGGGGCGGTCAACAGACAGGTACCTGGCAGCAGTTGGGCTGCCTATATTCCTGCGCATGCCCGAGTTGCAACTGCTCCGCCCAGGCCACGCCCCCGCGCTGCTCGCCTTCGAGCGGGAGAACCGGGGACGATCGTGCTACCCGCCCAGCTCCGGGTCGGGCTAACCCCCAGTGGGCTCGGCGCCCCGTGTTGCGGAGTCCATGGCGGACAGCTCTAGCCCAGTTGCGCCGGAAGCGGTGCCGCGTGCAGGACTGTCAGGCCTGAGACTGCTCGGGTCAGGGCGACGTACAGGCGGCGCAGGCCGGTGCGTTCGTCGGGCTCGCCGTCCACCACGGCGGCGGGCTCGTCCAGGACCACGTAGTCGTACTCCAGGCCCTTGGCCAGCGAGGCCGGGACCAGGGTCAGGCGGGACTCGGCCGTCGTCTCCTCGCCGGGAGCGAGGTAGGCCAGGCTCGCGGCCTCAAGTGCCTTGGCCAGTACGGGGATTCGGGCATCGGCGGCGATCAGGCCGATCGAGCCCTCGTGGGCCAGGGACGCCACGCACGCCGCCACCACATCCGCGTCCAGGTCCGCCGACTCGCGCACATCGAGCGAGCCCGGCGTCTCACGCACCGACTCCACCGCCGTCAGTCCCGGCGAGATCGACGGCAGCAGCTTCGAGGCGTACGCGATCACCTCGCGCGGCACGCGGAAACCGGCCGTCAGCTCCTCGACCACCGCCTCCTGCTTGCCGAGGTGACGCAGCGCCTCGGCCCAACTCGCCGTCGCCCAGGGCGTGGTGCCCTGCGCCAGGTCGCCGAGCACCGTCGCCGAACCGGTCGTGCAGCGGCGGCCGACCGCGCGGTACTGCATGGGGGAGAGGTCCTGCGCCTCGTCGAGGACGACATGGCCCAGCGAGTGGGTGCGGGCCACCAGGTCGTTCGCCTCGTCGATCAGGACGGCGTCGGCCGCCGACCACTTCGCCGACTTCACGCTGCGGGCGGGCCTGGGCGCCAGGATCGCCTTCTGCTCGTCGGCGGTGAGGATCCCCTCGGCGTGCTCGGCCAGGAACTCCGGCTCGTTGAGCAGCCGCAGCACCAGTTTCGCCGGGTCCACCGGCGGCCAGGTCTCCTTCACGGCGGCCTTGACCGCCGTATTGCGCGCCACCGCGTCCTGCACGCGGTCGTCGGGGGCCTCCCCGGCCTGTTCCATCCGTACGAGAACGGTGTGCGCGATCCGCTGCGGCAGGGCCTCGCGGGCGGCACCGTAACGGATGTCGCGGTCCCTCAACTGCTCGACGATCTCGGCGAGTTCGTACGCCGGGACACGCCAGCGGCGCGAACCGCGCACCACGACCAGGGGCTCGGTGGGGGTGGTGACGTGCGACCAGACCGCCCGGCGGAGCACCTCGGCCATCCGGGCGTCGCCCTTGACGACGGCGGACTCGGCGGGGTCGGTGCCGCGTACGTCGATGTCCTTCGCCACGAGATCGTCGACCGTCGCCTGCTTCACCTCCAACTCGCCCAGCGCCGGAAGCACTTGCTCGATGTAGTGCAGGAAGGACTTGTTCGGGCCGATGACGAGGGTGCCGGTGCGGGCGAGGCGGTCGCGGTGGGCGTACAGGAGGTACGCGACGCGGTGCAGGCCGACGGCGGTCTTTCCGGTTCCGGGGCCGCCCTGCACGCAGACGCTGCCGGAGAGGCCGGAGCGGACGATCTCGTCCTGCTCCGGCTGGATCGTCGCCACGATGTCGCGCATCGGGCCCACGCGGGGCCGCTCGATCTCGGCCTGGAGGAGCTTGCTGGTGGTGGCGGCCTCGGCGGGGTCCGTGAGGTGCTCGTCCTCGTACGCCGTCAACTCGCCGCCGGTGTACCCGAAGCGGCGGCGCAGCCCGATGTCCATCGGGTCCTTCTTGGAGGCGCGGTAGAAGGGCTGCGAGACGGGGGCGCGCCAGTCGATGACCATCGGGTCGCCGTCGGCGTCGTGGACGTGCCGCCGGCCGATGTAGAACCGCTCGCCCTCCGCCCCCTCGGCGAGGTCGGCGCCCGGGGCGTGGAGGTAGTCGAGGCGTCCGAAGAAGAGGGGGGTGTGGGAGAGGTCGGCGAGGGCCTTGATGCGGTCGTCGATCTGGCGCTGGAGGACGGCGGCGTTGACCCAGTTCGCGGTGACGTCCTTGATGTCCAGGGCCTGGACGTCTTCGCGCATCGTGCGCAGAGCTGCGCGGGAGTCGGTGAGGTGGGTGCGTTCGCGGTGCAGGGGGTCTTCGGGGTCGTGCGTCTGCACGGGGTGCCTCCGGCGGTTTTGGCGGAGGGGAGATTTTAGCCGGGGGGTGGGGGTGGGGCGAATGATTTTTCTTCCCCGCCCCGCCCCTTCCCGAACCCGGGGGGGGGGGGGGGGGGGGGGGGGGGGGGGGGGGGGGGGGGGGGGGGGGGGGGGGGGGGGGGGGGGGGGGGGGGGGGGGGGGGGGGGGGGGGGG
>NZ_JBIWHT010000066.1:0-8625 GCF_044764265.1 Streptomyces sp. NPDC094147 | reverse complement strand
GCCTCAAGACCCGCACCACCTACGACGAAGCGACCGCCTGGTCACACCACGCCCAACCCCATCCCGCTTGACATGAAACGTCATGGGATGTCTGAGCCCTTGCGTCATGTCCTGGTCGTCGAAGACGACAGTTATATCGCGGACGCGATTGGCTTGGGCTTGAGGCAGTTTGGTTTCACGATGACCCATGCCGCTTCGGGGCAGCAGGCACTCGAGGCCTGTGCCCGCAGCGATCCTGACCTGATCGTGCTGGACATCATGCTCCCCGACATCGACGGCCTGGCCCTGTGCCGTCTCCTGCGGGGATCCGGATCGGATGTACCCGTTCTCTTCCTCACTGCGCGGGACAGCACGGCAGACACTGTCGCGGGGCTGCGCGCCGGCGGCGACGACTACATGACCAAACCGTTCAGCACCGCCGAGCTGGCGCTGCGGATCCGGGCCATCCTGCGCCGCATCGAGCCCCCCGCCGATGCAATCAATGCCCCTCTCAGTTATGCCGACCTCACCGTTGACCCAGCTGCCCGCGAAGCCCGCCGAGGGTCCCGCACGGTCGAGTTGAGCGCGACGGAGTGCAGCCTGCTCTGCGCTCTACTCAGCCATGCGGAACAGGTCCTGACCCGCGATGCACTCCTCGAGGCGGTCTGGCGAGACGAAAGCGACGTACAGCCCGGCGTCCTGGGCACCTACATCTCCTACCTGCGCCGCAAGCTCGACCCCCTGGGCCCGCCGCTGATTCACACGGTCCGCGGAGTGGGGTACATCCTGCGCCTGAACGAGCCCCACAGCGAGGTGTGACCCGGCAGTACTTGGGGCATGCCGTCTGCGTGCTGATGCCGATGCAGTCAGCGGCCGACTGCCGGATCCCCGTGGGGGAGAGAGGCGGCGGCAGGGAGGGTGAGGGCAAACGTGGCCCCCTCGCCCGGACGGGAGCCGACGGTGACCGTGCCGTGATGAGCGGTGACGATCGCTGCCACGATGGAGAGCCCGAGTCCGGCGCCTGACCCGGATCCGTCGGGTGCTGAGCTCCCCGGTGCGATCTGTTGCATGCGCTGGCGGCTGGTATCTGCCCGGAAGAACCGGTCAAATACATGGACTGCCTGGTCGGCTGTCAGGCCAGGGCCGTCGTCGCGTACGGAGACCTGAACGTGGTGGGGTCCGCCTGTGACGGTGACAGTGACCTGCGTTCCCGGCGGGGTGTGGCGGTGGGTGTTGGCGAGGAGATTGACCAGCATCTGGTGCAGCTGGTCGGGGTCGCCGTGCACGTGGCAGTCACCGCTGATGGACGCGGTGATGGCATGCCCGGGCGAGAGCAGGCGCATGTCGGTGACGCTGTCGGTGGCGAGCCCAGCAAGGTCCACGCGCTCACGGTGCGGGGCCGTATCGGCGTCCAGCCGTGACAGCGTCAGCAGGTCGGAGACCAGTGTCGTCATGCGCGTGGCCTCGGCCTCGATGCGGGTGAGCGCCCGCTCTCGTTCGGTTTCCACGATGTCGTGGCCGCCGCGCAGCACCTCGGCGTAGGCGCGCACGACAGCCAGCGGGGTGCGCAGCTCGTGGGAGGCATCGCCGATGAACTGCACCATCCGCAGCTCCGAGGCGTGCAAGTCGGCGAAGGCTTTCTCGTTCTCGTCCAGCATCGTGTTCAGCGCGGTCGCCGCCTTTCCGATCTCGGTGCCGTCCGCGGGTAGGGGCACACGGTGGGAGCGGTCACCCGCGGCGATCTGTTCAGCGGTAACTGCGATGGCCTGCAGGCGACGGACACTCCTGCTGACACTGAACCAGGCGGCGATGGCGGTGACGGCAATGAACGTGATCCCGGCCCAGACCCGGATAGTCCCGATCACCGAGAGGAGGGCTTTGCCTTCCGGGTCAGAGGTGGCGATGATCAGCTGTCCTGGCAACAGGTGCGTGGGCGTCACGTCGAGGTAGTACTCGACGCCGTCGATGTGTTTGCGTCCGTCAAAAGTGTTCTCGTTGGCCGACGAGTTGGTTCCTTGTTGTGGCACGCTGGCGATGATCCGAGGAACAAGCTCGCTCTCTCGGGGGTTGACCATCTGGCCGAAGGCGCCGGATGCGTGGATGACCTCCCCCCTGTCGGGGCGCCAGATCGCGACGGAGTGCCGGCTGATGCTGATCGCCAGTTCTTTTGCCAGCTGGGCTCGCTGAGCTGGGAGTAGCGGTTCGGACAGCGCACGGCCGTCCTCGCCCGTGCGTACATCGATCTCCCCCATCACGGCCTGTGCCCCAGAGGTGTCCTGCCGCACGGTGTCGACCCACCTGGCAGTGATCCGGTCGGTCAACTGCTGGTTCATGACAGCGGCGTAGGCGAGGAGCCCCGCTGTCGCACACAACACGATGATCACTGTGAGCCGGACATGCAAGGGCACACGTCGCAACCTCGTCCGACGGCTCATCACCAGTGACACCTCGTTCCGGAGCAGCCCTCGGGTCGTCGGTCTCCCCAGCGCCGCCAGCCTGGGGAGCAACCGCCACGTGGGCGGATCCACAGCCGTCGGCCCATTCCAATCCTTGAATCGTGCCCATCACTGACAGCGGGCTGTCCGGGTGAGTAGACGTGGTCAGGGTTCCACGCCTGCGACCCATCTGACCAACCCTCACTCCCGGCCGCATCTCGGGGAACCCCGGTGCGGCGGTTGACGACAGGCTCAGGCGCTGGCAGGCCTGGTCGCCTTCCGGTACAGGGCGGCTGCATCTTCGTCGAGCCGGATGCTGTAGGACACCTCGGGGCTGTCGCCGCCGCCGTGGTAGCCGCCGAGGACTCCGGTGAGGCGACCGTCGGCGGTGATCCATGGACTGCCGCTGGTGCTGGAATCGAAGCGTGGGCACTCCATGAACTGGTGGCTGTCGCCGAAGGCCTTCGTGACAGTAGTGCAGGTGAGGGCGGACTCTTCGGCGCGGTTGTAGCCGGTGACCGTGACCTTGTTCCCGGTCGTGCCACTGGTGTCCGGTACGGAAGCCCCGGTGACGTCCTCAATCCGCTTGCCGTCCCGCGCCGCGACGGTCGTGAAGGCAAGGTCGGCGTCCTCGGTTTGATCGGTGACCCATCGTTTGTCGGCGTAGGCCTTATCAACCTTCCAGGCGCCGTGGGGAGCCTGGCCGTTGGCGTAGGCGGGCACGAAGACCGTGTCCGAGACCGCCCTGCCATCGACGCCTGCGGGAAGACAGTGCGCTGCCGTGACGATCAGGTTCCGTAACGGGCTATGCACGACAGACGCCGTGCACCAATGACCGCCGTGCACATCCTTATGGAACAGCGCGCCCACATAGGCCGGCTGGTCTCCCGGCACCCGCCGGGACTCCGGCACGACGCCGACCGTACCCACCGTGCCGGCGGGCGCGGCGCCGGTGGCGGTCAGAACGCCACCCAGTGCGAGCAGTGACCGCACCGCCCGCTTCGTTTTCGGAATGCGCATGGCCTCTACCCCTGCCTCGCCGCACGGCGAGGACCTCCTGATGGCCGGTCGTGCACCTTGCACTGTGAGTGCCGCCAGCTCACCCCGTGCCTCGCGGCTAACCGCGAGGCACGAAGTGGTCAGCTCTGCGAGCCCCTTCCGGCGCGAACGTGATCGCACAGACCCGCCGTGGCGGGCCCTGCCGATCGACTGCCGGCTGGGACCGGGTCCACGCCCTATGGCAGTACTGGCGTGGCACAAACCGATTGCCGAGTTCCACGGACGGCTGCGCGGGAAGGCCACCAGAGCGAAGGCGAAATGCCGAGCTACCCGTGGCGATCATCGACCCTCAGCCTCCCCGGCCATGCCGCTTTCCTCACGCCGTATGCAGCGAGCGGCTCTGCAGTACTGATCCAAGTTGGGATTACGGACTACTTGGTCACCAGGTGGCCATCCTGATACATCTTGACGTTGAAGGTACTGCTGATAATCAGCTTCCCGTCCTTGCTGCCCAGTCCCATTTTGGAATTGGCAATGGTAGGAACCCCGTCGGCGTTCGGAATTATGAGCAGGCTGCCGGAAGATTTGAACTTGACGGCCGTACCCTCTTTGAATGCACCGTCGATGAGCAGATATCCCTTCCCCCGGAGCCGGACCTGAAAGCTCCCGCCGGACGAGTGTGAATACTCCCAGGCGGATGCCGAGCTGCTGCTACAGTCCACGACTCCGGGCTGATCCGAGCCGTTGTCGCCCATGCACTCGTCGTTGTCCGCAATCAGGTACCCCCCCTTGTTCTTCATGACCTCGGTCGGAACCGCGACCTTGCCGATCTTCATGGTGTCGCCGTAGGCGTCGGTGATGGCCTTGTCGATCGCCTTCTTCTGCTCGTCGGTCAGGCCGAGGCCCTTGCCGATGTCGGTCTGCCTGACCCATGCGGCTTCGCCCTGGGCCTTGGCCCGGTTTGAGGCATTGTCGTACCCCCTGCCCAGATGCGTGACCAGTGACGAACCGACCCCCGCGCCGTCGACCGAGAGGTAGTCCAGATCCTTCTTGTCGCGTCGGTACTCCGTCACCTGGTGCCCGCTGGCACGAAGCGCATCGACGATGAGCTCGTACTTCTGGGCGCCGAAGACCTTGCCGCCCATCTCGGTGTAGCCGTCCTTGTTTTCTTGCTTGAAGACCTCGGCCTTGATGGCGCCGGCCTGGTCCTTGATGCCGTTGTCCCGCGTGGTCTTGAGGTGCTTGGCGAGCTCGTCGCGCAGGGCCTGCTTGTTGACCTTAAGGCTGTCCTGTGCGGCCTGACCGTGGTCGTCGCTGTGCTGGTACGCGTAGTCGAGCTGGACTTCGGCGTAGGCGGTGAAGGAGGCCGCGAGCTGTTCCAGGTACTGGTAGGACTCCCAGCCGGCCTTGCCCTGCTTCTCGGCGATCTTGATGAAGCTGGCGACCCACGAGAGATGCTGGAGATCGGACAGCTTCGGGACCATGCCGTCGGCGAACTCGTTCTCGATCTTGTTCCAGTCCGGCTGGTTGAGCAGGCGGACGAGCGGATCGTTCTCGCCGAATAGTCCCGTGGCGAAAAGGTTGATCGCAGCCGCGCCGTTCAGGGTGAGGTCCTTGACAAAGGCGTCCCAGCCCTCGGTGGCGAGCGCGTAGATGAGCTGCCCGGCGACGGTGACGGCGGAGATGACGGCTCCTACCGGCCCGGCGGAGAGGCCAACCAGGTAGCCCGCTGCGTAGCCGGCGGAGAAGGCGAAGTTGGCGATGGCGTCGCGCAGCTTGGTGGGATTGTTCAGGACGGAGGGGTCGAAGATGTTCGCGACGGCGCCGCCGAGGCCGAGGAGTGCGCCGGCTCCGGCGTAGTGCCCGCTGGCCAGGGCGAGGACGGAACTCGTCTGGCTCAGGGAGGCGAGGAGGCCGTCATCGCCGCTCTCGATCGTCTTGCGCAGTCCGTCGAAGGTGGCGTACCGGCCGGCGACTTCGTTGACGATCTTGTCGGCGCCCTTCCACACGTTGCCCATGGACGCGTAGGTCTGGGCCTTGGGCAGGCTGGAGACCAGGGAGGTGCGCTGGTCTTCCGGCTTGCCGGCCTTGACCTCGGCGAGCCGCTTGCGGGCGAGCTCCAGCAGCTGGTCGTAGGTCTTGTATTCGAACTTCGGCACGCCCGTGGCCTGCGTTGCGGTGGTCCCGGCAGCCGGCGCGTGCTGTGCAGCGGTCTTGCCCTGAGCCAGGGCCTTGTCGAAGTTCTGCTGCGCGGTAGCGATCTGTGCAGCAGTGGCGCCCTGGGCAGTGAGCTTGTCGACAACGGCCTTGCGGGCATTGGCGATAGCCGCATTCGAGGTCGCCTGCGAGACGGCGGCAGACTTGATGGTGGGGGCGTTGACGGCCATCGCCGTCTGCGCGCCCATCTCGCCGAGGAGCACCAGGCTCATGACCGCGGTGACCGATATGGCGGTCTTCTTGCTGATACGCATGACGGAAGTGACTTTCCTTGATGGGGATGAAGACGGCCTTGCCCGCTTCGGGCAAGGAGCGTGGCCGAAGTGGCGGAGCCGGGTGGTTTGAGCACCGCTGCTGGGGCGGCGTGCACCCGGCCGTTCCGGGCGTCCGCCGGCTGGTGCCCCGGTCAGGGCGGGTTCACATGACCGGTGGTAGGGGACGCTGAGGGGCCGGGTGTGATTTTGGTGCGCCGTGGTGGGCGAGTTAGAGGGCGACGCCATGGGTGCGCAGGTAGGCAACCGGGTCGATGTCGGAGCCGTAGTCGGGCGTGGGGCGGATCTCGAAGTGCAGGTGCGCGCCGGTGACGTTGCCAGTCGCGCCAGTCAGGCCGATCTGCTGGCCGGTGCTCAGCTCAGCGCCCGCGTGGACGGTGATCTGGGACAGGTGGGCGTACTGGCTGTAGAGGCCGTCCGGGTGGCGGATGACGACCTGGTTTCCGTAGGCGCCGCCCCAGCCCGCGCTGACGACCTGGCCCGCGGCGATGGCCTTGACCGGGGTGCCCTCGGCCGCGGCGAAATCCACCCCGGTGTGGTAGCCGCTGGACCACATGGCCCCGGACTCGTGGTACGGGGTGATGACCTGGTCCTGGTCCAGCGGCGCGGTGGCGGCCGACCCCAGACCGGAGGCCTGCTCCGCAGCCGGGACAGAGGCGCTGTGGCCCTCGGCGGGAGCGGCCGGCTGACCGGATGCGGCCGTGCCCGTGCCGCCCAGGTCCGGGGCGGTGCCGCCCCGGGTCAGGCCGGCCTGACCCGAGCACACGGGCCAGGCGCCAGGGCCCTGGACGTTGAGGACCTTTTCCGCGATGGTGATCTGCTGTTCCTTGGTGGCCTGCTCAGCGCTCGGAGCGTACTGGGTGCCGCCGAACTCCTGCCAGGTGCTGGGGGTGAACTGCAGACCGCCGTAGAAGCCGTTGCCGGTGTTGATGGCCCAGTCGCCGGAGGACTCACAGGCCGCGATCGCGTCCCAGACGGATACCGGTGCGGCCTGGGCGTCGGCGGCGCTCCACACAGGGAAAGCCATAGCGGCCAGCGCGATCGCGGCCGCCGTCCGGCGCCGATGGGACCTGGTGGGGGCCCAGGCGTGAGGAAAGAGGGACATGAGTATGTTGAGGTTCCTGTGGCGAGAGACGGTGGCGCCATACGGGGCACAGCAGGGCCTTACAGGGCCCCGCTCTCATTGCTGAGCAGAGGCGGGCGGGTCAGCCCACACGTCTCCGCAACGGACTTCAGAGCGGCCATTCGGCGCGTGCCGACCTGGGTCCATCGTCTCTAGCGTTCTCTGTGCGTTTCGTGTGAACGTCGGGCCAGCTCGCAGTGTCCTCCCGCGGCGATCTGCATCAGCAGCTGCAATCTCCCGACCGGGCGGTGCCTCTCCTACACCGTGCCGGTCGGGCATATGCCTCGCCTGACGGCGAGGACATCCCACGTCATGACGCGAAGGGTGCGGCATCACGGGCGTCAAGCCTGGTGGCGAACTGGCATACTGGTTCGTGGGTTCGGTGGAGCTCCGGTCAGTTTTCGAGCAGCCGTCGCGGGCACTGTGCGCTCTACCGACTATGTCGGTCGGCAGCCATGGTGATCGATCGCGTGGTTCGTCCAAGGGCAGGCCGCGCCGTAGGGGTGACGGCCAACTACACTCGCTGATCGTGGCCCAAGTAGCCCTTGGCGAGGAGCTCTTTGTGCAGGACGGAACCTGGTCCGAAAATGAGAGATGAGCCCAGGTCAGCGAGGTAGTGGCTGACGTGTGTTCATGCGGCCTGGATGGGGTCGAAGCGGACGGTGAAGCCGAGGGCGTTGGCCTGGCGGGTGATGCGGCGCATGGCGCGTTCGGGGTCGTACTTGGCGTAGTAGTCACCGCCGAGGTCGGCGTACTCGGTGTCGTGGGTGAGCATGTGCCAGACGGCGGTCAGGATCGAGTGTTCGAGGGCGACGAGGGGTTTCTTCTTGCCGAGGCGGGGCACGAGCCGGTGGTAGCGGGCGCCGAGGTAGGTGGTCTCCCGGGTGCGGGAGGCGCCCATCGCCGCGGTGCCCAGCGCGGCACCGAGCCATCGGTTGCCGTGGCGTCTGCGGCCGGACTTGTGCTTGCCGGCGGACTCGTGATGGCCGGGGCAGACCCCGGCCCACGAGGCGAGGTGGCCTGCGGTCGGGAAGCGGGACATGTCTCCGCCGCTCTCGGCGATGATGACCTCGGCAACCCCCTGGCCGACGCCGGGAATGGTCTGCAGCAGCTCAAGACGGCGTGCGAAAGGGAGTATCTACTCCTCGATCCGCGCCGACAGTTGGCCGATGGCCTCGGTGAGGTGGTCGATGCGTTCCAGGTGCAGGCGGCAGAGGAAGGCGTGGTGTTCGCCGAAGTTCCCGGTCAGGGCCTCAACCAGCGCGGGAATCTTGGGGCGCATGCGGGCTTTGGCCAACTCCGCCACGGCGTGGACATCGCGTTCGCCGTCGATCAGGGCGGCGAGCATGGCCCGTCCGGAGACGCCCATGATGTCGGTGGCCACGCTGGAGAGTTTGATGCCCGCGTCCTCCAGCTCCTTCTCCAGCCGCTGGACTTCCCGGGTCCGCTCAGCGGTCAGGCTGGTGCGGTAGCGGGTCAGGTCACGCAGGTGCCGGACCGGCTCCTGGGGTGCCGTTGAGCCAGGCGTCGATGCGGACGAGGTTGAGGGCCATCGCGGTGAGTACGTGTTGCAGGTGGGTCTTGGCGAGACCCTTGTAAT
>NZ_JBIWHT010000065.1:0-10525 GCF_044764265.1 Streptomyces sp. NPDC094147 | reverse complement strand
CACCTACGCCGAATGGCCCGACGGCACCAAGCTCTCCTTCACGGACGGCGAGTACACCGTCACGCACCCCGACGGCACCAAGACCGCGGCCCACGTCGAGCTCTCAGCCGACCAGATCGCCCAGCTCAAAAGCTCCCTGCCGCACGCGGCGGAGCCCCCGTTGCCCGGGGTGAAATCGCCCGTGCTCGTTGCCGCTGGTGAACGAGCCGGCCATGGAACGCTGGACAACACCACCCGCGACTCGATCGGGCGCCCCACCGCAGCGCATGAGCCACCCAGGGGTGTCGGTACGCACACCACGCCGTCCACGGGCGCCCACGCCGTGGACCATCCGACCGGTGGCGGCACCAGTCCGCACGACCCCTCAGGTCACGGTTCCGGTCACAGCGGCGACGTCGGCAGTGGGGGCGGCGAAGGGCACACTGGCGAACACGGCAACCATGGCAATGCCGATCACTCCGCCAGTAAGGACACCGATCACGGGGCGGCGGAGCCCGCGCCGGATCCCGCACACACCATGCGGTCGGACTATGTCCCGCCGGACGCGCCGGAATCCAAGCTGCCCGCTCCACCTAAGGAGCACGGTGACGTCGTGCTGGCGACTGGTGACCACGTCTACCAGCAGCCGCACCTGACTACAATCGGCTACGACAGCATGACCCAATTGAACCGGGAATTCACGGCACGGCTAGACGGCTACCACGACGTGATCGTTCACGGTAATGACAAGGGATTCTTCATGCCCGGCAGGAAGAATGCCGCTGGAGTCGATTTCCCGCCTGGCGAGGTGCACCCCTTCCACATAGTTGAGGCCATCAGGAACAATCCCAGTTACAAGGGTGGGCCCATCAGGCTCATCTCTTGCCATACGGGACGGATTCGCGACGGCATAACAGATATCCCTGCGGCGCAGCAGCTGGCGAACGAACTGGGTGTTCCGGTCATGGCTCCGACGGACGAAGTGGGTATCTACCCCTCACGACCAAAGGGCCAAGTACCGGAGGTGCAAAATGATGGATACTGGAGGACCTTCCTCCCCATTGCCAAGTAGTCCTTGAAGGGAAGTGTCAAGATGAAGGTTCTCGGCTTCTACAGCGAGCTTTGGCCGTCGAGCCCGGAGGCCACCAGCAGCATCCGCTCGTTCGTGGCGGATGCACCGCAGCCGAACGAGAGCGAAATCGCCTCTTATCTCCGCGGCGGGCATATGCTCTTCGCCTCCATGGGCGTCGTCGACGACGTGCTCGGGTCGGGCGAAAACATCATGGGCGGCGGTTCGATGTTCACGGACGGAGAGTGGGTCTGGCGCGGTGACCTCTGGTTCTACGTTTCCAGGCACCATGCCGTGCTTCCGGAAGAATTCCGGGCCAGGGCCGAGTCTTTGGGATACGTAGTTCCCGCTGTCGAGCAGGAGCATCTCATGGCCCTTACGGACGAGCTCCAGGCTCTCCGGTCTGGTAAGCGGAAATAGGTCCGGTGGCCGATACCTCCGCTTACCATGGCTCCGCACCGCATGCAATGGTGACAATCAGCCGCCACTCTCTGACCTCGGAGGATTCCCCTCGCGAGTTCATGGAGAGGCTTTCAAGCCTCGCGCAGAACACGCTTGACCGGATTGAGACCTCCGATTTTGAGCGTTTCGATGTGCTGACTTTTAATCTGGCGGTTGCGAAGGCTCGCTGCGGAACTCCAGGCCAAGGGGATCAAGAACATCGAATTCGAGCTGAAGCTTCCTGAGAAGCAGCTCCGACTGCCGTGTTCATCTTCGGCCTTGTTGCCGGTCACCGTCACACGAAACGTGGCAGGTTCCGCATGGCGGCTCGTGGCGACGTCCACGTCGGCGGCGGTGCAACCGCCGATCGCGGCCAGGAAGAGCTCGACCGGGGTGAAGTCGGCGCCCGAGCCGGTGCCGAAGTCCACCGTGGCTCCGCGGACGTTGGTCGCGGTGAACTGGCCGGCGCCGGTCCGCTCGATGGTGACGGAACGCAGCAAGTGGGAAGTCATGGCAACGAGAGTAGTGACGCGCTGCACCAGTGGCCCGTATGCCGCGCCTGTGCTGAGGCGAGCAGCCGTGAGGGTGCAGTCTGCGACGGGCGGGCCGTGGGTGCTGCCCAGTTCCCACCCTCCGTCAGTTGACGGGGACATGACTGGCCGCGAATCTCACCGGGGCCGTGGTGGCGATGCCGTTGTCCATGGCTTCACCGCAGACGACATCTATACGTTCGTGCGAGACATTTACATTAGGACGAACGTATAGATCTCGGTGTCGGCCTCGGCTCGCCACCCGCGCCCCGCGGCACTGCCGGCCGAAGGAGCCGAGCACGAGCAGCTCCTGGACCACGCCGAGCCCCTGCCCCGACCGCCGAGGCCTACTGGGAGGGCGCCCTCCCAGTCGCCGCGTTCACGTCAGGAAGAAAGGAAAGCCCTCCTCCCCATAGGGAGGAGGTCCCCGAACGGAAACCAGCGACGCACTTTCGACGAGAAGCAGCTCCGGGACCAAGGGCCTGAAGGGCAGGGCAGGTTGATGTGCAGGGTGTCGTCGCACACGAAGTCAGCGTGACGCCCACCAGCCATAGTCACCGCGAATGTCGCGAACCCCCGAGAACGTACTCACTCTGAGCGTCGCCCAACGGTCATGAGCCGCGATCCACGACAACTCTCGTATCCTCGCCGACTTCCGCCTGCACCTCATGGCCACGCCACGCATCCTGACTTCAGGTCAGCAGAAGTCGAGCGGGACGCCCTTGTCCACGCAGTGCTTCATGACGTCGTTCAGCTAGCGGGCGTCCTTGATACGTCGTTGGAGAATGGGGCCGAGCCAGCCCACCCCTGCAGTGGCATATCCCGTCCACCGGCGTCCGCGAGCATGTCCGCGTGCCGCGACCCCAGGACCGCGCCGACAGGAACCACGGCCAAGCCCGGAATCCGACGCAGAACTGCGGTTGATCTTGTTGTGGAGGCCGTCGGACGCGGATCGTCCCCGCGGCACAGCGTGTGAAGCGCCAACCACTGCACACTCGTTCGAGGGCTGGTGCGTTGGTCACAGTACCGTCGGGCTGAGTCCGCATCAGCTGATCATGCTCATTTCGCGGGCGGCGCGGCCGCGGACGCTGCTGCCGTTGGTGGGTGCCGTGCTTTCTGCTGCGCAACAACGTCACAACGGGGTGCACGGCCTGGCCGGGAAATGTTCGGGGTATCGCAGCCCGCCGTCTCCGGGTACGGCACCTTGCTGCGGCGACGGTACGGGTGGCACTGTAGGGCCTCGGTGCGGGATCTCCCGCCTGCCTCGGGCGAGCCCCTGCTGATCGGCATCTCCTGGCTGGCTGCTAGGACTGGACGGCCATCGAACCGCTCTTCTCCGGCCAGCACCACCGGTACGCACCCCCCTGACAAACCCCCTCCCACCGTCCGCCCACGCACGTGGAGACGACCTGTCTCGTGATGAGCAGGTGTGAGTTCACCAGGCCGTAACGGCGCTCGACGGACCTCACCGGGAGGCCGGCTGCAGGGACGCGGGCGTGTGGTCCGCTGCGGGTAGACGGGCTCGCATTCTGCGAGCGGTCCACGCGGTGACCGCCAAGAGCAGGGCTGCGCCGACGAGGAAGGGGGCACGGAGGCCCAGCAGGTGCGCGATCAGTCCGCTGGTGACCGCGCCGAGGGCGCTCATGCCCGCGTTGACCATTTGGTACGCCATGTTGACCCGGCCGAAGAGGTGGTCGGGTACGAGGCTCTGCCGGAGGGATACGGCCACGACGTTCCATGCCAGCGATGCCGCGCCGTAGCCGGCGATGAAGCAGCCGAACGCCACGCCGGAGGAGACCGTGCCTGCCGCCGCCACGGCCACCGCCTGGCCGGTCATGGCCAGGGTGAGCACCCTGCCGGGGCCCATCCGCCCGGACAGCCGGGGGGTGACGGCAGCGCCGGCCAGGCCCCCCACCGCGAACGCCGCCATGACCAGTCCGTAGCCGACGCTGCCGAGGCCGAGTATGGCCTTCGCGTAGAGGGCCAGGACCGTGATGAGGCCGGTGATCACCAAGTTGTAGGCACCGCTGGCCGCGGAGAGGAGCCGCAGTGTCCTCTGCCGCCACAGCCAGTGGATGCCCTCGGTCACTTCCTGCCGGAAGGATGCCCGCGGTTTCGGGTCGGCCGCCTGCGCACGGAAACTCCCGGGCAACGCGGCGACGAAGAACGCGGCGCACGCGATGCACATCGCCTGTGCAACAAACGGTGCCGCGAGTGCTGTGGTGAAGAGTACGGCGCCGAGTGGCGATCCCAGCAGGTTGGCCGTCACTTGCGCCGTCGCCTGGAGTACCGCATTGGCGCGGGTTCGTGCGCCCGGCTCGACGAGTGCGGGCACCATTCCGCCCCAGGCACCTACGTACATGACCTGCCCGGCACCGAGCATCAGGGCGACCCCGCCGAGCAGCGGGATCGAAGCCTGTCCGGCGAGGACCACCACGGCGAACATGCCTGCGACCACGGCCCGCAGCGAGTCGGTGATCCACAGAACCCGTCTGCGGTCGAGCCGGTCCGCGACGACCCCGGACACCGGACCGATCAGGAGCCACGGCAGCTGTTCGGCGAGGAAGACGAGTGACACATCACGCGGATCGCCGGTGAGTTGCCCGGCGAGCAGGGGCATCGCCGTCAGGGCGATGCCGTCGCCGAGGCCGGCGGCGGTCACCGAGCTCCACAGCAGGAGGAACCGGGAGCCCAGGGGGTTCCGCAGGACCGGTGTTCGAGCGGGCATGGAGAGCCGTTCCTTCGCCTGATGCGTCATCAGTTGGTCGGAGGCCGGGGAGCGCGGTCGGACGGCGGGCCGGGGCGCCCCGGCCCGGCACGCCCCGGCCCGTGGTGATCCGCATCGCCCCCGCACGTGGCCCGTGCACAGCTCGATCCCTGCCTGGTCGGAGTATCAGTGCTGCGGGGCCGGGGAGAGGCTGTCCCCGATGTGCACGCGCCACAGTGATCACAGTTCGATCGCGGACTGGCCGTAGCCGTGCTCCTGCTGTTCCGACGCCGGACGGCTGAGCCGCCCCGGAATCCGGACCAGAGCTCGCTTCAGCCAGCGGTCGGTCCCGTCGTAACGGGCGCGGAAGGGCACCCGGCCGTGCACGGCGACGTCGTTGTCCAGAGCCAGTACGTCCCCGGGCTCCAGGACCACCTCCATGGACACGTTCAGCAGTTCCTGCTCCAGCCGCTGATACGCCGCCCGGTAGCCTTCGTCAGCCTGGTCGAGCGGGGTGTACGCCGGGTCGAACCGCAGGGTGAGCCCGTCCGGGGATTCCCACAGGGTCCGGACCGCGGGGGGTTCGCCGTGGAAGTCCGGGACTTCCTCGTAGGCGTCGTCGGGGAGAATGGGCACGACCGGGCGGGTGAGCCGGGCAGTCTCCTGGGCGTCCAGTCCGATGCGCCGCACGCTCGCCGCAGTGGTGGCCACCCGGTCGTGGTTGCGCATGCAGCACAGGAGCAGCAGGTGGGCACGGTGCGGGTGGAAGGCGTCCTCCGTATGGGGGCTCAGAAGGACCGTGCTGCTGGCTCCCGTCTGTTCGTTCTCATGGCCGACGGCAGGAACGATGTTGTTGACCGCGCGGCCGTTCTGCTGTCCCGCCCAGGCGACCGGACGTCCCATCAGGTGGACGATGAGCAGCAGGACCACGTCCCAGATCGCTCCCGCGTGCGCTGCGTGGGACCAGTGAAGGGGTGTGGGTCCAAGGGCGGCGTCATCGATTTCGATTCCCCGGACGACAAACAGGCCGGCCGAAGTGAACTCCGGGGCGAATTGATCGCGTACACGTTTTTCCAACAGGTTGGTGGCGTGCTCCAGAGATTCAAAAAGAGAAGCCGCGGTCGAAGATCCGTGTTCCACGAGGAGTTTTTCGGCGACCTGAATCAGTTGCTCTGCCGAATCCTGGTTCAGCCTGCGAATTGGCATGTTTGGAGGCATGAGAATTCCTCTTCTGAAGTCGGGAAGGATGCAAGAAGGATGATGCGGGGGCAGAGAGGTGCCGGCCGATCGGTTCGGCCGGGTCGTGCCGGTCGGCTCGCCGGACCGCTCGGGAACAGGCCGTTCATTTCGCCGGGGCCGGCCCGTCGCCTCCGGCGCGGGTGCGGGGCGAGCAGGCCCGCGGCTTCAGCCCGACGTGCGCCGTGCGACTGCGGATTGCTCAGGCCCCATGTCCGACGCACGCCGTACGACTGCGGGCCTTTCAGGCCGCGTGCCCGGTGGCACCCGCGGCTCGGGGATCTGAATCGTCCGGCGCGTCATCGCGTTCGGTCACCGCGACAGCGAGCGCGGCCACTGTTTTGTGGACGAACACGTCGCGTGGTGTGAGGACGAGGCCTGCCTTGCGGGCCCGGGACACCAGCTGGATCGAGACGATCGAGTCGCCACCCAGGTCGAAGAAGCTGTCGTCGACACCCACCCCGGGCAGCCCCAGCACCTCGGCAAACACCCCCCGAAGCGCCTCCTCACGAGGAGTGCGCGCGGCCCGGCCCGGCCGGCCGGCGCCGAACCCCGGCACAGGCAGCGCCTTGCGGTCCAGCTTCCCGTTCGCGGTCAACGGCAACGCCTCCAGCCCCACCAACACCGACGGCACCATATAGTCCGGCAACACCGCCGCCACCCGCGCCCGCACGACCTCCACGTCCAACACAGTCCCGGCCGCAGACACCACATAACCAGCCAGCCGCCTCACACCCGGCTGGTCCTCCCGCACCGCAACCGCCGCCTGGGCAACCCCATCCACCGCCGCCAACACAGCCTCGATCTCACCGAGTTCGATGCGGAACCCACGGATCTTCACCTGATGGTCAGCACGCCCGATGTATTCGAGGCTGCCGTCCACATCGCGGCGCACCAGATCACCAGTCCGGTACATCCGAGTTCCGGCCGGGCCATACGGATCGGCCACAAACCGCTCCCCCGTCAACCCCGGACGATTCAGATACCCCCGGGCGAGTTGCACGCCGGCGAGGTACAGCTCGCCCGTCACCCCGGCCGGAACCGGCTGCAGACCCGCGTCCAGCACATACGCCCGGGTGTTCCACACGGGCCTGCCGATCAAGACCGTCGCCGAATCCGGCTCGACGGGTGCGAAGGTCACGTCGACCGAGGCCTCGGTCGGGCCGTAGAGGTTGTGCAACGGCACACCGAGCAGCGCGTGGAACCGTTCCGCCACCGCCTGAGGCAGCGCCTCGCCGCTGCACAGCACACGGCGCAGACCCCCGCACCGCGCCGCCGACGGCTCCTCCAGGAAGGCGGCAAGCATCGACGGCACGAAGTGCGCGGTGGTCACGTGCTGCCGGTGGATGAGGTCCGCGAGGTAAACCGGGTCCTTGTGGCCTTCCGGCCTGGCCACCACCAGCGTCGCACCCGTGATCAGGGGCCAGAAGAACTCCCATACCGACACGTCGAAACTCGACGGGGTCTTCTGCAGCACCCGGTCCTCGGAGGTCAGCCGGTAGGCATCCTGCATCCACAGCAGGCGGTTCACGATGCCGGCGTGCGGCACCGTCACGCCCTTCGGGTGCCCGGTCGACCCCGAGGTGTAGATCACGTATGCCGGGTGAGCCGAGTGGTAGAACCCGGGCAGGTCTCCGAGCGCACAGGCATCCAGGTCCTCGATGAACACCGACGGCACGTCGGACTCCGGCACCCGGGCACCCTGGGTGGTCAGCACACACCCTGCACCGGAGTCGGCAAGCATGAACTCCAGCCGCTGTGGCGGGTAGTCCGCGTCCAGCGGCAGATACGCCGCACCGGCCCGATGCACGGCCAGCAGCGCCACAACCAGTTCCACCGACCGCGCCAATGCCACGGCCACGACCGACTCGGCGCCGATACCACGGCCCGCCAGCACCCTCGCCAGCCGCTCGACGCGCTCATCCAGCTCCGCGTAGGTCAGCGACTGCTCCTCGAAGACCACCGCGGTCGCGCCCGGTGTACGGGCTACCTGCTCGCGGAACAGCTCCGGCAGCGTCCTCTCCAGCACTGCCACGGCCGTGTCGTTCCACTGTTCCCACCGCTGCCGCTCCGGTTCCGACAGCAGGTTGGCGCTGCTGTGGTCGGTCTCGGGCCGCTCGGTCATTTCGGTCAGGACTGCCACGTAGTGGCCGTGGATCTGCTCGATCTGTTCCCTGGTGAACTGCCCCGTGTCGTAACTCAGGTAGAGCCCGATTTCTCCTGAGGAGCTGTCGACGTGGAAATCCGCGCTGAACGGGAAGTCAGTCTGGGCCACACCGGCGGCCATGTGGATGTCGCTGCTTGCGGCATCACGTTCGACGTGGAAATGGGTGTAGTTGAAGAAGGACTCGAACAGCGCCGACTGCCCGCTGAGCCGCATGATCTCGGTCATGGGATAGCGGCGGTGCTGCTGGATGTCGTGGTCCAGGTCGGCGGTCCGCCGGATCAGATCGATCCAGCTGCCGCCGGCCAACCGCCCGCGCACGGGCAGAGTGTTGAGGAACAGGCCCACGACCCGGTCGCCGTCCGGCTCCTCAGTACGCCCGTTGTAAACCGCGCCCGTCACCACGTCCCTGGTGCCCGCCAGCAGGCCCATGACCCGCAGATGCGCGGCCAGCACAATCGTGCGCTCCGCAACGCCGAGCTTCGCGGTCAGGCCGCGTATCCCGTCCTGTACCGACGGGGGAATCGGTGGCCCGACGACGTCCTTGCCCGCCAGCTCGCCCGGGTGCGATCGGCGAGGCAGCCGGTTGAAGGGTGCCTCGTCCATCTGGGCGGCCCAGAACCGGCGGTCCGACTCGCTTTCCAGGGCGTCGAGTTCCAGCTGGACATAGTTGCGGAAGCGCGCGGTGACCGGCGGAGCCGTGTGCGTGCCGGCGTAGCGGTTGAGAAGCTCGGAGAGCATCGAGCGCTCGCTCCACCCGTCCATGATGGCGTGATGCTCGGTGACGAACAGCTGCATGGTGTCCTCGGACAGCCGCTGTACGTGGAAGCGGATCAGCGGCGGCCGGGTCCAGTCGAACGGTGTCCGCAGCTCACGGTCGTAACGCGCCTGGATCAGCGACTCCTGGTCGGCCCGGCCTCGCAGGTCCTCGACGGTCAGAGGTGCCGACACGGACTCGTGGACGAGCTGGACCGGCTGATCAAAGCCTGTGAGGGCGAAGGACGTGCGCAGCATCTCGTGAGCGGCTACGAGTCCCGACACCGCCTCGTGCCACGCCCGTTCGTCGAACGGCGCCTTGAACCGATACGACCCGATGTTGTGGTAGGCGGCCGACCGCTCGCTCGCCAGGACCATGCCCATCTGCAGCCGGGTCATCGGATAGGCGTCCACCACGTTGGCGGGAATCGCCGCCCGGTGGCCGTCTGGCAGCAGAGCGAACGGCTCCTCGCCCTCGCTGCTCCCGGCGTGCGCCTCGGCGACAGTCACGACCGGTGCCAGGGAACGGATCGTCGCATGGCGCAGGAGGTCGGCGATCTGGAAGTGCAGACCACGCTGCCGGGCCAGCGCCAGCACCCTGATGCTGCGAATCGAGTCGCCGCCGAGTGCGAAGTAGTTGTCATCGATGCCCACTTCCCGCCGGCCCAGGACTTCCGCCCATGCTTCGGCGAGGGCGGCCTCGACCCGGTTGCGCGGCGCCGTGTACCGGCCCGACGCGCCCAACGCCGGCTCGGGCAGCGCCCGCTGGTCCACCTTGCCGTTCGCGGTCAGGGGGAACCGGTCCATGACCACCAGGTGCGCGGGAACCATGTAGTCGGGCAGCTTCGCAGCCAGCTGCTCGCGTAGTGACTGGGGGGCCGCGTCGGTAACCGCGTAGCCGACCAGCTGGTCTTCGCTTACGACGACGGCCGCTTGGGTGACTCCGTGGATCGCGGTGAGTGCGGCTTCGATCTCGCCGAGTTCGATGCGGAACCCACGGATCTTCACCTGATGGTCAGCACGCCCGATGTATTCGAGGCTGCCGTCCACATCGCGGCGCACCAGATCACCGGTCCGATACATCCGAGTTCCGGCCGGGCCATACGGATCGGCCACAAACCGCTCCCCCGTCAACCCCGAACGATTCAGATACCCCCGGGCCAGACCCGCGCCTGCCACATACAGCTCACCGACGACTCCGGGCGGAGCCGGCCGCAACGCACCGTCCAGCACATACAGACCCAGGTCCGGAATACCGCGGCCAATCACGCTGCCCCGCGCATCATCAACAGCCTCGCGGTCCAGCAGGGCGTAAGTGACATGCACCGTCGTCTCGGTGATCCCATACATGTTCACCATGTCCGGCCCACCACCGGGATTGTCCTGGTACCACTGGCGCAACCGGTTCAGGTCGAGTGCCTCACCGCCGAAGACCACCGTCCGCAACCCGCTCAGCACCCCCGCCGAGGACTCCTTCTCCTCACGCAGCAGCTGATAGAACGCCGACGGAGTCTGGTTGAGAACCGTCACCCCCTCACGCGCCAACAACGCCAGGAAGTCCGCCGGCGACCTGCTCACCAGGAACGGCACCACAACCAGCCGGCCACCAGTCAGCAACGGCCCCCAGATCTCCCACACCGAGA
>NZ_JBIWHT010000064.1:0-11091 GCF_044764265.1 Streptomyces sp. NPDC094147 | reverse complement strand
CGACGAGCTCGTGCGGGACATCGAGCATGGCAGGATACGGAACCAACGAAGCCCCCGGCGTCGATGTGATGAGTGGAATCACCACACCAACGACGAGGGCTTCGCCATGTCACATACCCCCTCGCCGACCTGCACCTTCACCCATAGGAGAGGGGATGAAAGAGGTTCAGTGAGCTCTTTCAACTCGGCCACCGATCGGGTGACGTGGACTGCTGGAGTGGAACGCTGACAGCTTCCGAAGCCCATGGTCCGCGGCGATTCACCCGCGACAGCACCATCACCCTCCCGAGGCCGAGTTGAAAGAGCTCAGTGTGGGTTCAGACGATGAGAGGGAGTGCCGTGTCGGCGCCCGCGCCAGTGTCGTGATCATGCAGGTGCGACGGCTTCTCCACCGGCTTCGACAGCGTCCAGGACGGATCAAACGCTCCCTACGTTGTTCTCCGGTACGTGGTGAGCGGGGCGTCGGCTCACGCAGCCGCAGGCTGTGATGTGCGTCACCCGGCAGGTGGTGAGGGGTGGTTACCTAGAACCTCGGCGAGTGTTCCGCTTCACAGAAACCAGTCAAGCCACACTCAGCATGCACATAGGAAGGGTGCATTCCGGAACGACTTCGCTTCCTCGGGAGCGGTGTGTGCGCGTCCTGGGATGCCCCGAATTTTCCTTGTGGCGTTCGGATTCGGGTGCCTATGGTGAGCGCCGCGTGTGGCGGATCTTGACCGACCCGAGCGCACGTCAGTCATTCGGTGACCTGGGGGGGCGCCGTCGTACAGGGGTAGTGGTTCCGTCGTCGTGCCTTCATGCCAGTCGCTGCGCGCACCGATTCATTCTGTGTAGTGCGTGCCTGACGCTTGTTCAGGGCGCCAAGGTTCCCTCTGTCTTTGGCCATTCCCTCCCCTGGGCCCGTACCGCCTTTGAGTGAAGAGAGGGATGCTCTGTTGCGCTCCAGATCATGGTTCCGAATACCTGGATCACGAAGATCCTCGATCCTGACCCCCGTCATCACATCGGTGGCAGCCCTGGCCGTTCTGGGAGGGTTGGCCATCCAGCCTGGCGTGCTGGACCCCGGGCGAGATGCTGGGCCGACAGGCCAGTCCATGCCCTGGTACGAGGAAACCGCCGCTGAAGACTTGCGGCAGGACCAGTGTCTGATGGCGGATGTACTGCGGCTGGGCGGTCCTTCCATGACCCAGACCGCTATGGACGGTCTCAACCAGCCTGCGGACATGCTGCACGCCCTGGCCAACCGGCAATTCTGGCAGCAGACACCCCTCGCCGACGCGTACCAGAAGGACCGCGACACGGCGGACAAAGAACTTAATGCCATCTCCGCAGTAGAGAACGATTGGGCCCGGCGCGTTGGGGGATTTCAGAGCCCCCCCGGTACCCACGACATCGGTGATGGCAAGAGCTTCTACACCCAGACCGGTCTGACCCAGTGGATCGCGGATCGGTGGTGGAAGCACGAGACCGACTTCTACGATGACCCCACCCCCAGATTCGACGAGAAGACGCGTGAGGCCGTCGACACCCTGGGAAACCCCCGCTACACCCCGCTCACTGCTCCCAGCACACCGGACGGCAACTCCGCCGAGCGCAGTGCGTTCGACTGGATGCACTCGCCCTGGGGCAAGGGTGCGGACGATGCGCGTATGTTCCTTGCCTCTGGGGGGTTTCCGCGCACTGGGCCGCAGCCGGGTACAGCCGAGTACCGCATCGCGGTGGAGGATGTGAAGTCGCGGTTCGCGTCCTGTGGATGGCGTAACCCGCTGGACCCGAACGCGGTGCTGGACGGCATCACGGCCACAGCTTCGGCGGAGTGGCAGCAGGAGATCGCCGCCCAGGCCCCGCAGCGCAACCAGATCCTCAACGCCAGCAAGGACGCGACCACGGGTCTGGTCGCCGGTTCCAAGGCGTTGGGGGAGCTGCTGGGCCATTCGGCGGTGGCCGACCGTCTCGCCCGCTGGCAGGACTACTGGGCCCCCGGCGGTGCCGGATGGGTCGGTGACGCGCCGGCCGTGGTCGAGGTGCATGCCGCGAAGGGCAAGTGCCTGGACGTGGAGGGCGGCCGGAGAGACAACGGCACCCCCGTCCAGCTGTGGCCGTGCAACGGCACAGCTGCACAGGAGTGGATTCTCTACAGCGACGACACCGGCCCTCACCTCCAGAGCCACGATTCCTACAAGTGCCTTGATGTGGCGGGCGGGAAGACCGACGACCGCTCGAAGATCCAGATCTACACGTGCAACGGGACCGCGGCACAGACATGGCAGTACAACCTGCGTGCCACCACGCCGCTGAAGAACGTCGGCGCGGGCAAGTGCCTGGACCTGAACACCTTCGACAACGGCAAAGACACGTGGCTGTGGCCGTGCAACGGCACCCCGGCGCAGCAGTTCGACGTCAAGCCCACAGGGCACCACGCCACCGACCAGCCGGTCCAGGCCCAGTTCGACCAGGCCAAGTCGCTCACCACAGGCGCCCAGACGGGCGCGAAGCAGCAGTTGGAGGCTCTCAGGGGCCAGCTCGCCGCCGCGCAGAAGGCCGCCACCGCCTCGGAGACGGCTATGCAGGTCGCCTATACCAGTGCTGATGCCGCTGGAGCGCCGCGTGGCCGGGGCCTGCTGGTCGGCCAGCAGAAGGATCAGGTCACCAAGGGCACGGTGGCCGCTCTGCAGGCGATGGTGAAGGCCGGTGAGACCGCGGAGGCGGCCACCCGCGCCTCCGCCGGCGACAGCCAGACCATCGCGCAGCGGGCGCTGGCCCAGGCGGCGCAGGTGCAGACCGAGTTCCGCAAGAAGGCAGCCGAGACGGCCGAGTTGCAGGCCAAGGCCGCAGCCGATGCCGCGAAGATCCACCGCGACAATGCGAAGAAGGACAAGGAGACCGCGGAGGCCAAGCTCGCCGACACCTTGAAGGCCGAGGCCAACGCCAAGGCGGCTGCTGCCGACGCGCACGCCAAGCGGCTGGCCGCCGAGGCCGAGTCGGCGACCGCGAAGGCGGAGAAGGAGACCGCCGTCGCCAAGCAGGCCGAGGCTGCTCAGCACAAGCAGAACGCCCAGGCCGAGGCGGGCAAGGCCAAGGACGCCAAGGACAAGGCAGAGGCTGCCGAAGCCACCGCGGTCGAGAAGAAGAACGGCGCCGTCACGGCCCGCGACAACGCGAAAACCAAGCGGGACGACGCTTGGGATGCCCAGCAGAAAGCCGATGCGGCCCGCGCCAAGGCCGACGCGAAGGAGGCCTACGCCCAGGCGCACGCCTCCGACGACCAGGCGAAGGCGTCCAGGGCCGCGGCCGATGAAGCATCCAAGCACGCGGCCGATGCCGAAACAGCCGCTGGCAAGGCCCGCACCGAGGCGGACGCCGCGAGCCAGGCGGCCGCCGACGCGGACGCCGCAGCCACCCGCGCCGAAGCGGCCGCCAAACGGGCCCGTTCCGACGCGGACGGCGCCCAGGCCGCCAAGCTCGTGGCCGACGCCGCCGTGACGACCGCGACCAGCGCCGAAGCCGACGCGATCGCCGCATCCCAGCACGCCTCCTCCGAAGCCAACACGGCCGTCAAACTCGCCAACGACGCGGAAAAGAAGGCGAAAACCGCCAAGACCCAGGCGGACGAGGCAAGCAAGGAGGCAGGCAAGGCCGTCGAGGCAGCGGCCAAGGCCGCCGGCTACGCCCACGTCACCGCACAGGCCGCCGAGGACGCGGGCAACGCCGCCTCACAGGTCGCCAAGCCGGCCAACGACGCCATCCAGCTCGGCTCCCCCTACATCACCACCGACTCGGCAGCCGGACTGGTCGTCCTGACCGGCCAGGCGTCCAAGACGATCGCCGACCAGCAAAAAGCCGTCGCCGACGCCCACGCCGCCAACGCCCAGCAGGCAGCGGCCACCGCGCAGGCTCTCGCCGACCAGGCCCAGGCAGACACGAAGGAGGCCTACCAGCACGCGGCGAACGCCGCCCGGTACGCGGCCGACGCCCGCGGCTACGCCACGGAAGCCCTCGGCTACGCCTCCGACGCCGCCACCGCCGCATCCAAAGCCGCCGACTCACTGGCCCGCACCATCGAGTACGACCGCCAGGCAACCGAAGACGCCACAGCCGCCAACACCGCAGCCGGCACCGCAGAGGGCTACGCCAAGGACGCCCGCACCGCAGCCGACCAAGCGGCCCTCGACGCGGACGCCGCCCACACCGCGGCAGCCCAGGCCACCCAGGACGCCAAGGACGCCCGAGCCGCAGCCGACCGCGCCAACACCGCAGCAACCGAAGCCGAACAAGCCGCGAAAGACGCCGACAAGCTCGCCAAGGACGCCCAGACAGCTGCCGATACGGCGGCACGCAACGCCGCGAACAAGCAGGTCTCGACCGGTGCGGGAACCGGAGTCGGCGGTACGTGGTACGTCGTCGACGAGGACAGCATCGAGATCACCGACGCCAAGCAGCATGAGCCCTGCGTGATTACGGTCGGCTTCGAAGGCTGCACCACCACGTTCACGGTCACCTTCAGCGCGAAGGTCGACTTCTTTCTCTGCACCAACCCCAACACCACGGCGAGCGCCAGCGGTTGCGCGGCGCGGGACACGCTGCTCGTCGAGAGCAAGCGCATCCCAGATCTGAAGAAGGACGTCACCCGGTACTTCTCCAAACTGGATCTCATCCAGCAGACCCTCACCTACAAGGTCATCAAGGCGGTCCTGGTCCAGGACTTCGTCGACTGCTATCACGGCAGCGCCAGCGGCTGCGCCTGGGCGCTGAGCAACTTCATCCCCGGCAAGGCGCTCGAGAAGGCCTTCGACGGGATCCGGGCTCTGGATGCCGCCATCAAGACCGGTGTCGGGGTCGGTGACGCGTTCAAGGGCCTCAAGATCCTCGATTTGGACCCCGCGACCCTCGCCAAGCTTGAGCAGTCCGTCAACGCCTCCGAAGCCCTGCGCACCGCCTGTCAGGTGAACAGCTTCCCTGGCACCACTCAGGTGTTGATGGCGGACGGTTCGCGCCGGCCCATCAGTCAGGTGGGCGTGGGAGACCTCGTCGCGGCCACGGATCCGGCTACCGGTAAGTTGCGGACCCGACAGGTCACCGACACCTTCAAGCACGACACCCAGCGGCTGGTGGACATCACTGTTGCCGATGGGGGGATGCTGGCCAGCACTGCCGGCCACAAGTTCTACGTGGTGGACCGCGGATGGACGCTGGTCTCCGACCTGCAGGTCGGCGACCGCCTACGCACCCCGGACGGCTCCGTCCGCGCGGTGACCGCCCTCAACGACCGCTCGGGCATGGCTCCGCAGACTGTCTACGACCTCACGGTCGACGACCTGCACACGTTCTTCGTGCTGGCGGGTGCTACCCCTGTCCTCGTCCACAACTGCAAAATCGCCTTGGGGTGGCAAAATGGCGGCAAGCTCGACGAGTGGGCCAGGGCCAACAAGTTCGCCACCTTCTCCATCATGTCCCCAAGTGACTTCGCCCGGACCGCGGAAATGGCCATCGCCGACCCGAACGTGGAACTGCACATCAACATGACCGGACTGGAAGGACAGGGAACCTTCATAGACGCCGCCCAGCGTGGCCTGAGGGCCGGGCAGGCCGGACGTGCCACGGACTACGAGATGTCCATGATCGCGAGAGCCCTCGTCAATGGTCAGCGCCCGTGGGATTCGGTCAAGTTCTACTCACCGACGGGTCCAGATGGAGCCATGCGACTGAATGCCCCGACAGATATGCCGGATCTATCAGTGCTGAAGGGAGAACTTCCCCCCGTGAAAGGTTCGATCATCGACTACTGCCACTGCTGAGGAAGCGAATATGGATACCCCTCGGAAAGACCTGTACCCGGACGTGACTACTTCGGGTGGCCTTGGACCGGCCATGAAAGAGGCAGCGAAGCTGCGCGGATGCGACACCGGGCTACCGCCCTGGGACAGCGACCGCATCGTTATCGAAACGACAAGGGGTTTCGTGTCGGTCGACCCTGCGACCGATGAGCGTCTGTTCCGGGTGCGTGTCCACATTATCGGGTTCGCCGTGGAGGCTCCCGGGTTCGACTGGGACATCGGCTCGACAGACGACCTTGGGCTGCTCGTGGAGACTGTCGCTGCCTGGCGGGAAGGCATGCCGCTCGGCGAGTTGAAGGCGAGATTCGAGTTCCTGGAACTCGATGAGTTCGCTAGGGCAGTCGCAAACGGAGAGCCCACCTCTTTGCAGTGGTCCGGCCTTCTGTCGTCCGAGTTCCACCGGAAACAGTGGAACCTTCTGCGCCGCCTCCATGCGGATGAGGTACTGCGTCACATGTTCCCATCCATCACGCACGGTGCCGTCCGCCTGCATGTGGACCCGTTGGACGCAACGAGCCGTCAGGTCCTGGTACATGAGCCGGATCAAGAACGTTACGAGGTCATTCGCCCTGGGGTGCCCGGGGCTGACTGGGTCGAGGTGCCGACCGGTGAACTGATCGCCTACCTACGGGCCGCCTTGAGCAACCAGTGATCTCAACAGATCGACGAAGCCGAAACCCCGCCAGGTAATCCCTGACGACTGTTCTTGAGTTCACTCAGGAAGAGTTCACGAGATCCCGTCCGATCTGATTGATCGGGCGGGATCTTCGCGTTCGGACGAAGTATCTCTCCACGACAACGGGGACGCCGACGGCTAGGTGGCGCTGGATCTCGTCGGTGGCGGTGAGCAGCGCGGAGAGGTAGAAGCGCATCCGGGCGTCGGTGTTGCTGTTCCGGTCGACTGCGCGCCGCAGCGGCTGGTACTCGGGCGGCACTGTGAGAACGAGGACGGCGCCGCGGGCCTCGGCGAGCAGGGGGCGATGATCGACTTGCCGGTGCCTCGTAGTCCTTCGAGGCTCTCGAACAGCGGTCGGCCAGGCACGGGCGTCCACCACGTCCGGTACAGCGAGGGTGATTTCGTCTGTGGTGGAGGGGCGGTAGATGATGCGGTCACCCTGCTTGTCGTACCAGAAGGCGTGCGAGTCCTTGCCGACGGCCTTGCAGGACATGGTGAGCGCGCCGCGCAGGTCAGCCTCGATGCGCGCGATCTCCCGCGAGCCGCCGGCCGGTGCGCAGATCTCCGGGGCGCCATACTCGGACAGGTCCTCATCGACGATCACGTCGATGGTCAGGTTCGCGTCCTGGAGCTGCTGCCGCAGGCGGGCATAGTCGGCGGCGCCGTTGACGAGCAGCTCGGGATGTTCGGCGGCGTTGCCGACCGGCCGCATCTGATGGAGCTGCAACTCCTCGACTGCGAACTCTTGAAGAGTGCGGGCCAGCGGCAGGGCCTCGTTGATGTTGTGCGCGTTGACCGTCGTGGTCGCTCCGCTGCGGACGCCGAGGTCGCCGGCGCATTCGAGGGCGCTCAGGGCGCTGTGGTAGCTGCCCTGTTTGCGGATGTGGTCGTTGGACGCCCCGATGCCCTCCAGGGAGACCCGCAGCAGATCCAGGTCGGAGGCGATCTCCTTCAGCCGGGGTTCGATGCGGTAGCCGTTGGTGCAGATCTCGACTCGCAGGCTCTGCTGCTTCGCGTACCCGCACGACCTCGGGCAAGTGCTTGTAGACGAACGGCACTCCACCGAGCAGCGTGACGGCGTCAATGCCGTATTCGCTGATCACGCGGTTGATGAAGTCTGCGCCTCGGCGAGGGTGAAGGCGGCGGCGTGCTTGAGCCGTTCGCCGTGAAAGCAGTGCAGGCACTCGAAGTTGCAGCGGTACATCAGCTGGAAGTGCAGCATCCGAATCCGCTGGATGCCGGTGACCTCGCCGATCATGTGGGCCTCCGTGGCCAGTTGCCTGGCTGGAGGCCCGATGTTGCCTGAGGCGTGGGGACCGCATCACCTCGTAAGGGGACCGTCCGGGGACGCCCTAGGACGTTTTCACTGCTCCGCGAGTGGCTTCAGTAGCTCAAGGAGACCTGTGGTGTCCGAGAGATCCGGCAAGACCATGTGGGCTCCTGTTGCGGCGAGTTCGGTCTGGCTGTGGATGCCGGTGGCGACTGCGATGACCTCGGCGCCGGACGTGAGGGCTGCTTCGACGTCCCGCGGCGTGTCCCCGACGAGGACGACAGTCGTCTCGTCTGGCAGGTGGCGCTGGTTGCGGATGCGCTGGCGGGCGACGTCCACCAGTGCGGGCCGTTCCTCGGCGTCGGCTCCGTACGCGCCGACGGGCATGTCCAGCAGCGGGTCGAGGCCGAAGGCTGAAAGCTTCACTCGGGCGTTGGACATGATGTTGCCGGTGAGCACCGAGGACACCCAACCTTCCTGCACAGAAGCGGCTTTGAGTGCCTCGCGTACGCCCGGAAGGACGGTGCCACGCTCGCGAAGTTCACCGAGCCGGTCCTCTCCGGCCCGGGCGAGGGCGGCCTCAACGGTCTCCCAGACGGGTTCGGGCTTGCCGTGTCCCAGGAGCATGTCCCGCATGATCAAGCGGTCGGTGCGGCCCTCGGTCGTTGCCGGCCTGCCCGGTGGGGTTCCAGCCAGAGCCGTGTACGCGGCGGCGTAAATCTCCTTGCTCACGCCGGCGTTGTCGATGAGGGTGTGGTCGATGTCCCACAGCACGATGAGCGGCATACCGCCAGCGTAAGCATCGTCCACTATCAGCCAGCCCCTGTGGCCACCCCAGTACTCGCCTTGCTTGCCTATCGTCAGTTCGGCTTGGATGGCCCTTGTGAATGAGCGGCTTCGTTCCGTGCTCGCCCAGCGCGGCGTGTCCCCCGAGTCGCTCGCGGAAGCCTGCGAGGTCGACCCCAAGACGGTCGGCCGCTGGCTCGGCGGGCGGGTGCCGCACGCACGGCATCGATTCAGCGTCGCCCAGCATCTGCGCGTGGAGGAGTCCTTCCTGTGGCCTGCCCCACAACGAGGGCCACGGCAGCCCAGCGCGGTCGGGTCCGAGCTTGTCGGCACCTTCCAGAATCGGGCCAGCGTCCCGCGCGAGATGTGGCTGTCCCTCCTGCGCGAGGCTGAGACCGAGATTGCGGTGCTGGTCTTCTCCGGCACGTTCTTCGCCCAGTCCAACCCGCACGTCGCCAAGATGCTCGCTGCACGCGCCGACGACGGGGTGCGCGTACGACTCTGCTTCGGCGACCCGACCGGCCAGGCCGTTGCTGTGCGCGGCCTGGAGGAAGGCATTGGCGACACCCTCGCCGCCAAGATCCGCGCTTCCCTCACCTACTACCGGCCGCTGCTACCCCACGCCGGCTGCGAGGTGCGTCTACACGACACCACCTTGTACACGTCGCGGTTCCGCTACGACGACACCCTGCTGGTCAACCCGCACGTCTACGGCCAGCCCGCCAGCGCCAACCCGTTACTCCACCTCAAAAGGGCAGACTCCGCGGGCTGGTTCGACACCTACGCCGACAGCTTCGACAGCGTCTGGGCCGCTTCGCGGCCCTGGACCCCCGACCAGGAGGAGCGTGACGCCCATGGGCAGGACTGAGTACTACAACGACCCGAAAGCGCCCAAGGCCAACACACTCATCCCCGCCAGCAACCTGCTCGTCGTCGACGACCAGGGGGCCATCCTGCTGCAACGTCGCCGCGACACCGGCCAGTGGGCGCTCCCGGGTGGAGCCCAGGACATCGGCGAGACCGCCGCTCAGTGCGCGGTGCGGGAATGCCTGGAGGAAACCGGCATCATCGCCGAGGTCACCGGGTTTCTCGGCGTCTACACCAACCCGCGCCACATCGTCGCCTACACGGACGGTGAGATCCGCCAGCAGTACGAGAATGCTTACATCGGCCGCCCCGTTGGCGGGGAGCCGACGATCAATGACGAGGCCGACGGTGTCCGGTTCGTGCAGCCCGCCGATCTCGACGACTATGACATCCACCCCAGCATGCGCCAGCAGATCGGCGACTACCTGGCCGACACCTACCCCTACCTGGGCTGAGCCGCCCGCGCTTCCTCTACGCGGGACACTGCTGCGAGGATCGCAGGTGACGCCCGGCGGATAAATCGGCCTACGAGGCTGTCTTCCCCATAGCGGCCGACGATCTCCGCGACCCGGTCCTCGGCAATGGTGCGCTCACCGTCGGGTGTGGTGGTCATGTCGCACCACACCAGCGCGTCCACCAGTAACTGGTCCTCAAGTAGCGGGAACTCAGCCTCCAGGACCTCACGCAACCCGCGTTCTTCGGCTTCCAGCAAGGCGAACGAATGGTTCGCAACCAGCCGCACCAGCCGGTCATCAGCATGGTGGACGTCGCGAAGGAACCGCGCCCCATCGAGTGGATGGAATCCCGTCGATGCCAGCCTCGGCGCGTAGCCCACGTCATGCAGCACCGCAGCCGACGTGAGCAGGTCAGCGTCATCGTTCACTACTTTGGCGAGGCTGGCGGCTGCTCTGGCGACGCCTTGCGAGTGGGCCCAGCGCCGAGGCAGGGATTGACCAAGGTCGGCTTCCGCGATCTGCCATGCCCACTCCACGTCCGTCACTCCTGTCAGTCGTGACATCGTCTACGCGACCTTTTCGAGGGAGCCGAGGAACGAGACCAGATCACGCGCGAGACCCTCCAGCGCATCGGCCTGCTTCCACATGGCGCTGGAGACGGGTTCATGGCGAACAGGCGCGCATCGGCGATACGGCGGGGGCTCTGCTGCCGCGAACCGCGCAGCCTGTTCCTGGGCCAGCACTGAGCGCCACTGCGCGGGCGTGTTGAGGTGTTCTCCCCTGCGGAAAATCTCGCCCGCCATCTCCGCCCGGTGGGCCCGCACATGAACTCCAGGATGTGCAGGCGTTGTTCGGCTGCTGGTCTACCAGATCTGGAGTCATTGTCCCCATAGTGGGACCGTATCCATTGGAGTGTTTCCAGCGCCAGCGTCCGTGTTCTGCACGCTCTGTACCTCACATCGCGGTGCCGTCCGGCCGAAGCAGTCACGTGTCTCTCCGACACGACCGCTGACGCAGCCCGAGGAGTGGCTGCTCGCCTCCCGGGTTTCGGGCAGATGAGGTAACGCACAAAGGCGCGGGTCCGAGTCGCCGGGGTCGGCACCGGCTAAGAGGTCCTAACAGAAGTGGTTGTTGGTGTGACCGTCGGCTTGGCTGTTCGTTGGTGTGGGTGTGGGGAAGAGACAGTCGCGGCCGTGGATCGTG
>NZ_JBIWHT010000063.1:0-11998 GCF_044764265.1 Streptomyces sp. NPDC094147 | reverse complement strand
GCGCCGGACCAGATGCTCCACCAACCGCGTTGGACAGATCGTCGCGGCCGTTCACACCCTCCTCACCTGCAGCTATTCAGGATGAAAGAGGTTCAGTGTGGTCGAACACGGCATCCAGCGCGGAGATTGTGTCCAGGCAGCGCTGTGGGTTGGGGGCCTGGATGTCGAATTGATCGTCGACGATGAAGGCCCACGCCAGGTATTGAGTGAGCAGAGCCAGTACTTCCGGTGCTGCCTGCGGGCACCAACGCGCATACATCAGAGCGGGGCGTGTCCTCTCAACCCGGCGCCGAGCCGCTGGTGTGGGCAACAACGCACTCGATTCCAGCCACGCCCACATTGTGGCCTCTGCCTCATCGGCGGCTGGGTTCACTCCCTCGTCCCTGAATGGCATGAACAACTCCGGCAATTCCAGCATGCCCCATGCCTCTCGCTTTAGAAATTCATGGTGGCAGTAGTTCTTTACCCGTTGGGCAAACGTGTCTAGGTCCAGTCGGTGGCACGGTGCTGGGCGGCGTTGTAGCGGCTGCTGGTTCCGGCCCACAGCAGGTGCGCGTGGGTGTAGGTCTTGAGGGCCGAGGCGAACCGCTGGGCTTCGTGGATCTCGGCGGGCCCGTACCCGAGGGAGGTCACCAGTTGAGGCAGGCGCTGTTCGATGCGTAGGAAGGTTTCCAGGCGCTTTTCGGTCATCTGCAGAACGGTGGCCAGGGCTTCGCGGTGGGAAAGGTCATCGGCGGCGGCCAGGACGAGGGCGAGGTTGTGTGTGTCGCCATGCGCGAGTTCGCGTTCGAAGCTGAAGTAGTCGTTGTACCAGGTGTTGGCGTCGATGAAGCAGTTGCGCAACTCGCGGAACTGGGCGGTGGCGAATACCGGCTCGGGGAGATGGATCTGCAGGGCCGCTTCCAATAGATCTGCGGCGAAGTCCACGGCAGCGTTCACACGGCGCAGGTCGATGTAGTCCTGCAGGTTCAGAATGTGGTCTCGTGCCCGGTTCTGGGACTGCGGCGCGTACTGGTGGAGGAAGTTCATGAGGTTGGCAAGGGCTCGCTCACGCCACGGCGGGGTGTGCTGTGGGGCTGTGCGGGTCCACAGGTCGTGCATGGCCACGACAGCAGGCCCCGCGTCCTCAGGCGGCTGGGGGTCGCGCAGAGCATGGACGATGTCGTCACTCAGGCGCAGGGCCCGTGTGCTGTCAGCCTCGTCGGCGACGTCGTCGACGACGCTGAACATGTAGTTCCACTGGGTGTGCAGGTCCAGTTCGTCCTGCGGCAGGTGCGGGAGGCAGATGGCGGTGAAATAGCCGTAGCGCATGGAAGGGACCTTTGCGGCTTCTCCCTCGGTGATGACGCTTGTGCGGCGGGCGAAGGCTTTGAACGCCTCTTCCGCGGTGGGCCACAGGGGGTTGATCTCCGGTTCTGCCGGGGGACGGAAGTTGGCCGGAAGCAACTCGATGTCGACTGGGGGCACTTGGTTCCTCCTTCACAGTGTGGCCAGGCAGACGTCACGCCGCCCTCGCTGTTGCCGCTGTGGCGAGTTCGGGTAGGGCCGTGGCGACGGCGGGTGGGAGCACGGCACGGGCGAGGGCCTGTTCTGCCCGACCGAAGCGTGCGCTGATCATGCGCTCGACCGCGTCGCGGGCGCCCGTGGCGGTCAGGATGCCGCGGATGCTCATGGCTCCTTCCTCGTCCAAGTCCCGGTGGCTGACGAGGGCGTTCAGCTGATGCCGCTGGGCGGGGGCGGCGTGCCGCCATGCCAGTGCCAGCAGTGCGGTGTGCTTGCCCTGCCGCAAGTCGTCCAGAGCAGGTTTGCCGGTGGTGTCCGGGTCACCGAAGGTCCCCAGCAGGTCGTCCCGCAACTGGAACGCCTCACCCACGGGCAGTGCGTACGCGCTCAAGTCCGATCGCAGCCGGGCGCTGCCACCGGCCAGGGCTGCCCCGATGTGCAGGGGGCGCTCCACCGAGTACTTCGCCGTCTTGTACCGCGCGATCGCCATGGCCTGCTCCAGATCACCGGTCGGCAGCCCAGCGGCGGTCAGGTCGAGGTACTGGCCGTACATCACCTCGGTGCGCATCGCATCCAGCAGCGGCAGCACGTCGGCCAGCTGAGCATCGCTGAGCCCCGCGGTGTGCAGGAGCTCATCGGACCAGGCCAGCGCCAGGTCACCGATCAGAACCGCTGCCCCGGCCCCCAGCCGGCCGCACGCGCGCCGTGCCGCGCCGCATACCTGGCGGCCAGCGCCTGATGGACGGTCGGCTGCCCCCGGCGGGTGTCCGATCCGTCCAAGATGTCGTCGCGGATCAGCGCGAACGTATGGAACATCTCCAGCGCCGCGGCGGTGGCCAGGACGGGGGCGGGGGTGCCCTGCCCCCGGCGGCGTGCCAGCCCAGGACACACAGCAGCGGGCGGAACGTTTCCCGGCAGCGAAGAGGAAGTCCGCCAGGACGCCAGTGACTTCGGGAGGCCAGCGGCAGGCGGCTGCGGCACCGGCCTTGGCGGTCAGGAATTCATCGAGAACGGTGTCGGTTTGGGCGCGTGTGACGGCCAGCTCCATGCCCTTGCCTCCGGACATCCACGGCGGCTGCCGCGGGCCCGCCCTCTGGTAAGGAAGACCGGGCCCGCACAGGTGATTCCCGCCTTGGTGCACGGTTGAACAAGCAGTCGGATCCCAACGGCGCATCCACGCCGCACTGCGCAGGCCGGTGGTACGTGCCGTCGCGCGGGCTGGCGCCCAAGAGGGTGGGTGTGGCAGGGCCACCCAGCTCGCGGGGCTGTTTCGTAGCGTGGGGGTGTCCGAAGGTTGCGGCGCGGGTTGTATCCGCCGTTGGCGGGAGGTGTGTGGTGGCTGAGGAGCGGATCGTGCCCGCGTTGGGCGAGTTCTTGAGGGCCAGGCGGGCCCTGGTGCGGCCTGCTGACCACGGGATACCCGCCGGGATTCGCCGTACACCCGGCCTGCGGCGGGAAGAGGTCGCGATGCTGGCGGGAGTCAGTACGGACTACTACATCCGGCTTGAGCAGGGCCGGGACGAGAATCCTTCGCGCCAGGTCGTCGCGGCGCTGGCCGAGGCGCTGCTGCTGGACGACGAAGCGGCTGCGTATCTGCGCGTGCTGGCCGATCCCGGTGCGCCGCGGCGGAGCCGTCACCGCACGCGCCGCCGGGAATACGCCTCTCCCGGGCTCGTCGGGCTGCTCGACGTCTGGTATCAGACCCCCGCACTGGTCTACGGCCGATACATGGACCTCTTGGCGGCCAATCCGCTGGGCGAGGCGTTGTTCTCCTGGCTGGGCGCGGAGACCAACCTGCTCAGGGCGATCTTCCTCGAACCGGAGGCCCGCACGTTCTACCAGGACTGGGCCAGGATCAGCGAGGGCTGCATCGCGGCGCTGCGTACAACCAACACCGATCCGAACGACACGCGGCTGGTCGAGCTGGTGGGGGAACTGACGGTCAGAAGCGACGAGTTCGCGTGCCTGTGGGCCCGCCACGAGGTGCGGGCCAAGACAGCCGAGACCAAGCACCTCAACCACCCGGTCGTGGGAGAGCTGTCGCTGCGCTTCGAGAATCTGACCATACCCAGCGCCCCCGGCCAGCACCTGGTCGTGTACCACGTCGAGCCGGGCAGCCGGGAGGACCAGGCGCTGTCCTTGCTGGGCAGCTGCACCACCGCGCCGTCGAGCAACCACGGCCGCCCGTGTAGCCAGGACATCGAGTGTGAAGACAGCCGCTGCGAACACGGCGATCGCTGACCGGATTTCACTATCCATGGGCGTCACTCGGATGCCGTGAGTTGGGAGCAGTCATGTCTGTCTGGTTCATCACCGGTGCATCACGCGGCTTCGGCAAGCAGTTGGCCGGGGCGGCGCTCGCCCAGGGGGACCAGGTCGTCGCGACAGCGCGTGATCCGCACGCGGTCGTGGAGGCCGTTCCGGGCGGCGGGCTGCTGGCCCTTCGACTCGATGTCACCGATCAGGAGCAGGCCGCTGCCGCGGTGGCGGCGGCGGTCCAGGAATTCGGCCGGATCGACGTGCTGGTGAACAACGCCGGTTACGGGCTGTTCGGCGCCGTCGAGGAGATCTCCGACGCCGAGGCGCGCGATCTGTTCGACACCAACGTCTTCGGCCTGCTCAATGTCACCCGGGCCGCGCTCCCCACGCTGCGGCAGCAAGCGGCGGGACACATCATCAACATCGCATCGAGCGCCGGGTTCGCTGCCGGCCCCGGCAGGGGGCTCTACGGGGCTTCCAAGTTCGCGGTCGAGGCCGTCACCGAAGCGCTGCATGGCGAGCTGGCGCCACTGGGTGTCCACGCCACGGTGGTGGAGCCCGGCTCCTTCCGCACCGATTTCCTCAGTCCGGGCAGCAGGCGTCAGGCGGGCGTAGAGATTTCCGCATATGCCGACACGGTCGGGGCACTCCAGTCCGCGATCCGCGCCAACGACGGGCGCCAGCCTGGGGATCCGGTCAGGGCGGTGGCCGCCCTCCTGGAGCTGGTCAGCACCGCCGAACCGCCCCTGCGGCTGCAACTGGGCAGCGACTGCGTGGGCTTGGTCGAGGGCAAGCTCGCCTCCGTCGCCAAGGAACTCGATCAGTGGCGCGACCTGGCCCTGTCCACCGACTTCACGCCCGCCTAGGTGATGTGACCGCATACGTTTGCCGAGTTGCGTCAGCTGCTGCGGTTCCCGGGCGGGGAGCTCTACGCCGGCTCGTAGTGGTGTGCGGGTGCTTCCTGCCATGCGATCTCGGGGGAGTTGCCGTCGACCATGGCTTCGGCGTCCGTCTGGTCGATCCCGGCCTGGCGCAGGAACTCGATGAGGTCGTGGTCTTTGCCGACCGCCGAGCTGTTCAGGAGAGCTCCGAGCTGGCCCTTTACATCACGCATGGTTCCGCGACGTCATGGACCGATGGCATCAACTGTCACAAGCGCAACCCGCCGAAACGCTGGCACACTCGCCGGACTTCGGCTCACGGCACGTGTTGTCGTGAAGGACGGCGCTCTTGCCGAGGGTGTCGGTGTCGGCCTTGACGACGTAGACCTCCCACGGCTCCTTGCCGGGGCCGTGCACCCAGACCTTGTCCTGTAGGGCGTAGCAACACGAGGTGTCGTTCTCCTCGAACGTGGCGAGGCCGGCGTCCTTGAGCCGGCCGGTTGCGGCCGTCACCTGGTCCGTGGACTCGACCTCTACACCGAGGTGGTCGAGGCGGGTTTCCTGTCCGGGCTCGCCCTCGATCAGGATGAGCTTGAGCGGCGGCTCGGTGATGGCGAAGTTGGCGTAGCCCTTGCGCCGCTTGGCCGGTTCGGTGCCGAACAGCTTCGAGTAGAAGGTGACCGACGCTTCAAGGTCGCTGACGCGCAGGGCGAGCTGTGCACGGGACATGGCGGTGACTCCGATCTGCTTGATTTTATGTTTGTCGATTCAAGGTTGCATCTTGGATCGAAGAACGTCAACATAGAAGTATGTCGAAACAAGAGCTTGTGGTGCTCGGCCAGACCGACGAGACCGGCGCCTGCCGCCCCGGGCTGCTGACCGCTCCCCTCGACGAGGGGCAGGCCGCAGAACTGGCGAAGGTGTTCAAGGCGCTGGGCGACCCGGTGCGCCTGCGCCTGCTCTCGATGATCGCCTCGCGCGCCGGCGGCGAGGTCTGCGTCTGCGACCTGACCCCCGCCTTTGACCTGTCGCAGCCGACGATCTCGCATCACCTCAAGCTGCTTCGACAGGCCGGTCTCATCGACTGCGAGCGACGCGGTACGTGGGTCTACTACCGGCTGCTGCCCGAGATGACCGACCGCCTCGCCGGCATCCTGACCCGCCCCGCCGGCGAGCCCCTGCCCGCGCCCGCCGAGGCGACCTCGTGAGCGCCGAACCCGAGCAGGCGGCCGTCGGCCGCCTGTCGTTCCTCGACCGCTATCTCGCCGTGTGGATTCTCGCCGCAATGGCGGTCGGACTCGGCCTCGGGCGCGTCGTGCCCGGCCTGGGGGACGCACTCGCCAAGGTCACCGTCACCGGGGTATCGCTGCCGATCGCCCTCGGCCTGCTCGTGATGATGTACCCGGTCCTCGCCAAGGTGCGTTACGACCGCCTCGACACCGTCACCCGCGACCGCCGCCTGCTGCTGCCCTCGCTGCTGCTGAACTGGATCGTCGGACCGGCCCTCATGTTCGCGTTGGCGTGGCTGTTCCTGCCCGACCTTCCCGAGTACCGCACGGGCCTGATCATCGTCGGGTTGGCGCGTTGTATCGCCATGGTGATCATCTGGAACGACTTGGCCTGTGGTGACCGCGAGGCCGCCGCCGTCCTGGTGGCGCTGAACTCGGTGTTCCAGGTGATCGCGTTCTCGGCCCTCGGCTGGTTCTACCTGTCCGTGCTGCCCGGGTGGCTCGGTCTTGAGCAGGCCGGCCTCGACGTGTCCGTGCGGGACATCGCCCGGAGCGTGCTGATCTTCCTCGGAATCCCGCTCGTCGCCGGCTACCTCACGCGCCGGATCGGCGAGAAGGCCAAGGGCCGCGCCTGGTACGAGGCGAAGCTGATCCCGCGGATCGGGCCGTTCGCCCTGTACGGGCTGCTGTTCACGATCATTGTCCTGTTCGCGCTGCAAGGCGACGCGATCACCTCGCAGCCGCTCGACGTCGTCCGCATCGCGCTGCCGCTGCTCGTGTACTTCGCGATCATGTGGGCCGGATCGATGGCGGTCGGCCGCGTCGTGGGCCTTGACTACCCGCGTACGACGACGCTCGCGTTCACCGCCGCGGGCAACAACTTCGAGCTAGCCATTGCGGTAGCCATCGCCACGTTTAGCGTCACATCCGGACAGGCCCTCGCCGGCGTGGTCGGCCCGCTCATCGAGGTGCCGGCGCTGATCGGCCTCGTCTACGTCGCGCTGTACGCCCGCCGCTTCTTCACCGCCCCCGCGCCCGTGACCGAGGAAGACCCCGCCCATGTCTGACACCGCCCTGCCCTCCGTGCTGTTCGTCTGCGTCCACAACGCCGGCCGCTCCCAGATGGCCGCCGCGTTCCTCACGCACCTTGCGGGCGACCGCGTACAGGCGCGGTCCGCCGGATCCACCCCCGCAGACACGGTGAACCCCTCCGTCGTCGCCGCGATGGCCGAGGTAGGCATCGACGTCTCGGCCGAGGTCCCCAAGGTGCTCACCGTCGAGGCCGTGCAGGCATCCGACGTCGTGATCACGATGGGCTGCGGCGACACCTGCCCAGTCTTCCCCGGAAAGCGTTACCTCGACTGGCAGTTGACCGACCCCGCCGGACAGGGCATCGAGGCGGTCCGCCCGATCCGGGACGAAATCGAGCGGCGTATCCGGCGCCTACTGAACGAACTGCTGCCTAGGGCCTGCCCTGAGTCGTGATCAAGGTGTGAGACGCCCCTCCCGATGATCGTTTGGGGGCTGGTAGAAGACGGGTACGGCGCGTACTGAACTGGCGGACGACGAGTGGGAGTTGATCGGTCCGTTGCTGCCGGTAGGCAGGTTCGGCCCGTGTCCGGAGCATCTGCGGGAGCAGTTCGAGGGCGTGATCTGGAAGTTCCGCTCGGGCAGCCAGTGGCGGGAGATGCCGTCGGAGTTCGGGGTCTGGCAGACCGTCTACAACCGCTTCCTCCAGTGGCGCGACGCGGGCGTCTTCCAGGCCCTGATGGACGCAATGATCACCGAAGCGGCCCGGCGCGGGCAGGTGGACCTGTCTCTGGTCAGCGTGGACTCCACGGTCGCCCGTGCTCACCAAGACGCCGCCGGCATGCGGGTGAGCGAGGAGGGCCTATCGTCCCTCGAAGAAGCTGGCGAAGCGTCAAAGGGGGCCGCAGAAAGCAACAAAAGCCGCAGGTTGCATGCGACCACGACGCGCCGGGCGCGGCCCGGGAGGAGCGACGGCGCATTCGGCGCCGCCGCCGGGCCCGGCTGAAGGCCGCCCTGCTCGGACGCTCGCGCGGTGGCCTGACCGCCAAGGTCCACCTCGCCTCCGATCCGCGCTGCCGCCCGCTCGCCTTCGTCCTGACCGGGGGGCGCCGACAGCCCCCGGTTCGTCCCCGTGCTGGACAAGATCAAGGTCCGTGGCCCGGTCGGCCGCCCGCGCACCCGGCCTGACGCGGTGGCCGGAGACAAGGCGTACTCCTCCCGTGCCAACCGTGCTCACCTGCGGAGACGCAACATCAAGGCGGTCATCCCGGAGAAAGCCGACCAGGCCGCGAACCGCAAGAAGAAGAGTCGCCGAGGCGGACGGCCCGTCTCCCACGGCACCGAGCTCTACAAAGATCGCAACAGCGTCGAACGCTGCATCAACAAGATCAAGGCGTGGCGTGGCCTCGCGACCCGCTACGACAAGACGCCCGAGAGCTACCTCGCCGGCCTCCACCTGCGCGGAGCAGTGCTCTGGATGCGCAGCCTCCGCCCCGCAACATGATCACGGCTCAGGATGGGCCCCAACCGGCTTGGTGGGGCGGTCAGGTGGTCAGCGCCGCGAGCTCCGCGTTGGCGCGCTCGGTGACCAGGGTGAGGACGCGGCTGGCGGCGGCCAGGTCCTCGGCGGGTATCCCGCCCCAGATGCGGGCGGTGACGGGGGCGGTCTCCGCGCCGACGGCGGCGATCAGCTCACGCCCGGTGTCCGTGGGGCGAAGGTGCGCGCCGTCCGTGATGAGCAGCTGCTTGGCGAGCAGTTCGTCGAGAGTGGCGCGGATGTCGGTCGGATCGGCCTTGAGGGAGACCTGGACCTGGGTGACGAGATCGTCCGGCGTCTGCGGGGCGTCGGCGGTGAGGGCGGCGCGCAGGGCGACCTGCTGCTGGAAGGTGATGCCGTGCTGGGCCAGGACGTGTTCCAGGACGCTGCGTGCGGCGTAGTGGGCCAGGCCGAGGGCGCGGGCGTTGGCGGCGGGTGCGGTGGTGGTCATGGTGTTGTCCCCTGAGTGCTCTCGTTGTTCGGTTCGGAGGGAGTGAGAGGTGCGTCGAGCAGGGTCGTCAGCTCGTCGGTGAACGTGCGCGTCCGCGGGGCGTCAAGGCCGCCGAGCGGCTCCAGCAACTGCTGGAGCAGTTCCTGGACCACCGCGATGGCCTGCCGCGTGACGGCCTGGCCCTGCTCGGTGAGGGCGAGTTGCACGGCGCGTGGGTCACGGGGATCGCGGGTGCGCTCGACCAGGCCGGCCGACTCCAGGGCGCGTGCCAGCTTCGAGACGTACAGCGCCTCCAGGCCGGTGCGGTCGGCGAGCCGGCGCTGACTGGGCCGCTCACCGGCACGCTGCATGCCGTACAGCGACGCAACCAGCGAGTACTGCGCGTGGGTGAGGCCCAGCGGAGCCATCGCGCGATCGACCGCGACGCGCCACTTGTTGGCGAGCCGCCATACCAGGAAGCCGGGCGTGGGGCCCGGTGAAACCTTGCTCATGACAAATAGAGTACATGGCTACTATGTCCATGGCTACTATTTTCTGGCGGATGTGACGGCGCACCCTGCTCGGCGCCCCGACGAACTGACGGAACGCCTCCGGCGGGACTGCATCCGCTCCGCCGCATGATCAGGACTGAAGACACCCCCTAGTGCGAATACGGCCTACTGCCACGTAGCGCCCAGTTCAGGTCAAGTGCCAAGCGTCTGCCCCGCCCGATCCAAAGGTCCTGCCGGGCTTCTTTGATGTTCGGCGCGGCTTGGCCGTCCCAACACCCCTGAGGATCAGGTGTTGCAACCGCATCCGGAACCCAAGCTCCCGAGTGGAGTCAGACAACACTCCTGAAGCCACACACGGCTCGTTGCCTGCCTGGTCAGTCGATACTGCCCCCGAGTACCTGGCCCCACCATCCAATCTGCCGGTATCCAGAAGCGGTTGAGTCCACCGCACTCGGAAGGCCCCAGATGCGCGTCCGTGAAACAGTCCCTGCTCGGCATGGCGACAAGCCCAGACAACCGCCGGCCCGCCCCTCCACGCCGCCTGCCTTCGCCGCCGGCGGCATGTCACCACAGGCGCTCCTCACTCTCCAGCGCACCGCGGGCAACGCCGCAGTGACGCGGATGGTGGAGGAGGCCCGGCACCAGCACGGCCCAGGCTGTGGTCACCGGCAGTCCGCACAGGCCGCCGTGCAGCGCTCGGCCGTCCATGCCGTACTGCGCACCCCCGGCCGCCCCCTCGACGACGCCACCCGCAGTGACATGGAGGCTCGTCTGGGCGCCGACTTCTCCGACGTACGTATCCACACCGACAGCGCCGCCCGCGCCTCGGCCTCCGAAGTGGGCGCCCACGCCTACACCTCCGGCAGCCACATCGTCATCGGCGACGGCGGTACGGACAAGCACACCCTGGCTCATGAGCTCACCCACGTCATCCAGCAGCGACAAGGGCCCGTCGCCGGCACTGACAACGGCTCGGGACTGAAGGTCTCCGACCCCTCCGACCGGTTCGAACGAGAAGCCGTGGCGAATGCGACGCGGGCGATGTCGCCCGCACACCAGCCCAGCAGCGAGGCCCGCACATCGCCTGAGCCGGCCGGGAGCTCATCCGCCGGCACGGCCATCCAGCGCTGCTACTACTGTGCCGACGACACCTGTGTGGACGGAGCGGACTGCGGACGCAGCACCGATCACCACGGACTCTTCTCCGCCGGTCTGGCCACCTCCACTGTGGCCCCTTACAACGAGGCAGGGCGAGTACGCACCGGAGGCGCCTACGAGAACGAACACATGCTTCCCGGGGCCGCCTACCGCGGAGCGGGGATGGGCAACATGTACAGGACCGCCCCCACCTATCGGGTCGACATCCCCACACACCGCGCGGGGGTACGCGGCGGAGTGGGAGGCGGCGGGATCACCTCGACCGGCAGCGGCACCGTGGCCAGGGGCTGGTCCAGCTCTCTTGCAGATCAGCTCAGCGCAGGGAACCACCTGGAAGCCATCCGGATGTCCATGACCGATGCCTTCAACGCCGCATGGACCCAGGGAACCCTCACCGAGGAGAGAGTCAGGGAGATCGCCAACACCGTGTACGCACATGTGACACAGGGCCTCATCACCCAGGAGCAGGCGGGCGAACTCGTCAACACACTGTACAACCGCTGGCTCGACCTCCCGCGCTAGCGGCAGCGCACCAACACCCCACATGGGCCCGGTAGTTCGCACCGCCACCCGGCATGCACTGCGTTCTACGGCGAGCCGAGACTGCGCGCCGCCCAGCGACTTGGACGATGCTGTGCTGCCGCACTTCGCGACCTCGGTTCTGCAAGTTGCGGCACGGAGAGGACGGACACAGGCCGTCAGATGTGGGCGTGCTTGATCTCGCTCGTCGGCGCCGGAGGACTCTTTGCCGCGGACGAGGGCCTATTCCCCCGGACGAGGCCGCTACCAGAAACGGACTTAACGTCCTCTGAAGCGGGAGTTGCTGCACGGACGGCGCTGGATCTCGAAGGCACAGACGCGGCTGGAGCTGTTTCGCTGGCTGTCCTACTACAACCGGCGCCGCTGTCATTCCGCCCTCGGCTACCTCACACCGATCGAATTCGAACAGCAACTGATCTCATCGCATACGCTGACACTCGTCGCATGAAACCCGGTGTCCACTCCCGAGGTTCAACCTCACGGGCCGGGCGCCCCGAACGTTTGCGGTCGGGCAGGGCGGGCAACTCGCCATCGGTGAAGCGGCTCCGCCAGCGGCGTACGGCATCCAGATGCAGGCCTGTCTCCCGGGCGATCCGCGCGTTGGACCGCGAGTGCGCCGCGTGCAGCACCACCTGGCGCGCATCCGGACGCAGTACGCGGTCTTGTGGCCCCGGGCCGCCTTCTTCAGGCGGTGCCGCTCGGAGGCGGCAACGACAACCAGCTGTGGCACGCCACCTACGACGGCTCCTCCTGGTCGGCGGACCGTAAACTCGGCGCACACGAAAGGCTGGAAGGACCGGCACTGACCGTCTTCGGCGGAGAGCTCTAACTGATCGTTTCAGAATGAGGTTCTGAGTCGTCTCAAGCAGATGATGCTGCAGGCGAGTTGGAGGAGTGCAAGGTGGAGGTCGCCGTGTATC
>NZ_JBIWHT010000062.1:0-12012 GCF_044764265.1 Streptomyces sp. NPDC094147 | reverse complement strand
GTGGGCGCGTGGCGGCGTCATCCCGAATCCGGCCTCGTCCTCGAAGACGATGTGGGCCCCGAGCGCCGCCGCGGTGCTTCCACCTGCGGCCACACCTCCTTCTTCCACAGCTCCACCGCGTGCTCGTCGCGCTCCAGCGCGCGGCGGGCTGGGCTCTGCCAGGACCAGCCGTGCCGGTGCAGCAGCCGCCACACTCCCGCAATGGAGCAGGTGACGTGGAACTGTCTGCCGATCACGGCCTTGACCCGCTCCAGCGTCCACCGCTGGTCTTCCCAGCCGTGCGCGGCCGCCCCCCCCTGGCCAGCTCTTCCTCCAGCCGCGCGAAGTGGTCGTCGGACAGTTTCGGAAGTTTCGCCGGACCCGTGGACTTCAACGCCGACGTCCCGCCCTCACGCCACGCCCGACGCCACCGTTCCACTGAACGCCCGCTCACCCGCAGGTCCTTGGCAATCGCCGAGGTCTTGTCACCCCGGGCGAACCTCACACCGGCCTCCAGCCGTATTCCCTCACGGACGGCCTGCCGCTCAGCGGTCAGACCCCCACCCTGCGCATACCGCATACCGCATACCGCATACGGACGGCATACCGCAGGGACCACCCACCGCCACGACCCGACGCCAGCCCAAAAACCTCAGTAATGGATCCAGTGCTCACGCCCAACATCCCGGCGGGCAACGCCATCTCATCGGCAGTCACGGCCTCCCGGCCAACCAGCAGGGGCACGGTCTGACCCCAGAGCTCAAACGACTCCGGTGCGGGCAGTGCTCACCTGCTGGCGGCTACAACATCAAGTCTCTACGACCCGATACATCCCATTAGGTACGGGTGAGGTCGGACAGGAGTGCGGGCAGCAGGCGTTCCTCCATGATCGTGCTGCCCGACTCGTCCATGGCACGGGCCAGTTCGGGGTCCCAGGGGCTGGCCGCGGGTGGTCCCGCGAGCGGTGTGGACTCGCCCTTGCTGAGGGCCGCTGTGTAGTCGGCGGCGGTCATCCGCCAGGGGCGGGCGCCGTGGCGGGCGACGGCGTCCGCGGTGATGCGCAGGCCGGCCCAGTCGAAGTCGGCGCGCCAGTGCAGCCGGGCTCCCGCGTGTACGGCGTCGCCGAGCAGTTTGTGGCAGGCGGCGGACGGGACGCCCTCGGTGCAGACGAGGGCCGCGCCGGTGTCCTGGAGTTCGCCGGCTGCGGCGCGCAGTACGGCCGGGTTCTCGCAGACGAAGATGGTGCGGGCGGCGGGGACGACGGGGTCGGTGGCGAGTTGGTGGAGGGTGAGCCGGAAGGGGATGCCGAAGTCGGCGGCGTCGCGCAGCCAGTCGCAGACCACGGCGCTGCCCTCGGCGCCGATGTTGAGGACGAGTACCTGGCTGGCGAGGTCGTCGGCGATGGCTCCGGCGCTCTCCCACAGGGCGCGCCGCCCGGCTCGCTCGCGCGGGAGGTCGCCGCCGGTGCGCTGGGCGAGGGCGCGCAGGACGAGTTGTTCGAGCGGGGTGCCGGGGACGAGGGCCTTGGTGTCGCCGGTGGCCCACTCGGCGAGGACCGGAAGCGGCAGGATGCCGGCCGGATATGCGGGGAGCCGGTCCGGGCCACCGGGGAGTCTTTCCAGGACGCGTACGGCCGCGTCGAGGAGGGGTGCGTCCCCGCGGCGTACGAGACGGGTGAGGGTGCCGTCGGCGGCGATCTGCTCCAGCCAGGCGGCGAACCATCCCTGTCCGGCGAGTCGGCTGGAGTGGGCGGATTTCAGGGCCTGTTCGCGGCGCGCGTCCTCGTCGGCCCGTTCGGCCGGCCGGTCGCGCAGCGGGCCGTGGAGCTTTCCGAGGGTCGTCAGGAGACCGGTGCCGTAGCGGTCGTGGAGATACCCGTCCAGGTCGCGCAGGGGTACGGTGAGGCGCCCCGCGGTCTCGGGCCGGTAGCGGCCGGTGATGCCGATGACGGTGCGGCGTTCGGCTTCGCTGGGCCGCGTGAGCCCGATGTCGCCGTCGAGCGCGCCGCCAGTGCGCTCCAGCCTGCGGCGAGCGGCGGCGAGCAGCCGGGTCCATCCCTCGCCCCGCAACTCGTCGTACTCACGGTGCGCGCGCGGCTCAGTCGACAACCGTGGCCTCCTCGGGCGTCGGGACGCGCCGGGTGCCGGGCGAGCCGAGGGTGGTGGTGAGGTCGCCGGTGTCGTCGGCGAGGAGCCGGTCGCCGTCCCAGACGAGCAGCAGCGCGGAGACGGTGTGGTCGACGGCGGTGTGCGCGAGGTCGTAGTGGGCCGCGGCGGACACGGAGGCGTGGGCGGCCCACAGGTCGTAGCCAGTCATGAACAGGTCGAGGTCGAACTGGGCCGCCAGCGACATGAGTTCGCCGCGCCCGGTGTCGTCCACGCCCGCGAAGGCCTCGTCGAGGGCGAGCAGGCGCGGGGCGTGCGGGTCGGCGGAGTTGAGCATGGCGTGCGCGGCGGCGAACAGCGGCAGGTGCAGCGACACAGACTGCTCACCGCCCGACAGCCGGCTGTGCCGGGCGCGGGTCAGCCGCTCCTCGGTCTTGTCGGGGCGTACCAGTTGGAACGCGAACTGCCGCCAGCGGCGGTAGTCGAGGACCTCGGCGAGCAGTTCTCGGTAGGGCTGGTCGCGGTGGCGGGCGCGGGTGGTCTTGATCTGTGTGGCGAAGTGGGTGCGCACCCGGGCGAGGCCGTCGGGGCCGAGGCGGGCGGCGTCGGCGTCGAGGAGGGCGCAGACGGCGCGCTGCTCGTCGTCGAGATGGTCGGCGAGCAGCCAGCTCACACCGACCGTCGTCCCCGAGGACATGGTGCGCCTGCGCATGTCGGTGTTCATCCGCCTGATCAGGTCGCGGGCGTCGACGGTGCGGTCGTGGATCTGCTGGGCGAGCCGGGTGAGCAGGGCGTCCTCCAGGATGCGCTGCTCGGATTCGGAGAGCAGTTCGGCCTGGTCGCGGCGGTGTGCCGTGATCTTCTGGGCGAAGGCGGCGACAGGCAGCGGGCCCTCCTCGTCGGCGACGCGGACGAGGATGACCCCGTCGGAGCCGTCCCATTCGGGGCGGTAGTCCTGTCCGGCGGCGGCGAGCTGCGCCTGCAGGTCGTCCAGGGCCTTGGTGAGACGGGTGACGGACTGCTTGAGGCTGGTTTCGGTGGGGGTGAGGTCGCGGGTCGCGGCGAGGATCGCCTCGTGTACGGCGATCACGGCCGGCGGGAGTGCTTCGCTGGCCCAGTCGGCCTCCTGGGCGGGCCAGGCGAGGCCGGGCGGACAGTGCAGGATGTCGAGGAGTTCACGGGCGGCGTACGGACGCAGGCCGCGGGCGGTGTCCTTCTCCTCCGCGGCGGCGACCGACCCCGCCTCGGCTGCGGCCGTACGCCGGGCGTCGGCCGCGGCGGTGGCCGCGATCGCGGTGTGCTGGGCCGTGCGGGCCGCCTCGGCCTCCCGGGCCAGGGCGTCGATCCCGTCCTCGGCCTCCTGCACCTGGCGCATCACGTCCTGTGCCTCGGCCCCGACGGCGTCCTGGAGGGCCTGGAGTCCCGCTGCCTCCTCAGCGTGCCGGCGGCGCGCCGCGCGCTCGGTGTCCAGCGCCGCCTCCTCGTCCTCGGCGGCGGCGGTGAGCCGGTCTGCGGCTGCCTGGGCGGTCTCGGTCTGGCGGGCGTGTTCGCGGCGGCGGGCGGTGAGTTCGCGTACCGCCGTCTCGAAGGCGCGGGTGGCGGTCTCGACGGCGTCGACGCGTTCGATCTCGATGGCGTGCTCGGCCGCGGTGCGGCGCAGGGCGCGCTCGGTGACCGAGCAGGCGGCCACGGACTCGTCGTAGGAGGCCTGGGAGGTGTCGGCGGCGTCGCGGGTGGCGCGCAGCCTCGCCGCGGCCTTGTCGAGTTCGCGCAGTGCCTGCGTGATGCCGGTGGTGCAGGGCAGGGCGGCGCGGGCGGCGGCGTACGCCTCCAGGGCGGCTTCTGTACTGGCTTGCGCACGCGCCAACTCGCCCAGTTGGGCGGCGAGTTCGGCCAGCAGCGTCTCGCAGGCGGCGATCCGGGCCTCGCGCCGGCGCGCGCGGGCGGTGGCGCCGACGTACTCGGCGTGCTCCTTGGTGTGGGCACCGACCAGCACACCGGCCGCATACCGGCCGTCGGGGCTGATCTGCGGGGTCCCGGCGTCGAGGCCGCCGGTGACGGCGATGGAGCGCAGTACGGCGCTGGTCCGCGCGGCCGGGATCGCGGCGTTGCCTTCGGGGTCCTCGAGGACCTCGGGTCGCAGGAGATCGGCGAGGCTTGGCCCCCTCACCGGGGCACCGGCGCGGAGGTAGCCGTCGCTGTGCCCGGACGCCACGGGGGTGCCCTCGGCGGTGAGGAGGGCGTCGAGGAGGCCCGACGCCTCCAGGGCGGCTTCGAGACCCGCTCGCTGACGATCAGTCAGCCCGCTGTCGAAATCGACGAGTTGCCACAGCGGCACGCCGTCCCCTGGCGCCCGGTCGGCGGTGCGGCCGCGGGCTGGGGGCGGGGCGTCGTCGTGTTCGGCGGCGATCCGGTCGCGTTCGGCCTCGGTCTCGGTGCGGCGGCGCTCGACGCCGGTGCGCTGCGCGCGCAGGGAGGCGAGTGTGTCGCGCAGTTCCTGCACGGCGGGAGCGGTGAGTTCGGTGAAGGCGTCGGCGAGCGTGACCACCTCGGCCTCGCCGGTGAGTTCGAGGGCCTCGGCGAGTCGGCCGGCACCCTCCCCCAGGCTTCGGCCGGGGGGACCCCCATCTCGCTCCGCTTCGGCCAGGAGCGCGCCGTGTGCCTGCGTCCAGTGGCCGAGCGCCGTACGGGCCTGTTCTCGGGCGGATTCGAGGGCCGACTCGGCGGCCGTTTCGGCGGTTTCGGCCGCGGTGACGGCCTCCTGTGCGCGGTCGAGCGAGATCCGGGCGAGGTCACGGGTCTGCTCGGCACCGCGTGCCGCGTGCTGGGCGCCGCGCACCACCCGGACACCTTCGTGGCGGGCGGCGGCGAGCGCGGCGGAGCGGTCGGCAAGGTGGGCGGGCTCGGTGTCGGCCGGGGTCCAGGGGAGGCCGGCGGTGTGGGCGTGGTCGGTGACGGTGGCGGCGTCCCGGGAGACGGCGGCGTCGAGTTCGGCGGCGAGGTGGGCGGCGCGTTCGGCTTCGGCGCGGGCGCGGCCGGTGGCGGCCGTGCGGCGTTCGCGTTCGGCGCTCGCCTGGCAGGCGGTCTGCTCGCAGGTGCGCACCAGGCGTTCCAGGTCAGCCAGTTGCTCGATGGCCTGGTAGGCGGCGCAGGAGCGCAGCTGGTCGAGGCGGGCGCGCTGGGCGGCGAGCGAGGCGTCGGCGGACTCGGCGCGCGTCTCGGCGGCGGCCTGCTGTTCGCGGGCCGCCGCCAGGTCCGCGGCGGCGGTGCGCAGGGCGGCGGCGCGCTCGGCGGTTGCGGCGCGGCGGGCGGTGAGCCGGTCCGCAGAGCTGCGGGCGTGGACCCGCAGATAGGTGGAGTAGCTCGCGAGGAAAGCGCGGGTGGCGTCGTCAGCGGCGGCCAGCCCCTCCAGGGTGCGCTGCACGGACTCCATGTCGTCGAAAGAGCGGGCCGCCTCGGCGATCAGGTCGTCGTCGAGCGGGCGCAGGCCCGCGGTGAGGGTGTCGGAGAGCTTGGCCGGGTCGAGGTTCTTGGCGAGCTGCGGGCGGCGCAACGTGAGGATCAGGGTGAGCAGCTGCTCATACCACTCCCGGCCGAGGCCGAACAGACGCTGGTCGACGGCGGCGCGGTAGTCGGCCGTGGAGACGATCAGCTCGCGTCCGAGCTCGGCGGCGAGCTGCTTCCTCGTCATCGGCCGGTCGTCGTCGGTCAGCAGCGAGAAGTCCTCGCCGACGCGGCCTTCGGCGAGGAAGTGCCAGCGAGCCGGCGTGTCGCGGTGCCGCTGGGCGTGCAGCCCGACGCCGCAGGTGACGGCCTCACCCGTCGCCCGGTGGGTGAACTCGATCCAGACGTAGCCGAGCGCGCTGTCCTGCCCGCGGAAGAGCAGGTTGGACTTCATTGTCCGGTCCTCGGCGGCGAACGGGTTGAGCCGCTTGGGATCGATACGGCCGTCGAGGACGAACGGGAAGAGGACTTCCAGGGCCTTGGTCTTGCCGGATCCGTTGGGTCCGCGCAGCACCAGCCAGCCGCCGGCGAAGGAGAACTCCTCGTCCCGGTAGTCCCACAGGTTGATGATCCCGGCGCGGGTGGGGACATAGCGGGGGGCCGGGGCGGAGACCTGGCGGTCTACCGGGGCGGGAGCGGGGGTGCTCACGGAGTCGGGTCCTTGACGGTGTCGTCGGCGAACAGGGCGTTCTGGGCGGGCAGTTGGGCTGACGGTGGAGCCGGCGGGCGTGCCGTGGTATGGGTCTTCACCCGGGCGGTGACCCCGCGGTAGCGGGCGAGCAGCGGGAGCGCGAGGGCCCCGCCGTCGACACGGGCGATCAGCGACATGGCGGCCAGCAGGTCGAGAGCCTGGCCGAGCAGCCGGTCCGGGTCGCCGCGCAGATCGGCCGCGAAGCCCGCACCGTACTCGCCGGTGATCTCCTTGAGCCTGCCCCGGAGCCAGGAGTCCGTGACGAAGGGATACCGGATCTCCCCCCATTCCTCTCCCGCCTCGTCGTGCGTCTCATACGGCTCATACGTCTCGTACGCAGCCACCGCGTCAGGCTCGTCCGGCTCGGCGAACTCGGCGATCACCGAGCGCGCGGGGAGAGCGCCGTCGATACGCCGGGCGCGGGCCGCGAGGCGTTCGGCGGCGGTGGGCGCGGGCAGCAGTTCGAGGGCGTGCCGTCCGGAACGCTGCACGGCGGCGCTGATCCGGGCGGCAAGGAGCAGCGCGGCCTGCGCAACCGTGCCGCCGCCGGGGAAGCGGATGTCGGACAGCCTGCCGGAGGTGTCGATGAGCGCCACGCCCTCGGCACGCCGCTCCACCGTCAGCCCGGTCAGGCGCTCCAGGTCCTCGGCGAGGGCGGGGGCCCGCAGCTGGCCCAGGAGTTCGGTGTCGGCGTCGGCGTAGTACGCGACCGGGTTCTCCAGCACCAGGCGACGGGCGCGGCGGGCCTGGTCACGGCGCTGGGCCGCGCGGCCGGCCGACATGCCCAGCGCGCTGCCGGAGTCGAGGAGTGCGGTGACGGAGGTCAGGTGCTGCAGGACGCGGGTCGGGTGGTGGACGGCCAGGAGGATCTCGCGGTCGATGTCGTACAGGGCCTCGGCGCGCTCGGGATCGCCGGCCCAGGCGGTGGCGGAGCCGTCGGCGAGGGTGAGCGCGCCGCGTTCGCTGAGCCAGGTGACGGCGTCGACGAAGGCGTCCCGGTCGGGCTTGCGTGCGGTATCGAGCCCGAGTCCGTCGATGCGTACGGCGTCGGCGGCGACCGCGTCGGCCAGCTCGCCCAGCGCCACCTGCGCGCCGTGGCGGCCCAGGGCCGCGAGGGTGAGGACGAGGTAGGCGTAGCGGCGGCGGTCGAAGGGGCGGCCCGCGCGGGTGAGGGCCGGGCGGGTGGCGTCCAGGCCGTCCTGGGCGCGCTGCAGCCGGGCGGTGTCGGCGGTGGTGACGAGCCGGTAGCCGAGCACCTCCATCAGATCGGTGCGCAGCTGCCCGGCCCAGCGGCGCACGGTCGCCAGCGCTGTCCTGTCCGGATACCCGGGCGTGACCAGCGGATGCCGCAGTACCAGCCGTACCGCCTTCTGGTAGTCGGCGAGTTCGAGCGGCGAGACGCCCTCGGCGACGCGGCTCATGCGGTCCTGCCTTGTTCGTGGGCCGGGCTGAGGTCCACAGGCCCCAGGACACCGGGGATGGCTTTCATACGGTGACCTCCAGGCGCAGCCCGTCGAGATGGAGGCGGCCGCGCACGGTGTCGACGGTGGTGGAGCCCTCGGCGGGGGTGAGGGTGAGCCGTACCCCGTGGGCGGATCCGGAGGCGGCGGTAACCAGGCGGCTGGTAGGGACACGGGCGGCGAGCGCCACGTCAAGCAGGGCGAGCAGGGCCCGCGTCTCGGGCTCGTCGAGGGTGCGGCCGTAGACGCCGTCCGCGGCGAGGGCATTCGCGGCGTTGCGGCGCTCGGCCTGCTCCTTGAGCTGCTCGGCGCGGAGCAGGGCCCGCCGGTCGTCGTTGCGCTCGATGCGGCCGGGGCCATGCAGGGCGGGGGCGCGGCCGGACTGGACCAGGGTGCGGGCCAGCTCGACCGGTTCGGCCTCCCACCAGGACATACGGGACGGGATCTGCTCGGGATCGGCGTACGGGACGGCGATGTGGCGGGGCGCGCCGAGCCCGAAGACCGCCTGGAACAGGGCGTGCGCGTCCTCGTCGCTCTCGCAGGACGTGAACCACTGGGCGAGGTGGCGCAGTTGGCTCTCCCGGCTCACCCCGCCACGGCGCGCCTCGGTGACGCGGCGCAGCAGGGCCAGGACGGAGCGGATCGCGGTGACGGTGGCGTCCTGCAGCCGCTCGGTCTCGCCGTGCTCGCGCTCCGCGAACCAGTGGACGATGCCGTCCCACCGGTGCCGCCAGTCCGCCAGGCGCTCGGCGGGACTGCCGAAGAGCCGCTCGTCGGCCTCGGCCGCGTACTCGATCATGCGGTCCACACCGGTGGCTGCGGCCTTCTCTACGGCCTCGGCGAGCAGCGGGGCGTAGCGCCCGAGCTCGGCGGTGAACTCCCGCATGTGGGCAAGGAGCGTGTCCTTGTGGGCGAGGAACACCTCGGGCCGGGTGTCGTTGGTGCGCGCCAGGTCGCCCAGCATGAGGTAGAAGCGGGCGGCGCGCTGCGCCATCTCGTTCAGCACGGAGTCGAGACGGCCGAGCTTGCGGTACACCTCCTCGCCGTCGCCCGCGGTGTTGGCGTCGGCCAGCGCGTGCAGGTCGCCGAGGAGGTCGGGGAAGACGAGGCGGGAGAGCTGGGCGTCCTCCAGGCGCGCGCCGAGTACGTCCTCCACGGCCCGGTACGCCCGGTATCCGGCCTGGGTGAACTGGTACACGTAGTGGCGGTTGCGGTACTCGGCCAGGTTCGCGGCGCGCGTCCCGTCGTACGACCGGTCCAGGATCCGCCAGTCCGCGAGCGCGTCGAGCAACGGCTGAACGCCGGCCGTCCCGTCGACGGCGCCCGCGGCCAGATGGTCGGCGGCGAGCCGCTCCAGCAGTCCCACCGCATCCGAAGCGTGCAGCAAAACCTGGTAGTTGGCGCGTCCGCGGTCGAAGGCGCGCAGCAGCCACAGGTATTCGTGGCGCTTCTCGGCGGCGGCGAAGTGGAACAGCCGCAGCCGGTCGTCGAGGGAGAACGCGTCGATGCCGAACGCGCCCTCGTCGACGGGCTCCGGGGCGTCGGGCTCGTCACTCACGGCTCTGGCGGCTTCCCTTGGTTCGGCTGGTACACGTCCGGCTGGACACAACCGGGATCCCCACCAGTCTGCCGCACCCAGACCAGTGCGGGTAAGCCGCTCTCCGGCCCACACCACCTGTGCTAACGTGCGCCCTTCTCACACGACCCGCCCGGCGGCCGGCTCAGAGGTGGCTCGCCGCGTACGCGCCGAGCCACCCCGTCGCCAGCCGGTCGCCCCTGAGGAAGACGGCCGCGCCGCAGTTGCCGGACGGGCCGTCCGGCGGCAGGAGCAGGGTGATCTCCTCGCCGTCGCCGATGTGCAGGGTGGCGGTCGCACCGTTCCACGGCCGGATCACCGAGCCCGGCGGGGCCACCAACCCGACCCTGTCACGGACGCCGGTGGCGCGCTCTGCGAGCAGGGCGTGGTAGCGGTCAGGGCGCAGTCGCCCGGTGGGGTGGGTGGTGCCGGTCCAGTCGGGGGCGTCGATGCCGCGCGCGCGGGCCGCCTGCCACATGCGCGGGACGAGGCGGGGCGCGTGCGGCGCGGTGGCCGCGCAGATCGGAGAGCTCACCGCGCGGCTCGGTGAACTCGACGAGCACCTCGAACACCTGCGGATCACCCGTAAGACGGTCCTCGCCCTCGTCGACGGACCCGACACCGGTCAGACCAGGGGCAGTTCGCCGGTTTTCAAGCTGCTGGAACACCCCGCCTACCAGCAGATGCCGTTCCTTCTTCCTTCCGGTCTTTCCCCATGTGCGCGGGCGCGAACGCCTGGTGATCGGCGGCGGCAGCCTCAGCGCGCGGTGCGGGCCAGTGGGACGGCTGTTTCGGTGTCCGGCATTCGCTTCCGCCCGGCGAACTGCTTGCGCTGCCCGTAACGGGTCTTGCCACGCGTCTTGTACAGGGCCAGGACCGTCGCCACCACCAGTACCACCAGGGCGGCACCGGATTTGAGGGCGAGGTCGGTCCTCAGCCCTGCGACGAGCGCGTTGTCGGACCAGTTCGGGGCCAGCGCCGCCTGGGAGATCTTGCTGATCGGGCCCAGGTGCATCTGCAGGAGCAGGGTGCACACGACGTTGATCGCAAGCTTGGTGATGACCCAGAAGTGCCGTCACAGGTCCCAACACCACCCCGGTCGCCAGGGAAGCCAGACGCAGCAGGAGGATGACGAACCAGCCGATCGGCCCCAGCGCAGCGTCGGTGGACCGCACCATCTGATCGTCATTGCTGGTCAGGCCGACGATGGTGAGGGCGAAGTAGGCGGCGACCGAGCCGATCCAGCCGATCGAAGAAGCGACGTGCATCGTCAGGGCGAACTTACGCACGGGAGGCGACATGGACAGAGGCTTGGACGGTTCGCCACAGGATGATGTACTCGGCGCTGGCACGCGGATGTGGGGGCGCCGGTCTCCGTTACGGAGGCCAAGGGTGGGGTGCCAGGGGCGGGTTGCAGGCGCCCAGGATCAGGTAGTCCTCCATCTGGTGGCCGAGCTTGGCCTTGAGGGTCGCGGGCACGTCGATTTCGGTGAGGATGCCGAAGCCCTGCTCAGCCAGGGCCTTGCGGACGGCGGTCACGGTGGTACCCAAATCACGGTCCAGACGGACGGTCCGGTCGTAGCTCAGCTCATGGCGGCAACTCCTCTTCCAGGGGTGGCAGTGGGCGGTGACACGTGCTCATGTCCCCTCACCGAGCTATGCGGAGATCTTTGCGAGCTCTGCCAGGCGGCGCTCAAGGCTGGGGTAGGTGGAGAACAGGGTGGACAGGGCGGATCCTTCGGTGAGGGCGGGGGTGAAGAAGAACGCGTTGAAGGGCTGTGCGGTGCGCAGGTCCTCGGTCGGGAGGCGGGCGATGTCCCCGCTGACCTTGACCAGTGCCGAGGCCAGGGCGGAGGGGCGGCCGGTGAGTTGGGCGGCGGAGCCGCCGGCGGCCAGTTCGCGGTAGCGGGACAGGGCTCGGATCAGCAGGAAGCTGAGTGCGTACACGGTCACCGAGACCGCCATGACGGCGGCGGTGATCAGCGCGGTGTTCTTGTCGCGGCTTCCACGCCCGCCGAACAGCTCGGAGTAGAAGGCGAAGCGGACCATCAGGCCCGCGAGCACGCCGAGGAAGGAGGCGCTGGTGATGACCGCCATATCGCGGGGCGCCTCAGGGCTGCGGTGAGGTCGTGGGTGCGCCCGGGCAAAGAGCTACCCGTCGCCCAACGGGCTTTGAACAGAGCCCATGCCCGACTGCGCTACCCCATGGAGCGGGGCATCGCCCGACTGAAGACCTGGCGCATCTTCCGCAAAGCCCGCTGCAGCCCAAACTGGCTCACCACAGCAACCCGGGCCGTCCTCACCCTGGAGAGCTACGGCTGAAAATGCTCAATGAACCTCTTTCATCCTGAATAGCTGCAGGTGAGGAGGGTGTGGACGGCGGTGACGCATCTGCTGATGCGGTTGGTTGAGCAACGTGCCTTGCGGAAGAGGCGCCATGCCTTGAGTCGGGCGAAGGCACGCTCACCAGGTGCGCGCAGACGGGCGTGGTCACGGTTGAACTGCTGGTAGTGCGCCGGCTGTTCGCGGTGGTGGTAGTACGGGGTCCGGACGGTCGCGCCGGTCCCCTGGTAGGCCCGGTCCGCGAGGATCAGGACCTGCCGGGTCAGACATCCCATGACGTTTCATGTCAAGCGGGATGGGGTTGGGCGTGGTGTGACCAGGCGGTCGCTTCGTCGTAGGTGGTGCGGGTCTTGA
>NZ_JBIWHT010000061.1:0-13321 GCF_044764265.1 Streptomyces sp. NPDC094147 | reverse complement strand
CCCGGCCGACGCCGCCTACTTCGACGGACGCAGGAAGACCTTCGAGGCGCAGACGCTCGCCCCCTACGACAAGCTCGTCGCCGACATCAAGGCCAAGTACGCGGGTACGCCGATCGGCGCCTCGGAGTCCATCGTCACGCCCCTCGCGGACGGGCTCGGCCTGAAGATGCTCACCCCGGAGTCCTTCCTCGACGCGATCAGCGAGGGAACCGATCCGACCGCCAAGGACAAGTCGGCGATCGACGCGCAGATCAAGAACAAGCAGATCAAGGTCTACGTCTACAACAGCCAGAACTCCACCCCCGACGTCGCCGCCCAGGTCAAGGCCGTCAAGGCGGCGGGCATCCCGGTCGCCACGGTGACCGAGACCCTCACCCCGGCCGGCGCCTCGTTCCAGGACTGGCAGGTGCGCCAGCTCCAGGACATCGAGAAGGCACTGGCCCTGGCGACGGGCAAGTGACGGCCGTGAAGCCCGTGACACGGACGGGCGATGTGGTCCGCCACCATGGGGTCCCGGCCCAGAGCCGCCCCACCCAAACCGCCCCGGCCGTGGTGTCGCTGCGCGGCGCCGGGGTCCGGCTCGGCGGCCGCACCCTGTGGTCCGGGGTCGAACTCGACATAGCGGCAGGCGAGTTCACCGCCGTACTGGGCCCGAACGGAGCCGGGAAGTCGACCCTGGTGAAGGTCCTGCTCGGCGTACTGCCGGCCGCCGAGGGAGAGGTACGGGTGCTCGGCCGCCCGCCCGGACGGGCCAGCCGGCACATCGGCTACCTCCCGCAACGCCGCAGCTTCGACGCCAGTCTGCGCATCCGGGGCACCGACATCGTGCGGCTCGGCCTGGACGGCGACCGCTGGGGCGTGCCGCTTCCCCTGCCCGACCGCTTCAGCGCCCGGCGCCGCGCGGAGCGGGACCGTATCGCCGAGGTGATCGAACTGGTCGGGGCCACGGCGTACGCGAACCGGCCGATAGGGGAGTGCTCCGGCGGCGAGCAGCAGCGGCTGCTCATCGCCCAAGCGCTCGTCCGCGGCCCCGAGTTGCTGCTGCTCGACGAGCCGCTGGACAGTCTGGACCTGTCCCACCAGGGAGCGGTGGCGGCCCTGATCGGCCGGATCTGCCGGGAGGAAGGAGTGAGTGTGGTGATGGTCGCCCACGACGTGAACCCGATCCTGCCGTGGCTCGACCGGGTCGTGTACATGGCCGAGGGCGGCGCGGTGGTGGGCCGCCCCCATGAGGTGATCACCACAGGGACCCTTTCGCGGCTGTACGGCGCACCTGTGGAGGTGCTCCACACCAGCGACGGACGCCTGGTGGTGGTCGGCCAGCCGGAGGCGCCCGCCGCACACACCGATCGGCACCTGCCGTGAACTGGGCCGACGCGCAAGCCGGTTGGTCATGGAACCCGGTCACCGACCTCCAGCAGATCTGGGCGTTCCCCTTCATGGTCAACGCCTTCCGGGCGGGCACCGTCGTCGCCGTACTGGCCGCCGTCATCGGCTGGTACATGGTGCTGCGCAAGCAGAGCTTCGCCGGACACACCCTGGCCGTGATCAGCTTCCCCGGCGCGGCCTGCGCCACCCTGCTCGGGATCAGTGCCGGATTCGGCTACTTCGCGTTCTGCGTCGGGGGCGCCCTCGCGATCGCCGCCATCCCGCGGGCAGGGCAGGGCGGCCGGGGCCAGGAGTCGGCGCTCACCGGAACCGTCCAGGCCTTCCTGCTCGGGTGTGGCTTCCTCTTCGTATCCCTCTACAAAGGATTCCTGGGCGGGATCAACTCCCTGCTGTTCGGCAGCTTTCTGGGCATCACGACCGCCCAGGTGACGGTCCTCGCCATGGTGGCCGCGGTCGCGATCGGCGTGCTCACCGTCATCGGACGGCCGCTGCTGTTCGCCTCCGCCGACCCCGACGTGGCCGCCGCGCGCGGAGTCCCGGTGCGGACCCTGTCCGTCGCGTTCCTGCTCCTGCTGGGCGTGGCCACCGCCGAGGCCGGCCAGATCACCGGCACCCTGCTGGTGTTCGCCCTCCTCGTCATGCCCGCCGCCACCGCCCAGCAACTCACCGCCCGGCCCGCCGCCGGTCTGCTCGCCTCGGTGGTGATCGCCGTCGCGGTGACGTGGGCCGGGCTGATCACCGCGTACTACTCCGCGTATCCGATCGGGTTCTACGTGACGACCTTCGCCTTCGCCGGCTATGTGGCGGCCCGTCTGGGCCGCGCGCTGACCGCCGCCGGACGACGCCGACCACTGCCAGGAGGTGCCGGGTGAACGCCTTCTCCCACCCCTACTTCACCCACGCCCTCCTCGCGGGCACGGCCATCGCCCTCGCGGCGGGCCTGACGGGCCACTTCCTGGTGCTGCGCGCCCAGGTGTTCACCGGCGACGCCCTCAGCCATGTGGCCTTCGCCGGCGCGCTGGGCGCGCTCGCGGTCGGCTGGGACCTGCGCCTCGGCCTGTTCGGCGCGACGGTGCTCCTCGCGGTGGTCATCGGCGCGCTCGGCGGACGCGGACGGGCGGACGACGTGGCCATCGGCAGCGTCTTCTCCTGGATCCTCGGCCTGGGCGCCTTCTTCCTCACCCTCTACACCACCCGGGGCGCCGCCAACGGCACCGCCGGAGTCACCGTGCTCTTCGGGTCCGTCTTCGGCCTGTCCGCCCGGCAGGCCTGGCTCGCCGCCGCCATCGCGGCCGGCCTCGCCCTCGCCCTGCTCGCCCTGGCGAGGCCGCTGCTGTTCGCCTCCGTCGACGAGGCGGTGGCCGCCGCGCGGCGGGTGCCGGTACGCCTCCTCGGCATCGCCTTCCTGGCCCTGGTCGGCGCCACCGCCGCCGAAGCCACCCAGGTGGTCGGCTCGCTGCTGCTGCTCGGCCTGCTCGCCGCGCCCGCCGGAACAGCTCATCGCCTCACCGACCGCCCCTACCGGGCGCTCGCCCTGTCCGGCGCACTGGGTGTCGCCTACATGTGGGCGGGCCTCACCCTCAGCTATGCGGTGCCTCAGCTGCCGCCCAGCTTCGCGATCATGGCCGTCGCCACCACAGGCTATGCGGCCACGTTCGCCGCGGTACGCCGTCCCCGCGCCGCCATGTGCGTACCCACCACAGAGGCACCGGCATGACGGCCGGGTCGTCCGACGAGGTCACCCTGCTCGGCAGACGGACCACACAACGCGCCGTCGTGCTCCAGGCGTTGATCGAAGCGGGAGGCTTCGTGGGATCCCGCACCCTGCACGCCTCGCTGCGAGCCGCCGGTTCGGGCATCGGCCTGAGCACCGTCTACCGCACGCTGGGCGCGCTTGCCGAGGCGGGCCGCGCCGATGTCGTACGCGACCGGGGCGGCGAACGCCTCTTCCGGCACCGCCCGACCGCCGAACACCGGCACTACCTGCTGTGCCGGCACTGCGGCATGAGCCTGCCCGTCGACTCCGCCGCCGTCGAGACCTGGGCCGACCGCATCGGGCGGCTCTCCGGTTTCGCCGAGGTGGAACACACCCTGGAACTCACCGGCATCTGCCCCGACTGCCGTTCCGCACAAGGGAGTTGACCACTGCACCGGTCGCCGGGCTGCTTGGCGACCGGCAGCGGCTCGCCGGTGATGGTGGCCCGGTCGACTACTCAAGGCCCGAGACCTTGAACACCGTGCGGGCCGTTTCGCGGTCCACCCGGGCCGCCATCTGCCGCAGGGCCGTCTCGCCGCAGCTGAGTACGCCCCGGTCGAGGCTGGTGCGGGCGTCCGCGTCGAGGAGGTGCCACAGCGGGGGATTGGCGACGAGGACCTTCGGGTCGATCTCGGCCCGGTTGCCCTCGACGTCCCGCAGCACGAGACGCTGGGCCACGCCGTCGGACCAGCGCACCGAGACCAGGCGGTCGGTGCGCACCTCGGTGCGCCGCAGCAGCCCGCGCGAGACGAGCCGGCCCCGGCCCACCGATACCCGCGCGGGCCAGAGCACGGCGAACAGCACGGTGGCGAACGCGGTCCACAGCGCGCCGCGCGGGACGGTCAGGGTGCCTGCCCCGGTGTCGATGGCGAGCAGCAGCGCGAGGAGCAGCGCCGCACAGCCGGCCGCCGAACGGGCCTCGCCTGCCCATGTGGTGTCGTGCACCACGGCTTCGGCCGCCCGCACAGGTGTGGTGCCGCGTCCCGCCACGCTGCGGGTGGTCCGTCGTCCCATGGGTCTGGACGCTATGGGTCCGCACCCCATGCGCAGCCGCTCCTTGACGGACCGCTGATGCGCCGTCCGCCCGAATTGACACGGGCCTTACGCCTCCCTCGCGCCGGCGAGGTCAGGCCGCCCGGGGAGGCGCGGTGCAGGCATCAAAACCCGAGCACAGCGGTATATGTACCGATGAGGAACATGTTCGCTCCGGTGTGCGACCGCAAGGCGGCGATCACCCGAGGAGTGAGGCAATGGAGGCAATGAGCGAGCGGTGCGAAGGGATCGTCCAGTACTTCGACCGGGAGAAGGGCTACGGATTCGTCGTGCCGCTCGGGCAGCACGACGCCATCTATGTGCGCCGCGAAGACATCGAGGGGGAGACCCGGACGCTGTCCGAGGGACAGCACGTCTCCTTCGTCATAGAGCTGGGCCGGGGCCGCTTCGAGGCGCGTGCGGTACGCCCGTGAACCAGGAGCCCGATCCGGCGGACCCTGCCGATCGGGGGCGGGGCCCCGTCGTGACCCGGGGCGATCACGAGATATCTTGATGTCGAGCAATGTTGCAGACGTGGAGCGGAGCACCCGGTGACTGACTCGACCATCATCTACACCCACACTGACGAGGCGCCGGCCCTGGCGACGCATTCGTTCCTGCCCGTGATCCAGGCGTACGCCTCGACCGCCGGCGTCACTGTGGAGACCCGTGACATCTCTCTCGCGGGGCGCATCATCGCGAGCTTCCCCGAGTTCCTTGAGGAGAGCCAGCGGATCCACGACGCGCTCGCCGAGCTCGGCGAGCTGGCCAAGACGCCCGAGGCCAACATCATCAAGCTGCCGAACGTCTCGGCGTCCATCCCCCAGCTGAAGGCGGCCGTCGCCGAGCTGCAGGCGCAGGGCTACGCGCTGCCGGACTACCCGGACGACCCGCGGACCGAGCAGGACAAGGACGTCCGCGCGCGCTACGACAAGATCAAGGGCAGCGCCGTCAACCCGGTCCTGCGCGAGGGCAACTCCGACCGCCGCGCCCCCGCGTCGGTCAAGAACTACGCCAAGGCGCACCCGCACCGCATGGGCGCCTGGACCTCCGAGTCGAAGACGAACGTGGCGACCATGGGCGCCGACGACTTCCGCTCCACCGAGAAGTCCGCGGTCATCGCCGAGGCCGGTTCGCTGCGGATCGAGCTGGCGGCGGCGGACGGCACCACCACCGTGCTGCGCGAGTCCGTACCCGTCCTCGCGGGCGAGGTCGTGGACGCGTCCGTGCTGCGCGTGGCCGCGCTGCGCGAGTTCCTCTCCGCGCAGATCGCCCGCGCCAAGGCCGACGGCGTGCTGTTCTCGGTGCACCTGAAGGCGACGATGATGAAGGTCTCCGACCCCATCGTCTTCGGCCACGTGGTGCGCGCCTTCTTCCCGAAGACGTTCGACAAGTATGGTGACGTGCTGGTCGCCGCCGGCCTGTCCCCGAACGACGGCCTCGGCGCCATCCTCAAGGGCCTCGACACGGTTCCGCACATCGGTGCCGAGATCAAGGCGGCCTTCGAGGCCGAGCTCACCGAGGGCCCGGCGCTCGCCATGGTCGACTCCGACCGCGGCATCACCAACCTGCACGTGCCGTCCGACGTCATCGTCGACGCCTCCATGCCGGCCATGATCCGCACCTCCGGCCACATGTGGGGCCCCGACGGCCAGGAGGCCGACACCCTCGCCGTCCTGCCGGACAGCAGCTACTCCGGCGTCTATCAGGTCGTCATCGAGGACTGCCGCGCGCACGGCGCCTTCGACCCGGCCACCATGGGCTCCGTGCCCAACGTCGGTCTGATGGCGCAGAAGGCCGAGGAGTACGGCAGCCACGACAAGACCTTCGAGATCCAGACCGCGGGCACCGTCCGCCTGGTCGACACCGCGGGCAACGTGGTCCTGGAGCAGGAGGTCGCCGAGGGCGACATCTTCCGCGCCTGCCAGACCAAGGACCTGCCCATCCAGGACTGGGTCAAGCTCGCCGTCACCCGCGCCCGCGCGACCGGCGACCCGGCCGTGTTCTGGCTGGACGAGGGCCGGGCGCACGACGCCACCCTCATCCAGAAGGTCCGCACCTACCTCGCCGAGCACGACACCGAGGGCCTGCGGATCGAGATCATGTCTCCCGTCGAGGCGACCGCGTTCTCCCTGGAGCGCATCCGCCGCGGCGAGAACACCATCTCGGTCACCGGCAACGTGCTGCGCGACTACCTGACCGACCTGTTCCCGATCCTGGAGCTCGGCACCAGCGCCAAGATGCTCTCGGTGGTCCCGCTGATGAACGGCGGCGGCCTCTTCGAGACGGGCGCCGGCGGCTCCGCCCCCAAGCACGTCCAGCAGCTGGTCAAGGAGAACTACCTGCGCTGGGACAGCCTGGGCGAGTTCCTCGCGCTCGCGGTCAGCTTCGAGCACCTGGCGACGACCACGGGCAACGCGCGCGCCCAGATCCTCGCCGACACCCTCGACCGCGCCACCGGCACCTTCCTCAACGAGGACAAGTCGCCGAGCCGCAAGCTGGGCGGCATCGACAACCGCGGCAGCCACTTCTACCTGGCCCTGTACTGGGCGCAGGAGCTGGCCAAGCAGACCGACGACGTCAAGCTCGCGGAGGCGTTCGCGGCCCTGGCCACGACGCTGAGCGAGCAGGAGCAGACCATCGTCGGCGAGCTCGTCGCGGTGCAGGGCTCGCCGGTCGACATCGGCGGCTACTACCAGCCGGACGCCGCCAAGGCCTCCGCGGTCATGCGCCCGTCGGCGACGTTCAACCAGGCCATCGCCACCCTCGCCTGACCCGGCGAGGCACCGAAGCCTTCCGCACCCACCCGCCCCGGCCGGATCTCTCCGGCCGGGGCGGTCGCGTTGCCCGGCGCATGAGTCCACTCGGTGAACTCCCGTGCTGGGCAGGGCAGTTGGGTGGGTCAGACGTGGCGAGGCAGCCGGACCGTCAGCGCGTACAGGCGGGTGATCTGCTTCGGGTTCTCGTTGTCGTCGCTGACCAGGAGCAGCCGCAACCGCCCGTCCCGGGTGCGGCCTGTCAGGGCTGTGCCCTCGATGTTGTCGAGGAGCGGGTTGGGCTGCGGCTGCTTGGCCGTCGTGCCCAGCGAGGGGCAGTCGGCGAGGTCGGCGAGGAGCGTCTTGGGTACGGTCCTGGCGGTGCCCGGCAGGTTCTCGACGCCGCTCACATCGCCCGCCCCGCGCGGGTCGGCGAGGAAGAGGCGTACCGAATTGCCGACGCCCGCGGTGAAGCCGCGCTCCAGGACGAGGAGGCGGCCGTCCCCCGTCGCGGTGATCTCGGACACGCCCGCGTTCGCAGAGAGCGGGTAGGCGTACTGCCCGGCGAGCCGGAAGTCACCCTTCGGGCTGCCGCGGTGCCAGGTCTGGAACCGTACGAGTGAATGTCCGGCGGCGTCCTTGCCGTCGCCCGACAAGGGGCCCTCCATGGAGGCGATCAGGGTGTGGCCGCCCGGCTGGAGGGCGAGCCCCTCGAACGTCAGGCTGACGGTGGCGCGCCCGGCCGGGGCGACCCGCAGCGCGTCGGGGACCGGCAGCCGTCCCAGGAGCGTGCCGTCCCGGTCGTAGCGGCGAACGGACGGCTCCACCTCGGAGGTGATCAGACGGGTGCCGTCGCGGTCGATGACGACGGCCTCCGAGTCCAGCGGGGCGCCTTTCTCGTCGGCCAGCGGCACGACCCGGACGGGCGCCGCCACCGGGCCCTTGCCCACCTTCAGGGCGAAGAGCTGCGAGCGGTCGGACAGCGCGGCGACCGTACCGTCGGTGTCGACGGCCAGACCGGACAAATTGCCGACGACCGTGCCGTGGAAGAGAGTCTTGTCCAAGGCGTCGGGGAAGCCGTCGACGGCGGTGGACGAGGAGCAGGCGTGCGAGGCGCCGTTCGACGGCCGGGTCGCGGCTGTCGCATCGGTGACGGTCACTGAGGCGGCGACGGCCAGTGAAGCGGTCGCGGCGGTGACGACGGTGCGCAGGCGCACGGGTTCCTCCCAGGTCGTATGCAGCAGACACGGACATACTGGATCGCCTTGCGTGACAGGCGAGTTGAGTCCCGTCATCGTCCGTGTAAACGCTCGACGGGCGGTGGAATCCGTGCCCCGACCCGGGCGCGCGTTCGGGACGGCCCGGCGGAGAAGGGGTGGTCACGCCCACAGACTGCCTGTGAGCAGGGCCCCTGGCGGATCGCGAGGTGCCCTGGGCCACTTATCCTGAGCGACCCGGTCCGTACCCGGTGTCCTGGCCGTACAACTTGTCCTTGGAGTCCGCCTTGAGGGTAAATCTCCGTTCCCGCGTCACTCTGTGGCTCGGGCGCACCTACCTTGCCAGGATCCAGAAGCGCGGCATCGGACCCGGCACCATCTCGCTGCTCCCCGACGACCTGCTCATGCCGCTGCGCCGGGACGGACTCGACCCGGTGCCCGAGCTCACCGCACGGCAGGCCGAGGAACCGGTCGGCAAGGTCCCGCTGCCCTTCGGCATGGACGCCTGGGTCGTCACCGGCCACGACGCGGTGAAGGCGGTGCTCGGCTCCACCGACGGGTTCAGCAACGACTTCACCCATCTGGCGGGCAACGCGGGCGTCGAGGAGGAGCAGCACCCCGGCGGCCTCGGATTCAGCGATCCGCCGGTGCACACCCGGCTGCGCCGCATCCTCACACCCGAGTTCACCATGCGCCGGCTGCGGCGGCTCACCCCCCGCATCGACGCCATCGTGACCGAGCGGCTCGACGCCATGGAGGCCGCGGGCGGCCCCGTCGACCTCGTGGAGGCCTTCGCGCTGCCCATTCCCTCGCTGACCATCTGCGAACTGCTCGGCGTGCCCTACGAGGACCGCCACGACTTCCAGCAGCTCGCCATGGAGCGCTTCGACCTGTTCGGCGGGGCGACCGCGCCGCTCGGCGTCATGTCCGCCTCGCTGTCCTACTTCAGGGACGTCGTCAAGAAGCAGCGGGAGAACCCGGGCGACGGGCTGCTCGGCATGATCGTCAAGGAACACGGCGACAGCGTCGGCGACGACGAACTCGCCGGCCTCGCCGACGGCGTGCTGACCGGCGGATTCGAGACCACCGCGAGCATGCTGGCGCTCGGCTCCCTCGTCCTGCTCCAGGACCCGGACGCCTTCGCGCGAATAGCGGAGGACGAAGCGGCCGCCGCCACTTTCGTGGAGGAGGCCCTGCGCTACCTCACCGTGGTGCAGCTCGCCTTCCCGCGCTTCGCACGCGAGGACGTCGAGATCGCGGGGGTGCGCATCCCCAAGGGCGACATGGTGCTGTGCTCGCTCAGCGGCGCCAACCGCGACGCCGCCTTCACCTCGGGCGACGGCGGCTTCGACCCGCACCGCAAGGCGAGCGGCCATCTCGCCTTCGGCTACGGCATCCACCGCTGCATCGGCGCCGAACTCGCCCGGATGGAACTGCGCGCCGCCTTCCCCGCCCTGGTCCGCCGCTTCCCCGAGATGCGCCTCGCCGTACCGGCCGAGGAACTCGCCTTCCGCAAGCTGTCGATCGTGTACGGCGTGGAGTCGCTGCCCGTTCACCTGCGGGGCTGAGGGATGTCCGGTGGGTCATGTGCGGGGCGGGCTCCGCACCGCTGGTGTTGATGACGCCGCTGGTGGCCGCTACGGCGTACGGTCACCGGGCCGGCCGCCCGCGGTCGGGCAAGGTGCTGCGAGACCGCGGCGTACGGTGCGCCGAGTCAGTGTTCGGCCGCAGGTGACGCCGTAGCGGGTGGCGGATCGAAGGCGTAGCCGACCTGCCGTACGGTGCGGATCAGTGCCCGGTGGCCGCGGCCGAGTTTGCGGCGCAGGCGGGCGATGTGGACATCGACGGTGCGCATGTCGCCCGTGGCCCTCTGCTGCCACACCAGTTCCATCAGTTGCCGGCGGGTGTACACGCGGTGCGGATGCGCGACGAAATGGGCGATGAGCTCGAACTCCATGCAGGTGAGCTCCAGTTGGCGGCCGTCGACCGAGACCCGGCGGGTTCCGCAGTCGACGACGAGACCGCCCGCCCGGTACTCCGGAGCCCTCGGCAGCTCGGCCACTTCGGGCCGGGACGGCGACTGCGGTACGGGCCGGGCCCGTCGGCGCCATCGCGACCCCGTGGGCGTGGTCAGCAGATCGTGGTGAACGCGGTGGACCAGTCGGTAATTCAGGGGCATGTCCCCTCCTGTCAGGTCGGCACGGTGTCAGAGCCCGCGGTCCGGAAAACGGCGCCCCCACAAGTCGGCGCCACGAGCGGACACCCCCTAGGGGGTGTCCGGTGGGTCATGGCCGGGGTCGCGGCGGCTGGCACGGCACCTCGCCGCGTTGCCGAAACGTCCCGATAGCTCCGCTATCGAAACGCTCCGACGCCTTGCGATGCACCGCACCAGCCGCCGCGCCCTGTCCGACCCTGACCCACCGGACACCCCCTAGTGCCAGGTGGCTTCGAGGTGGCGTCGGCCGTCGGGTCCGGTGACGGGGTGCCAGTGGGCGTGCGGGGTAGAGCCGCTCCGGGCACGTGCCGAGGGGGTTCGTGCCGATGCCGGGCCGGGGGCCGCGCGGATGACGGTGCTGTCCACGGGGCTGTCGGCGAGCCGCCGCAGAACGCCGGCGATCCGTTCGCGGAGCACACCGCGCTTGCGGGGCGTGGTGTGGTGGACGGGGAAGTGGATGGCGGTCAGGACGGACATGGGTGACTCACCTCCGTGCGGGGCGCAGGGCGCGGGCGGAAGGGGACGGGTGGTTGGGCGGGGTGTCGGTGGCGGCTCGGCTGATGCGCTGGGCGGCCGCCAGTGGCAGATCGGTGAACTGGGCCAGCCAGCGGGCCTCACGGCCCTGGCGGGCGAGAAGGTAGGCGAGGTGGACGCGGGGGTGGTAGGCGGCGTGCCGGGCGTGCGGTCCGGCACAGGCGGCCGGGTCGTCCAGGAGGTAGGTGCGCGTGGTGCCGTCGAACAGCGTCAGGGGCAGCGACGGGCAGGCACATCCCGTCGGTGCGACCCGGCGGACGGCGGGCGCGGTCAGTTTCGCGAGGTGGTGAAGGAAACGCATGGAGTCCTCCCTTATCCAAGGGGAGTTGACGGTGGTCTGGCTCTCCGGCCCGCGGGGCGGCATCGCTCGCCGCCCCGCGCGGGACTCACCGGCCGAGTGCGACCTGGACGCTCGTGATGACGACGAGGATCATCGCGATGAGCAGGTGCGTGCGGTGCGGGGTGCCGGAATGGTGGGCCTGGCGGGTGCGGTGGTCATGGTGAGGCTCCCAAGTCCCCTGGTGGGGGGAGGAGTTGGGGGCACGCGGCAGTCACGCACGGCACACCGAAGCAGCCCGGCCGCCCGGGACGGCCGGGGCCGTACGGGTGCGGGTGAGGAGACGTGTGCGTAGAGAGTGTCGCTATCGCGTGCCGAGGACGGGCGAGGTCGATCGGATGCGGGGCCGACTGTGGCCCGGACTACTGCAACTGCAATCCATGTCTCTCGCCTCCTTCCGGCCGGAGCGCATGTGGGCGCTGGACGACGCGGCAAGGAGCGGACCGGCCCCGATGGCCGGTTCACCCCAACTCGTCAGAGCTTTGGCACTGCACGGCGTAATCCCCTTGCCGGGGAAGCCACTTGGGGTCACCCCTTAAGTCGGGGAGACCTGGCCTGACCCTGGGCGTCTCTCGACGTCGTGGGGTCAGTGGCCTGTGTCCGTGCAGACGCCTCACCGAACGAGGTGCCCTCTTCAAACCTCCAGAAGCATAGCCCCCTTCTTGCGCGATGACGCAACTAATTGGCGAACCTTTGACGCGGGCCCGGCCTCATGCCGGTGATCCCTTGCCGAACCGCCGCGAGACGTCACGCCATGTGGGCGAAGGTGAGCCGGCATCCGTCACCGAGGGCGTGGGTCGTGCTCACCGCGCTCAATACTCGCGTCACCTGGTGGCGGCGCAGGCGACGGGAGGTGGCACTGGCCGAGGGCCACGAGGGCCACGAGGCCTGCGGGCCCGCGGCCAACGATGCCGCCGTCCCCCGTCGAGGAGATCGTCGCCGAGGGGCACGCGGGTTCTCATCAAGTCCGGCGGCTTCTGCAAGGGGCCGAACGACAACGGGAAACCGGCCCCGTCCGGTGAGACGGCCGCGACGCCGGAGCGCATCTGCCGGTAGGGCCGTACGTCTCGCGAGGTGAGTGGCCCTCCGGCTCGGGCTGCCGCGACGGTCGTCTGGTCGTCGGCTCCCGGTGAGGGAGGCAGAGCAGGGCTGCCTGCCGGAGGTCCACTGTGACCCTGCCGCGACCATCGAGTGCAGGACGAGCCGCTGTGCCGCGGACGTGACGGCGCCAGTGCGCGACCCGCTGGCTGAGGGGTCAGTGTGCGTCGTGGGAGCTTTCTGCGACAGGGCGGGCAGAGGCGGTGTCTCCGGGTGCGGCCTGGATGGTGCGTGGTGCTTCGGGTGCGGCCGGGCCCGGCGCGGGCGATGCCGTCGGCGGCGTGCCGCCTTCGCCCTTCATGGCCTTGGCCTCACTCTTGAGGATGCGCATCGACTTGCCCAGTGCTCGGGCGGCGTCCGGCAGCTTCTTCGAGCCGAACACCAGGACGAGCACGACCACCAGGATGAGCAGATGCCACGGTTCCAGCGCATTGCGGAACATCTCGTCCCCGCCTTCCTCTTGCATGGCCGGACGGGACGGTCAGGGATGCGTCCGCCGGAAAGATTGCTACATTGCGCAACTGTACAACTGTGGGGTGGGATCAGACGGTCCCCTACTTCTTTGTAGACCGCACGGACAAGGGGCGCTCACATGGCAGGCAGCCATCAGGTGTCGGGTCGGTGTCGGGCTGGTAGCGGGGCTACGGTGGCGGGACGACAGCGCAAGCGCGGCAAGGCGAAGATCGGGATCACGATGAGCGTCTCGCTGCTTGCTGTCGACGGCCGGGCCGAGTACGAGTACCACCCCGGCCGACGCACCAAGAGGAGAACCCCCATGCCCGCCCAATCCCGGGCCGCACGACCCGGCCTCGCCACGGCCCTGGCCGGGCTGCTGCTCGCGCTGACCGCCGTCCTCGTTCCCATACCCGCGCACGCGGCGAGTGGTACCGGTGCGGTGGCCGATGCGCTGAAGAAGAGTCCTGTGTACGTCGATCCGCGGGCTGAGAGCCAGTTGTCCAAGCCGGATGCCGAGGCGCTCGCGAAGAA
>NZ_JBIWHT010000060.1:0-13515 GCF_044764265.1 Streptomyces sp. NPDC094147 | reverse complement strand
CCGCGGCGGGCCGGTCCTGGTGGACGGGTTCCTCGCCCCGTGCCGGGACTGGAAGGCCGCTGAACAGCTGTTCTCCGCCAAGCACCGCCGCACCGGCGCACCGCCGCACCGGCGCACCGGCCGCAGCGTGCAGGTCATCTCCGATCTGTGTGGCCGGCTCCGGGCGGCGGGCGGACCTTTGCCCGGAGCCCGCCACGACGTCTACGCCTATACCGCCTCCGGCGCGGAGGCCGCCGTCGGCAGACGTCCCGGCCTCGGCGACAAGGGCTACCAGGGCAGTCACCTGCTGACTCCCTGCAAGAAGCCCCTGCACCGTTCGCTCACCGCGGTGGAGAAGGACTGCAACCGGACCCACTCCTCCATCCGTTCCGCGGCCGAGCGCTCCATCGGCCACCTGAAGAACTGGAAGGATCTTCTCCGAGAACTACCGCGGCCCCCTCGACACCCTCCCCGAGACCCTCGACACCACCGTCCAGCTCGAACTCCTCCACACCTGGACACCAGCACGATCCACCACTTCTGAATAACCTTCCAGGAAACCTCGGCGAACAGAGCCCGTAGCACCAACTCCCGTGGCCGGGGGCGGGCGATGTCGCTCACTGCGACGGCAATCCGCTCCGCACCGATGGTGTCTCGGCCTCGGATCTCCCAACACGGGGCGGTAAAGCGGCTCGTACGGCAGCGCGATCTCGTCGGGCGGGTACTGCACCTGCTTCGGCTCGGCCACCGGGAGCCTCGCTCGCAAGGCTCCAGCTGCTGTGGGCGATTGAGACATTTTTCGCTTCCGAAATCGTCTCACCCCGTCGTTCGAAGTTGCGCCCTCTCGAAGGAGATACACCCAATACACAGACTCACTATGGCAGTTATCCCGAGGAAGGGGGACCTATTCCCTACCGAAAGCCCCTTGACTCATGGCCAAGGGCATGATGACCACCCCCAGTTCACGGAACGTCAGGTGGGAGAAGCTCAATCCCCGACGCAGGGATCATTGAGCGCTACCAGCCACATCGCCGTGCGCGAGGAGGAACCCCGCCGTCACGCCTCGTAGTGTTGCGGGCGGTGGCCGTCGGCGGTGGATGGCCAATGTACGCAACGCACGGAGGGCTCGCATGCCGTTAACTACCCCCATCGGCGCAGTGCTGACCAGCACCGGCACGGATGACTGCCGGAACATGGCAGGTGGGGCGCACCCGATACGCCTGCCGGATGCCGGGACGCTGGGGCGGGGCGATTCGGTGGTCCCCCGGCTCGCCGGGGCGCTGATACCCCGGGTTCCTCAACTCGTCGAGGAGCTGGTGGCGGTGGCGCGGGAGCGGGACGTGCGGTACTTCGCCGATGTGCCCGTGTCCGACATCAGGCGTTCCGTGCGCGAGCACGCCCTCGGCTTCCTCCGGTACGTCGTGGAGCTCCCCGCGCCGCAGGCGGAGCTGCTCGCCGTGCCCATGGCGTGGGGGCGCTGCCGTGCTCAGGAGGGCGTGGCGATGGAGTCGATGCTGCGGATGTACCGGCTGGGCACCCAGTTCCTCTGGGAGAAGCTGTTCGACGAGGCCAGGGCGGAGTCGCCCGAGGAGCTGCAACGGCTCCTCGACGAGAGCGGTCTGGTGTGGGAGGTGCTCGACAGCTACTCGTCCGCGCTCGTCGAGGGCTACCGCGCGGCGGAGAGCGATGCGCACCGCCGGGATTCGGCGCGCCGGGACGCGCTCTTCGACGCCCTGGTCGAGGGGCGCGGAGTCGAACCCGCCGTCGCCGCCGAGGCGCGTGCCGCGTTCGGCCTGCCCGCCCGGGGACGGTTCGTCGTGGTCGCCATGGACGCACGCGCGAGTACACCAGCACCGATATGGTTTCCCGCCCTCCCTTCCCACTCCGTCCAGGCCGTCTGGCGGCTGCGGGCCGACCGGGTGGTGGGCGTACTGGAGTTGGGACGCACCCCGATGCGCCAGCTCGTGGACCAGCTCTCGGGTGGGCCCAGGCATCGGGTAGGTATCTCCAGTGAGGTCGACGGGCTCGCCGACATCGCGACCGCCTTCCACTGCGCGGAGACGGCGTTGCAGACCCTCCGGGCCGGGTCCGACGGCGTCGCCGCCTTCGACGACCGGCTGCTTGAGGCATTCGTGGTGACCAGCCCTCATGTCGCCGAGCGGCTCGCCCATCGCGCACTCGGGGGGCTCCTGGAATGCGTGCCGGAGGAGCGCAGCCTGCTGCTGGACACCCTGGACTCATGGTTCCACTGCGGCTGTTCGGCGGCCAGGGCAGCGGAGGAGCTCCACTGCCACCGCAACACCGTGCTCAACCGGCTGCGCCGCATCGAGGCACTCACCGGCGCTCCCCTGGACGACGACCGCCATCGGCTCGCCTGCCGGATGGCGCTGGTGGCGGTACACACCCTGCCGCAGGCCACGACCTCGCGTCCGGGAGTTGCCGGGACCGCCTGAGCGCTCCGCGGGAAGTGGCGTCCGTCGGCTGCGGGCCGATGGGGGGTCCCCTGCTCGAATGGAGTTGAGAGCTTGGGGGAGGCTGATCGCGCAGTTCCCCGCGCACCTTCAGGGCGCGGTACCGCGCCGGAATCCACAAGACCGTAGTTCACCGGCACTCGCCCACCAGACCCAACGGGTTACCTCCGGGAACGGCTGCCAGCCCCCGGCGGGGTTGCTCTCCCGAATCAGCGGCCCGCACCGAACTGTTGTGCTCTCTGCACAGTCGAACCCCTCCAACCCGCAGCAGACAACCATCGACCTGGCGGGGGCTGGAGGGAAGCATGGAGCGGGGGTTTGGAGGCGCTCGGGGGGTGCCGCCTGCGGCCGAAAGACCCATGTGGCTTGCTTCTGGATGAGCGCAGCGGGCTTCCCTGACCGGCGTTCCCGTCCGCAAAGGTGCGGACGGCGACGGCCGCGGGAGGCACCGTTCGCGAGGATGTGCTGGGGAGTTGTCAGTGGTGGAGGTCTTCGTCGACTCGTTCGTCTACACGCTGGGCGAGCGGAAAGCGCTCGTGTATGGGTCGGCCGCCGACGGCCGGTTGATCTCGGCCCCGCAGGACCTGGAGTCCGCGGGCTTTCGCTGGCACCACCTGTGTGCGCCGACCACCTGCGCCTATGACCTGGCGAAGCGGGTGACCGGGCAGCTCGCCCACTCCGGTCGGCTGGGCGAGGTCGACGCCATCGTCTACGCGACCTGTCTGCCCGGCAACGCGAATGCGGGCGACGTTGAGCAGTGGGAACGCAGCGGGGACGTCAAGCACCTCATGGACTTCCCCGCCGGCCGCCTCCAGGCCGACTTTGGGCTGTCCAAGGCGGTCGTCATCGGCCTCAACCAGCAGGCCTGCACTGCCATGCTGGGCTCGGTGCGGCTGGCCGGCGCGCTGCTCCAGGCGGAGCCGGAGTGGGAGCGGGTGCTGTGTGTCACGGCCGACCGCTTCCCCGAGGGGGCCAAGTACGAGCAGGCGTACAACTTGATCTCCGACGGGGCCGCCGCGTGCATCGTCAGCCGGACTCCCGGCGCCTTCCGCCTGGTGACGGCCCATCAGATCACCAACGGCGGGCTCGGGCAGGCGGGCGATGACGAAACGGTGGGCAGCTACTTCGCCTACACCCACCGCCTGGTGCGCGAGACCCTGGAGCGCGCCAGGCTGACCGCGGCCGACCTCGACTGGGTGGTCACCCAGAACACCAACGACAAGGCGTGGCAGATCCTGGCGCGGCTGCTCGGCATCCCGTACGAGAAGGTCTTCTTCTCCTCCATGCCGGAGGTCGGTCATGTCATCTCCGCCGACAACATCGTCAACCTCTCCGAGCTGCTCGCCAGCGGGCAGGTGCGGCCCGGCCAGCGGATCGCGCTGGTCATGGCGGGGTTCGGACTGAACTGGCAGTGCCTGATCCTCCAGGCCACCGACACGGTGGCCCGCCCCTGAACCGCCCCGGCGCCACCCGAGCGCCCGAGCACCCCCGGGCCCCCGATACGACCCACCACGATGAGGACCGCTTGAGTACCACGCACGACCGCAAAGCCCGGCTGGCCGAGGCGCTCGCCTCGCTCGGCCCGACCGTCGACCGGCTCAGTCACCTTTCGCAGCGCTCGTACCAGAATCCGTACGTCACAGTGGAGTGGCCCGACGAGGTCAGGCCCGAGGAGGAGTGGTTCAGCTCCCCCGAGTATCTGAGCCTGTACGGCACCGAGCACTGGGAGCGGCTCGACGAGGCGGCCCGGCGACGGCTCGCCTTCCATGAGGCCGCCAATTTCTACAGCCTCAACATCCACGGCGAGAAGGGCCTGATGCAGGGTCTGGCCGAACGGCTTTACCGCAAGGACCTGTTGGACGTCGCCGAGTACCTGCACCACTTCCTCGACGAGGAGAACAAGCACAGCATCTACTTCGGCGGGTTCTGCACCCGTTACGCGAAGGTCTACCGCAGCCGTCAGTTCTCCTTCGCGGAGTCGCGCGACCCCCGCCCCTGGGACGTCGAGGACTTCCTCTTCTTCACCAAGACCATGGTCTTCGAGGAGATCGTGGACCATTACAACTGGGTGCAGTCGCGGGACGTCCGGCTGCACCCGGTGGCGCGGTTCATCAACCACAACCACCACTTCGAGGAGTCACGTCACCTCGTCTTCGGCCGCCGTCTGGTGACCGCCCTGTGGGAGGCGTGCGCCCCGTCCTGGGACGACGCCACCGTGGCGGAGATCCGCGCCCATCTCCACCAGCACTTCACCACGAGATGGCGGGAGTACTACAACCCCGACGTGTACGCCGACACCGGCTGCGCCGACCCGTGGGAGCTCGCCGAGCAGGCGTGGTCCGCACCCGCCCAGCGGGCGCACCGCCGCGCGGTGTCGCAGAAGGTCCTGGGCTTCCTCACCTCGACGGGGATTCTCGACAAGGAGCCCGCTGATGCGTTCTGACCAGGAACTCCGGGACGGCCTGCGCGCCTGGGTGCGTACGAAGGTCACGGAGGGCGTTCACCTCGACGACCAGACCGCGCTGTTCGAGCAGCGGCACCTCCGGTCGATCCACCTGCCCGAGCTGATCCTGCTTCTGGAGCGGTTATCCGGGGCGCCCATCGACGTCGAGGAGCTCAACCCCCGGGACTTCCGGTCCATCGACGCGATGCTGCTCCGGTACGGGCGGGCCGGAGCCGCGTCATGAGCATCAACTCACTCGTCTCGGCTAACGAGTTAGCCCGGCTCGGGCTGTCCTGGCGGGCCTCGGGGCAGGCCGCGCTGCGCGGGCCGCTGCTGCGGCTCGCGGAGGCCTGCGACCGGGCGTTCGTCCACCTTGCCGGTCTGTGGCGGGCGGAGGAGGAGCGCCACCCAGCATCATTGTCGGCGGAAGCGCTCCAGCGGGCCGACTACCTGCGGTCCTTCCCGCACCAGGCGGCCTTCGTCGCGCGGTTGAGCCCCGAGGACGCCAACCTCCGCGCCTTCCTCGACGGCCCGGTCCTCGACCCGGCCGGGGCCGTCCGCCTCACCGAGCTGGCGCCCGTGTCGGAGGTCCTGACCCCGGCCGCCTGCTACCACGTCTACAGCGACCGCCAGGGGCAGGCGTTGGACGGGCCGCAGTACGTGACGACCCGGAACACCTGCTTCCGGCACGAGCGGGAGTACGCGCCGCTGCGCCGACTGAGCAGTTTCAGCATGCGGGAGGTCGTCTGCCTGGGCCGGAGCGAGGACACGGCGGCCTTCCTCCAGTCGGCCACGGCAGCCGTCGACGCGATATGCGAGCGTGTCGGCGTCGGGCTGGAATGGCAGGCCGCGACGGACCCCTTCTTCCGGCCGCGCGACAACCCGCGCTACCTCCTCCAGCGCGTCGACCCGGTCAAGTTCGAGGCCACGTACGGCGGCGACCTGGCGATCGCGTCCGTCAACCGCCACCACGACCACTTCGGTGAGAGCTTCGGGCTGACGCTCGACGGGGCGCCGGCGCACAGCGCGTGCCTCGCCTTCGGCGTCGAGCGCTGGCTCTTCGCCCTCGTCGACCGGCACGGCACCGACCCGGCGTCCTGGCCCGACGTGGAGCAGGCCGCGACCGAGGCGCGTGCGGCGCTCGGCGGAGGCCGGTCATGAACGGAACCACCCTCATCACGGGCGCCGACGGCTACCTCGGCCGTCGCCTCGCCGCCGCCCTGCTCGCCGAGAGCGACGACCATCTCGTTCTCGCCGTACGCGCCGCCGACGGCAGCGACCTCGCCGTCAAACAACGGTGGTTGAGAGAGGAGCTCGGCGAGGGCGCCACTAACCGCAGCCGTGTGGTGGCCGCCGATGTCACCCAGGACGGCGTGCTGGCGGAGATCGATCCCCGGACCGTGACCCGGATCGTGCACGCCGCTGCCGTCACCCGGTTCAACACGCCGCGCGACATCGCGCAGCGCGTCAACGTCGACGGCACCGCCCGGCTGCTGGCGTTCGCGGCCCGCTGCGAGCACCTCCAAAGGTTCGCGCTGCTATCCACGCTCTACTCGGCGGGACGGCGGCGTGGTGCCATCCTCGAGGAGCGGCTGGCCGACTCAGGCTTCGTCAACCACTACGAGTGGTCGAAGTGGGCGGCCGAGGAACTGGTGCTGGACGCGGCCGACGAACTACCGGTGTCCGTGCTGCGCCTGCCCACCCTGGTCGCGGATGACGACGACGGCCGCGTCACCCAGTACAACGTGTTCCACAACACCCTGAAGCTCTTCCACTACGGGCTGCTCTCCCTCGTACCGGGCGAGCGGGAGACGCCGCTGAGCCTGGCGACCGCCGGGTTCACCACTGCGGCGGTGACCCGGCTCCTGGACCCGGCGGTCCCGGGCGGCGTCTACCACGTGTGCCCGGACCCGGCCGACACGGCCTCGCTGGGCGAGCTGATCGACACCGCCTTCGCCGTGTTCGAGCGCGACGCGGGGTTCCGACGGCGCGGAGTGCTGCGGCCCGTGCCGTGCGACGAGGAGAGCTTCGAGGACCTCCTGAACGCCTCGGACCTGCTGCGGGCGGGCCCTCTGTACCAGTCGCTGGCGTCGGTCTCCCCCTTCGCCCATCAGCTGTACCTGCCGAAGACGTTCCACAACACGGCGCTGCGGGCCGCCTGGCCCGGCTACGCGGCGCCCGATCCGATCGCCCTGGCGCAAGCCACCTGCGCCCGGCTTGTCGCGACCCGGTGGGGCCGCCGGAGCGAGCCAGAACACTCGCCGGGAGACGCGTCGGGAAGGACGCCGGGAGACACGAACGAGCAGATTGGATCAGTGAGTTGAAAGGTGAGCCCCGCATGACCCTGTCCGAGAACGACCTCTGGCTGATCAGCTATTACCGCTCCTCCGAGATCAACGGCGCCCTGTTCTTCGGCCGCGTCGCCCGGACCCTGCGCGGCAGCCCGCTCCAGGCGGACGTCACCCACCACTTCGCCGACGAGGCCAACCACGCCAAGTACTGGACGCAGTGCATCGAGGACCTCGGCCACCACGCGCAGAAGCTGCGCGGCTCCTACCAGGACCAGTACCTCGACGCGGTCGGCCTGCCCGCCAACCTGATGGAGGTCATGGCCATCACCCAGGTCTTCGAGAAGCGGGTGATCGGCCAGTACCGGCAGCACCTGCGGGCGCCCGACATCCACCCGCGCGTCCGGCAGACCATCGAGACGATCATGGAGGACGAGCGGTGGCACGTGAAGTACGTACGTGACGCGCTCCAGGAGATGGCGGGCAGGTACGGCCAGGAGTCCATCGACGACACCCTCGCCCGGTTCACCGCCGCCGACGAGGAGGTCTACGCCAAGGCGCTGGCCGAATACGGGGAGCGGGTCGCGTTTCTCGGCGAGCGAGCGGATGGGGCTGGACGGTGACGCCGCTCGGTTCACTGCGGGTCGTGCGTGGCTGGTCGCGCAGTTCCCCACGCTCCTGTCGGGCGCTGGCCGTTGCACGGGCCGGTGCAGCACCGTGAAGCTGCTCGTCGTCTGGAACGAGCGGCCACTCTCCATCCACGTGCTGTCCCAGCGGGAGCGGGGGCAACTGGACGCCCTGCCTCGCCAGGCTCGCACCCGGTGGCTGGTCTCCCGGCGCGCTCTTCGGCTGCTGCTCGGCCTGCTGGGGCTGCCGCGGGACACCGCCGCGTACACCTTCCCGCACCGCCGGGTCTCGCTCTCGCATGTCGGGAGTGCGGCCGTGGCGGCGGGGGCAGAACAAGCATCAACTGGTCTGCATCTACGCGGAGTTGGGGTTGACCTGGAGCCCGACCGGGCGGCCCGGGTTGACACCTCCCGGTTCTTCCTCGACGAGCGCGAGCAGACCTGGCTCGCCTCGCTCCCCCACTCCGTACGGGCCACTAATCGGATGCGGCTGTGGACCGTGAAGGAGGCGCTGTTCAAGGCCGATCCGTACAACCGTCACACCGTGCTGCGCGACTACGCCACGGCCGATCCGGCCGCCCACCAGGGCCGGGCCCACGCACGACCGCACCCCATCACCAACTTCGCGTACGCGAGCGCCCGGCTCAACGGCGGCCATCTCTCCGGTGCCGTCGCCTTCGAGAACCCAGCCACCCCTGCCCGCCTCACCTCACCACAACCAGAAAGCGAGCGCCCTGTGCCCGCCCTCACCTTCGCCGATGTCGCCGAGCGCGTGACCTCGACGCTCTCCGTACCGGTGGAGAAGCTGACGCCCGAGACCAAGCTGCGTGAACTCGCCGCCGACAGCTTCCTGTTGGTAGAGATGGCTGTCGATCTCCAGGAGGAGTTCGACACCGTCTTTACCCAGCACGAGCTGCGCGAGGTCACCACGCTCGGCGAGCTCGCCGCCCTGGTGGGAGTCCGGCCCTGAGCCCCCGGCCGACCGTGCCGGAACGCTGGATCCGGGTGCTGACCCGCTTCCGGTGGCCGCTCCTCGCCTGCTGGCTGGTGGCGCTGGTCGCGGCCGGGGTGGCCGCGCTGCCGCTGGCCGACCGGCTGAGCGGGGGCGGCTGGTACGTACCCGGCTCCGGGTCGCAGCAGGCGATCGCGGCCACCCGGGCGGGCTTCGCCGACCGGGGCGCCAGCAACTTGACCCTGGTGGTCAGGGACGAGCGGAACACGGTCGCCAGCCCGGCGTTCGAGCAGCGGGTACGCGAGGCCACCACCCAGGTCACCGGCGACAAGAGGCTCCGGGTGGTGGGCAGTTACGGCTGGTCCACTCTGTCGTCCGCGAACCGCGGGCAGTTCCTTGGCAAGGACGGGCGTACCGCCGTCACCCTCGTCGGGCTGAAGCTGGACGACGGCACCGCGCGGCGCGTCCTGCCGGCCGTGCAGGAGGAGATCGACCACCGCTGGGCGCCGGACGGGCTGCGGGTGTCGCTGGTCAGCGCCGAAACGCTCTGGGGCGAGATCAACACGCTCAGCCAGACGGGGCTGCAACAGGCCGAACTCATCACCTTCCCGCTGCTCTTGGTGATCCTGCTGCTCCTCTACCGGGGCGTCGCCGCCGCGGTGGTGTCGTTCGTGGTCTCCGCGACGGCGATCGTGTTCACCCTCGGTGTGGTCTCGCTGCTCGCCCGCCACTTCGAGCTGTCGGTGTTCGTGGAGAACGCCGCCACGATGATCGGGCTCGGGGTGAGCGTCGACTACTCGCTCTTCGTCATCTCCCGGTACGTCGACGAGCTCGGCCGGGGCCGCGACCATACGGCGGCACTCGCCGCGACCTTGCGCACCAGTGGGAAGACGGTCGTCTTCTCCGGACTCATCGTCGTCCTGGCGATGTCCAGCCTGTTCCTGGTGGACCTCAACGTCATCCAGTCGATCGCGCTGGGCATCGTCATCGTGGTCGCCTTCGCGGTTCTCGCGTCGGTGGCCGTTCTGCCCCTGGTGCTCCTGCTGCTCGGCGACCGCATCCTGTGGGGGCGGCTGCCTGCACGGCGCGGGGCGCTGGGGCAACGCTCCCACGACGGAGTGCCCGGCCATCGCTGGCAGCGCGCGGCGCGGCGCATCATGCGGCGGCCGGTGCTGTTCCTGAGCGTCTCCGTCCTCGCCATGGCCGCGCTCGCCGCGCCCTCCCTTTCGCTGCGCACCTTCACGCCCGACGCGCGGATCGTGCCCGAGTCCTCTCCCGTACGGTTCGGATTCGATGCCATGCGCGAGCAGTTCGGGCCCGGCGCCGCCTCGCCCCATCAGGTGGTCATCACCTCAAGCGCCCCGCTCAGCACGTCGCCGGACAACGCTCGCGTACTCGCGCTTCAGGACCGGCTGGCCGCACTCCCCCACGTCACCGGCGTCAACTCGCCGCTGGAGACGCTGCGGAAGGCGAGCCCGCAGCGCCCGTTCGCCGCGCTCGACCCATCGGCCTTCGCCCGGCTTCCCGGTGATGCCCGCGCCACCGTCGACCGCTTCGTCTCGGCCGACCGGCGCACCCTGGTCCTGGAGGTTCTCGCGGACGGCCAGGCGTCGAGTCCCGGCTCCCGCGCGCTGGTCGCCTCGATGCGCTTGCTCACGCACGACCTGGACGGCTCGGGGCTGCGGGCCGTGGTGGGCGGCGAGACGGCGGAGGGCGTGGATGCCAACGCCGCGATCGAGGACGCGCTGCCCGCGGTGGTCGTGGTGATGCTCACGATGATCTACCTCCTGTTGCTGATCACCTTCCGGTCGGTTCTGCTGCCGGTCAAGGCGATCCTCATCAACCTGCTGTCCCTGGGCGCCACTTACGGTGTGCTGGTGCTGGTGTTCCAGCACTCCTGGGCCACCGATCTCCTCGGCTTCCAGGAGTTCGGCCACCTGCAGAACTTCGTGCCCGTCCTGCTCCTGGCGATCCTGTTCAGCCTGAGCACCGACTACGAGGTCTTCCTGCTCCACCGGATCCGGGAGGAGTTCGACGGCGGGGCGGACAACACGGCCAGCGTCGCGAGCGGCCTGGCCGCCACCGCGCCCCTGATCTCCGGTGCCGCGCTGCTGATGGTGGCGGTGTTCGGCGCGTTCGCGTTCACCGGGATCATGCCGATCCAGCAGCTCGGCCTCGGACTCGCCGTGGCCATCGCCCTGGACGCCACGGTCATTCGTCTGGTCGTCGTGCCCGCCGCCATGCAGCTCTTGGGCGACTGGAACTGGTGGCTGCCCGGCCGCCGCCATCCCATACGTCCACACCCCACCCAAACCGCCCAGCCCACTCCCAACTCCCCGGCCCAGAAAGGGATAAGCCGCACGTGAACGGCCCCGCGCTCCTCCTTCTCCTGCTGAACTTCGCCTTCATCGGCGCACTTCCGAGAGTCTTCTTCCGCCCCGACGGCCGGCTCAACGCCAAGTGGTGGCTGACGGCACTGCCGTTCTTCCTGTGCCCGGCGTTCATCGCGGCGGCGGCCCTCCTCGGCTGGCGGCCGCTGGTCACCGACGCCTGGCGCACCGGAGGAATCCTCGTCGCCGTGGTCCTGAACGTGGCCTCCATCGCGCTGATCTTCATGACCCTGGGCACCCATCGCATTCCGCTGGCGCTGTGGCACCAGGACGACGACGCCCCGCGGCACCTCGTGACGTACGGTGCCTACCGCCGCCTCCGGCACCCCTTCTACGCGGCGTTCCTGCTCGCCTTCCTGTCCGGGCTTTTCGCCTTCCCGCACGCGGTCACCCTCGTCCTGGCCGCCTACGGCTTCGCCGCGCTGCACACGACGGCCGTGGTGGAGGAACGGCGGCTGTCCGCCTCCGAGTTCGGCGCGGAGTACGTGGCGTACATCGGGCACACCGGCCGCTTCTTTCCGTATCTGGGCCGGATCGGGGCGGCGCAGCCCGAGCCCGTTCTGGCTCCCTCGGCCGTCGAGCGATAGGAGGAGGTGCCGCGATGTCACGTCTTCTGTCCTGGCTGACGGACCCCTACCCGGAGCGGGGTGTGCACCTGGCGGACGAATCGGACGGCTGGGAGTTCGTCCCGTACCGGGACCTGGCCGCCTCCGCCCGTCGGACCGCCACGGCAATGACGGCGGCCGGGGTGCGCCCAGGCTCCGTCGTCTGCCTGATCGTGCCGAGCGGGCGCGACTTCCTGTCGGTGTTGTTCGGCGCGTGGGCGGCCGGGGCCACCGTCTCTCCGCTCGTCCCTCCCTCGTTTCAGGCGGACGACGAATACGTCGCGTACGTCGCCGCCATCCTGCGGCAGGCCGAACCCTCGCTCGTGGTCACTTCCGAGGAGTTCGCGCCCCTGGTCGCGCGGGCGATGGACCGGGCGGGCCGGACGGACGGACCGTGGCTGCCCCGGGAAGGCACCGTGGAGGCGGACCTCGTCCCGGCCACCGGAACCGCCCTGCTCCAGTTCACCTCGGGCGCCACCGGCGAACCGCGCGGCGTACGGGTCTCCTGGACGAACATCGCGGCCAACCACGCCGTACAGCGCCGCATGGTCGGCTGGCGCGACGGGGACGGCACCGCCTCCTGGCTGCCCCTGCACCACGACATGGGACTGATCGGCTGCTGCCTCTTCCCCATCGCCGCGCAGTCCCCGCTGTGGCTGATGCGGCCGGAACAGTTCATCCGCGATCCCGCACGCTGGCTGGCCTGCTTCGCGCCGGGCAGGGCGGCCCATTCGGCGGCGCCGTCGTTCGCATTCGCCTACGCGGCACGGCGGATACAGCCGCAGCGCCTCGCGGAGCTGGACCTGTCAGGCTGGCGCTCGGTGTTCGTCGGGGCGGAGGTAATCGACCCGGCGGCGCTGGACGCCTTCGCCCGCCGCATGGAACCCGCCGGGTTCTCCCGCGACGCCTTTCTGCCCTCGTACGGCCTGGCCGAGAACACCCTCGCGGTGACCGGCGCCGACACACCGGCCGTCCTGGTCCGCCCCGACTGGGCCTCCCTGCGGATGGGGGCAACCGTGGCGCTCGAGGAAGAGGCGAAGTTCGGCGAGCGGCCCGTCGAGCCAGGCTCCGGCTGGCTGATCGGGCACGGCGCACCACACGCCGCGGACGACATCCACGTACGTGTCCTCGACGACGAAGGACACCCGCTGCCCGATGGCCGCCTCGGCGAGATCGCGGTGACCGGCAGCTCGGTCGCGGACGGCTACCACGGCGGCAGGGAGGGCTCCTCCACCCGGTTCGTCGACGGTGAACTCCGCACCGGGGACGCCGGGTTCCGCCACAACGGCGAGCTGTTCGTGCTCGGCCGGATGGGTGACAGCCTGAAGCTCCGGGGCCGCAGCGTGTACGTTGACGACCTCGACGCGAAGGTGGCCGCGGCGGCCGGCGTGGACAAGGACCGGGTGGGGGTAGTGGCCGTCAATGACCAGGGGCGGCCCGGTCTCGCCGTCTTCGTCGAAGCACCGCCCGGCCCCTGGGCACAGGCGGTGACGGAGCTCCTTAGAAACGAGCTCGGACCCGAGCCTTCCCTCACCCTGGTGACGGGCCGGCGCGGCCTGCTGAAGCGCACCACAAGCGGGAAGCTGCGCCGGGGGCAGATGTGGCGGTTGCTGCGGGAGGGGCGGGTGACGGGGGTGCCCGTGGCGGCGGCGTAACGGGGCGTCAGTGAACCTCTTTCATCCCCTCTCCTATGGGTGAAGGTGCAGGTCGGCGAGGGGGTATGTGACATGGCGAAGCCCCCGTCGTTGGTGTGGTGATTCC
>NZ_JBIWHT010000059.1:0-16238 GCF_044764265.1 Streptomyces sp. NPDC094147 | reverse complement strand
TGCTCCAGGCGCAGGGCGGCCACACCGGCACCTGGAACACCGGCCCGGTCGAGATGATGCACGAGGGTGCCCACACCCCCGCGATGGGCACCACCAGCGCGGCGGGAGCCACCACCGCTATGCCGGTCCAGCGGCCGGGAGTCCGCCCGGACCGTGACGAGGGGCCGACTGGCGAGCCGCGGCGGAGGACGGGCCGCCGTGCCGCGGCCTGGGGGCTAGCCCTATTCGCGGCCTCCGTCGGCGCGGCCTCCGTCCTGCAGGGCGTCGACTCCTCGGACAAGGGCGGCGGCACCGACCCCCAGACCAACTCCCCCGCCCCGTCCCTCTCCCAGCAGGACCAGGTCAGCGAACCGCCTCCGCGCTCCGCAGACCCACCCAGCGCCGATCCGTACGACCTCGGCGACGGTCAATACCGCCAGGGCCGCACCCCGAGCACCCGGCCGTACACCAACAAGCCGACGCCCCCGCCCAGCTCCAGGCATCCCCGCTCCCACTCCCCCACGCCCACGCCGCCCACACCGACGCCTCCCACACCCACGCCCACGCCCACTCCGTCCGGCCCGGAGGAGTGAGCCCGCCCCAACGGACTGGGCTCCTGGAGAACCACGACCTGGGCACTTAGCGAGCTTTGAGATATCTGTTCCCAGTTGTCCTTCGGGTCTGGTCATCGCCGGTAACAGACCGAGCGGACCTCCTGCCCCCAGTCACGAGCACCCTGCGGAACACAGACGATGACACCCCCCGAAACCATGACTACCACGGGCCGGCGGCGCCGCACCAAGCGCTGGGTTCCAACAGCTGCGGGGGTGGCCGTGCTCGGGCTCGCCGCCTGGCCGGTGCTCAGCTACTTCGAGGTCTTCTCCGACAAGGGCGACGCGATCAGCTTCGGTCAGGACGACCAGCAGGGCCGCGAAGCGGGCGGAACGAGTGGTTCCAAGGCGTCCATGCAAACGGGCCCGAAGGCCGATTTCACCATCTCCGGCACCGTACCGGAGGACGGCAGCAAGATCGCCGTCACGACGTACGAGGGCAAGAAGTCCGGGTTCAAGGGCAAGGTGTGGATCTGGGTCCCGCCGCAGTACAAGGACCCGCACCCCGTGCTGATCGCGCCGCCCGGCGACTCCGGGTACCCGAATCAACTATTTGGATGGGACCCGACCTCAAGCTGGAGGCGAGCATCTCCAAGTGGTCGAAGGAGGGCAAGAGCCTGCCGTTCATCGTGGTCATGCCGGTACTCAACCCCGAAGACCACGAAAAGGACCCCAAGGATCCCAAGCTGGGCCAGTACTGGGACGGCAGTGACATCCCCGGCAGCCGAAGATGGGTACCTGGCTGACCGAGGACGTGCCGGACCTGGTCAAGGAGAACTTCCGTACGGTCAATTCCCGTGACGGCTGGGCTTTCATGGGCGCCTCCACCGGCGGCTTCGCAGGTCTGCAGGCCGTGCGGCAGAAGCCGGATCAGTTCAAGGCCGTCATCGCGGCGGGCCCAGACATCGTTCCGGACTCCCGCCTGTGGAAAGGCCACGACCAGGAGAAGGCGGAGAACAACCCCCCCAAGGCGCTCGCCCCGAAGTTGATCAAGTCCGGGCACCCGGACGTCTACCTCGCCTTCGAGGTCGGCACCACGGAAACCGCGGCCAGGCCCCCCATCGAGGACTTCGTGAAGCATTACACGAAGGGTCGTCCCCCGTCCACACCAAGCTGAGCGTCATCCGGGGCGGCAAGCACAATGCCGCGACGTACGTGCCGAACATGGAGTCCGCCGGACTGATCCAGTGGATCAGCGAGCATATTCAGGGCCCACGCCCATCTCGTGAGCGAGCCGACACATGTCCGTTTCCGAGCTGCACGTGCTGGTGGCCGACGACGACCCGGGTGTACGGGAGTCGGTGTGCATCTGGCTCGAACTGCTCGAACTGGAGGGATACCGCGTCAGCGTCGCCCGGTACGGCGCCGAGGCGCTGGCCCTGGCCGCGCAGGAGGGTCCGGACGCGCTGGTGCTCGACGTCCCCGGAAGGGACTCGGACACCGCGCCGCCACGGTCATGCGCCCGAGGGGAGCGAGACCGTGGCGGTCGCCCCGCCACCGGGCGGGTTGGTGAACGTGACCTCGGCGGCGATGAGGCGGGCGTGGCCGGTGACGATGGTCAGGCCCAGGCCGTGGCCCTTCCCGCTGGCCGCCCCAGGCTCGGTGCGGAATCGCTGCGGCCCCTGCTGGATCAGGTAGTCGGGATAGCCATCACCGTGGTCGTGGACGTGGATGCACGGTCCGTCCACCCTGACGACGACGGGAGCCTGGCCGTGGAAGTGCGCGTTGTTGATGAGGTTGGCCAGGATGCGGTCCAGCCGACGCCGGTCGGTGAGGACCGTGGCGTCGTTGACCACGTTCAACTCGGTCGCGTGGCCTGTGTGTTCGATCGCGACCCGTGCGATCGCGGCCACCGACTGCTCCTCGCGCTCCGCCATCTCCGTGGCCGAGTCGAGGCGGGATATCTCCAGCAGGTCCTCGGTGAGCGTGCGCAGGGCGCCGATCCGGTCCTGGACGAGTTCCTTGGGGCGTCCGGGCGGCAGCAGGTCGGCGCTCAGGCTGAGACCCGTGAGCGGGGTTCGCAGTTCGTGCGCCACGTCGGCGGTGAACCGCTGCTCGGTGACAAGGCGGTGCTGAGCAGCCGCCGCCATCATGTTGAGGGCGGCAGCCACATCGCCGACTTCGTCATGCGGCGGGGGACGGCCACCGGCGACGTATTCGTCCACCCGCGCTTCCAGGTCGCCCCCGCTGATGCGCCGGGCGACCGCAGCCGCGTGGTTCAGCCGCCGTCTGACCCGTCTGGCGGCCACGCAACCGATCACCAGAGTGGCGGTGATGGCGGTGATCGCGCTGAGGACGATGGCGCTGTCGAGTGCGTCGAGGGTCTGCTGCTGATGGGAGAACCCGGTGTGGACGGCCAAGGTCCAGCCGCTGTCGGTCGGCATCGCGGCCCACATAGCGGGCTGCCCCTTGAACTCTCCCAGTACCGTGCCGCGTTGTCCGTGTTCCACCATCTCGTGGAGCTGGGGCGGCAGTCCGGCCGGGTCGAGGGACTGCTCGGCGGACGTGCGGCCTGAGACATAGGCCGCCCGTACGGTGTCGAGTCGGCCGAGCGCCTGGCTCCGGGCCTGCTCGACGGTCTCGCGCTTCACCATCAGGTGGACGAGCACGCCCACGGTCAGCGCGACCGAGCAGCACACGGCCGTGAGGAAGCAGACGCACTTCCACGACAGCGAGGACGTCGGCCGTCGGCGCCCGCCGAAGCTGATCTTCTTCATCGTGCGTCTTTGCGGGGGCCGGAGGTGCCGTTTCGCGGACCGGACGAAGGGGATTGCGTGCGATAGTCGGTGCTGCTGATGACCATCTGCTGAGTGGTGCGGTCGTAGGTGTACGTCTCGCGGCGCTGGTACCCGGACTCGACGGGTGACGTGACGACCAGCTGGTGACCGGCGATCGTGATGTCACCGTTCGACACGGGCGCCGCGAGCAGGCTGACGACGCGAGTGCCCTTCAGCCCGTAGACCCGTAGCGACAAGAACTGCGGATCTTCCATCGGGATGCCCAGGATAAGTTCGTCGGTACCGTCGCCGGTCACGTCACGGTAGACGGGCGACAGGACCGGGCAAGGTGCGACTCCTATGGTGCGGCAGGCCGACACCGCCTGGACCGTGTGCGCGTCGAGCGCCTCGGGCCCGACCTCGGGGTGAGAGGTTGCCACGGCGCGCTGGACCACTGCGAGGGAGTCGGCATCGTGCAGGTTCCCGCTGGGAACCGGGGGGAATCCCGGATCGGGCTGCGGATCGGCGGGCGGGGAGTCGACCAGGGCCGGCGGAGGCGACGCGCGAGGTCCCTGGTCGGGCCAGAGCTGCAAGGGGGCGCTCGCGGGGCGGACCTGACCGGCGCTGACGGCCACGTGCGAGGTGCCGCACCCGGCCAGGAGCGCGAGGCCCACCCCGACGACACTGAGACAGACCAGCCGTCGTTGACGGCCCGGCCGGGCCCGGCTCGGTGAGAAGAACGGCGAGATGCTGTCGCCCTTGCAGGTGAAGGGCGGTATCTCGTAGTGATCCATCACCAACCCGGCGGTCAGCCCGCGACAGACCATGCCCACCGCACCGATCACCCAGCGCTTCGTAGGGAAGCGCCTTTTGCGGGGCGGCTGGGGGCCGGACTGGGGCTGCTGGGTGAGCGTCGGGGGATCTGTCATCGACGGCCTGTTCCTCGTATCGATACCGCCCCTCCGTCTCCCGGCGGGGGCGGTAGGCGCGTTGGTTGCGCATCCCAAGAGGTGAGGATTCCGGCAAAGGTTGCATTTTCTGAAGAGGTGGCCATATCGTCCGAGGCTGGTATCCGGCACGTCGGGACAGTTCACGCGTGCGCACCTCATGACCACGTATCGAGCCCCAACGTCACGGGCCGGACCACGCCACCGCGCCTCAGGCCCGAGCAACGTCGGGGAGAACTCCCCGGTCGGTCCCGGATGCCTCCGGGAGAAGGAGACACAGTCAGTGAACAGGCCGCTGCGGCACATAGCCGTCTTCTGTGGATTGCTGGTGCTGGCGCTGCTGGTGCGAGCGACCTGGGTCCAATTCGTCGAAGCCAACGATCTGGCGAGCGACGGCAACAACCGCCGGGTGAAGATCGCGGCCTTCGCCAACCCACGGGGCAACATCATTGTCGGCGGTGCACCCATCACTGGTTCGCAGGAGTCCTCCGGCGACTTCAAGTACAAGAGGACCCTCAAGGAGGGCGCCATGTACGCCCCCATCACCGGGTACGCCTCGCAGGTCATCGGCACCTCACTGCTGGAGCACATCTACGACAAGGTGCTCAGCGGCCGCGACGACCGACTCACCTTCGATCGCGCCAAGAACATTCTCACCGGTGAGAAGACACGGGGCGGCGACGTGATCACCACCATCGACCCGAAGGCTCAGGAAGCCGCCTACAAGGGCCTGACCAAAATCAACGCCAAGGGTGCGGTGGTCGCCATCGATCCGCGCTCCGGCAGGATTCTCGCCTTGGCCTCCACACCGTCGTACGACCCGTCCGCCTTCGCCGGCATCTTCGACGGCGACAAGTTCGCCGAGCTCGACAAGAACGAGAACAAGCCTCTGAGCAACCGGGCGCTGCGCGAGACCTATCCGCCCGGCTCCACCTTCAAGATCCTCACAGCTGCGACGGCCCTGGAGTCTGGCGCGGTCACTGATATCAACGCATCCTCCGGCGCGGTGTCGCCGTATCAACTGCCCCTTTCGACCACGAAGATCAGCAGCGACGCGGGGGACGCGGCCTGCGACAAGGTGTCGATGAAGCGGGCCATGGAGATCTCCTGCAACAACGTCTTCCTGGACGCGGCCAACAAGGTGGGCCGGGACAAGATGCGCGAGACCGCGGAGAAGTTCGGGCTCAACTCCAGCTTCTACGACAAGAGTTTCGGGGACCTCGCGGCTTCCAAAAGCCTGTACCCCGACAAGCTCGACAAACCTCAAACAGCCCTGACCGGCATGGGGCAGGGCAGCCTGACCAGTACACCGCTGCAGATGGCCGTGGTGACCGCAGCCCTCGCAAACGACGGCAAGCTGATGCAGCCGCACCTCGTCGACGAGGTGCGCGGCCCGGACCTGTCGACGATCGAGAAGCACGAGCCCAAGCAGCTCTCGCAGGCCGTCTCCGCCTCAACGGCGAAGAAGGTCCAGGAGATGATGGAGGCCACGGCCACCGCCGACGACGGCAGCGCCCGCAAGGCGCGGATCGACGGGGTCACGGTCGGCGGCAAGACCGGTACCGCGCAGCACGGCGCCAATGTCCGCGAGGGGCGGCCGTACGCGTGGTTCGTCTCGTACGCCAAGCAGGCCGACGGCACATCCCCGGTGGCAGTCGCGGTCTTCATCGACCCCAAGGACATGAAAGACATCTCCCGTTCCGAAATCTCGGGCGGCAAGCTCGGCGCTCCCATCGCCAAGGCCGTCATGGAAGCGGTTCTCCACAACTGAGAATCCGCCCAAGGCTTGCTTAGCACACTGAAGTAGCTCACCTCAGAAAATATGTCTACAAGGCGGTCACACTGAGCACCATAGAGATCCTGGTGGTGGAGGACGACCAGCAGGTCGCCGCAGCGCTGCGGCGCGGGCTGGAGGCGGAGGGGTACGTCGTCGACATCGCGGCCGACGGCATCACGGGGCTCCGGCTCGCCGAGCGCCACCAGTACCAGGCGGTCGTGCTCGACATCATGCTGCCCGGGCTCAACGGCTACCGGGTGTGCGCCGAGTTGCGCAAGGCGGGTGTGGCCACCCCGATCCTGATGCTGACCGCGAAGGACGGCGAGTACGACGAGGCCGAGGGCCTGGACACCGGCGCCGACGACTACCTCACCAAGCCGTTCTCGTACGTCGTCTTCATGGCCCGGCTGCGCGCCCTGATCCGGCGCGGCGGTGCCACCGCCCCGGACAAGGTGCTGCACGCAGGTGACCTCTGGCTCGACCCGGGGGCTCGGCGCTGCGGCCGGGGGGAGACCCAAATCTCGCTCACGACAAGGGAGTTCGAGGTGCTTTTGTGCCTGGCCCGCAGCGGCGGGCAGGTGCGATCCAAGACGGAGATCCTCGGCGAGGTCTGGGACATGGCCTACGACAGCGGCCCGGCCATCGTCGAGGTCTACATCAGCACCCTGCGCCGCAAGGTCGACGCCCCCTTCGGGCGGCACAGCATCGAGACGGTCCGCGGGGCCGGATACCGGCTGGCAAACGATGGTGCGTAATCCGCTCGCGCGGCTCTCCACCGGGGCCCGTACCGCCGTCGCCGCCGGGCTCACCACGTTGCTGCTCGCCACTGCCGGCGCCTGGTTGCTGCGTCAGTACGTGTACGACTCGCGAATGGCGGCCGCCGAGGCGCAGACCCTGAACCAGGCGCGGATCATCGCCCGGGACAACGCGGCGGACCAGGGTCTCGCGGGCATCATGCACAGCGACACCGTGGGGCTGCCTTTCATCGTGCTCGACCCTACGGGCGTCCCGGTCCTGCAGGGCGAGCCGTTCAAGAGCCAGACGGTCGTCGGCCGCCCGTTCATCCCCGTGCCCCGCGCGGCCCCGCTCAGCTGGAGCACCAAGGTCACGGCGCGCTTCGACGAGCGCGAAGGCCGGGCCTGCAACCGGCTGTCCGGGGGCTCCTTCACCGCCTACGGTGTCTATAGCTGGGTCGGTGCGCCGGACGCCCGGGTGGTGAGCCGCCCCAGGTTCGTCCCCGGCATGTACACCGTGTACGTCCTGGTCACCCCCTTCGCCGCCGAGGATGCCGTCTCCGTCCTCGACGTACCGCTGGCCGCGGGCATCCCGGCCGCTGCACTCCTCGTCGCGGGCATCGCCTGGCTGTCCACCCGCCGCGCGCTGCGCCCGGTCGACGCGATCCGCTCCGAGCTCGCCGTCATCGGCGAGAACAAGCTCGACCGGCGGGTCCCGGTGCCCAGGGCCAAGGACGCCATCTTCCGCATGGCCGTCACCACGAACGACACCCTCGACCGTCTGGAGCGCTCCGCGCAGGAGCAGCACCGCTTCGTCGCCGATGCCTCGCACGAACTGCGCAGCCCCATCGCGGCGCTGCGCACCAACCTGGAGGTCTCGCTCGCCCATCCGGACCGCACCGACTGGTCGCAGGCGACCGGCGAGGCGCTCGTCGCGGTGCGCCGTCTCCAACAGCTCGCCGACGACCTGCTCTTCCTCGCCCGCCCCACCGAGTGCGAGGCCGCCACTGCCCCCGTCGACCTGGCCGACCTCGCCAAGGACACGGTCACCGAGCTGGTCCTGGTCAGCGCGCTGCACGTCACCGTGCACGCTCCGGCGCCGGCTGTCGTCCCGGGCAACACGAGCCAGCTGCGGCGTCTGCTGCGGAACCTGCTGGACAACGCGGCGAGGCACGCCGAGCGGGAGATCACCGTGACGGTCGTCGAGACCGGGGCCGCCGTGCGCCTGGAAGTGCGGGACGACGGGTGCGGTTTCCCGACCGCCGACCGCGAGCGGATCTTCGAGCGTTTCACCCGGCTCGACGAGTCCCGCAGCCGCGACGCAGGCGGCAGCGGCCTCGGCCTGGCCATCGCCCGCGACATCGCGCGGCGCCATGGCGGCACGCTGAACGCGGCGGGCACCGCGCCCGGGGAGGGAGCGAGGTTCGTGGCCAACTTCCCGGCAGCGCAACCGACTTCGCTTCCGAACAAGCGATAGCGCAGGTGGGGTCGGCGGGGGCTGTCCAGGCATGGAGGCACTCGGTCGCGCCGCAGCCCTGCCTACCAGACCGCACTGGCCGTCGACCGAATCCCAAATGAACTTAAGGGTCTTGGGAATCCCTTAAGGGTGATTTCTGCATGATTGACCCAATCAGTCAATCTGGGCTGAATGCCACATCGCAAGGGGATGCCGGAAGATGGTAGACGGGACAAGTCGGCCCTCCTCGGAATCTGATGCGAGCGGCGGTGCGACGAGAGAGGGGACAGCCGTTGCCTCTGCGGGGAGGCCAACCCAGTGGTGGCGTTCGATGGCTTGTTTGCTCTCGACCTCGGCGGCCGCACACGCGCAGCTTTCCCAGAGCGGCCTACCCATCGGGGACGGGATCACGGAATGGTAGAGGGCCAGGGAGAGTTGACCTGATCCGCGCCGTGATGCACACGGGCCGCACCCAGTGATGCTTTGCACCTGGTCAGCCCGCGGGCGCTGGCCTGTTCCGTCTAGTCAACGCGGCTACCGGGATGGTGCTCAGCCTCGCCGTGGTGCGGAGCGCTCCGCGGTGATGCAGCGGGCGGTCTCCGCCTCCGGGACCCAGGCCGGGCGGCTGCGGATGGCCGACCCGCTGTTTCGGCTCATTGCGGCTGGTCCTCACCAACACAGCGAGCGGCGAGGCGGCGGACGGACGTGACGCGCGGGGTGACGGCGAGCGCGTGGTGCAGTGGCAGCCCAACGGGCGTCCCTGGCAGCAGTGGACGCTGACGGCAGGGGGCGACGGCACGTACGTGGTCACCGCGTGTGGCCCCGGGCAAGGTGCTGGATGCCGGGGACGGAACAGACGACGGCGCGGCCCTCGTTCAGCGGGACCGGACCGACGGGCGTCCGCAGCGGTGGCGGATCGAGCCGGACGGGGAGGGCGGCGGGTTCTTCCTCACCGAGGCGGCAAGCGGCCGGGTCGTCGGGAACAGCGACAGCCGCCAGGATGGCACCGACCTGGTGCTGTGGGCGAAGGAACCGGGCGGGCAGCCAGGCCAGAAGTGGTCCGTCGAACCGCCCGAACCAACCGACCCGACCCCCTGACCACGCGCCCTCCCCAGTCGTCTTGGCCCCATGGGCCACGGGGCCGGGACGCGGGGTGAGATCGGCCTACTGCCAGAACGCCTCATCAATCACGATCTGCGGGTCGGTGGTTCGGCACGAGCGGCGTGGACCAGGGCTCGCATCTCCGCAACGCCCGCGCCAAGGCTCTCGTTGAGGAGGCCGGGTGTCTCCGGCGCGAGGCTGCAAAGGCGGAACCAGGCCAGTGACCAGCGCATGCCGGAATCAGAGGCGGCGACGGGCCAGCACTACCACCCCCAGCAGGGGAACCGCTCCGCCCAGCAGGCCAAGGAGCGTGCCGGGGAGGCCGTTGCCTGCGAAGTGGGGGACCAGGTGAGCGATGCCGTAGGCCATCGCGGCCGCGCATGCCGAGGCGGCGGTGAGAAGGGCGTGGGTGCGCACGATGCGGCGGCCGTCGAGGCCGCCGAGGCGGCGGCGCAGCAGCCAGGCCGTGGCAAGGGCGGCGGCAGTGAACGCCAGGCCGAAGGAAAGCGCCATGCCGACCACCGCCCAGCGGGTGGGCAGCAGTAGGTAACTGGCGGTCACTCCCAGGCCGTTGACGGCGAACACGATCAGGTTGAGCAGGAACGGGGTGCGGCCGTCGCGCAGAGCGTACAGAGTGCGCGAGAGAGTGTAGTTAGCAGAGTAGCAGAGCAGCCCGGGGGCGAAGGCCATCAGGGTGAGGGCGATGGCGTGCACGTCGCCGGGGTTGGTGCGGCCGTGCCCGAACGCCACGGTGGCGATCTGCGGTGCGAGGGCCAGGAACGCGAAGGTGGCGGGAACGATGAAGGCGCCGCTGCGCCGCAGGGCCTCGGACACCTGGCCGCGGAGCCTGGGCAGGTCGGCAGCTGTGGCGGCCTCGCTCATCCTCGGCAGCGCAGCCGTGATCAGCGACACGGTGAACACACCGTGCGGGACGATCCACAGCAGATAGGCGTTGGAGTACGTGGTGTATCCGACGCCGAACCCCACGCCGGCCGCGTCGGCGTGCTCGGCGACCCTGGTGGAAAGCCGTGTCACGAGCCAGTAGCCGATCTGGTCGGTGAGGACCATGAGCAGGGTCCAGCCCGCCGTGCCGAGCGGTGCGCCGAGCCCGCTGCCGCGCCAGTCGAAGCGGGGACGCCAGCGCACTCCGACGGCACGCAGGACGGGCAGCAGGGCGAGTGCCTGGACGACGATGCCGAGCGTGGTGCCGACACCGAGGGCCTTGACCTGGTCGCTGGTCATCTCACCCGCGGTGCGGACGTCGTCCGCGCACACCAGGTAGAGGCCGAAGACTCCGCTCACGATGAGGTTGTTGAGAACGGGGGTCCACGCCATGGGGCCGAACCGGCCGCGTGCGTTGAGGACCTGGCCCAGCATGGTGAATATCCCGTAGAAGAAGATCTGCGGAAGACACAGGTAGGCAAAGTGCAGGGTCAGTTGGCGCTGGGCGCCGCTGTAGCTCGTGTACGCGTCGACGATCCACGGTGCGGCGGCGGTCGTCACGACCGTGAGGGCGAGCACGGCCGCGGCGAGCAGGGTGAGCAGCCGGTCGATCGCGGCCGCACCGCCGTCCGGGTCCTGCTGGGCGGCGGCGACCAAGTGCGGGACCAACACCGTGTTGAGGGCTCCGCCGATGAGCAGGATGAACAAGATGTTGGGGACGGTGTTGGCGACGTTGTAGCCGTCGGCCAGCATGCCCGAGCCCAGCGCCGCCACGACCACCGCAGCCCGCAGGAATCCAGTGGCCCGGGAGGCCACCGCGCCGGCTGCCATGAGGAGCTCCGGGCCGGGGCGCAGCCGGCGGTGGCCGGCGGTCGGAGCGGCCTTAGGGGCGGCTTCCGGCTCCGCGGTGTCGGTCGTGGTGGGCACCGTCAGCTCCCCTGCCGCAGCGCGGAGTTGCGCTGCCACTCGGCATAGCTGAGGTTCCACTCGCCGTATCCATTGCCAGTGGCCATCATCTCCTTGCCACCCTGCACTACGAAGACGTCCCCCACCTGTGCCTGGTCGTAGAGCCAGGTGGCGTCCGCGGTGGTGAAGCCGAGGCAGCCGTGGCTCGTGTTTGATGTCCCGATGGTGGCCTCGGCCCATTCGGCCTGGTGCGCGTAGGTGCCCGAGATGGTGAGCCGCATCGACTTCTGCACCATCTGGTCGTACTCGGAGCCCATCCCGACGGTCTGGGAGTTCATCCGGATGGTGCCCTCCTTGGCCATCAGCGTCATCTTGCCGTTCCACGTCTCGTGCTGCTCGTCGCCGCCGGTGACCGGCATCGTCTTGATGTCCTGTCCGTCGCGTTCGAGGGTGAGCCGGTGGGTGGTCAGGTCGACCTTGGCCACCTGGCTCCTGCCGATGGTGAAGGCGGTGGAGTAGGAGCGGACGAGGTAGCGGCCCTCCCCCGTCTCGACGCCGTTGAGGTCGGCCTGCAAGGTGACCTTGGTGCCGGGTTTCCAGTACTCCTTGGGCCGCCAGTCCGCCCTGTACTTGCCGGTGAGGGCTTCCTTCACCCAGCCCCAGGACCCTTCCGTGTTGTTGTCCGTGGTGAGTTTGAGGCGGCGTTCCACGGCGGCCTTGTCCTTGACGGGGTGGTCGAAGGTCAGAGAGACGGGCTGGCCCACACCGACCGTGGACCCGCTCGACGGGAACACCTTGACCGTCTCGGTCGTCTTCGGCTCCAGTGTCGTGAAGCTGCTCCGCGCCTCGGTCTCCTTGCCATCGGCGCCCTTGAGAGTCGCCCGCACCTGATAGGTCGCCTTCGTGGCGAGCGCTGTTGCGAGTACGAAGGCGCCCTCGCGCATCGTGCCGGGGACCGGCTTTCCGTCCGGGGCCGTGACCTGTACGGAGCCGAGAGTGCCGTGGTCGACGCGGATGGCTATGGAGTCCGTCGGCTTGACTCCGTGGGCTCCGTCGGCCGGGGTGATCGTCATGTGCGGGGCGTCCGCGGCGGCCGGTTCCGCGCTCGGCCCGCAAGCGGCGAGCAGCAGTGCGGGGACCGTCATCAGGCCCAGAGTCGTTGCCTTCGCGCAACGGGCGGAAATCCGGTTAACGCTGTTGTTGTTCACGTGAGTTGATGACCTTGTCAGCGGGGAGAAAGGGCGGGGCCGGCGGCGGCGTTTCAGTGGTGGCGGCCCGCCAGGTAGGCCCGGAAGGCGAGGTGCAGGGGGCGACTGAGGACCATGTCCCACTCCCCGAGGTTCTCGGCGACATGACCGCCGGTGCCGAGCTTCCAGCGGAGCAGTCCGTAGTCGCCGCCGTCCGGATCGAGGCAGTCCTGGACGCCGCGCATGTCGTACGTAGTGACGCCGGCTGCGCGGCACTTCTGGATCATCGACCACTGCAGGGCGTTGCTGGGGCGCACGGTCCGTCGGTGGTCGGCGGAGGCGCCGTTGAGGTACCAGGCCCGCTTGCCGACGGTGACGAGGGTGTGGGCGGCGAGGATCTCGCCGCCGTGACGGGCGAGATGCAGCTCCATCCGGCCCGCGTGTTCCGCGTTCAGCACTTCGTACTGCCGCTGGTAGTACGGGAGTTGGCGTCCGAGGTTGAAGCCGTTGCGGTCCTCGGTGATCCGCTGGAGGCGGTAGAACTCCGCGAGGTCCTCGGCCCCGCCGAGCTCCAGGCTCACCCCTGAGGCGACCGCTTTCTTCACGTTGCGTCGCCACTGGGAGTTGAGGCCGCTCCATAGGTCGTCGGAGGAACGGCCGTCGAGGGGAAGGCGGAAGGCGAACCGCGGCTGGGTGTCCTGGTCGGCGGGCTGCCAGCCGAGGGCGCGCAGGCGGTCGGCGACCGTGGCGCCGACCGGGTCCACCCGGTCGGGCAGTACGTCGCGCAGCCGCCGCGCGCTGCCGTCACGGACCGCTTCACGGATGGTGGCGGCCTCCCAGCGGCGGTGGTCCAGCGGCGGGCCGATGCGGACGGCGAAGGCGCCCTGTGTGCGCAGGTGTCCCACCAACGGGTCGAGCCAGCGGCTCAGATCGGGTGTGCGCCAGTCGATCACCGGCCCCTCGGGCAGGTAGCAGAAGCGCCTGCCGAGCCGGGGAATGGTGCGGCTCAGCACTAGGGCGGCGCCCACGAGCCGCCCGTCGGGCAGGCGCCAGCCGACGCTCTGTGCCTCCCAGCCCTCCTTGACCCGGCCCCAGGAGGGGATCTGGGTGAAGCCGGCACCGCCCAGCGCCTCGGCTGTCGGCCCTTCGGCCCAGGCCTGATGCTCCTGCGGTTCGAGCCGCACCAACTGCGGCTCTCCTGCCTCGTGCCCGCCCTCGCGGTGCGGGGTGCGACCGGGGAGGACCGTGCCTTCGAGGTGGCGCATGGGCCCCCCTTTCCTGCTCGGTTTCCGGCCTGGCGCCGGCGAATGCCGTGCAGTGTGCCTCGAACGGCCTGAAGGGGAGCTAAATATCCTTAAGATCTATCAAGGTGAGCTTTTCTTCCTATTTATGCCAGACTGGCGCCGGACAGAGCCCCTTGGGTGCTCAGGGGGGCGCAGCCAGAGGGATGCGAGGGGTGCCGGGACGTAGACGCACGGAGATTCGGGAGTCATGAGCCGAGCCGCAGCACGACGAGGGACCCAGCGCAAAGCGGCCCGCCGCAGGAGAAGTTCCCGACGGGTCAAGCGCACGGGGCTGCGTCGCTGGTTCACTTGGCGCAAACTGCTCGGGTACGCGCTCGCCGTGTGCGCAGCCACCATCGGCGCCTTCGTGGTGCTGTACCTGTACGTCGACGTACCGGAGGGGAACGCGGCGGCGCAGCTGCAGAGCAACGTCTACATGACCAAGGACGGGCATGTCCTCGCCCGCACCGGAAAGGTCAACCGGGAGTCCGTACCGCTCGCCGCGATACCCCTAAGCGTCCAGCACGACATGCTGGCGGCGGAGAACAAGGACTTCTACAGCGACTCCGGCGTCTCGCTCAGCGGCACCGTCCGTGGACTCCTCAACACCGCGCTGGGCCGGGGCACTCAAGGTGGTTCCACCATCACCCAGCAGTACGTTAAGAACTTCTATCTCACCCAGGAGCAGACGGTCTCGCGCAAGGCGAAGGAACTCGTCATCGCGCTCAAGGTCGACCGTGAGAAGCCCAAGGACGAGATACTCGCCGGCTACCTCAACACTAGCTATTTCGGCCGCCGTTCGTACGGGGTGCAGGCCGCCGCCCGCGCGTACTACAACAAGGACGCCAAGCAGCTCACGGTGGCCGAGGGCGCCTATCTCGCGGCGCTGCTCCAGGCGCCGAGCCAGTATGACTGGGCCACTGCAACCGAGGTAGGTAAGGCGCGGGTCAAGGACCGCTGGAACTACGTGCTGGACAACATGGTTAAACAGAAGTGGCTCGACAAGGTGGCGCGGGACGCCCTCACTTTCCCGGTGCCGGCCGAGCCCAAGCCCGCCCCCGGCCTGAAGGGGCAGACCGGTTACCTGATCAAGGCGGCCGACGACGAGCTGCGCCGCCGGGGCGTCGACGGGCAGAAGCTCGACGCGGGCGGCTGGACCATCACCCTGACCGTCGACCCGGCCAAGCAGAAGGCACTGGAATCGGCGGTGCACTCGCAGCTGACCAGCACGCTCAATCCTAGCGGCCGGCCGGCGGACCGGGCCGTCCAGGCCGGAGCGGTGTCCCTCGACCCGAAGACCGGAAACCTGCTCGCCCTGTACGGCGGCACCGACTACCTCAAGCACTACGTCAACAACGCCACCCGCCAGGACTTCCAACCTGCCTCCACCTTCAAGCCGCTCATCCTCGCGGCCGCCCTGGAGCACAACTCCACCACCCAGGACGACCGGCACATCGACGCGGACACCGTGTACGACGGCACCAACAAGCGCCCGGTGCGCGGCAGCAGCATCCCCTTCGCCCCCGAGAACGAGGACCGGGTGAGCTACGGGCGGATCTCCGTACAGTCCGCGATGAACGACTCGGTCAACTCGGTCTTCGCGCAGATGGCCGTCGACGTGGGGCTCGACAAGGTCAAGGCGACCGCGACCGGCATGGGCATGAGCCCGACGCCCGGCTTCACCAACCACCCCGCCATCTCCCTCGGCTCCATGGGAGCCAGCCCGCTGGACATGGCCGCCGCCTACGCGACCCTGGACAACCACGGGCAGGCGAACACCCCGACGATCGTGAAGTCCGTCAAGCGGGCCAGCGGCGCCGACCCCGGCCTGGGCATGCCGAAGCCCGCCCGGTCCATCAACCGCGCCGCGGCGGACTCGGTGACCTCCGTCCTGTCCGGCGTCGTCGACAGCGGCTCGGGCAAGGCGGTGCGCACGGCGGGCTTCACCGCGGCCGCGGCCGGCAAGACCGGCACCTCGGACGACAACAAGTCCGCCTGGTACGCCGGGTACACCCCCCAACTGGTTACCGTGATCGGGTTGTTCGGTGAAGGCGAGGGCGGACGGCAGGTCACCCTGAACGGCCTCGGCGGTGGCCAGCGCGCGGGCGGCGGCGGCTACCCCGCGAAGATCTGGGCGGCCTACACCAAAGAAGCCTTGGGGGCCAACGCCGCGGCCTCCTTCGACCTGAAGCTGCCAACGCCGTCACCTGCCCCGTCCACCAGTGCCACCCCCAGCCGGTCGACGCGCCCGTCGGCGCCCACGTCCCCCAGCGCACCCAACCCGCTTCCCTCAGCTCCGGTGCCCCCGCCCGCGCCGTCGCGCTCCACCCCTCCGCCCCCTTCACCGTACCCCAGCCACTCTCCGACGCCTTCCCCGACGCCAACGCCGCACGAGTCGGACTGAGAGCGCAAGCGCGGCTACTCCGGGGCATGGGAGGCCGTGTGGCGCAAGCTGTTGGATGGGGCAGGGGGTGTCTCGTGGGACAGGCAGTGAGGCGTCCCCGTGACTCTGCTGGTCTTTTCACGGGTGGTCTGGCGTGATCGTTGTCCCGGTGGGACGGTGAGGGCTGGTTGGCGTTCGCGGGGATCCGATGGGGT
>NZ_JBIWHT010000058.1:0-16507 GCF_044764265.1 Streptomyces sp. NPDC094147 | reverse complement strand
CAAGCCGGTTGGTCATGGAACCCGGTCACCGACCTCCAGCAGATCTGGGCGTTCCCCTTCATGGTCAACGCCTTCCGGGCGGGCACCGTCGTCGCGGTACTGGCCGCCGTCATCGGCTGGTACATGGTGCTGCGCAAGCAGAGCTTCGCCGGGCACACCCTGGCCGTGGTCAGCTTCCCCGGCGCGGCCTGCGCCACCCTGCTCGGGATCAGTGCCGGATTCGGCTACTTCGCGTTCTGCATCACGGGCGCCCTCGCGATCGCCGCCATCCCGCGGGCAGGGCAGGGCGGCCGGGGCCAGGAATCGGCGCTCACCGGAACCGTCCAGGCCTTCCTGCTCGGGTGTGGCTTCCTCTTCGTATCCCTCTACAAAGGGTTCCTGGGCGGGATCAACTCCCTGCTGTTCGGCAGCTTTCTGGGCATCACGACCGCCCAGGTGGCCGTGCTGGCCGTGGTGGCCGCGGTCGCGATCGGCGTGCTCACGGTCATCGGACGGCCGTTGCTGTTCGCATCGGTGGACCCCGACGTGGCCGCCGGGCGCGGGGTGCCGGTGCGGACCCTGTCCGTCGCGTTCCTGCTCCTGCTGGGCGTGGCCACCGCCGAGGCCGGCCAGATCACCGGCACCCTGCTGGTGTTCGCCCTCCTCGTCATGCCCGCCGCCACCGCCCAGCAACTCACCGCCCGGCCCGCCGCCGGTCTGCTCGCCTCGGTGGTGATCGCCGTCGCGGTGACGTGGGCCGGGCTGATCACCGCGTACTACTCCGCGTATCCGATCGGGTTCTACGTGACGACCTTCGCCTTCGCCGCCTATGTGGCGGCCCGCCTGGGCCGCGCGCTGACCGCCGCCGGACGACGCCGACCACTGCCAGGAGGTGCCGGGTGAACGCCTTCTCCCACCCCTACTTCACCCACGCCCTCCTCGCGGGCACGGCCATCGCCCTCGCGGCGGGCCTGACGGGCCACTTCCTGGTGCTGCGCGCCCAGGTGTTCACCGGCGACGCCCTCAGCCATGTGGCCTTCGCCGGCGCGCTGGGCGCGCTCGCGGTCGGCTGGGACCTGCGCCTCGGCCTGTTCGGCGCGACGGTGCTCCTCGCGGTGGTCATCGGCGCGCTCGGCGGACGCGGCCGGGCGGACGACGTGGCCATCGGCAGCGTCTTCTCCTGGATCCTCGGCCTGGGCGCCTTCTTCCTCACCCTCTACACCACCCGGGGCGCGGCCAACGGCACCGCCGGAGTCACCGTGCTCTTCGGCTCGATCTTCGGCCTGTCGGGCGGGCAGGCGTGGCTGGCGGCAGCCGTAGCGGCCGGGATCTGCTTGGCCCTGCTCGCCCTGGCGAGGCCGCTGCTGTTCGCCTCCGTCGACGAGGCGGTGGCCGCCGCGCGGCGGGTGCCGGTACGCGTCCTCGGCATCGCCTTCCTGGCCCTGGTCGGCGCCACCGCCGCCGAAGCCACCCAGGTGGTCGGCTCGCTGCTGCTGCTCGGTCTGCTCGCCGCGCCCGCCGGAACAGCTCATCGCCTCACCGACCGCCCCTACCGCGGGCTCGCTCTGTCGGCGGGGCTCGCGGTCGCGGACATGTGGGCCGGGCTCGCGCTGAGTTATGCCGCGCCCCAACTTCCGCCCAGCTTCTCCATCATGACGGTCGCCACCGTCGTCTACGCAGCCGTGCTCGTCATGGTGCGCACCCGGCGAGTTCCCCGCGTCAGGCCGGCGGAGGCGTGATGACCATCCCGGCCGACGACGTCAGCCTGATCGGCCGACGGACCGCCCAACGCGCCACGGTGCTCCAGGCGTTGATCGAGGCCGGCGGCTTCGTCGGAGCCCGGACGCTGCACGCCGCCCTGCAGGAATCCGGCTCGCGCATCGGCCTGAGCACCGTCTACCGCACCCTGGGCGCCCTCGCGGCCGCCGACCGCGCCGACGTCGTACGCACACGGGGCGGCGAACGCCTCTTCCGGCACCGGCCTGCCGCCGAACACCGGCACTATCTCCTGTGCCGCGGCTGCGGCCTTGGCATGCCCATCGATGCCGATGACGTCGAGAGCTGGGCCGACCGCATCGCGCGGTCCTCCGGCTTCGACGAGGTCGAACACACCCTGGAACTCACCGGCATCTGCCCCGACTGCCGCACGAGCTGAGCACTTGCCGAGCGTGCTCCATCCTGTCGGATCGCGGCCGTTTCAGGAGGTGCCGGAGTCGGGCGAGGCCCCGGTCGATGCCGGGGCCCGGCCCGGTCTGCGGCGGAGAAGGGCGTAAAGCGCCGTCGGGATGGAAATGGGTATACCCGAACACCCGTTGGCGTGCCGTCGGTGATCGGGTTCCGTCGGCGCGGCGTTCTGGTCCCGCACCGGGGGAGGAGCCTCGGAGGATGGTGGTCCCGTTATATCTGGAGCCGCGGTTGGAGCCCCGGCTGGCATTGCTGCTGGGGTCGGCCGACTTCCTCCAGACGCTGGTGGGTGGGCTCGGGTCGCCGCTCAACATCGTGCTTCCGGACCAGATCGCCGAGAATCTGGCGCGCTTCCGCGCTGTCTATCGCAGGCACCGTCTGAGCGGTGAGGTCTTCTTCGCGCACAAGGCGAACAGGTCGAGTTCCCTGGTGCGGCGGCTCGCCGCCACAGGTGCGGGAACGGGCGCGGGGATGGACGTCGCCTCGCTGGGCGAGCTGCAACACGCTCTCGGGGCGGGTTTCACACCCGGCCGGATTATGGCGACGGGGCCGAAGAGCCCGGAGTTCCTGTGGCTCGCGGCCCGCAGTGGCGTGACGGTGAACGTGGACGGCCGTGGCGAGTTGGACGATCTCGCCGCATTGGTGCGGTGGTACGACCTGCCCCGGGTCCGGGTGCTGCTGCGGCTGTCGACGTTCTCCTCGCCGGGCGTCAGACTGCTGACCAGGCAGAGCCGGTTCGGGACGCCGGTGGCGGAGCTGGACGGGCTGTTGAAGGCGGTGGAACGGCACAAGGATGCCGTGGAGTTGACGGGTGTCGGGTATCACCTGGACACGACCAGCCTTGCCGAGAAGGCCGTGGCGCTCGAAGGCTGCGTCATGGTGATGAACGAGTGCCACAATCGCGGCCTTGAGCCGCAGGTGATCGATGTCGGTGGCGGCTTCGGGGTCAACTACCTTGCCGACGGCGGGCAGTGGGACCGGTACACCACGGAGCTCACGCAGGCCGTGATGGGGAAACGTGAGGCCCTGACCTGGCGCCGGCACGGATACGGCCTGCGGTACGAGGCCGGGATGCTGTCCGGTGCACTCGGGCTGTATCCGGCCCATCGTCCGGTCGCCGCCGAGCGGTACCTCGACGCGTTGCTGTCCCAGCCCGCACCGATCCTCGGCCACACGCTGGCGGTCTCGCTCCTGGAGAGCCTCTACGGCCTCTATACGGAGCCGGGCCGGGCGCTGGTCGACCAGTGCGGGCTCACCCTGGCGCGGGTCCTGGAGGTGCGCCGTACGGGGTCCGGGGATCGCATGGTGCGGCTGGAGGCGAACGCCGACGACGTCGGTCTTGAGGAGCACGGGGTCCTGATGGATCCGGTGATCGTTCCGCGGGGCAGGGGGCGTGAACCGGCGGCGGACGCCGAGCCGGTCGGGGTGTACCTGGCCGGCAACCTGTGTCTGGAGGCAGATTTGATCACGCGGCGGATGGTCTTCCTGCCGTATCTGCCGCAGCCAGGTGACCTGTTGGGGTTCGCGAATACGGCGGGCTACTTCATGGACTTCAGCGCCGATCAGGCGCAGCACCAGCCCGTCGCGCGCAAGGTCGCCGCCTGGCAGGACGGGCCGGACGCGGGGGCCTGGCGGTGGTGCCTGGACGAGCAGTACTGGCCGGATATGCAGCGGGAGGGCGGGCATGAGGCTTGACAGCATCACCGACGCGATCGGTAACACCCCGCTTCTGTGTATCGATCCGGCTGTGCACGGCCTGCGTCGCATCGACCTGTACGCGAAGCTGGAGATGCTCAACCCGTTCGGTTCGGTGAAGGACCGGGCCGCGTGGAACATGGTGCGGCCGGGGCTGAGCGCGGCCATGGAGCACCGCCATACGGTGGTGGAGCTGTCCAGCGGGAACACCGCCAAAGCCCTGGCCGTGATCGCGGGCATGCACGGAGTGCCGTTCAAGACCGTCACCAACCGGATGCGGATCCCGGAGATCAAGGACCTGCTGCTGTTGCTGGGCGCGCAGGTCGAGGAACTGCCCGGCCAGACCGAATGCCTCGACCCGACCAACACCGACGACCCGCTGACCCTCTTCCACCAGACACTCAGCGAGCCGGGCAGCACGTACGTGTACACGGACCAGTACTTCAACGCCCTCAACACCCAGGCGCATGTGGCGGGCACCGGGCCGGAGATCATCAAGGATCTGGACGGCCGTGCCCCGGACTATTTCATCGCCTGCGTGGGCACCGCCGGTTCGTCCACGGGCGTCGCGGCGGTGCTGCGGGAGCACCACCCGGAGGTGGCCGTGGTGGGGCTGGTGGCGCACAAGTCGGACTTCATCCCCGGGATCCGCACCATCGACGAGGTACAGGAGGTCGGTCTGTTCGATCCGGCCGTGTACGACACGATCGCCACTGTCACGGCTGACGAGGCCATCGACGGCATGCTGACCCTGGCCAGGCGGTGCGGCCTGCTGGCCGGCCCCACGGCCGGAGCCGCCTATTTCGGAGCCGTTCGCCATCTGCGCGCGGCCGATGCCGAGCTCGCGGAGCGGGATGACGACGGTGAACAGGGCCGCAGGACCGCCGTGTTCATCGTGTGCGACCGGATCGAGAGCTATCTCAGTTACGTGCGGGAGCGGCGTCCCGAGCTGCTGGGCCGGCCGCCCCGGAAGAACTCCCTCGCCGACCTGTCCGACGCGGACCTGTCGGCTGCATCCGACATTGATGTGGCAGACGCCGTGCGGTGGATCGGCCGGGACCGCCCGCTGGTTGTCGACCTGCGCAGCCCGTTCGCCTACGCAGCACTGCACATCGAGGGCTCGCTCAACATCGTCGACGAGCTGTTCGGCGAACTCGTCCGGGCAGGCTTGCCGTTCAGCAAGAGCCGGCCGGTGCTGCTGGCCTGCCCGGTCGGCGAGCAGTCCGCCAGGTATGCAGCCCTGCTCTCCCGCATGGGCCATCCCGACGTGCGGAGCCTGCGCGGCGGCATCATCGCCTGGCGCGACGCGGGCGCCCCCCTGGTGAGGGAATGAGGCCGCCTTGCGCAGCACACAAGCCCCTGCCGACGCTGTGCTGGCCGAGCTGCACGAGTGGCACCTGGCCCTCCGCGCCCAGTTCCCGATCATCACCGGCCATCCGGACGTGATGTACCTGGACAGCGCGGCGACGACGCAGAAGCCGCAGGCCGTCCTCGACGCTGTCCACGCCTACCTCACCACCACCAACGCCAATGCGGGTCGGGGCACTTACACCTGGGCCAACCAAACGACCTCTCTGGTGCGGGAGACCGGGCAGCGGATCAAGGAGTTCCTGCACGACCCGGACCGGCAGCACTCCGGTGTGCACTTCGTGAGCGGGACCACCGAAGGGCTGCGGACCGTCGCACGCGACTGGCTCGTCCCCTTCCTCGACGACGGAGACGAAATCATCGTCCCGTTCGCCGACCACCAGGCCAACATCCTGCCGTGGCTCGAAGCACGGGACCTGCTGGCCCGGCAAGGGAGCCACGTCCTGGTCCGCCCCATGCCGTACCAACCAGGATCCGGGGACTACGATCTGGCGGCGCTGGACCGACTGATCACTGAGCGGACCCGTTTCGTCGCGGCCTCTCATGTCCACCATGTCTACGGCGCCAACATGAACATCCACCGGATCCGCCAGATCGTCGGCCCCCACGTGGCGATCTGCTTGGACGCCGCCCAGAGCGTCGGCCACCTGCCGGTGTCCATGACCGAACTCGACGTGGACTTCGCCGTCTTCTCCGGCCACAAGACCCTGGCCCTGCCCGGATCGGGCGTCATCTGGGCCCGCAACGCCCGTGGACCGCAGTTCGCACCCGTCGGATGGGAGGGCAGCCCCAACACCACGGGCATCGCCGGCCTGCGGGCGGCGCTCGACTGGCTGGACGCCGCAGGGACGGACAGGATCGAACGGTGGGCCCGCGCTCTGGCCGCCCGCCTCACCGACGGACTGCGCGGCTTGCCCGCGTACGAGATCCTCGGCTGCCAGCACAGCCTGGCAGCGGACACGGAGGTGCAGCAGCGCCAGGGCATCGTCACCTTCCGGCACCGCGGCATCGACTCCGGTGACCTCGGCTTCATCCTCTTCAGCCACGGTTTCATGGTCCGCTCCGACAGTCTCTGCCAGGGCAGCGCCGGTGAGAGGCAGGAATCGGTGCGCGTGAGTCTGCACGTCTACAACACCCCTCAGGAGATCGACCAACTCCTCGCCGTTCTGGCCACGTTGGAGTGAAATACGCGAATGGAAACCGTTTCCACCTGTAGGGTCGGGGTGATCCGGAAGACTGGGTGCGAGACGGCAGGGGTGGCACGGCCGGATGGGGCTGAGCATGGCGACGGCCGAGCTATGGGTACAACGCTGGGAACACCAGCAACAGCGGTACGCGCTCGACCGCGACGAGCGGTTCACCGTGATCGCCGATGTGGTCGAACACGTCACGTCCGGCCAGGCGCAGCCCGTTGTCGCCGACCTCGGATGCGGCCCGGGATCGCTGGCCGCACGGCTCGCCAGGCGGCTGCCGCACGCGGCCATCGTCGCCGTGGACACCGACCCGCTGCTGCTGGAACTGGGCCGGACCCACCACGCGTCCGCCGCCCGCTTCGTCCGGACGGAGATCGGGCAGGACGGCTGGACCGACGCGCTGGGACTGGACGGCCGGCTGGACGCCGCCGTCTCCGCCACCGCGCTGCACTGTCTCGGCACGGACGCGTTGAGCCGGACGTACAAGGACCTTGCCGCGCTGCTGCGCCCCGGCGGCGTACTCGTCAACAGCGACGGACTGCGCCCGGTCGACGGCAGGACCGCGGAGATCGTCCGGCACGTGGGCCTGCGCCGGAGCGAGCGGCAACGGCTGTCCGCCCACGAGGACTGGGAGTCCTGGTGGATGGCGGCCGAGGAAGACCCCGAACTGGCCGGTCTCCTCCCCGACCGCCCCAGGCGGCAGCCGTCACCCATCCCCAATAACGCCCTCACGCTGTCCCACCATGTCGATCTGCTCCGACAGGCGGGATTCGAGGACGTGACAACGGTCTGGCAGTTCGGCGGCGACTTCGTTCTCGTCGCCATCCGATAGCTGCCCGCGTCGGCCTGCCCGCAACTCTGGACGAACACGAGTCGCCTCGGCCTCTACTCAGCCTGCGAGAAGTCCGGCCGGGCGGGACAGCAGCAGCTGACGATTCTCAGTGGTCGTCCCAGTGGCCCTCGTGGTCGGCGTGGCGGTGGCCGTCGTGGATGTAGTCGACGTGCTCCCCGTGCGGGACGGCGACGTGGCCGCAACCCGGCGCGTGCCGGTGATCGTGGTTCTGGTGCACTGTGTGGCCGGCGGGTTCGCACTCGTCGGCGTGGCCGTCGTGAACACGGTGCAGATGGCCGTCGTGCGCATAGTCGATGTGGTCGCCATGAGGCACGGCGACGTGCCCGCAGCCGCTGCCGTGTTCGTGGGTGTGCGCGGTGTGCGGCACGTGCGTGGCGGTCGTCATCTCGACTTCCTCGCCTTTCTTCTCTTCCGGCTTCCCCCGCAGGTCCAAGTGTCCTCTCGCGCGTTCGCTGGTGCGAGTGCGACAGGAGAGGACGGCCGGAATCATGCCGTGCCGTGGTGTCCGAGCCGCAGGTGCTCGATGTGGTGAACAGCCTCGTCCAGGAGCTGGGCGACGTGCGTGTCGTACAGGCTGTAGACGATCCGACGGCCATCGCGGTGCCCGACGACGAGACCGAGAGCACGCAGCAGGCGCAGCTGATGGGAGACGGCCGACTGTTCCATGCCGATCGCGGTGGCGAGTTCCGTGACCGGGTGCGGGCTGCGCCGGAGCCTGCTGAGGATCAGCAGGCGGGACGGAGTCGCGAGGGCCTGGAGAGTGGCCGCCACGACCGAGGCCGTGGCGGCGTCGAGATGAGTGGCGGGAGCGGTTGCGGTGGCGCCGAGTACGGCAACAGGCGCCGGGTGGTCCGGGCACCCGGCGAGCCGGGCGCCTGCCTCATCCGCGTGCACGGCGGCGCCCCCGCGCCCGGGTCTTCTCGGCGCCGGGCGCGCGGATGAATTGGAGTTCCAGGGCCGGCGGGGGAGCCGCCACGCCAGGACCCCCTTGGGCGATCCAGCGCAGAAGGTCGTCCGTGAAGCTGTCGTCCATGGCGAAGCCGATCCAGACCGCCCGGCCGCCGCGCCGCCGTCCCTGGGTGGACGGCTGGACCACCATGACGTTTGCCTGGTCACAGGGGCCGAGGCAATCCGTCGTCCGGACGGCGAAGCGACCTGCTGGGTCGGCAGCGGCGATACGCAGCCTTTCCAGCTGCCCCTGGTGATCGGTGCCGGGGTGCTTGCGCGGATTGCCGCAGCAGCAGCCCCGGCACACCAGCAAGGTGCACGGCCGGACGCGGGCGGCGCTGATGACGGCCGTACGCCTGTCGGCGGCACCGCTCACAGTGCGTCTCGGAAGGGCAGGCGGTGGGCCCGTACCAGGCCGTCCCGGTAGCAGACGACCAGCAGGTGCGGGCCCGACCAGGCGAGCGCGGCGACTGCCGACGGGCCCTCCAGGGTGCGGAGCGGGCGCAGCCGGGACTCGGGCCGTCCGGCAGTGGCCCGCCACAGCGCGACCGTCCCGTCATCGCCGCCACTGGCCAGATGCGCGGCACCGCCGGGCCGCCAGGCCAACGCGGTGATCGTCTCGTGGCAGCGCAGCGAGCGGGGCGCGCTACCGGCCGGGCCCTTGCCGGAGAAGTCCCAGACGGTCACGTCCGGCGCGCCGTCGGCGGCCAGCCAGAACCCGGTGTCGTCGAAGGCGAGGCGGGAGACCTTCTCCGGGTAGCCGGACATGGTCAGGTCGTCACCATCGCGGGTGCGCCAGATGTGGATGGACGCGTCCTGGTTGCCGCTGCAGATCCAGCGTCCGGTCGGTGCGACGGCGAGTGCCAGGTGGGAGCCGCGGTAGGGGTAAGTGACGACCGGCTGCTCGGTGTGCCGCTCGTGGCCGCGTACGGCACCGTACGCGGCCACGGCAAGGCGCCGCCCCTGACGCATCCAGGCAAGATCGGTGACGGTCGATGCGGCGGGTTCGGCGGACCACAACTCCTCGCCGTCCGCGCCCAGTACGAGGGCGCGGCGGCCGGAGGCCACCGCGACCCGTTCGTCGTTAGCCCAGGCGGCCGCCGACGACCAGGTGCCCGTCTCCCGTACCGTCGTGCACCCGTCCTCGTGCCGCCACAGCGCATATCCCATGGGGCCGGTGGCCACCAAGTGGCGTGCATCCGGGGAGAGTTGGACATTCAGCGTGCCGCCGGGCAGCTCGAAGCCACCGATCTCGATGCCGGCCGCCAGCACCCTGACCGTCCCCTCGGCCCCGGCGACGGCCACCAGGTCGCCCTGCGCGCTGAGCGCGACGGGCGCGTCGTCGACGGCGAACTCCCAGGCCACGGAGAGCTCCTGATCGGCAGCGGTGATGCTCACGCGACCGCCCCCGCGGTGGCCAGGCATTCGGCGAAACCACGCTCAAGGCCCTCGCGGTCGAGGTTCCGACCGATGAAGACGAGCCGGTTGCGGCGTAGCTCGTCCTCGTGCCAGTCCCGCCCGAACTCCCCGTCCAGGAGCATGTGCACACCCTGGAAGACGTACTGCTTGGGGGCGCCCGCGATGGCGAGGATGCCCTTGGAGCGGAAGATGTCGACGCCCCTGGTGCGGAGCAGAGTGCCGAGCCAGCGGTTGAGCCGGTCCTCGTCGAGCTCGCCGGGCAGGTCGATGCCGACCGACGTGACGGTGGTGTCGTGCTGGTGCTCGGTCTCGGTGAGGAACGACGGGTCGTCGGCGAGCACCCGATCCAGGTCGAACGCGCCGACGTCCAGCACCTCTTGGAGATCCAGCTGCGCGTGCCGGGCCGGGATGATCCGCACACCGCTGTTGATGGCCCGGATGCGGGTGACGACGTCCACGATGGTCGCATCGTCGGCCAAGTCGGTCTTGTTGAGCACGATCCGGTCCGCGAAGGCGATCTGTTCGACGGCCTCGTTCTCCACGCCGTCGGGCTTGACCTCGTCGAGGTGTTGCAGCACGTGCCCGGCGTCGACGAGGGTGACGATGGCGTCGAGCCGGAGTTGGGCGGCGATCTCGTCGTCCATGAAGAAGGTCTGTGCGACTGGCGCCGGATCGGCCAGGCCTGTCGTCTCGATGAGGATGTGGTCGAACTTCTCCCGCCTGCGCATCAGCGCACCGAGAATGCGGATCAGGTCCCCGCGCACGGTGCAGCAGATGCAGCCGTTGTTCATCTCGAAGATTTCCTCTTCGGCGTCCAGCACCAGCGCGTCGTCGATGCCCACCTCGCCGAACTCGTTCTCGATGACGGCGATCCGCAGCCCGTGCTGCTCGGTGAGGATCCGGTTGAGCAGAGTGGTCTTGCCCGAGCCGAGGAACCCCGTCAGCACGGTGACCGGGACCCGCTCGTCGCGCAACTCCTCGGATTTCGGCTGGACGTGGGATTGCGGACTGGTCATTCAGGCTCCTTCAGGTGCGGTGCTCAGCAGAGCGTTCAGGTCGTCGCCGGTGATCAGGTCGGCAGGGCGGTGCAGGGTCCAGCGGCGGGCGGGTCCGTCCATCGGGAGGACGGCGATGACGGTTTCCAGCGGCGGGCAGCCCGGCTCGGTGCAGGCGAGCTGCCGAATCACCACGGCGGTGTCCTCGTCCAGGCCGAGCGTGCGGCGCACGGCCTCCTTCAGTTCGCGCAACTGCGGGCTCTGTCCCGGTACGCGGGCTCCGAGCGGCATGGCGGATCTCCTCGATCGGCGGCGGATGTGCAGGTGGCGCAGACGCCGGTGAGTTCGACGGTGTGCTCCACCTCGACGAAACCGGCGTCCGCCCCGACCCGGTCGGCCCACGCCTCCACCACCTCGGACTCCACCGGCCAACTGCGGCCGCAACACCGGCAGATGAGGTAGTGGCGGTGTCCGTCAGCCGGCCGCACCCGGTAGAGGCGCTCTCCGGCGTTGTCGCGTACGAGATCGACGAGGCCGGCGACCTCCAGCTCGCGCAGCGCCCGGTACACGGTGGTCAGTCCGACGGGGCCCGTGGTGAGGGCGAGCAGGGCATGGAGTTCCTGGGCCGACGCGAAATCGCGGCATCCCGCGAGGGCGCGCAGGACGGCGACGCGCTGCCAGGTCGGACGGCCGACCATGACAGATCACCCCCACTGTGCGACTCGGGGTCGGGCCTTACGGAATTACGCTAGATGAAAATGACATCCATGTCCACATGGCGCGAGTACTCGCCTCGGAGCCCCCGGGGGGGAGGTGGAATCCCCTCCCTGGAGTTGGCGGCCTCGTCCGTAATGCCAATTTCCATCCTGTGGAGCGCAGTTCGTACGGGCGCGATGCCAAGCGCTCTCGCGTGGCAGCCGCAGGCCGTTGAGGCCGACGATGACGGTCGGGCCCTCGTGGCCGAGCATGCCGAGCGGCGGGGGCAGGTTGCTGCCGAGGCCCCAAACGACCAGGCCGGTGATGAAGGCCGAGGCGATCACCGGATTCTGGATCATCAGACGATGGGCATGCCGGGAGAGGGTGACGGCGGTGGGGGTGGTGGCGAGTCGGGCTCGCCGAGGGTGAGTGTGTGGGTTCGCGCGACTTCGAGTGCCCTGCCGTGTGGGCGGGAGTGTGGGTGATCACTGTCTGCGTCGTGGTCCACGATTTTCTGAATTCACGATCTCGTGTACTGTCATGTGGGTGCTGACCCTTGCCTCCGAGATCGAGGTGCTGGCGCGGTTCGGCCGCGCGCTCGCCGACCCGATCCGCTGCCGACTGCTGCTCACGCTTCGCGAAGCCCCGGCCCATCCGTCCGACCTGGCTGACGAGTTGGGGATCTCGCGCACCCGGTTGTCGAACCACCTGGCCTGCCTGAGGGACTGCGGGCTGGTCGTGGCTGTCCCGGTCGGGCGGCGTACTCGCTATGAGCTGGCCGACCCCCGTCTGGGTCACGCTCTCGACGACCTGCGCGCTGCCGTCGTGGCCGTCGAGGCGGACCGCTCCTGTGGCGAGGCCGAAGAGAAGGGCTGCTGCTGATGGCCGCCATCGCTCTCGGTCCGCCGGCGGCTCGCCGCGATGCTCTGACCCGCCGGATACGGCTGCTGGTGGCCGCGACGATCACCTACAACGTGATCGAGGCCGCGGTTGCTCTAGCCGTCGGGACTCGTGCCTCATCAGCCGCGCTGATCGGCTTCGGCCTGGACTCCGTCGTCGAGGTCTCCTCGGCAGCGGCGGTGGCCTGGCAGTTCTCCGCCCGTGAGCACGCCGCGCGCGAGGCGCGGGAGAAGACCACCTTGCGGATCATCGCGGTCTCGTTCTTCGCGCTGGCCGCCTATGTCGGCGTCGACGCGGTGAGGTCCCTTGCCGGGAGCGGAAAGGCCGGCCACTCCCTTCCCGGCATCGTGCTCGCTGCGGCGTCCCTGGTGGTGATGCCGTTCCTGTCCGCCGCCCAGCGGCGGGCCGGGCGGGAGCTGGGCTCTGCCTCGGCCGTCGCGGACTCCAAGCAGACCCTGCTGTGCACCTATCTGTCGGGAGTGCTGCTGGCCGGCCTGCTGGCCAACACCCTGCTCGGCTGGTCCTGGGCCGATCCGATCGCCGCGCTGGTCATTGCCGCCGTGGCGGTCAAGGAGGGGTGGGATGCCTGGCGGGGCGACGGATGCTGCGCGGTTCCGGCCGTTACGGCTCCGGCTGTCGAGAGCGATGCGTGCGGCTGCCGTCCGGGCTGTGTTTGCTGCAACTGACCTTCCGTTCAGTCAAGTTCGAGCGACGTGGTGAGGAGCTCTCTGGCGGCGTCGGCGTAGCGGATCGCGGCCCGTTCGCGAGGCGGTGGCCGTCGCGTACACCTCGCCGCGCCGGACCTCGATGCCCGACTGTGAGGTGCAGTCGCCGTACGGGACGGGGTGGCGTGGAGGTGAGAGGGAGTCCGCGGTCCGGCGACCGGGGGAGTGAACTCAACGACCATGGCCACACCAAGGAACGCGAGGTGAGGCGCTAGAGGGAAGCGCCATCACTCCATCCCCAGGCCACCCTTGGCCAGGACGGCCTGCCGAGGGCGCCTCGTCGCCGTCGGGATTCGGCGTGTTGGCGTGTGACATATGGCGTGGCACCCGGCGGACCTTACGCTGCCGTGCATGAGCAGCAAGATCCCTGTCCGTGGGGGCAGGAAAGGGCAGCAGCACCGGGCAACCCCGGACGACCTGCGCTCGTACGCCGTGGCCCCAGCCTCACCGGTGACCGTGACGCGGGCCGACGGATCGGTGGAGGTCCGGCCGGCGAAAACGGCACAGCAGGCGCTCACGGCAGTGCGGCGCCGGGGCCCGGCCGTGTGCGCGATGTGCCGCGACGCGATCGAGGGGAAAGTGTGGGGCAGTCGGGAACAGGGCTCCTGCCGCGGCAAGCCGGTGCACCCGGAGTGCGAAAAGAAGACCCGGGCGTTCGGGGCGCAGCGGCGGGCCGCGAAGCAGCAGGCGAAGAAGCTGAAGGCGGGCGCCGGACTGTCGCTGGCGGAGGAGAACCGCTGGCTGCTGGCCACGCAGGACCGCATCAGGGAACTTCGGCGCCAGCGCGACCAGACGAGGTAGCGGGACAGCCGCAGGCCAACTCTGCACTCCCGCCTGATCCACCGCGTGCCCGTCCCGGGCCTGAGTGAGCAGCCGTAGCCACCTGTTCCGGGCGAGTTCAGTCGGGAGGCGTGGCTCCGGGCAGCTGTCCGGCGAAGTCCAGCCACTGCTCGATGGGCCACACGGCGACGCTGGAGCGGTCGGTGGACATCCGCAGCCACACCTCGTCGCCGCCGGGCATGAGCGCCAGCTCCAGGTGCGGCTCCTCCCACGTCCCCATCGGGTACATCCACTCGATGCCGTCGGGCCAGGTGCGCATCGCCACCGTGCGCACGCTCAGCGCCGCGGCCAGGGCGTCCAGGGCCGCGCGCGGTATCCGCACCTCCGCCGGCTCGCGGTCGAACGCTGCCACCCTGGCTCCTCTCCGGCGGCGAGACGCGACAGCTCACCGCGCGCCCCACCCTGCCACGGGAACGGCCGTCCTGACAGCGTTCGCGGGTTGGGCGCAGGTGCCGTCTGGTGGGCGCAACACCGGTGATCAGGCGGTGGGTTCGGACCCCACCAGGCCGGCGCGTCAGGCACGGGCCGGGTGGTCGGTTCAGGCGGCGCCGCTGTTGTCCGGGGGAGGCGGCGAGGAGTGTTGGATGCGCTCGCGCTCGACACCGGCGTTGATCTCGGCGCGGCGGGTCTCGCCGCGTTGTTCGATGTACGCCTTGCCCACCGTGCTCACGGCGGTGGCGATGGGGCCGGTCGCGGCCAGGATCTCCGGCCAGCTGGATCCGGCGAGTGATTCGGAGAGTTCGGCCTGGGACGGCGGGGTGGGCTGGTCGGGGTCGCGAGTGGTCATAGCGATCATCATGCGCTGAGCAGTGCGCCCCCGGTTACAGTCACGCGGCGGGTGCCGGAGCCAATGGCAGTGGCTCCGGCCCCCGCGTCTGCGGGCGAGGAGGGGGGCAGGCGGTGTCCTCGTGCGGCTCCAGCAGACCGTCCAGGGGCGCTTCTTCGAAAGGCGTCAGACGCCGCATGCCTGGATGTACTGGATTGCGGTTCCCGCGTGGCAGACGACCGAACAGGGCGTCGCCCCGGTCGAATAGCGGGTCTGGGTCACCCCCGCCCAGCTGCGCCCCATCGAGGGGGTCTCCTACGACACTTCTGTGTCAAGTCCGTGCGTGTTGCTGGCTCCACGATCCACCAGCGCGACGAGAGGGCTCGGCATCAACACCGAGCCCTCTCTTTCTTCCGCCACCGCCCGGACGGCCACGGGACCTGCCCACTACCCTGGCCGCCCGTCGCATGGCCTTCCACCTGCCGTGGTCGACCTGGCGACGACGCCGCCAAGCACGCGCCCGCCGGCATCACTGCAAGCGACGACTCACCGGCCGTGACCGAACCCCGCAACCCGACAGCCCGTCAGACATGAAGTGCGAGCGGCTGGAATACCAGCCGCCGGGGTTGCGGGGGTGGCCAGGTCAGCGGGGCGTCATCGCTTGGCGATGGGGAGGGCTGCGGAGACCAGATAGCCCAGCTCGTTGTGCCCGTACTCGTTGGGGTGAGCCGCGCCCCACAAGGCATAGTCGGGGTTGGTCTTGGGGGCCGGGACGGGCCAGATCCACCGGTTGGGGGACGCGGGCTGGCAGGGCTCGTGCCCCTTGAAGTGGTCGTAGGTGTTGACGTAGGTGACAGCGAAGTTGGGCTCTTTCGCGGCCAGCCCGGTGACGGTGTCCTCGACGCTTGCGTTGAACGCTTCGAACTTGCCCCGCAGCCACGCGAGGTCACCGTGGGAGACCGGCCCGAGCCCGTTCCTCAGGAAGGGGATGGGATCCGTGTAGAAGTTGCACCGCGTGACGTCCTGGGGGATGACTGCGGGGTAGCCGACGACCGCTACCTGGGCCTGCGGAGCCCGCTTGTGGATTTCCAGCAGGGCCTTCTGGATTTCTTCCTGTGCCCCCGGGATGTCGAACTGGTAGTTCCTCTCGCCGTTTTCGGAGCGATCCTTGCACGAGGTGCCCTGGGGGTCGTTACCCCTGCCGGTGCCGCCGAAGTCGCGGTCGGTCCCGTCATTGATGCAGGTGAGGAAGGCGTTGCTGACTCCGCTGTCGTTGCCTCCCATCTGGAATGTCACGTACTTCGTGTCGGCGTTGACCTCGTCGATCATCGCCGGGGTTCGCCCGCCGTCGATGGACTCCCAGAAGCCACCCCTTCCGGACCCCCAGACACCCTTCTTGAGGGTCGCCCCGTTGCACGAGGTGTCGGTGATGTCCCAGCCCTTGGCCTCGGCCACCTGATGGGGATAGTTCCTCAGCGACCGTCCGCCGCAGGCTTCGTCGGTCGGGTCGAGCGGCTCGATGGACCCGGCGGCGGCGAACGAGTCACCGATCGCGACGTACTTGGGATCGTCCAGCTTGGACGCCGCGCGCGCCGGATGGGACTGCGGTGCGGCGACCGCGACAGACAGCCCCACGCCGAGCAAGGACGCGGCGGCTGCAGCGATCGCCGAACTGCGCAGCAGGCGGCGTGACGAACGTCGACCGGGCAAAGTGACCTCCTCGTCGGTGTACCCGCCCCAAGGCTGGCAGGGACTCCGACGAATGCTGCCCAACCCCATAAATAAGCAACATACCGCCACACGTGTGAGTGACGGGATGGTCAAATTTCCGCACAGTCTTAGTAGGACTCCGTTACTGACCCTTTCGGGTTCATGTCGGGTGTGGCGTGAGGACCAGCCCGGTTTCGGTGAGGCAGCCGTCGATGAGTTCGGGGTGGTGCTGGATA
>NZ_JBIWHT010000057.1:0-17575 GCF_044764265.1 Streptomyces sp. NPDC094147 | reverse complement strand
GTGGGGGGGGGGGGGGGGGGTTGGCGGGGGGGGGGGGGGGGGGGGGGGGGGCCCGGGGGGGGGGGGGGGGCCGCCCCCCCGGGCCCCCCGCCCGGCTCAGCGGCGCAGGACCAGGCAGCCCACGGAACCGTCGGCGCCGACCGAGGTGACCAGCGCGTGCCGACCCTCGGCGGCGTCCTCGCCCTGCCACTGCGCGAGCACGGCGGCGATCTGGATCGCCCCGCCGGCGCTGAAGCACTCGCCCAGGACCCGCTTGACGCGGATGACCTGCGGCGGGAGCGTGCCGCCGAGGGCGGCGCGGACGCCGCGCTCCTCGATGCGCTCCAGGCCGACTTGGCCGCTCGCGCCGAGCGACACGGTGTCCACCTCCGCGGGCTGCACGCCGCTGCGCTCCAGGGCCTCGCCGATCACCCGGGCAAGGACGGCGGCCAGACCGCCGGCTTCGCGGCCGGCCTGCGGGCCGAAGGCGACATCGCAGGCCAGGATCTGGGCGATCCGGTCCTCCTCGCGGACGGCGTGCAGCGGCTCGACGAGCAGCATCGCCACCGCCTCGCCGATCGCCGCGTCCGGCGACAGCGCGCCGGAGCTGTGCCAGCCCCAGGCGCTCTGCGCGCAGAACTCCTCGACGCCGCCGACCAGGAGACGGTCCGCGTGGCCCTGGCGCAGCGCGTTGCGGGCGTAGCGGATGGCCTGCAGCCCGGACAGGTGCCCGCCGGCCAGGGTGGCGTTGACGCCGTGCAGGTCGTTGCGGATGGCGATCTGTCCGGCCGCGCAGTTCATCACGGTGTTCGGGAACAGGCCCGGATTCACCAGGTAGGGCTTCTCCAACTCGAGCGTCTCCCGCGAGTACTCGCTCGAACTGCGGATGCTGCCGGTGCTGGTGCCGAGGACGACGCCGCTGTGCGCGGTGGTGGCGGGGCCGGTGCCTCGGGCCCCGGCCACATCGAGGGCGAGGCGGGTGGCGATCAGCGCCAGCTTGGTGGTGCGGTCGAGCTGCCGGTTCCCCTTGCGGCCCAGGAGTTCCTCCACCGGCAGGTGGGGGACGACCTGGATCGGGCGGGGCGGGAGCGACGCCTCGGTGACGGCGGACGCGTCCCCGGGCGCGACCCGGCCCTCGGCGAGGGCGGCGCCGAGCCGTTCCAGGCCGAGCCCGGCCGGGGTGATCACGCCTGCGGCGGTGATGGCGAGCGGGGTCGTCCCGAGGGCCATGGCCGTGCTCATTCGACCCTCCCGAAGATGGTGATGGCGTTGTTGCCGCCGAAGGCGAACCCGTGGTTCTGCACCACGCGGGGGGCGGCCGGGCGGGCCTGGCCCGGCACCGGGTCGACCCCGGGGCCGAGGGCGGGATCGACCTGCTCCAGGTTGGCGGTGGGGGGCAGGAATCCCTCGTGGACCGCCTTGCAGCAGATCAGCGCGCCGAATCCGCTGGCCGCACCCATCGTGTGGCCGATCATCGACTTGAGGGAGCTGATCGGCGGCAGCCAGTCCCCGATCACGTCGCGTACGGCGGCCACCTCGGTGGCGTCGTTGGTGCGGGTGCCGGTGCCGTGCGCGCAGATGTAGTCGATCTCGTCGGGTGTGACGCCCGCGCTGCGGTGGGCGGCCCGGATGCATGCCGCGATGCTGGTCGGGTCGGGGTGCACCATGTGTTCGGCGTCGCAGTTGACGCCGTATCCGAGCATCTCCGCGTAGATCCGGGCGCCGCGGGCCACGGCGTGGTCGTGCCGCTCAAGGAGCAGTGCCACACCGCCCTCGGCGGTGAGGATGCCGGCGCGGTCCGCGTCGAAGGGCCGGGAGACCTCCTCGGCGAGGGCCCCGAGCCGGTAGAAGCCGGCGTGCGCCCAGCGGTTCACCGAGTCGGCGCCACCGGCCAGCATGTACTCGGCTTCGCCGGAGGCGACCTGGTCGAAGGCGTATCCCAGGGCGTAGTTGCTGGCCGAGCAGGCGGTGGCGAGGGTCAACGCCTCACCGGTCAGGCCGAGTTCGGTGTTGACGGCCGCTGCGATGCGCTGCGCCGGCGCGGCCGCGACCAGGTGCGGCGAGAGCGACTTGAGACCGTCGGTGACCCATTCGCCCACCAATTGCTCGATGACCGCGGACTCGCCGCTGGTGGTGCCCATCACCGAACCGGCCCGTGCGGCGGCGACCTGCTCCGCCGTCAGGCCCGCGTCCTCGACCGCCATCCGGGCGGCGGACGCGGCGAACTGGGCGCTGCGGCCCCAGCGTTCGGGGTCGATCCGGCGCAGCCACTGGCGGGGGTCAAAATCGTGCACCTCTCCCGCGTGAACGTGCGGAAATCCGGTGGTGTCGAAGGAGCGGATCGGTGAGGTGCTGCGCCGGCCCGCGCGGACGGATGCGGTGAACTCGGTGGCACCGAGCCCGGCGCTGCTGACCGCGCCGAGGCCGGTGACCACGACCCGCTGGCCGGCCGGCCGGGGCTGGTGGGACGTCTGTTCAGGCATCGCCGCCGCCGGCCTTGTTGCGGGCCACGATGGTGTAGACGTTCTCCAGGGTGGTCAGCTCCGCCAGGTCGTCCTGCGGGATGATCACGCCGAGGTCCCGCTCGATGCGGGCGAGGATCTCGATGGCCAGGAGCGAGTCGGCGTCGTGGTCGTCGACGAAGTGGCTGGTGTCGGTCAGCTCGCCGTCATCGAGTTCGAGGACGTCGATGACGATCTCGCGGATCTGCTCGGCCTCGGTGCGGGTGATGGTGATGGGGGTACTCATGTCGCATTCCTCTCGGTGAAGTGCGCGGGCGGGCTCGGTGTGCCGGCTCAGGCGACGGGGCGGAACCGCGGGGATTCCCCGGACGGGGCAGGTGCGGGTACGGGGCGGGTGGGGCGGTGCGTGAGGTTCACCCACAGCGCCCGAAGCAGGGCGCCGGGGTTCAGGAAGCGCAGCGGTCCGACGAGCCGTGAGGCGAACAGATGCATGTGCCGGGCCATCGCGTCGTTGCGGGCGGCGGCGGAGAACATCAGGCGTTCGAAGGCGTTGAACGGGCGCCCCTTGGCGTAGTCGGCGATGAGGTGCTGGTGCCCGCGCAGCGCGCCGCGGTGCCTTCGCCCGTATCCGGCGAGGGCCTTGTCGATCTCGTCCGCGCCGCCGGCTGCGGCCAGTACCGGGGCCAGCACATCGGCCAGCCAGGACGCCGACTGGAGCGCCCAGCCGCAGCCGACGCCCCACAGCGGGTCGCTGGTGAGGGCGGCGTCGCCGATGAGGGCCAGGCCCGGGGAGGCGGGACGGCGGGACATCAGGGGGTAGTTGACCGTGCCGATGATCTTGGATACGCGGGTGGCCCGGTCGACCGCAGGAGCCTCGGGCAGGTCTCGTACGAAGTCGAGATAGGCACCCTCCAGGTCCGCGCGGAACTGCGGCAGGCGTTCTTTCGAGGGGATCACGGCGACCACGGTCACGCCGCCGTCGTTGGGCATGGCATAGGCCATGTCCGGCTCCAGGAACCAGGACTGGGTGATGCCGCCGACCAGCTCCAGGTCCTCGAAGTGGGCGAAGTAGCTGAAGCGTTCGTTGGCATGGGTCTTGACGGGCACGCCGGCCAGGCGGGCGGTGGCGGAGTCCTTGCCGTCGGCGCCCACGACGACGCGGGCCCGCAGCTCGCGCTCCCCCGACCCGCCGCAGTCGGCCTTGACGCCCGTGGTGCGGCCGCCGTCCCGGAGCAGGCCGACCACGGTGTGGCCGAGCAGCAGGTCGACGCCGGGCGTGGCCGCGGCCCGCTCCCGCACGATCCGGTCCAGCGTCTGGCGGCGCACGTTGTAGGCGTGGGGCAGCGGCTCGCCGTCGGGTCCGGGCTTGGGTTCTATCCAGCCCCAACGGGTGTACCAGCGCGCCTCGTTGCGCACCGCACCCGCCTCTTCGAGCGCCTCGACCAGGTCCAGCTCCTTGAGCACCGGCAGGGCACAGGGCTGCAGATAGTGGGTGCACAGCACCTTGTACGCGGCCGGGTCCGAGCGGCGGTCGAGCAGAGCGACGCGGGCGCCCCGGCGGGCGAGCAGGATGGCCGCGGCACACCCGGCGACGCTTGCTCCGCTGATGACGACGTCGTACTCGGCGGTGCGGGATTCGGCGGTACTCATGCGCTCATCGCCTCCTGGACACGAAGGGCATCGGCCGGGCGGCCGATGCCGGCGGCGTCGAAGCGGCCGATGCCGAGCGCGCCGAGGAAGGCGAGCGCCTCGGCCGCGACCTTCGGGGCCTGCTGGACCTGGCAGAAATGCCCGAGGCCCCATTCCTGATGGATGGTCAGATTTTTTAGTCCGGACCGCAGCCGGTCGACCGCCGTGGGCGGTGCCGAGGGGTCGTCGATGCCGCTGATCAGTTGCACCGGGACCGTGACCCGATCCAGGGCCAGGCGGGGTGAGCGGGCGAGCATCGCGTACAACTGCAGGAAGCCGTGCGGTTCGACCCGGTCACGGATCTTGTCCTGCATCAGCTCGCGCAGCCCCGCGTCGAGGCGTCGGGCGCGCGGCCCGAGTTGGACGGTCATGCCCTCGGCGAGCACGCCCCGGAAGCGGAGCACCGCGTCCGCGAAGAAGTTCTCGTCGACGGCCCGGTCGTGCGGCCGGTAGACCGGAGCCACCAGGACGGCGGGCACCTGGGCGACCTGCGCGCTCCTGGTGAGCAGTTCGAGCAGGGAGCTGGCCCCGAAGGAATGGGCCACGATCGCCGAAGGCGGCTCGGCGAGCAGTTCGAGTGCCCGCTCCAGCCAGACCGTGGAGCTGCCGCGCTCGGTCCAGGAGTAGCTGGAGCCGGCCCGCCAGGGCAGGTCCAGGGCGGTGAGGCGCAGTTGCGGCGGGAGGTGCTCGGCCAGCGGCAGCCAGGTGTCCCAGTTCTCCTCGAAACCGTGCGCGAGCACGATGCGGGGGGCGCCCTTCGGGCTTCCCGGCCGCTCCCACACCCGCAGCACCTCGCCGCCGACATGGTGGTCCGCCGACAACGCCCAGGGGCTGGAACGGGGGGAAGCACGACGCGTTGCAGGCACGTCCGATCACTCCTCGGACTCGTAATGACGGAGGTCAGCAGGGCTCGGGCCCTACCGGCCCGCCGCCTTGATGCCCTTACGGTCGCCCAGCGGGGGCAGCCCCGGGGAGGTGGCCCGGCCACCCGTTCCCCGCACCAGGTGGTTGGCGGCACACACCCGCCGACCACGCCCGCTCGTGGCGCGCCGGAGAGATGACGGAGTCGTATCCGGCGGGGCGACACATGGGTCGGACGCTCCTACGCTTCCGTCATGAACGAGTTCGATGCGATGGACCGTCGTCGCTTTGCCCGACAGCTGACGGCGGAGGGCGTCGCATTATGGGCGGCCGGCCTCGATCGCGGCGCACTGGCCGACGGCACGTTCGCCGGCCTGGTGGCAGAGGGTCTGGCGGTCGGCGCGACAATCGATGCGACAGCCCTGGCACGAGCCGCCGCGCACCCCGACTCCCCCTACCGTGAACAGCTCGACCAGCTCGCACATCGCGGGGTCACCGGGGACGCGGCGCTGGCCGCGCTGCGCGCCTACGACGCCCGCTGGGCCTGCGATGTGCTGGCGGACGTGTTCAAGTCGAGCGAGGGGCGCGACGGCCTGGTCAGCGTGGATCTGCCCGAGGCGGACGGCCGCGCGGCACAGGAGTTGCGGCGGGCGGTGGCCCGCCCCGGGCTGCTCGTCAGGGTGAACGCCGGGACCCGGGCCGGTATCACGCTCATCGAGGAGTGCCTGGCCACCGGGGTCGGTGTGCAGGCGGCGGGGGTCACCTCGGAGGACCGCTACCGGCAGGTCCTCGACGCCTGGATCCACGGTCTGCACCGCGCCTCGGCCGAGGGGCTCGATCTGGCCGGGCTCGCCTCGGTGGCCTCGGTCCCGGTCGGCCGGTTCGAGCGGGCCGGACATCACGAGGCGGCACAGGCCCTGGCGCGGCGGCTCTACCGGATCTACGAGGAGCGGCTCGGCGAGGAGGACTGGGCCGCGCCCGCGCGCCTCGGCGCCCAGCCGCAGCGGCTGATGTGGACGGAGCTGACGGAGCCCGAACAGGTCGCCCGGTACGTCGGGTGGAACACGGTCAGCGCCCCCGGACTCGCGGTGCTGCGCACCCGCACCTGGGACGCGCCGCTCGCCGGTGACACGCTGGGCGGACAGTACTCGGCGCGGAACACGGCCCAGGCGCGGGCCGCCGCGCCGGCCTTCGACGCGTATCTGGTGGCCCGCGACGCCGAGGCGCTGCGGGCCGCGCCCGAGCCGGACGGGCCCGAGGACGTGTCCGGCACGTGAGGACACGCCCTCGGGCAGGTGCGGGCACCTGCCGCGGAGCCCTTACCGTCCGGCCCGTGCCCGGACGGGCTCACCTGGGAACGGTGCGCCGGTCAGGGCGGTGAGGGGCGCAGCCTTGACCGCGGTCTCCTCGAACTCCGCCTCGGGGTCGGAGCCCACGAGAATCGCGCCGCCCACGCCATAGCGCACCTGGGCGCCGCGCATCACGGCCGTCCTGATGACGACGCTCAGATCCGCCGTGCCGTTCAGCGAGAGGTATCCGATCGCCCCGGCGTAGACGCCCCTCGGCCCCTGCTCCAGGCGGTCGATGATCCGCATCGTGCGCAGCTTGGGCGCGCCGGTCATCGAGCCCGGCGGGAAGGCCGCCCGCACGCAGTCCACCACGTCGGCGTCGGGATGTTTTCGCGCGGTGACGGTGGAGACGAGTTGATGCACCCGCGCATACGACTCCACGCGGAAGAGGTCGTCCGCGCGGACCGAGCCGACCCGCGCGCAGCGGCCGAGGTCGTTGCGGACCAGGTCCACGATCATCAGGTTCTCCGCCCGGTCCTTGGCGTTGACGAGCAGGTCCGCGCGGAGCGCCGCGTCCTGCCCCGGGTCGGCCCCGCGCGGACGTGTGCCCTTCACCGGGCGGGAGTCCATGCGGCCGTGGCGGTCGATCCGCAGGAACCGCTCGAACGACGTGCTCAGGACGGACAGCCCACCGAAGGAGAGCAGCGCGCCGTAGGGGGCGGGGGCCGCGCGGCGCATCCGCCGGTAGCCGTCCCAGGGCGTCGTCGTGGTGTCGGATTCGGCCATGTTGGTCAGACAGATCTCGTAGCTCTCGCCCCGCGTTGCCTCTTCCCGGCACACGTCGATCAACCGCAGGTACTCGTCCCGGTCGTGACGCAGCCTCAGCGCCCCCGCTCCCGGACCGGCCTGCAAGGGAGCCGACGGCTCCGGCGGCGCGGGCGCGTCCTGGAGCGCGGCGAGCCGGCGCGTCGCGTCGGCGAGCCAGGGACGCGGGTCGTACGCGGCCGCGGGCTCCTCCAGTGCCAGCAGATAGCCCCGGCCGGTGAGATGGTCAAGGACCAGGGCCCGGTCCGAGAAGACCATCAGCGCGTCGGGGTCCTGCGCCTGGTGCGTTCGCTCGCCGCCGCACTCGGCCTTCAGCTCGTAGCCGAGGTAGCCGACCCAGCCGAGCGTGAACTCACAGGGCAGGTCCGGGGTTTCGACCTGGATGGTGCGCAGGTCCTGCTGGATCCAGGACAGGAACGCGCGGTGTTCGGTGCGCGTCGCGCCGCCCTGGCCGGTGACCGTGACCGTGCCCTTCCACACGTCGGCGCGGGCCACCCGCCCCAGCGGTCCGCAGGCACCACCCATGATCGAGAAGCGGCCGGTGTCCGCGTCGGGGCGGCTGCTGTCGAGCCAGTAGGCGTGCGTACCCGCGCGGAACAGCGCATCGAAGGCCTCCTCGGCGCCCCAGCGCACCGGGACTTCCCTGACCCGCACGCGCAGGCGGCGGCGCTCCGCGGGCCGGGCGCCGGGCGTCGCCGGGCGCCGGGGGGCGGCGTGGATGGTGCGGCCGTGCGGGCGGCGCCGCTCGGTCAGGCGGCGGAAGTTGTCGAGCAGGGCGTGCCCGTCGAAGCCGCCGATGGACTCGGGATGGAACTGCACGCCCCACTGCGGGCGGTGGCGGTGGCGCAGCCCCATCAGCACACCGTCGGGCGTCCACGCGATCGCCTCCATGTCGTCGGGCAGCCGGTCGACGGCGAGCGAGTGGTAGCGGACCGCCCGGAACTCCTGCGGCAGCCCGGCGAACAACCCGGTGCCCAGGTGCCGCACCGGCGAGGTGTACCCGTGCACCGGTCGCGGCGCGAGCCCCACCCGGGCTCCGTGGGCCAGCGCGATGCCCTGATGGCCGAGGCACACGCCCAGCACGGGCAGCGCCGATGTGCCGACGATCGCCGCGCAGATGCCGAAGTCCTCGCTGCGGGCCGGGTGTCCGGGGCCGGGTGAGAGCACCACGTTGTCGAACGCGGACAGGTGGCCCGGCCGCCACGAGGGGAAGTCGTTGGGGATCACCTCGGGCTCCTGGCCGTTGACCTCGGCCAGGTAGTGAAAGAGGTTGTGGGTGAAGGAATCATGGTTGTCCACCAGGAGCGTACGCACGGCCGTCCTCCCTGTGGCCCTCACGCCGACGAGCCCGCGGGCGCCACCGGCCCGGAGGCGCCCTCGCGCCCGCACACCCCGACCTCGAGGAGCATGTGGTCGACCACGTCGTCGCCCTCCCGCACCGAGCTGAACCGGCGGATCGTCAGCTCACGCCCGCACTCCTGCGCGATGGCGCACAGTTCCGTCAGGCTGCCGCGGCTGCTGAAGTGCAGCAGCGCCCGCCCCGCCGCACCGACCCGCAGCGGTGCCTCGATGAGATAGCGGCGGTGAGTGGCATAGCCAGGATCGACATAGGAGCTCTCGGTGACGGCGCGGTATCTGAAGTCCTCGGGCGCCAGCACGTAATTGGAGCTCCAGAAGACGGTGTCGAACCGATCGTCGGTGTGGAACGCGGCGAAGAGATCGCTGTGCAGCACACGCAACCGGCCGGCCTGGCGGTGCCGCGTCGCGTTCAGCATCGTATTGCGTACTGCGGCCGGGTTGATGTCGGCTGCGGAAACCGTGTGACCGGCGAGCGCCGCACTGACCGCGATCACTCCCGCACCGCAGCCGATCTCGAGGAAGGAGCCGCTGGCCCGGGCGCCCGACGCAGGGCCGAGCCCGAGGAATTCCAGGGCGATCCGGGTCGACGGCGAGTCCACCGGTGCGAAGACGTCATCGAGCAGATCCCAGTCATTGCCGCAGAGCGAGAAGGTCCTCGGCCGATCCGCGCGGGTGCGCGAGGCCGTGCACCGGTCGAGCGATCTCCTGTAGTCCTGCACTTGCCGAAGCGGAGCTGTCCGCATCCCGTTCCCCCTGGTTGTCGTCGTGCGACCACCCTGGCGCAAGCGCCACTTGAGACGGGAGGTGGCCCGGCCACCTGGTTGACGGGAAACCGTTGTTGTCGAAACCTACCGGTGCACTCCCAGCCGAATCCGTGCCGATATTCGGCCAACTGGAACAAACAGGGGCAGAGTTCCTCTTGACTCAACCTCTCTTGATTGAGCGTCAATTGACACCCTAGGCTTCGGTGACTGTGGTGACTGTCGTGCGGGGAGGACGAAGCACCAATGGGGGATATCCGTGACGACGACGTCGTCGCTTTTTTAGCGCTATTGACCCGCGAAGCACCCCTGCCCGAGTTCGACTCGCTCCTCGAGCAGGCCCGTCGGGCGACGCCGCCCCCCGAGCCGGACCGGCTCACCCGCCTGGAGACCGTGCACCGTCTCGCCCTTGAGGTCCAGGCCCAGCTCAACCGCCGCCAGCAGCGCGCGGCGGGCCTGTCCGCCCTGGTGGACACCGCCAGGGATCTGACCCGTCCCTACGATCTCGACGAGTTGCTGCAGCTGACCTGCCGCCGGGCCCGGCGACTGCTCAACCTCGACATGGCCTATGTCAGCCTGCACCTCCCCGACACCGCGACGTCCGTGGTCCGCGCGGCCGACGGGCATGCCTCCACCCTGACGGTGGGCTTCAAGGTGCCCACCGAGGCCGGGATCGGAGCCGCCGCCACCGAGCACGCGGCGCCGTTCTGGACACCCGACTATCTGCCCGACGAGCGGATCCACCACGCGCCCGTGATCGACGAGGTGATCCGTGCGGAAGGTCTGCGCGCCGTCCTCGCGGTCCCGTTGCGGCACGGGGACTCACGGTTCGGTGTGCTGTACGCCGCCGACCGCGAGGTCCGCTACTTCACGCCGGACGAGCTGTCGTTGATGGGGTCGCTCGGCGACCTTGCCACCGTGGCCATCGAGAAGGCCCGGCTCCTGGACGACGTACGGGCCTCGGTCGACTCGCTGGAGACGGACGGCATCCGCTCGCGTGGTGCGCTCGCCGACGCCGAGCAGGTCGCCGAGACCTACCGTCATCTGCTCGGCATGATCCTGAGCGGCTGCACCCTGCACCAACTCGCCACAGAGGCAGCGGCGTTACTGGGCGGCACAGTGCACATACGCAACAGTTTCGGGGACTGGCTCGCCGGGGCGACCCAGGCACCGAAGATCGACGACGAGCTGCTGCTGCGCTCGTCCCTGGACGCCCATGCCGAAGGCACCGTGGTGGAGTTGCCCGACGGTGTACGGATGGTGCCGATCCAGGCGGGCACCGAGCATCTGGGAGTCCTCCTCGTCTGCGCACGGCAGAAGACCGGTACCCACCAGGGGGACGACCCCGGGCAGGCGGCCGGTGCCGGACAGGAAGCCGATACGGGGCCGGAGGTCGGCGGCACGCCCGACCCGGGCGACGCGGCACCCCCCACCACGGCCAGCACCCGGTCTGCCGACCGCCTCCTCGCCACCGTCGCCCAGGCCGTGGCCGCCCTGTTGGTGATGCAGCGCAGCACCGCGGTCGCCGAGAGCTCGCTCCGCGACGAGCTGCTCGACGACCTGGTGAGCGACGCCCCGCACGAACCGCGGGCGCTGCGCGAGCGCTGCCAGGGCCTCGGCCTGGACCCGGACGCGCCCTACGTCGTCATGGTGATCCGCACCGAGGGCGGCTCGCAGGGCCGCGCCGTGGTCTGGGCGTCGTCTCACGCCCACAGCGTCGGCGGCCTCAAGACCGTGCTCGAGGGCACCCTGACCCTGCTGCTGCCCGGCCGCGATCCCAGCGCGCTCGCCCGGCGCGTGGCACAGGAACTCAAACCCTTGCTCGACCACGCGCCGACGGTCGCGGCCGCCGGTCCCGTCACCAGCATGCTGAACGTCCGGGACACCTGCAAGGAAGCCAACCGCTGCCTGAGCGCCCTGCTCTCGCTCGGCGCGCGCGGCACCTCGGCGAGCGCCGCCGATCTGGGGTTTCTGGGCCTGCTGCTCTCCGACCACCTGGACGTCTGCGGTTTCGTCCGCTCGGCCATCGGCCCGGTGCTCGACTACGACCAGCAGCGCTCCACCGAACTGGTGCGGACCCTGGAGGCCTACTTCGAGGCGAGCAACAGCCCGACGTACGCCGCCGAAGCGCTCTACGTCCACCCGAACACGGTGTCCCGGCGGTTGGAGCGCATCGCCGAACTCCTCGGCCCCGGCTGGCAGACGCCCGCCCAGTCCCTGGAGATCCAGCTCGCCCTGCGCCTGCACCGCACCCGCAAGAGCCTCGGCCACTGACCAGCGCCGGCCGGGGCGGGTCAGGCGACCGGACCGCCTTGTCCCGAGGGCCCGCACCCGCGCGGCGCGGCGGACAGGGCCAGGACGGCATGGGCCGCCGAGGCAAGGGTCATATGCCGATGCCAGCCCAGGTAGGTGCGGCCCTCGAAGTCCCGCAGCCCCACCTGCTCCCCCGGGCCCGCCGCCGCGGCCGCCACCCGGTCCTGCAACTGGGCGAGCCGGAGCAGCAGCCTCGGCGGAAGCCGGGTCAGACCGGTGAGCCAGACGCGCCCCCGGACCGGCCCGGCACCGTCCCAGACGGCGAGCACGAGCAGGTCGTCCGCGCGCGACGCGGGTGCGGGCGGCCCGCTCGGCCGCGCGCCGCCGACGCAGGACAGCGGACCGTCGGGCAGTCGCACCCGCAGCAGCGCCACGGAGGCACCGCCCTGGGGGAGCGCCACCGGGCGTCTGAGTTGGGGGGTGGCGCGCAGCAACTCCCGGAGGGGAATCGCGCGGCCCGACCACGAGGGAAGCGCAGGCCTGACGGGGATCACCCGGGTCGTGTCGCTCACCCGTACAAGGAGGGGAGCCGCCGCCTCGGCGAAGCTCCGGAACACCCACGGCAGGACGGCCGCCGGGACCTCGCTCAGGTCCATCACCACGGGCCGGGCCGCCAGCCCCCAGGCTCGGATCGGACCGAGGGCGGCGCTCACGGCGCACACGGCCGGCGCCTCCTCGACACGGTCCTCCGCAAGGCCGACGCGCCGGCGCGGGTGCGGGTCGAAGAGCCGGTCGGCTGGCAGCTGCAGCCGCCAGCCGACCGGCGCGTCGCCATCCGCCGAGGCGTGCCACAGGCCATAGGCGAGCTGGCTGTTGACACTCCCCCCGGCCTCCGGGACATAGCGCCGACGCACTCCCGGCGACCGGTTGCCGGCCTTCGGGATCACCAGCGGCCGCACCACCCAGGCCTGGGCGGGCGCGAGCCGGTCCAGGAGCCGGGCGAGCGCCGCACGCGCCTCGCCGAAGTCCCAGGGGGAGGCGCTGACGAAGTGGTGCAACCGCTGTTCGGCCGCCCCGTCGGAGCACGTCGTGGCGAGATTACGGACCGACTTGCGCCCCTTGGCGGCCAGCAGAGCGCGCAGGTACTGCTCGGCGGTACGGCGCTGGTCGCGTCTACGCAGCACCGAGAAGACCTCGGTCACGACAGCGTCGAGGATGCCGCCGTCCACGCCTGCACCGTCCTCCCTGCGGCACACGGGCAAGATGGTGTTCACGTCAGGCCGGCCTCCTACTCCCCGTCACGTCAACTCGGCGCCGCCGCGCACCGCCCAATCCCCGCGGCCGCCCTCCACGTTCGCGCCTGCCTTCCACGGGCGGCGAGGTGTACCGCTCACACCGTCCGGGCCCCAGACGGTGGCCGGACCACCGCCGTCCGGCCGGCAGCGGGCCATGGGCGCCGCTGCGGCGGTGGGCCGGCCACCAGGAGCAGCGCATGTGCCGACGGGAATTGCCCGCCTGCGGGCCTGGGGAGCGCGACACCACTACTGGTGAGAGCCGGCGCCGCCGGTGACGGCGTCCCGCCGAGTGGTGCAGCCGGCCAGGGCTGTGGAATGCGCGGGTATCTGCTCGGGGCGTGCATCCGTGCCGGTGGCTGCTCCCTGGACATGGGGGCCGCGGCGAACGTGCCGCGCTCGACGTCAGGGTGGGATGGCGGCAAGAGGGCGGGCGGGCGCAAGCGGCACGTGGTGGTGGGCCATGTAACTCGTACGGGGGCGCATCCGGCCGTGCGGGCCGAGTGTTGAGCGACGCTCAGCACGATCAAGTACTCGGGGGTTGGCGACATTCGCGGTGATCACGGCCTGAGAGCGTCACGTTGACGTTCGTGTGCGACGACACCGTGCACATCAACCGGCCTTCCCCGGGCCTCCCTTGGCGGCCGGGCAGGTCGAGGTCGGTCTTCGGTGAGGCCGTGGCCTCAGCAGCGCAAGGCTGCTGCGCCGCCTTGATCTCGACGAGTCCTTTCTCAGGGCGAAGGCCAGCTGTGCGGCGGACTATCGCACATCTAGAAACCGACTCCTTGGTTTGTTATATTGATCGCGGTTCCGGCCAGCCGATGGCGAAGCCGGCTTCCACACAATGCGCGTGAGTTGGCCTGCGTTGGGCCAGGCTCAATCGAATGGGGTGCGGAATGGAAACGGCTGCGTGTCCGTACGTGCTTGACGTGCTCGGGCGCGATCAGGCAGGAGAGGCAGCGATGCTCCGCGATCGGGGGGCTGCAACCCAGGTTGAACTGCCCGGCGGGATCAAGGCATGGGCGGTCGTCCACCAGAAGTACCTCAAGCAACTGCTCCTCGACCCGCGGGTCTCCAAGGACGCCCGGCTGCACTGGCCGGCCTTCGCCCAGGGCCAGATCACACCACAATGGCCACTGTTCGAATGGGTGTCCCCCCAGAACATGCTCACCACGCACGGTGAACGCCGCGCGCGACTACGCCGACTGGTCTCCGGTGCGTTCACCACGCGCCGCGTCGAGGAAATCCGAGGCCGCATCGAGGAGCTCACCGCCCAACTGCTCGACGCCCTGGCGGCAACGCCTGCCGGAAAGCCGGTGGATCTGCGCGCGCACTACGCCCAGCTGCTGCCCATCCGCGTGATCTGCGAGCTGATCGGCGTGAGCAAAGACTCCGAGAAGGTGCTGTGCGACGCGATGGACGTCGCATTCAGCAGTTCCGCCACAGCCGAGGAAATGACCCAGGCCGTCGTGGACATCGACGGCGTACTGACCCGTCTGATCGCCGCCAAGCGCGTACACCCCGGCGATGACCTGACCTCCGCCCTGCTGCACGAACGCGACCACGGTGACCGCCTGACCGAGCAGGAACTCCTCGACACCCTCAGGCTCATCCTCGCCGCAGGCCAGGAAACCATCACCACCTTCATCACCAACACCATCGCCGCGCTGCTCACCGACCCCGAGCAACTGGCGCATATCCGAGCCGGCCGCGCGGACTGGGACGACGCGGTTACCGAAACCCTGGGAGCCAAGGCCCCGGCCGCCTACATGCCGCTGCGCTACGCGGTCGAGGACATCCAACTCGGCGACGTACTGATCGAAAAGGGCGACCCCATCATCGCCTCCTTCGCCGCCGCCACTCTCGACCCCCAAGCCTACGGACCCGACGCGGCCACCGTTGACGTCCTGCGCACGGACCGCCGCGATAACCTCGCCTTCGGACACGGCCCCCACTACTGCCTGGGCGCACCACTGGCACGAGAGGAATCCACCATCGCATTGCGCGCCCTGTTCACCCGCTTCCCGAACGTAGCTCTGGCCGTCGCCCCGGACCAGCTCAGGCCCGTCCCCTCGTTCATGGTCAACGGCTACCAGGAACTCCCTGTCCACCTGGGCGTGTCAATTTAACGGCCCTGCCCCGCATCCGGTGGTAACCGGATGTGACGACGGTGGAGGGTGTCCTGCCCGATCCTGAAACCACAGGTCCGGAGGCTGAAGCACTTCTGTGAAGGGTGCGGCCGCGGAGCTCGCAACCGTCGCATTCGGCAGCTCAGCTCCCAAGGTCACTGGTGCACGAAGGCCCAGGCAAGGCACAACTTCCCAGACCCCAGCGGTACTTTCCTGCGGCCGGGTGCTGCCCAGCGGATCACCGCAGCGCGGCACCCATGTCTCAAGTGTTGGATGCGGTGCGGGAACCGTGGGACCCAGCCCTGCCGACCCTTCGGATGAGAGGGCCTCAGCAAGGGGCGCCGCCGACCGGCGGGCCAGCTCCACGGTGGCACTTGCAGCGGGCCGCCTCCAGCAGGCGCCGCCAGGAGGTAATCGGGGGCCGGCGCCGCAGCAGAGCGCGGCGCTCACGGTCGGTCGTCCGAGGCCCGGAAGCCCGTTGCGGGGCCGATCAAGAAGGCAATTGTGAGCGGCCGTCCATGAACGTCCGGTCCGTTACAGGTCCACGAGGACGGCGCCGATGTGCCGCCCGCCCAGCAGCTCGATCAGCGCGCGCGGCGCCTGGTCGATGCTCTCCAGGCGCACGTGCGGGAAGGTGAGCGTCCCGTCGCGCAGCCCGCGGCCGAAGAACTCGTTCCACTCCGGGATCAGCGACCGGTGGTCGAAGAGCGCCATGGCGCGCAGCGTGACACTGCGCGAGATCATGGAGAGCGTGTCCAGCCGCGCCGGGATGCCCTGCCCGATCTGGGAGGAGAGCGAGCCGATGAGGGCGAAGCGGGCCCGGCGGTTGGCGAGCGCCACCGCCGCCTCCAGCTGCTCGCCGCCCACGTTGTCGAACAGTGCGTCGATGCCGTCCGGGGCGGCCTCGCGCAGTTGCTCCTCGATGGGCCCCTCGCTCCGGATGACGACGGCGTCGTAACCCAGCTCCTTGACCAGCACCTCGGCCTTCCGCCGCGAGCCCGTGCTGCCGATCACCCGCGCGGCGCCGCGCACCCGTGCGATCTGCCCGGCCAGCGAGCCCACTCCGCCGGCCGCGCCGGTGACGAACACCCTGTCCCCGGGACCCACTTCGGCGCCGCGCGCGATTCCCATGTAGGAGGTCGCACCCTGGGAGAGGTAGGCGGCCGGGTCGGGCAGCAGATCCGGGTCGTGCCGCTCGGCCGCGTCCACGACCGCGTACTCGTGCCAGCCCGCGCCGGTCGTGACCAGGTCGCCGACGGCGAAGTCGGTGCCGGGCGCCGCGACCACCTCACCTACGGCCGGGGCCCACAGGGGCCGGCCCGGCTCGTACCCCGGCACGGGCACCCCCGAGTCCTCCTCCATCAGCGAGCGCATCACGGCGGTCACGGCCATGGTGCGGTTGCGCACGAGCAGCTGCCCGGGGCGCGACTCGCGGACGGGAACCTCGACGATCTCGAAGTCCCCGGTCGTCACCCGCCCTTACGGGCGGGAGACCAGGTGTACTTCACGGTGGGTGGCGGGTACCGCGGCGATGTTCATCGGTGAACTCCTCGGCGGGCATGGTCAAAACTCACGGCAAGACTCCAGCGTGTGTCTGAGTCAAGCTCTCCGCCAGCCCTACTAGGGGTTCCTGTCACCTACGGAAACGGGGTGTGCCAGATACGCACGGCCGCCGAATCGAGCGGTTCGATCGGTGGCGAGCTGGCGCACGACAACCGATCGCGAGCCATCGGCACCCGGCCCCGAGCCCCGGCCCTCGCAACGTCGCCAGCGGCCCGCGGCGGTCGCCATGCGGTCGTGGCACGTCAATTGGGGCTGGTGGCTCCGTCTCACGGTGGTGCGTACGAATGCGGCGATGCCCTGTGCTCGGGGCGTAGCCGTTGAAGGTGTCCACCGTCAGCGTGGGGACGTGGGGAGAGATCGGCACGAAGGACTCCAGGGAATGCTCCCCCACGGTGATCGCTTCGAGCAGGTCGTGGTCGCCGTGCCCCGGGGGGGGCTCCTCGGCGCGCTGGACGATGCGGTCGTGGGCGACCGTGGCAGACGTAGTGCAGCGGATGACGCGGATCTGAGCGAGGTCCGCGAGCGGTTCGAGGTTCGGCCGCCACAGCCGGTCCTGGAAGGCGGCTGGGCCAACGACCGTCGCCCCGGCCTGGAGGAGGACCTTCAGCACACCGAAGAGCGCCTCCAGCATCGGGTAGTTGAGGGGGGCCTCTCCACCGCTCTGGCAGCCGGGGGTGGACATGACCATGCCTTGTAAAAAGAGCTTCCCCGCCATCACACCAGCACACGCCCAGACCCAGATCCGAGCACCGGAACTTCCAACCCATGACACAGAACCCAGCTTGCGCCAGGCGCACCACGACAGTGAACAGTCAACTCGCAGCAGTCACAACGATCAGTGATGCCCACGCCCTGAACAGGAAAAGCCACCACCAACAAGATCAGCAATGACTGCCGACCACCCACCGTCACCCCACCACCCCCTCACGCCTCCACGCCGGGCTCGGGGTTCCGGCAGGATCTCTTCACCATTTCATGACGGAAGGCGCACACTCCAGCTCAGCCGATAGGAAGCCTTTGCCTTACTGATCGTTTCAGAATGAACCTCGCCTGGTGGGTTGTGTGTTGGGTGATGTGTCGGCAGGATCTGCTGTGTGCCTGCTGATCTCGTGC
>NZ_JBIWHT010000056.1:0-17581 GCF_044764265.1 Streptomyces sp. NPDC094147 | reverse complement strand
CGGTCAGACCCCCACCCTGCGCATACCGCATATCAACGGCATACCGCAGGGATCACCCACCGTCACCCCCGACACCAACCCGAAAACCTCAGTAACCGCGCTCAAGGACCGGGGCCTGGTGTGTCTCGGAGAACATCGGTACAGCGGTTATTGGTGAGATTGATCATGATCCGGCCGGCCTTCGCACTTCTGCGCTGGTTCCGCTGGCTGCGTATCCGCTGGGACATCCGCGCCGACATCCACCAGGCCTTCCTCACCCTCGGCTGCGCAACCATCTGCTGGCGGCGCCTCAAAAAACAGTGCTGATCTGAGCCCTCAGCACGAACCGACGACCAGCGCCTCGCCGAGCGGGGTGCGTCGTCGCCGCTTGAGGGTGCGGCGGGGGCACGGGCCCGGCGTGTGCAGCCGTTCGGCTTGTCCGCAGGTGGGGCACGGGCGCCGGAGCTCGGCGTCCGGTGTGGTGCAGTGGCCGCGGACGGGGGCGTCGGCGGTGCGGCGGCTGACCATGTGTGACTCGCCTCAGACGGTGCGGGTCTCCCGGTTGACCCCGGTCCCTGATCAGGCGGTTCGGCAACCGCGAGCCCGGCAGACAGGAGTCCGCCGGACTTGGACGCGCGGCCAAGGTTGACCGAGTCGCGCGGCCGGACCGCCAAGAACCCCTCGACCACGACGGAGCCATGCCGGCGCTCGTCCTCGGCCGGTTTCGGCTCCGCGTGCGCGAGTGCCCGCAAGCGGCCGAATGCTCACACGTCCGTCCTCGCCAACCTCCAGGGAAGTCCACGCGGGGCTCGACGGGCGGCGGTGCCGGTGGTGATCGACACCCTCGGCCCCAACGTCGCTTCCTAAGCGGCCTTTTGCGGCTCGGCGTTGATCTCCTCCTCGGGGTTGAGGCGGTGGATGTGGATGTCGTGGGTGACGCGACTGGTGGGTGGCTCGTCGGGGCGGAGACTGCGGTACCCGGGGACCTAGGGGGCGGGGACTTTCACTTCCTCTCGTCAAACACGCGCCACACAGAGCACTGAACTGTGGATTAGCCGAGATGAAGATACTATTATCACTTCTCATTTTCTCGTTCAAACGAAGGAAGGGTGTGATGGGCGGGTTATCCATCTCTCCCCAGGGCAGAAATGCTGCTGTTTACAGCAAAGAAGAAAGGGCGAGGGGATGGAAAGAATGGAGGGGATTTTCGTCGCATGAGGGCATGCGTGAACCCAATCGCTGGGAGCATTTCTTTCGTTCGATGATTGGTGATGCGTATGCACTTATGCTGCGATTCTTCCTGGTGTGAAGTCATTCAGCATCGTGAGCGCCTCCTGCGTCTGGTGCGCCGTCGACTGCCCAATCTTCAGGACGCCGAGGACTGCGTCCAGGAGGCCATACTGCGGGCAGCGACCCACCGCGACCTGGACCGCGACCGGCTCGGGGCGTTCCTGACCACGGTCGCCATGCGCCTGTGCATCGACAACTATCGGGAACGGGAGCGCTGGCAGCGTCTGCTGCTGCGCGTCACCGACGGGGAGCCGGAGATGCTGGAGGAAGCCGTCTGTGACCGGGAATTCGGTCGCTGGCTGCTCCGGCAGGTCGACCAGCTCCGCGGCAGGGAACGGCAGGTGATGCTCGCGCGAGCCGATGGGATCTCCATCGCCGAGTTCGCCCGCATCAACCAGATCTCCGTAAAGGCCGCCGAGGGTGCTTTCACACGTGGCAGGGCAAGGCTCCGGCACATGTGCACCCAATCCCTGGGCGAATCCTGCGGATGACCGGAAAAAATGGTTCGGCATCCTGGTCGATTCCATGATGCCCTCTGGGGAAGGAACTCGAAAAATTGCCTGACAAGCCGAGCACACAGGACACCATCAAGAACTTACTCGGCGACATCGCCGACAGTTCCAACAAGGCCTTCAACGATTTCCTCGATCCGCCGAACAAGTCCAAGAAGTCCGACTTCCCGGACTGGTTCGGCTCCGGCAATCCGATGGCGGCCCTGGCCGGGACGCCCCTCGGGGCACTCCAGGCGATGGCGGCGTTCGGCGGTATGAACCCCGTGGCCGCACTCGCGGGCGCCAACCCGCTCGCCCTCCTGGCGGGCGCCTCGTCGGACCGGGGTTCCGGGTCGGTGAACCCCCTGGCCGCACTCGCGAACGCCAACCCGCTCGCCCTCCTGGCGGGCGCGACCCATCCGGCGGCGGCCCTCCCCGGGTTGCCCGCCTCGTCCAATCCGCTCGCGGCCGTCGGGCAACTCACTGGTGCGGCAGCGGGTTTGCCCGGTGCCGTGGGCGGTCTTGGCGGTCTGGCCGAATCTCTGGCGACACTGCCCCAGCAGATCGCCAGGCTGACCGACCTGCTGTCCACGCTGGCCGGTGCCCTGGACGCCATCAGTGACGTCGCGGCAAGTGCCGGAGCCCGTCCGCCGGCCAAGAGGGGATGACCGACGCCGTCCTGGCACAAGGCTGTTGACCCGCGGTCCGTGCCCGGTGCGCCGGGCCGGCTTCCGCAGAACCCTTAGGAGGGAACCCGCGTCGTGAGGACCTTGATCGGCGACCGGCTCCGGCTGGTCGTGAAGGTGCTGGGCAGTCTGATCGCCGACGAGGTCGGTCATACGGCGCGGGAACACGGTAGATCCAAAGGGAACGGCCGGTCCCCGGCGGAGGAGGAGGAATCCGCCGCCGGGGACGCCCAACGACGGGCGCGGGCCGTACGAAAGGCCCTGGAAAGCCTGGGCCCGTTCTATGTGAAGCTCGGCCAGATCCTCTCCACGCGGCCGGACATGGTGCCGCCCTCGATGATCGCCGAATTCCAGAACCTGCACGACCAGGTAGACGTGCAGCCGTTCTCCATGTTCGAGCCAGTCCTGGAGAGTGATCTCGGCCCTGACTGGAAGCTCAGGTTCGACGACATTGACACCAGCCGGCCCCTGGGGGCGGCGTCGCTGGCCCAGGTCTACCGGGTGACCCTGCCCGGGGGGCGGCCGGCCGTGGTGAAGATCCAGAGGCCGGAGATCCGCGAGGCGGTACGGGCGGACATGGCCCTGCTGCGCCGGGCGTCCCGCATCGTGGCACGTGCGGCACCGCGGTTCAACGAGGTCATCGACGTCGAGGCGATGCTGGGCTCGATCTTCGACGCCATGGAACCTGAACTGGACTTCACCGGCGAGGCGCGCAACATGGAGGAGGGCCGGGAGGCGGCCCGGGACTTCCGCACGCTGGCCGTCCCCGAGGTCCTGTCGGCCACGCCTCGGGTGCTGGTGCAGTCGATGGCTGCCGGCATGTCCGTACGGCATCTGGACCGCAGGGCGTTCAGCGACAGCGAACGCACCGACATCGGCAAGGACCTGCTGCGGTTCATGTACCGCGGTTACTTCGTCCAGCGGACGTTCCACGCGGATCCGCACGCGGGCAATGTCTTCGCCCTGCCCGGGGGCCCCGCGACTCTGATCGACTGGGGCATGGTGGGGCGCCTGGACAAGCGGACCAGCCTGCAGCTGCTGCCGCTGCTGATGGCACTGGCGCAGAACGACGGACACGGCCTGGCCCGCGCCTGGGCCGACATGGGAAAACTCACCGCCTGGGCGAACCTGCCGGCGTTCGCCGCCGACATGGCGGCGCTGGTCCCCAAGATCTCCAATGCCTCGCTGGGCGAGCTCAACTTCGGCGTCTCGCTCACCACGGTGCTGGAGAAGGCCACCAAACGGGGCATCGGCTCCGCACCCTCGATCTCGTTGCTGGGGAAGTCCTTCGCCAATCTCGAAGGCTCGGTCCGCTGCCTGGCGCCCGAACTGTCGCTGGCCGAGATCTTCAAGGGCGAGGTCCGCGGCATCGTGATGTCCCTGCTGGGCGAGTTCATCTCACTGGAGCAACTGGGCCGTACGGCGATGGACCTGATGGTGACGGCCACCACCAGCCCCGAGCAGCTGCGCGGGCTGCTGGCCGACGCGTCCAACCGGAGGTTCGCGCTCCAGGTTCACCAGCCGAGGACGCCGGCCTCCCTGGGAGGCGAACGCGGATCCTACTGGGGTCTGCTCGCCTTGGGGGCCATGGCGCTGCTGCTGGATCACCGCCGCAGGTCCCGCTGACGCGTCGGTGGCGCCGTCGGTGTCCCTGCGCCAGGGGGCCCTGGTAACCGTCCGGATCGTCGCGAGCCAGGGTCTTGCCGGTCCCGGGCCCGGTGGGAGCCGGGCCCGGGACCGGGTGCGCATCCTGCCTCAGCCGCCCTCCAGGGCTGCCCGGAGGGCGGCGAGTGTCGCCCTCATCGTCGCGCGGTTGCGCTCGCGGCGCCGGACAACACCGGTGACCACAGGGGTGACGGCGGTGAGCAGTCGTCCGGCGACCGCCGACCGCAGATCCAGCCACTCCTCCGTCACTTCGCATCCCCCGGGTACCTCCGTGAACCGGTACGTCCACTGCGAGAGGGCCACGCCCAGGAAGCTGACCTTGAAGGAGAAGCAGATTCCCGGCTCGGCGGAGACCACGGTGCACAGGGTGGCCCAGGGCAGCCACGAGGCGCGGTTGAGTCCCACGAAGCGTGTTCCCACGCGTGCGGGCGCCCGACCGCCCAGCACGCGGGCGCCGCGGACCTCCGGACTCCACTGCCCCATGCGCGTGACGTCGCTCACTGCGGCGTACGCCGTGCCTGGCGGCACCCGGACCGTGATGCGCTCGCTGAGCAGGGCCGGGCCCCTCACGCGCGGATGGTGATGCCGTGCTCACGGTCGTCCGTGAGGATCTCCATCAGGGCGCGGCTGTCGGTCTTGAGCGCGGTGCGCTTGCCGGTCACCCGGTTGACGATCTCCACCGTGCAGGAGCCGATCTTTGTGTTGAGGCAGTGTTTGATCCCGCCGGGCGGGTTGTAGTAGTTCAGGCCGACGAACCGCTCCTTGGGGGCGGTCATCCGTCCGCGGATGTCGACGGTGCTGTCGGATGTGGCGAAGTCCCAGTAGAAGTAGCCGAAGTCCGCCTTGGCGGAGAGCGCCTGGCGCAGTGACACCAGCGAGTACTCGCGGTCCTGGTGGCGCAGGACAAGGAAGGTGACCTGCGGAATGTGTACCGGGCCGATCTTTGCGCGTGCCGTGACGACCTCCAGGAAGCTGTCGGGCTCCCCGTCGAAGCCCGCGACCTGCCCGAAGGCGTAGTGGTCGGTGTGCCGGCTGCCCCAGTTGTGGTTCTGGCTGCCCGTCCAACCGTCGATGGCGACCCTCTCGCCGTTGACGTCGAGGCTGCCGCTGTACCGGGCGAGCGGCGTTCCGACCAGGCTCTTGGCCTTGGGGAACCCGCCTGTGTACATCCTCGGCGGCAGGAGGAGAAGCGGCGGCTGGTTCCCGGTGTACGTCAGATCCCAGCCGATCTGGCCGTCCGGCCCCCTGGCCTCGCCCTTGAGGCGGCCCGGTTCCAGCACGCGTTCGCCGACCCGTGCGCCGAACGAGTCGGTGCTGAAGTGGCAGTCGGCGATGGGGTGTTCCTCCTTGGCCACCACATGCTGTCCGGTCACTCCGTCGAACCAGATCGCCCAGAGCTCGCCGATGGCCGCCTCGGGCATCTTCGCGGGGCTGAACACGGTGTATCTGATCCAGAAGGCGCGGGGTTCCGTAGGGTGGTTGCCTCGCTGGTAGAAGCTCTCGTAGTGACCGGCCTGCTGGCCCGGCCGATAGCGGGTCCGGTTGATGTGCTCGGGGTCAAGGATCGAAGAGTCGGCGTTCATGAGGTCCGTTCTCCCGGATACGGTCGGCTCCTGCGCAGAGGTCGTGTACAGCGGCGGCCTACTGGACATGAGCGGGTCGGGCGGCCGAGGACTTCCGCTGATGCATCGTCATCAGCATCCCGTACCGCGGCCGCAGGGTGATGGTGGCGTGGTTCACCACCCGGTGTGAGGGAACATGGCGGAACTCCCAGCGGCGCACCAGGGCGCACAGGAGCAGATGAGCCTCCATGAGTGCGAAGTGCTTCCCGATGCACAGATGGGGCCCCGCGCCGAACGGCAGATAGGCGAAGCGATGGCGCCCCTTGCCGGTTTCCGGCAGAAAGCGGTCCGGGTCGAAGCGCTCGGGGTCCGTCCAGTGCCGCGGGTGGCGGTGGATGTCGAACAGGTTGACCAGGACGCGTGACCCGGCCGGTACCCGGTAGCCGCCCAGTTCGGTGTCCCGCAGCACCAGCCGGGGGAGGATCGGCGCCGACGGGTAGAGCCGCAGGGCTTCTTCGAAGACCCGCAGGGTGTAGGGCATCGCCGCCAGTTCGTCGGGGGTGGGCAGTTCGTTGCCCAGTACGCCGTCCACCTCCCGCTGGACCCGCCACAGCACCTCACGGTGCCTGGAGAGCAGGTAGAAGGCCCAGGTGAGCGTGATCGCGGTGGTCTCGTGCCCGGCGGCGAAGGTGGTGATCACCTCGTCCCGCAGCTCCCGGTCGGTCATCCCCTGGCCGGTGTCGGCGTCGCGGGCGGCCAGCAGCATGTCCAGCAGGTCCCCGCCGCCGGTGGTGGCGTCGGGCTGCCGGCGTTCCGCGATGATCCGGTGGATGAGGTCGTCGAGTCCCCGCATGACCTCGTGGAAGCGCCGATTGCGTGGGGTCGGCCAGGACGTCGGCGGGCTCAGCGGGTTCTGCAGCCGGTCGAAGGCGTAGTTGATCGCGACGTCCACCGCGTCCGGTCCAAGCCCGGCCAGGGTCCGGCTCACATCGGTGCTGAACATGCAGCGGCTGACAATGTCCAGGGTGACCCGCATCATCTCCGTGTGCAGGTCCACCACCGTGCCCGTTCGGTAGCGGTCCGACATGTGCGAGATCTGCTCGGTCGCCGAGACACCCATCGTCGCGAACATGCCCGCGAGGGACTGCTTGGTGTAGATCGGCTGCATCATCCGGCGGTTGCGCAGCCAGCTCTTGTGGTCGTCGCTGGTCAGCAGGCCCTCACCGAGGACAAGCCGCAGCGGGTTGTCCGCCCCGAGTTTGCCGAACCGGTCGCTGTCGGTCAGTACCTCGGCGGCCAGCTCCGGGCTGGACACGCCGTGCACCGTCACCGGGCCGAGCCGGTAGCGGACCAGGTCGCCGTGGGCGGTGCGCCCATGGTGCATGGCCTTGAGGATGTCGCGCCGGAAATCCAGAACACTGCCCAGCAACGGCAGCCCCGCCGCCCTGGGGGCGCCTGCCGCCGCGCCGTCGCGTGCCTCGGTCATCGCCTTCGCCCTCACTTCCGCGCCAGCGCGCAGACCCAGCCCAGCGAACGGCGCGGCTCCGACACGAATCGGGCATCCCGGAAACCGGCCTTGGTGAGCCGGTCCACCAGGTCGTCCCCGGAGAGGATGTGCAGCCCCGCCCGCTGCGAGCGTTCCGTGAAGCGCCGGCCGAAGAACCGCTGCGTCAGTGACGGGTCGTCACCGGCCTCCCGGCTCATCTCCAGCGTGATGGCCACCTGGCCGCCCGGTTTGAGCACCCGGTATGCCTCGGTGAGGCCGCCCAGGGGATCCGGCCAGAAGTAGAAGGTCTCGATCGCGCAGACCTGGTCGAACGAGGAGTCCTCGTAGGGCAGGCGGGAGCATTCCCCGTGCCGGATCTCGACCCGGCTCCGCGCGATGGACGGCAGATTGCGCCGTACCGCCTGCTCGACCATCTCCATCGAGTAGTCCACCCCGGCGATGAATCCCTGAGCGGCCCGCTGCGACAGCAGCTTCACCGCCATGCCCCCGCCGCAGCCGACGTCCAGCACCCGTTGGCGGCTGCGCACGTCCATGTGCTCGATCGTCCACATGGTGAGGCTCCGGTGTTGCACCGCCATCAGGTTTCCGAAGAACCGGCCGGCTCGCCCGGTCGGCCTGCGGAAGTTCTCCTCCATGAGCTCCAGCGGCCTCGCCAGCAGTGTGCCGATCATTGACGTTCCTTTCCCGGTCAGCCCTGCGTCCGTGTGGTTCTGAGGCAATCGAAGGGAATCGATCAGGTGGTCTACGGCTCCTCACCCCCGGGGACCGAGTTCAGGCCATGCCGCACGGCGGACGGTACGGTCCATCGAGGCCAGTCGGGCCCGCAGGAGCGGCCGGGCCGGTCCCGACACCGGCAGCCGCGGCGCCCGGGAGCGGTGCCAGGGCAGCGGCTCATACGTGCCCGCGGCACCCAGCAGGGCCGCGGAGAGGTAGGAGCCGTGCGCCACCGACATCGCAAGACCGTGCCCGTTGCAGCCGCCCGCGTACCAGACTCCGGGTCGGCCCCGGACCGGCCCCACCACGGGGAGGCCGTCCGCCGTCACCCCGATCCCGCCCGCCCAGCGGTGCGTGACCTCCACCCCGGCCAGGGCCGGGTGCAGTGCCCGCAGCCACTGCTCCAGCCGGTCGAACGCGAAGACCCGCAGCACGGCCGTACGGCGGGGTCCGATCCCGTCTGGGTGGAGGGCGGTCCCACCCCCCACCACCAGTCGGCCTTCCGCGGTGAGGCGGAAGTACGGGGCCAGCGGCACCGCGTCGATCACCGCCGGGCCACCCTGGCCGAGGAGCGCACGCGTCTCGTGGCCCAGCGGCTCGGTCGCCACCGCGTGCACCTCAAGACCAAGCACCGTGCCCACCGGCAGGCCGAGCCCTGCCACCCCGGCGTTCACCGCCAGCACCGACTGCGGCGCCCGCACGGTGCCGTGCGGGAACAGCAGTTCGGGCTGGTGTCCGTCCCCGCCACGTACCTCCCGCAGTGGGCTGCCGCCGTACAGCCGTACGCCCCTGGCCACGCAGGCCCTCGCCAGAGCCGCCGTCAGCGCGGCCGGATCGAGGGTGGCGGTGTGCCGGTGGAGCAGACCCGCGTGGTAAGGCACGTCCACCCGTCGCCGGATGTCGGCGGCGCAGAGTACTGGCACCTCCAGGTCCAGGGAGCGGTAGGCGGCGGCCTGCCGCGCCAGGGACACCAGACCGGTGCCGGATCGCGCCGCGACGATCTGTTCCCCGTCCGCGCAGGGCACACCGAGCCGGTCGCACAGATCCACGACGTGTCGCACCGCCTCGACACTGGCCTGGTGCATCCGGCGGGCGACGGCGGGGCCGTGGCGACGCACCGCCCGGTCGACCGGCGGGCCCACCCGCGGGCCCAGCAGCCCGGTGCCACGCCCACTGGCACCCGCCGCCGGCCGCTCCGCGTCCACCACCACGATGTCCAGAGAAGGCCGGCGCTCCGCCAGGTGGTACGCCGTGGACAGCCCCACAAGGCCGGCGCCCACCACCGCGACATCGGCACCGATCCGGCCGCACACGGTGGATGGCGGGTCTGTACCGCCCGGCCCGGCCGGGTCCCCGGACTCCCAGCAGGGCGTGCCCGGCGCGAACAGGGTCACCGGGGCGCTCCTTCCCGGGCCGTCGGCTCACCGGCCCCGGACAACGACCGGAACCCCCGGTCGTGCCAGAGCAGTGGATGGCCCGACGCCACCTGCACCGCGGCCACCCGCCCCACCACCGCACTGTGGTCGCCGTAGCGGCGGATGTCCTCGACCAGGCAGACCGACCACCCCAGCGCGTCACCGAACACGGGTGCCCCCAGGACCGAACGGAGCGGGACCTCGCGGAACCGCTCTGCCGACGAGGCCGCCGGATCCGCGAAGCGGGCCGCCCGCGGACGCTGGTTCTCCCGCAGCAGGTTCACCGCGAACACGCCCTGACTCCGGACCTCCACCAGTGTGCGCGAGCCGTTGCGCAGACAGGCGAGCAGCAAGGGCGGCCGGGCCGACAGCGAGGTGAGGGAGGAGACGGTCATCCCGGTGGGCCCGCCCCCACCCTGAGTGGTGACCACGGTGACACCGGAGGCGAGTTTCGCGTACAGGCGCAGGCAGTGCTCGGTGTCCGGGCCGGGCTCGTCTCGCAACTGTTCGCCCGGCTCCAGCGGCCGCGCCAGGGCGAGGTCAGCCATGCGCGGCGTCCGCGAGATCGGCCGGTGACACCGTGCCGAGCAGACCCTGGAGGATCTTTTCGATGTTGATACGTAACGTCGACTCGGCCACCGGATCGAGGATCTCGGCCAGTGTGGGGATCCCCAGATCGAACGAGGCCCGGAAGGTGACGGTGGTGCCGTCCTGGTGTGCCTCGCACGTCCAACTGCCCTCGAAGGTCTCGAAGTCGCCGCTGAGCTGTTCGAACGTGATGGAGAGGGTGGGCGGCGAGAAGGTGTCGCGTTCCGTCCAGCGCATCACCCCATTACGGAAGGAGACCGTCCACTCGGAGACCACGGAACCGTCGGGTCGCGGAGGCTGCACCTCGACCGCGCGTACCGTCGTGGTGAGTTCGGGGTACCGGCTGAAGTCGCTGATCCTCCGGTAGGCGTGCTCGGGGTCGATGCCCTGAGCCGTCATCCGGACTGTCACATGGCGCATGGTGTTCGTCCTCACTGGCGTGTGGTGCTGATGTCATGACCGGTCATGGGGCACCCGAGCGCACGGACACGGTCAGCCGAGGCGTGTGTGCACGGCCCGCAGGGCTTCGGCCAGGGCGTCCAGGAACAGCTGGGCCTCGTCGGCGTCGGCGATCGCCGGGGGCGTCAGCCGGAGCACTCGCGTGGAGTTGAGCGAATGGTTCACCAGGACGCCGCGGCTCACCAGCTCCAGCAGCGTCTCGCCGACGGCCTGTGCCCGGGTGAACTCGACACCGATCAGCAGTCCCCTGCCGCGGACCTCGTGCACCAGGCGCTCCCGGTGGGGGGCGCAGGTCTCCACGACTCCCGCGAGCAGCTGACGGCCGAGCGAGGCGGCCCGGCCCACGATGTCCTCACGGTCCATCGTCTCCACCGCCGCCTGCGCCGCGGCACAGGCGATCGGCGAGGCGCCGAAGGTGGAGGTGTGGAGGTACGGGTCGCGGGAGAACGGACCGTAGGCGTCCTTGGTGGCCACCATCGCGGCCACCGGCACGACACCGCCGCTCAGACCCTTTCCGACGAGGAGGACATCCGGCACCACGCCCTCGGTGTCCACGCCCCACCAGGTGCCGAGCCGGCCCAGACCGGTCTGCACCTCGTCCACGATCAGGAAGGCGCCATACGCGCGGCACAGTCGAGCCGCCTCCGCCAGGTACCCGGGAGGCGGAATACGCACCCCGCCCTCGCCCTGCACCGGCTCAAGGATCACGCAGGCGCGGTCGCGGCGCTCACCGAGTGCCGCCTCCAGCTCGGCCAGGTTCCCGTAGGCGACCTGCATGGTGTCCGGCAACAGCGGTTCGAAGGGCCTCTGGTAAAGGGTGTTGGCGGTGGCGCTCAGTGCCCCCAGGGTCTTGCCGTGGTAGCCGGACACGGTGGTCACCAGGGCGTTGCGGCCATGGGCGCGGGCCAGCTTCAAGCCCGCTTCGGTGGCCTCGGCACCGGAGTTGACGAAGTGGACGTGGTCAAGGCCCGCCGGGGTACGGGCGGCCAGCGCTGCAGCGGCCCGGCCGGCGACGGGTTCCAGGAACACCCGAGTGGCCAGCGGATGTGCGTCCACCTGCCGGTGCACCGCCTCAAGTACCGCCGGGTGGCGATGGCCCAGGATGAAGACGCCGTAGCCACCGAAGTCCAGATAGCGGCGTCCGTCGTCGGCGTGCACCCAGGCGCCCTCGGAGTAGACCTCGGCCATTCCGCCGAGCACCGTGCCCATGACCGCCCGGCCGGAGCCCAGATGGCGCCGGTAGAGCTCGGCGGTGTCCGGGTACGACCCCACGGTGGCGTGAGCGGCCATCCCCACGGCGGTCATGACGCCAGCTCCGACGGGGTCTGAGCCGTCCGCGACCGGAGCAGGCCCCCTCGGCCGGCGGCCCAGCACTCCACGTTGCGCACCAGCGCCGACCGGATCGCGGCGCGCGTGGGGGCCGTGCCGCAGTGCGATGTCCCCAGATCGGACGCGAAGGGCAACTCCCGCTGGAAGACCAGCAGCAGCTCCGCGTAGTCCTGGAGCCGGCGCCGCACCAACGCCGGGAAGGACGGCCCCTCCAGGAGCGGCAGCAGCAGCCGGTGCACCGCTTCCACGGGGATCAGTCGCGGCGGGTGCGGACGTTCACCGTGGTGTTCGGCGAACTCCAGGCAGATGTCGACGACCTCCCGCTGCAGGATGGCCTCGCGCCCGGCGGTCAGCCAGTACTCGCCCTGTGAGACGCCGGCTCTGACCAGGTCGCCCACCGCGCGGGCCACCACGTCCTGCGGCACCATGTCGATCCTTGTCCCGGCCGAGCCCGGAAGCACCGGGACCTGGCCCTTCACGATGCCTCCCAGCGCCCGGGTCAGGCCCTGCACACGGGCGATCCGGCCGGTGGACGAGTCGCCCATGACCAGGGACGGACGCAGGATGACCCCGGGGACCTCGGCCGACCGCACAGCCTCCTCGGCCGCCGTCTTGGAGGCGAGGTACGCGGCTGCCCCGGGAAAGCGCTCCTGCTCCTCGGCTGCGAGCGGGTTCGCCACGAAGGCGGTGCTCATGTAGAAGAAGGGGGCGTCGGCACGGCCCGCCAGGTCGAGTATCGACCGGGTGCCGTCCAGATTGGTGCGCCAGATGTCGGCCGGGGCCAGCCGCCAGTTGGTGGCCGCGGCGGAGTGCACCACCACGTCCACCTCGGCGGCGAGGTCCAGCCGCTGGGCGGCCGAGAGCCCCATACCCGGGGCTCTCAGGTCCGCCGTCACCTCCCGTACCCGGGGGTCGTCCAGCGGTGCCCGGTGGCGAAGGCAGATCATGTCGTAGTCGTCGCAGAGCTCGTCGATCAGGGCTTGGCCGAGTACTCCCGCGGCGCCGGTGAGCAGCAGGGTGGGGCGTTGGCTCCGAGGACGGGACGGACCGGCGGGTTCTGACGGCATTGTTCAGGAACTCCCATCGGGTGGGGTGTGATGCGGTTCGTGAAGAGTCGTGCCCGGGATCGGATCAGGCGACGGTGAGCGGACCGTCGGCCAGGTGGGCCGCCAGCGGACCGGTCATCCTGGACCGTGAAGGCGGGTGCAAGGACAGCCCGTTGGCGCAGGCCGCAAGGTGTCCGACCTCGTCCGAGCTCATGAAGTTGAGGCCGCCGAGCAGTTCTACCGCCCGTGGGACCATGCGGGAGAGGGCGTCCTGCACGCAGTACCGCACGTACAGCGAGTCGGCGAGCGTCGACTCGTCCGGGCAGCCCTCGTCGAGTCGGCGGGCGATGCCCTCCGCGGCGGCCATCGCGCCCTCGGCCTCCACCAGCAGCCGGACCCGCTCGGACTCGGGCACCCGCTCATTTCGCAGCACCCGCTCCACCAGCGCGCTGGCGGCCCCGAGATAACTCCCCGTCATCAGCAGCTCGAACCAGACCAGGCCCGCGGTCTGCAGTTCGTCCAAGCGCCCGTCCGAGGCCGAGGTCCGCAGCAGCAGCTCCGGCGGTACCAGAACATCCGTGAGGGTGACCTGGTCGCTCTCCGCCCCCGACAGGAAGGAACTGGACCAGAAACCGCTGACACTCACGCCCTCGCTCTCGGCGGGCACCAGTGCCACTGCCAACTCCTCGCGCGCCCCCTGCGCACCGGGTACCAGGACACTGGCGGTGAGCAGATCCATGGACCGGGCGAGGCTGCACGGGCGCTTCACCCCGCTGATCCGCACCCCGTCGGGTCCCACCGTGGCGGTCATCGACGGCGAGAGGATGCCGGCGCCCGGTCGCCCCTCGGCGAAGCCGGAGGCCACCAGACGGTTGCCGGAGGCCACTCCTTCGACGAGCATCCACTCCAGGCCATCGCCGTCGGTGACCAGGCCGACCAGGGTGGCCATGGAGAAATGGTGCATCGTGGTGGCCACCGCCAGGGACGGCGACCTGCTGCCCAGGGCGCGCTGCACCCGCAGGGCGTCCAGAGCGGTGGCGCCCTTCCCTTGGCAGGAGATCGGCACCACAAGGCCGGGACCGCCGCTGTCGCGGAAGAGCCCGATACCGGGGCTGCGAGGGCTCTCCAGCTCCATGAGCGGCACCGCCCGCAGACTCTCGTCAAGACCCGGCAGCAACTTCGTCAAAATGGCGCGTTCGCGCTCCAGAAACCTCATGTGCTCCCCTTGCTCCGAGACAACCCGGTTGCTCTGAAACCCGCCCTGTCGGCCTACAGCGCCCGGGTGGCGCGCAGCAGCTGCCACACCGCCGAAGGACCTGGCCGCCCCTGGAAGGCGATGTACTCGGGCAGCACCGCGTGGGGCGCCCACTTCCGCTTGTACTCAAGCTGTGCGGCGGCCGGGTAGATCCGTTCGCCGTGCTGGGCGAGCAGCCGCACGCAGCGCGCGAAGGTACGGCTCGCACACGGCAGTTCATGCTCGTCGGAGAGCCCGGTGAAGGGCGTGAAGCCGAAGTGCAGCCAGCCCGCTCCGTCGGCCGACATCCGCTCCATCGCGGTCGCGTTCAGCGCCTCCATCACCCCGGGTGGAGCGTCCGGGGAACGCCGGCTGAGGTCGTGGAGCCAGCCTGGCCGACTGCCGAAGACCGGCGAGTAACTGATGTACCCGACGGCCACCCCGCCGATCCGCCCCACGAACAACCGCCGGTGCCGCTGAGCCAGTCCGGTCCGCTCGCCCACCAGGAACCGAAGCTCCTTGGCACCGCCCTTGCCACGGAGCCAGGCCCGGTCGATCAGGTCCAGTTCCCTCTGCACCTCGTCGTCGGCGACGGAGGGGGCCTCGACCACCTCCAGACCGGCGCGACGGGCCCTGGATATCTTGTTGCGGAGCCGTACGAAAGATGAGCCGCGCAGGGTGAACCGGGCCAGCTCGACCGCGTACGACGCCCCGAGTTGGTTCACCGTGAACCCGTGCGCCCCGTACAGCTCGGCGTCCGACCGCTGCAGTTGTACGGCCACCAGCCGGCGCGGACGGGCCTGCGCCGCGAAGGCGTCCAGCAGACCCGCGCGCTGCTCCTCTGCTGCGAAGGGACCCGCGAACTGCAGGAGGTGGCGCCCCGACCGGCGAAAGACGCAGGTGCCGTCGAAGCGTGGATCTCGAAAGTATTCATTGCCCTGATTGAGGGCAAGAAAAGAGCTTGGATTGTCGCTGTGCCGGACCAGGGCCTCAAAGACGGACGGCATCAGCACCCCTTCGGGAGTCACCAGAATTCCTTCCGGTCGAATTTGAGTATGCCCGCTCGAAATCGATATACGCCGGATGCGGGTCGGGTTCAAAAAGTACCCCGAACGGCTTGAGTGAATTCCCGAACAGGGCACGGTCCCCCAACAGGTGCAGGGGAAGAGCGAGCAGCGCCCATTCCGGCTTCACCAGCACCGCCCACAGACCGGCGACGACGCCTGCGGTCACGAGGCTGTGCATGGTGTTGTACGCCACGAAGTACCAGTGCGAGATGTGCCCGCCCCGACTCCTCCGGAAGGCCAGGGCGCCGGGGAGATAACCGACGGCGTCGATGACGACGAAGAGGGCAAAAAACACTGCCCACCGGATCTCCGAAAAATGCTGCACGGCGAGCACGGCGCATACCGCCAGGCCGCCTAGCCATTCCATTCGCAGCAGCAGGAAGGTGGTTCTCGTCTCGAATCTGTTTTTTGCATCCATGCGCCCTCCACCCTTCACCCTTGTTTACGGGGGAAGTGAAGGAAACCCTCATCGCAATGTCGGACACCGGCTCTGCGGCCCCCTGCCCGGCGACCGACCGCACCGCCCCCACCCGCTCGCGCCAGCGGGCCTCCTACGACCGCGCGTTGGTGCACGGCATCCTCGACGAGGCGTACGTCTGCCACCTGGGCTTCGTCCGCGACGGAGCTCCGGTCGTCCTGCCGACCCCGCGTCGAACAGGTCACCCCAACGGCAGGAAGCCGTCAATCGCCGTTGCGGTAGGACCTGCCCACCCTCACCCACCTCCGCAACGGCCAGCCCTATGCCCAGTTCGCGGCCGGTTTCCGGATCGGCACCACCACCCACGCTCGCCGAAGCAGTACGGTCCGTGTCGATGACGGCGTACCTGATCCTGGACGGGACGCTTCTGCCGATCGACCGGATCGCCGCCAACCGGGACTGAACGGAGGAGGCAGGAGTCCAGCGCCGCGTTGATCCTTCGGGGGTTGCCGGTCAGCTGGCAGGGTCGCCGAGGTAGAGGCCGACGGCGCAGTCGAGGGCGTCTTCGGGGCTTCCGAAGGACAGGCCCGTGGACAGGATGTTGTCCTCGTAGCGTTCGTTGCTGTAGGTGAACAGAGCGAAGCCCCACATCTCGGGGTGGCCGGTGTCCTTGAGCCTGCACAGTTGCAAGTCGTCTTCGTCGTCGCCGTTGATGACGGCGTCGATGTAGGCGTATCCGGCCCGCCAACGGACCTTGATCTCGGTGATCTGTGGCCAGCGGGCGGCATGGGCGGTCAGACGCTGCTGCAAGGCTGCGGCCTTGACAGTGTTCGAGCTGACCATGCCGCCCATCTTGCCTGATCCGCCCCCGGCGACGGCACGCACCACCCTGACCACGCAATGATCAGCGGATCAATAAGCTGATCTCGGGGTGGGGCGATGCGGCTGACCAGTCCGTTCACGATCGAACTGACCCAGGCCAAGCGTGAGGTGCTTGAACGCCTGGCAGACTCGCGCACCGCGCCGTTCGGGCAGGTGCAGCGGGCTTCGGTGATCCTGGCACTGGCCGAGGGAATGTCGAACGCCGCCACGGCCCGCGCGGCCGGGCGGCATGTGGACACCGTCCGCTCCTGGCGCAAGCGGTTCACCGCCGAGCGGCTGGCCGCGCTCGTCGACCGGCCCCGGCCGCTGGGGCGGCCCCGGTTGTCCGCCGAGGACAAGCTGCAGGTCATCGCCGCCGCGACCGCCCAACCGCCGACCGCCGACACCGTGTGGACCCACCGCCTGCTATCCGATCACCTGCGCCGTTCCGGGCCTGGCGGTCTCCGCCTCCCAGGTCGGACGGATCCTGGCCTGCGTCGACCTCAAGCCGCACCTGGTGCGCGGCTGGCTGACCCGACCAACAGACCCGGAGTTCTTCACCCGTGCCGCTGACGTGTGCGCGCTCTACCGCACCTGCCCTGCGAACGCGGTGGTGATCAGCGCGGATGAGAAGACCGGGATCACCGCACGCTCCCGCAAACACCCCGACCAGCCCGGCCGCCCCGAGCAGCGCACCCGCCGGGGGTTCGAGTACATCCGCCACGGCACCGTCTCAATCATCGCCGCCCTGAACGTCCACACCGGCCAAGTCCTCACCGAGCGCATCGACCGCAACAACGCCGACACCTTCATCGGCTTCCTACGCCAACTCAACGAGTCCATCCCCGCCGGCACCAGCATCCACCTGGTCATAGACAACGGCTCATCCCACGTCGCGAAGAAGACGAAGGCCTGGCTGGCCACCCGTCCCCGCTTCAACATCCACCACACCCCCGAACACGCCGGCTGGCTCAACCAAGTCGAGCTGTTCTTCTCCACCCTGACCCGACGTCTACTACGCCGCGGCCAGTTCGCCTCCCGCGACGAACTGGCCGCGGCCATCGACACCTTCGTCTTGGCCTACGACGAACACGACGCCAAGCCCTACCGCTGGACCTACGACGGCAGCCCACTCAAAGCTGCATGAACCCCCGGAGGATCAACGCGGCGCTGCACTACTGACCCTTTCGGGTTCATGTCGGGTGTGGCGTGAGGACCAGCCCGGTTTCGGTGAGGCAGCCGTCGATGAGTTCGGGGTGGTGCTGGATAT
>NZ_JBIWHT010000055.1:0-18671 GCF_044764265.1 Streptomyces sp. NPDC094147 | reverse complement strand
CACCTACGCCGAATGGCCCGACGGCACCAAGCTCTCCTTCACGGACGGCGAGTACACCGTCACGCACCCCGACGGCACCAAGACCGCGGCCCACGCGGAAATGTCCGGAGACGACCTGGCACGACTGCGCCACTCCACCACTTCGGACCCGGTCCTCACCGAGCCCAAGAATCCTGCCCTGGCAGGGGCGGGGCACATAGCCGACGGCCTCGGACACGGGACTTCGCGTGCAATTGGGGGGACGGCCCATGACCTGGGACATGGGCCGTCTTCTGGCCACGAGCCGCCCAGTGGCCATAACTCCGGCACTAGCGCGAGCGGCCACGGTACCGACGCGGGTCACCCGACCGGTGGCGGCTTGGGCAGCGGTGCGGGTTCGCACACGCCGTCTGGTGAAGGCGGTTCACACACACCTTCCGGTGGCGGTGGTCATGGCGACACCCCGGGCGCGGGTGCCGGTAGCCACTCGGAGAACGCCCATGGCGGCGACAGGGCCCACGGCAGTGACGCGGGCGGCGACCTTCATGCGTCCGATTCCGCCGATCACGGATCCGGTAACGGTGGCCACGGCCAGGCGGAGAAGCACACGTCCGGCGAGCGTGCGAACGAGCCGATTCCGGAGTTGACGGTTGAGGAGCGGGCCGGGCACTGGGGTCACCTGGAAGAGGTAGAGAAGCGGGCTCCAGAACTATTCGACCACCTCAAGCACGACCCGGATCACAGAAGCAAGATCACTGAGGATTCGATGGACGAGGCCCGGGTCGGCCTCGACCTGCGGGAGCAGGGGCGCCTCCCGGCGGACATCCGCCGCCCGGACGTAGCCGATAAGGGCGAGTTCTACTCCGAGACCACCGGTAAGTACTATGACATCAAGGGTATCCATTCCTTCTGGCCTCCATTCAACAATGTGCGTAATCCGGCGCTTCTCGCCCGCCCGTTCCCGGGCGCGTACAACCCGGCAAGGCATGCCCAGACCTGGGTGGAAACATTCACCGAGCAGATTGACGATATGCATCGCGTAGTCATTGTCGACGTCCGGAACGCGGATCAAGCGGCGATCGACAGCATCAAGGGCATCATTGAAAGCCACGGTTGGGGAGATCATGTCATCTGGTACCCATAAGAAATGGGAGCCGAAGACGCTCCCGACCGACCCTGAGGCGACGCACCAGCTGCAGGAATGGATGGCCGAGGAGGGTTCCAGCCTTTTCGGCATCGAGCACGACTTCCGAGGTGCGGACCTTTCGGGTGGAGACTTCACGAGCTCGTGGTTCACCCAGGCGGTCCTGGCGGGTGTGCGGCTAGCGGGAGCGAGTTTCTACCGCGCCGACCTTCAGTCAGCGGATCTCACCGGTGCGGATCTCACCGGCGCCGACCTCGTCAGGGCGAATCTTGACGAGGCCGTGCTCCGTTCGGCGCGGCTCGACGGCGCCGACATGGTCAAGGCCCAGCTGCACGGGGTCGACGCGTCGGGAGCGAGCTTCAGAGGAACAAGGATCATGGGGGCCTCGCTCTTCCGCGTCGATCTGAGGGGAGCGGACCTGACCGACGCGGTCTTGTTCCACAACAGCTTCAGGGTCACAGTCGACGAAGCTACGGTGGTGCGTGGCCTGAGAGGCACCGTTTTCGGGCCGATCACGCTCTTTAGTGGCGAATCCTCCCGAGAGCTGGCCGGCACGGAGCTCGAGGCGTGGATCGGTGAGCGGGGTGGGCAGGTTGAAGTGATCGCTCCGGGCAGCCCGCAGCAGTAGGGCGGGCGTGCCCCTCCCGGATTCCGCGACTTTCACGGTGAGGGCCCCGCTCCAACTGGCAACGAAGCGGGGAAGCCGGCCCGTGCACAGCTATCGCGAATTGCTCGGCACGGATGGATTTCGGAGCAGACCACCCGGCGGCCGCCACCAGCACCCCCAGCGTGGGCTCTCGCGACGAACCGCGCTCTGTCCGTCCGTGGTACGGCGCCGGCGCGGACCGTGCACGTCGGTGGGTGCGGCATGACCGAGGCGGCACCGTCCAGGCGATCACGAGCGATCACGAGCGAGCAGGAGCGACACGGACTTAGGGACACGAGCAAAATGGTGCTGCACCTACCGCGCCATGACTTTCCTACTGCTCGCGCAGCGGAAGCGGCAGACTTTCTCGCAGCGAGCGCGGGGCGCTCCATCGACCGGATCGGGAATTCTCCGGAATCCTTCAATAGGGCCTTCGAGTCCGCTCTCAATGCGGCGAACGCACGCTGCGTACTGGATCCGATGGCCGATAAATTTGATACATGGGCCTCGTGGGTCACGGCCATGCAGGTGGGATCTGCTCTGTTTGCCGCAGCGGTCGCTCCCGAAGGCGAATCGATCGAGTGCCGAATCGGGCGCGAGCCCCGGGAAATTACTGCAACAGGCGTACAGCCTCACGCGCATGCCGGTAACTGGATCAAGGCTTTTTGCCTGGCGGTCATCTGTCGGGAAGAGGAGCGGATGACGCAGCTCTGCCGCGTCCCGGTCTCCCTGCTGCGCGCGTCCGGCGCTGTATTCGATGAGTACATCTACGCCTGGGTGGATGCGCTGCAAACGTACTGGCTGCGCGGTGAAGGCCTGGGGGGCAAGCTGGTTGCGGCAGTTCGAGGGACAGACCCCGCGACGATCGAAGTAGCCGACCGCGATCTGATGTTGAACATCCTGTATCCGCCGATCGAGATGTTCCACCTGTTCGTCAGGGAGGAGCGCGAGCGGTTCAACGTCTCGCTTGAGAACGCCGTGCGCTGCCATAAGGAGTTCTGGACTGAGGACGAGGACCGTGCCATCAGCACCGACAGCCTCGTAGCCCTCGGCCCTCTCGCCGTGGCTTGCCTCGCCCACGATGCGGGCTTCCCCATCGAAGTGGAGTCCGAGTATCTGCCTAGGTTCCTGCTGGACCGTGGTTGGGTGGGCGAGTTCGACACGTAAACCTGTGACGGCGGCTGCCGTGGCCCCCCGCAAGGTCCATCGACCAGGCCCCATCCGCGTCTCCGCCTGCCCCGAAGCGCGTGGCCAGCTCCCAGAGCTCTACGGGGAACAGCTATGCGCTCCGGGCCAACACACCGACGACAGTATGGTGAGCAGAGTAGGGCGGTCGGAGCCCGCTGGGTCCGTCTGACTTTCGCTTGCATCCTCACCGCGGAGGCCCCGCGCGGACGCCCACCCGTTCTCGGGATGGGTCGGTTCCCCGACAGGACGTCGAGGGACGGGGCCACTCCTTGACTGTGTGATCGGCTGCCGTCCCGGAATCGGACAGCAGACCCTTGCAGGTAAAGAAGTATTCGCGGCGCGGTGTTACCCGTGTCCTGTGGCTTAAGGCGGTCGCCGACCCCGGTCACGTTCCCACCCGGCCGGAGCTGACGGCCGGCACCGATCTGACGAACGCGATCGCCGCAATCGACGGCTGGTCGCTGACGAACCAGGCGATCGAGACCCCGGATCTGGGCTCGACATTCGAGTCGAAGATCCCGGGCACCGACCAGGCAGACGACTCCTCGCTCGGCTTCTACGAGGACCAGGTGTCCGATGACATCGAGCAGCTGCTGGCCAAGGACGCCACCGGCTGGGTGGTGTTCCTGCGGAAGGGCGATGTGCCGGGCTCCCGCAGCATGGACGTGTTCCCGGTGCGGGTCGGTTCGCGGTCGCCGAACTATTCGACGGACAACGAGGCCAGGCGAAGGTAGAGGCGGCCCGCTGCCGGATGGCCGATGCGGAAAGCCAGCGCGCCACGAGCCCCGAGTCCGAACACGCCAAGGCCGAACTCACCGCAGCCCAGGCCACGTTCGATGAGGTGGCTCTGGCACTGACGTTCAGGGCGCTGCCGCGGCCGGTGCTGGACGGGCTGATCAAGCGGTTCCCGCCGACGGAGGCGCAGGCCGAGGACGGCGATACCTGGAATCCGGAGACGTTTCCGGCGGCTCTGGTGGCGGCCGCGCACATCGAGCGCGACGACACCGGTCAGGCGGTTGAGGGGCTGACCGAGGAGGAGGCGCAGGGCCTTCTCGACTCGTGGCCGGTGGCCGAGTCGAATGTGCTGTTCGCGGCCGCGTGGCAGGCCCAGCAGATCGTCCGCACCACGACGGTGGAGCTGGGAAAAGACTGATCGCTGACGCACAGTTCCGGGCCGAGCTGGAGCTGTGCGACCGCTTCCGCATTCCCCATTCCTTGTTTCTGGGGGCGGGTGACGGCCAGTGGAGTGCGGGTGACCGGGCGAAGGCAATGGCGTACGAGGCCTATCGGCGCAGCGTGTGTGAGCAGTGCGGGACCAGGGCGGCGGAGTGGGACGAAGCCCAGGACGGTGACCGGTATGCGTATGTGACGACGACGGTGCGGTGTGTGGGATGTGAGTTGATCGCCGTCGAGCAGGACCAGGTCCCTGAGGGGCCTGACGGGTACGGGGTGCGTATTGGCCTTGTACCGCGTACCCCCTAGGCGGGGTTCGGGCAGGGGCACCGGCAGATTGGGGTGCGGGGAGTAAGGGCACCGCCCGGTGTCGCAATACACGCTCAGCGTCCAAGCGCGGGCGGACTTCTCCCGGCTGCTCTCCGAGGTCCGGCAGACCTCCCAGGCTCTTCGGGGCCTTGGACGGGACACCGCCTCCCTGCACCGACAGCTCTCCCAGGTCGGCGGTGGCGCGCGCGGCGCTGGAACGGGGCTTCGCTCGCTGGGCCGGGACGCCGACAGTGCTCGGGGCGGTCTACGTCGTCTCGGCTCGGACGGGCACTCTTCGACCCAGCAGCTCCGGCACGGGCTGTTCAGTGCCCGCCAGGAGCTGCACCATCTGCGGGGCCTGGTGGTCGGTGGTGGCATCGTCGCGGGCCTGGCGGAGATCGCCCGGGAGGGCAACGAGTACCAGCGCGCCATTAACAAGTGGGGTGCGGTCACTGGCGCTTCGGGCCAGGAGATGGTCCAGGCCGCGGCAAAAGCGCGCGAGCTCGGCGCCGACCTGACCATCCCCGGTACGTCGGCGGCGAAGGCGGCCGACGCGATGCTGGAGCTCGCCAAGGCTGGCCAGACCAGCACCTCGTCGATCGCGAATGCGCGGGCTGCGATGCAGCTCGCCGCGGCCGACAATCTCTCGGCTGCCGATGCCGCCCGGTATCTGGGCGACGTGATGGACCAGTTCGGTCTGTCGTCGAACAACGCGGGCCGGGCCGCCGACGTTCTTGCAGCTGGCGCGAACGCCGCGTCGGGCGGGCTGCAGGACATCTACTACGCGATGTCCTACACCGGGCCGGTCGCGGCCCAGTTGGGTGTCTCACTGGAGGACACCGCGTCGGCGGTGGCGATGCTGGCGCGCTCCGGCATCCTCGGCTCGAAAGCAGGAACGTCCCTGCGAGGGATGCTCACGAACCTGGCGAAGCCGACCAAGGCGATGCGCCAGGGCCTGGCCGACCTCGGCATCGAGGCGTGGGACGCGCAGGGGAACTTCAAGGGCCTGCGCACGGTCATCGAAGGCTTCGAGCAGGCCCAGCACCGGATGTCGCAGAAGGATTTTCTCGGTGCCCTCGCGAACGTCGTCGGCAAACCGGCCCTCGCGGGTGCGGCCGCTCTGGCGCATCAGGGTGTCGCGGCGTACGACCAGATGCACACCGCGATCTCCCGTACCGGTGCGGCCGGTGAGATCGCCGCCTCGCAGACCAAGGGCCTCGCGGGCGCATACACCCAGCTCAAGACGCAGGCGAAGAACACCGGACAGGTCCTGTACACGGCTGTTGCGCCGGGCCTGGAAAAGGTCACACGGCTGATGACCTCCGGGATGAGCGCGGCGACGCCGTACCTGGCGGGCGCGATCGACTACGTCCACGACCTGTACACGCTGGCCGGTCCGGGCCTGGCCTCCAAGGCCAAGTCGGGGGTGCGGGAGCTGACCGACGAGTTCCGCGGCCTCGGGGAACCCTTCAAGGACGGGGCGCTGGACGTGGCGGCCGCCGGACTCAACGTCCTCGTCAACGCCGGGCATGCGGTCTGGGACGTCTTCCAGAACCTTGTTCAGGGCGCGGCACCGGTTGTCGAAGCGATCGCGGAGCTCGGTACAGAGTCCGGGGCCGGTGCGAGCAGCTTGGACGTGGTCGTTACCGCTCTGAACCTGGTCTCCTCGGCGGCCGGGGCGGTCTCGGGGGTGCTGGTGCCGATCGGGCAGACCGTGGCCTGGCTGGTGCGGGGATTCGCGGCCCTGCCGGGGCCAGTTCAGACCGCGATCTTTGCGATGCTGCTGGCCCGCAACGTCACTCCGATGTTCATGCGCCTCGGTGGTGCGGTGGCGGGCCCGGTCACCGGGGCGTTCCGTTCGCTTGGCCAGGAGATGCGGCTCCAGCAGAGTCTCGCGGCCGCCCAGGGCCAGTCGATCGGCCGGGTCGGGCAGGCCCTGGCAGTCCTCCAGACCCGGATCCCGGTGGTTGGGCAGATGACCGCCGCGTTCCGGTCCGCTGAGGGGCCGATCAGCGGCACGGCGCGGGCGATCAGTACCGGTCTGGGCAGCGCGGCCAAGGGGCTGATGGGTGCGCTCGGCGGGCCGTGGGGTGTCGCGATCGCGGCGGCCGGGGTGGGTTTGTCGATGCTTGCCTCCCACCAGCAGAAGGCCGCGCAGGCGGCTGCCGAGCATCAGTCGCGGATCAGCACGCTCACTTCGGCGCTGCGTGAGTCGAACGGCGCGGTCACCGACAGTGTCCGGACGGCGGCCGCGCAGTCGATCATGGATACCAAGGTCTTCGACGGTAAGGCGCGTCTGGTCGATGTGATGTCGAAGGCCGGGGTGTCGGTGCGGCAGCTCACGGACGCCTACCTCGGCCAGGACGGCGGCCTCAACTCCCTCCAGAAGCAGCTCAATGAGACGGCGGAATCGCACGTCAAGTGGCTGGCCACCTCCACCGGTGCGGCCAAGACGTACGACGAGCAGGGCTCCGCTGCCTCCCGGGCGGCGACTGCGCTGGGTTCGGTCAAGGGCGAGATGTCGCAGGCCGTGAAAGACGCGAAGGATCTCGCCGAGGTGAACGCGGCGGGCGGCCGGTCCGCGGCCGATGCGGTCGGCCCGTTCGGGAAGTTCTCCGACGCGATGCGCCGCCTCTCGGACACCACAGCGGACGCGGACACCCGCGCTCGGGCGCTGCACGACGCGCTGAACGTGTTGGCGGGCGGGTCGGTGAATCTGTCGGCGGCCGAGGCCCGGCTGAACCGGTCGGTGTCGGATGCGGCCGAGTCGTTGAAGGGCGGCGGCGACCAGGTGCAGGGCTACAGCGCCTCGCTGCTGAACATGGACGGGTCGCTGTCCACGGTGACCCGCAACGGGCAGAAGCTGTATGACCTGCTGCAAGGGCTGTCGACGAACTCGGCGGACGCGGCGTTGGCCGCCTATCAGTACGCGACGGCGAACGGGAAGACCGTCCCGGAGGCGCTGCAGGCCGCGCAAGATCAGATGGCCAAGGCGCGTGAGTCGGCGATCGCGACGGCGCAGGGGTACGGGCTGGGTGCGGATGCGGCGGCGAAGCTCGCGGACAACGCGGGGCTGGTGCCGTCGCAGGTGTCGATCCTGCTCCAGACCGCCGGCATGGACAAGGGTGTCGCTGAACTCGTCGCCGTGCAGCAGGCGTTGAAGGCGACACCAGACAACAAGACCGTCACGATCTCCACGCTCGACAATGAGGCCCGCGCCAATCTGGAGAAGCTCGGCTTCAAGATCACGGACTTGAAGGACCGGCGGGTGCAGGTGACCGCGCCGACGGACCTTGCGGCGTCACAGCTGGATGTTCTGATCGCGAAGCTCGCCCAGACCCCTGGTGCGAAGAGCATCAACGTGTCGGCGTCGACTGCTGCCACGATCGCGAGCCTGGAGGCTGTCCGGCAGAAGCTCGTGTCCGATCCGAGCGCGAAGACGATCTATGTCACCGCGCCAACGGCCGAGGCACGTGCGCAGCTTGAAGCTCTGGGCTTCACGATCACCCAAGTCCCGGGCAGCAAGGACGTCAACGTCTCCGTGCCGACGGGGGCGGCGACGAGCAGCGTGGCGACCATTCAGGGCGCGATCAACAGCATCACGGGCAAGTCGGTGACGATCACGACGATCCACAACGACGTCTACCGCACGTCTCCGCAGCCGGGCCCGTACAAGGACGGCTACGCCTTGCCGCAGGCCAACGGCGGGATCGTCACCTACGCGCAGGGCGGTGTCCGGGAGAACCATGTCGCTCAGATCGCCAAGGGCGGCGAATGGCGGGTGTGGGCGGAGGACGAGACTCAGGGCGAGGCTTACCTCCCTTTGGCGCCGAGTAAGAGGGCCCGGTCCAAGGTCATCCTGAATGAGGTGGCACGCCGTTTCGGCGGGCAGGTCGTCTACAACGCCTCCGGAGGGCTGTCGGACTGGTCGTACCAGCCGCTCGGCGGCACGGGGCTCTCCGTGTCCGATGTGGTCTCCAAGTCGCAGAAGAAGAAGGGTGACAAGGAGGTCTTCGACCTCGGCCTGTTCGAGCAGAACCTTCGCAAGTCCGTGTCCACGGCGCAGTCCTGGCGTACGGACCTGGCCACGGTGGCCCGGCGGGCCGGTACGGATGTGGCGAAGGCGCTGGAGGACATGGGCGCCGACGGTGTCGAGCTGACCCGGAAGATGGCGACCGAATCCGCCAAGTACGTGCAGGAGATGGCCGATCAGCTGATGAAGCTGTCGAGCACGGCGAAAGCCTCGCTGTCCGACTACACCGCGCAGCTCCAGAACGCCGTCAAGGACTCCACCACCTTCCAGAACAACCTGTCCCAGCTCTCGGCGAACGGCTTCGGGGCTCTCGCTGAGCGCCTGGCCAAGCAGGGCGACGCCGGTGCGGAAGCCCTGGCGAAGGAGGCTGTCGGGGACTGGGTGAAGGCGGTGCGGGCCAACAACACAGCGCAGCAGGCGGGCAAGATGCTCGACGGTGACCAGCTCACCGACGTGGTGAAGCTGATCGGCGCGCTCCGTGCCGGCCGGGGCATCCATGACATGGCGGATGCGACCGGCCTGGGTGAGGACCGGCTGATCGAGATCGCGAACCTGTCCACCGACCAGATCCGCAAAGCGGGCGGGAGGGCGGACCGGTTCCTGTCGGACCTGGTGAAAGCTAACGCGGGACGGGCGTACGCGAACGGCGGTGTGTGGGAGCCCGGCACCTACTCCTCCCCCTCTGCCAACGGGCTGATCAAGTTCGCGGAGCGCGAGACCGGAGGCGAGTCCTACATTCCGCACGCCGCGGCGAAGCGGGGCCGCGCCACGGCCGTACTCGCTGGCACCGCCGGCAAGTTCGGGTACGGGCTGGTCCCCCAGACTCTGGTGGATGCGCGGGCAGGCCGCTCGCAAGTCGTCGTCATCCGGCAAGCCCCCGCCATCGGTTCCCAGACGATCCACGTCACCCGGTCCGGGGCGAACGCCGACGACATCGCCTCTGCCGTGTCGTACCAGATACGCCGCGCCAAGCGGGGCGGTGGGGTGCTGCGATGAGTATCGACCTCAAGGACTGGCAGATCGAGATCGGCGGGATCCTCCTCGGGCACGGTACCCGGATCCCGGTTGCGGCGATCGAGGGCCTCGCCCGCCCTGGTGTGCGGGGCGAGGGTGTGGAGCGTCCGGGTGCGGACGGGGTGTGGCTGGCGCCGGACTGGTATGAGGCCCGCACCGTGCGGGTCGACTGTGCCATCAGGACCCCGGGTGATCCGGAGGCTGCGGCCGGGCTGCTGGCGGCGTTGGAGCAGGTAGCCGAGACCCGTTCGGTACGGACGGTGGGCGGCGCAGTGATGCCGCTGCGGATCAAGTGGCCGGGATCCCCGGTCCGGGTACTGTTCGGCCGCATCCGCAAGCTCGAAGCGACGTGGGAGAAAGCCGCGTTCGGCTGGATCCCCCTCGATATCGAGTTCACCGCCCCCGACCCCGTGTATGGCGCCGACGTCGAGCAGCAGGTGGAGCTGCGGCTGGGCTGGCTGTCCGGCGGCGGATTCACCGCCCCCGTGCAGGCCCCGATCATCGTGAACGGCGCCGGTGCGACAGGCGGGCAGAAACGTCCGGGCTGGGTCACCAACGGCGGCAACGTGGACACGTTCCCGGTGCTCACGGTGCACGGCCCGTGCGCCAACCCGCAGATCACGCACGTCGAAACGGGCCGGACGATCACTGTCCCGGTCGTGCTGGACGCCGGCCAGTGGGTGCGGGTCGACACCCGGCCCGGCCAGCGGGTCATCACCCGCAACAACGGCGGCGCCGTCGCCACCACCCAGCCGCTCGACGCCTTCCGCCTGCCCCCGGGACGCAGCGAGATCCGCTGGACGGCCGCCGACCCGACCCTGTCCGCCCGCCTCACCGTGGCGTGGCGTGACGCCTTCACCACCCTCGGAACCCCTCTGGAGAAGCCCCTCTCATGACGCTCGCCCAAGCCCCGCTCCTCGTGACCGGCGCCACCCACTCCGCGCAGACGTTCCGCATGATGATCCGGGATCTCTCCCGCGGCTCGGAGGGGGTGACCGAGTACGGGGATCTGAAGGTCGTTCCGCTACCCACCCCCGGGGCAGGGGTGCAGATCAGCGACGGGTCTGCGGTGATCCGGGGCCGGGCCAATGCCTGGCAGGGCTCGTACACGGCGTACAACATCGGCACCGCCACCGTGCCCGTCGCACCGACCGGGGCAACCCGCCGCACCGACATGATCGTCCTGCGGGTTGTGGACCCGGAGTTCGAGGGCAACCGGGACCCGGCCAAGGACGCCATCAACGTGTTCGAGGTCATCCCCAATGTGGAGGCCACCGCGACGACGCCGCCCGCCGGGGTGACCGGGGTCGCGCTGGCGTGCATCGACATCCCGGCGAAGACCGCGACGATCACCGCTGGCATGATCCGCGACCTGCGCAACGTCGCCAACCCGCGCACCACCTCGAAGCTCTTCAACGCCTCCCCGACCGAGGACCAGCCGTACAGGGGCACCGGCTACACCTGGACGCAGTGGCCGCCGGTGGCCCGCTGGAAGGTGTACGTGCCGTACTGGGCAGTACGAGCCCGCATCAAAATGACGCTTGCTGGCGTGCAGTTGATGGGTGGCTACAGCTATGGGGGCAGCGCCAGCCGCCTAGGAACCATCCAGTGCGAGTCGGTGGTTGTCGAGTCGAACGCCGGCTCGGAGCGGCTGAACTTCATCAGCGCCGACACCATCGACATCCCGCGCACCTACCGAGACACAGTCCAATGGCTGGAGCACCTGGTGGCCCGCAGCAGCGACGTCCCCGGTTGGTTCGAAGCCGACGTCGCCACCACGGCGATAGCGGAGATCTCCTTCGACGAGGGCGCGGCCTGATGGGCTACCGGTACCTCTCCCAGAACGCCCTCACCGGCGCCTGGCTGACGTCCGATCTCCCGTTGACCAACGTGGAGTTCGGCCCCGATTTGAACGGACCCGGTCACCTGCGAGGCACGCTGGAGCCGTACCTGGGGCGGCAACTGACGGAGATAGCCGACCCCGGCAACACGCTGATCTATGTCGAGCGGGACGGATACCTACGGTGGGGAGGCATCATCTGGCGGGCCGAACCCGAGGGCAACAAACTCGCGATCGAGGCTGCGGGATGGACGTCATATCTCGCCCGTCGCCGCGATCTGGACGGCGAGTTGGGCGGTCGCGGCCCCTACGTGCGAGCGGATCCGTGCCGCATCATCCGCGACATCGTCGACTACGCCCAGTCGATCCCCGATGGGGACCTCAGCCTGAGCGTCGACAGCACCACGTCGTCGGCGACTGTCGGCACCAGTACGGAGCCATGGCATTCACGCTGGTGGGAGAACCCCGTCCTTGGCGAGCAGATCGACGACCTGGTGAAGGGCCCAGACGCCCCGGACTACACGTGCAGCGTGTGGTGGGACAGGGAGCGCCAGCCTGTTCGCCGCATCCAGCTCGGCTACCCCCGCCTCGGGCGGCGTCGCACAGACCTGTCGTTCTCCACCGGCATCAACATCGTTGCCAACCCGCCCGTGCAGTATGCGGCCGACGACTACGCCCAGGTCGTCATCGCCACTGGAACCGGAGAAGGGCGCTCTCAGCGCCGTGCCGTCGATGCCGTCCGCAACGGCAGGCTGCGCCTGGAACACACCCTGGACCTTCCCGCCATGCGAGCCACCGAGACCCTCGCTCAGCGGGCCCGCGCGGAGCGGGCATGGCGCCAACGCCTCGGCCATGTCGAGGAGATCACCGTCCGCCACCACCCGCAGGCTCGGATCGGGGCCTGGCAGATCGGCGACGACGTCCAGGTTGCCGTCCGCGACCAGTGGACCACCTGGTCCGACTGGTGCCGCATCACCGGCTGGACCATCCACCCCGACACGACGGCCGGCGAGACCGCGACGCTCTCCCTCACCCCGGCCGACTCCTACTAGTACGGCGCAGCCGCCTAAGCATCGAGGACCTCCATGCCCACCGACATCGGCACCCGCCTGGCCCGCCTGGAACAGCAGCTCCGCACCGCCATCCGTGCCCCGAAGCTCGCCAACGCCGCCCTGGAAGAATCCGCCATCGAGGTGTACGACAAGGACGGTTCACTGCGCGCGCTGGTCGGCCAGCAGCCGGACGGCACCCACGGGGTGACCGCTGTCAACGCACCCCCACCGCCCGCCCCGTCCATCCCGCAGGCTGTGCCGGCGCTCGGCGCGGTCACCGTGTCCTGGGACGGCACCTTCCGCAGCGCGCAGGCCGGGCCGCTCGACTTCTCCCGCGTCGAAGTCCACGCCTCCCCCACCGCGTCGTTCGAACCGCGACCGGGCACCCTGCAGGGCAGCATCGAGTCCCCTCAGGGCGGTTCATTCACGATCCCCACCAAGCAGCCGGTCCATGTCCGGCTGGTGGCCCGCAACACCTCCGGCGCACCATCCGTAGCTTCCGGCACGTTCGGGCCGGTCGCTCCGGCCGCCGTCGACCAGTCCGTCCTGGACGGCGCGCTGGCCGACGCTACCTCGCAGCGGTTCGCCGACACCATGCGCGACCCGCGCGGCTGGAAGCAGCTCTGAGCGGACAAGGACGCCTCCTGGTCCATCCGCTCCGGTGTCACCGACGCACCGCAAGGCCCCACGGTGCTGGAGGCCGTGGGGCAGGTCCAGTTGTGCGCTACGACAAGGATCGCCTTCGACCCTGACACCCTCTACCGGGTATCGGCCCGGGTCCGCTCCACGGCCCAGGCTCCAGAGGGACCGGCCACCGTGTACATCGGGCTGGTCGGGTACGGCGCCGACGGCACCGTCATGGTCAACCGCAACGGCGAGGACTCCCCCGACAGCCAGCACTACACAGCGTGCCATGGCAAGACCCCTGAGGCCTCCGACGGCTGGGTCACCTATACCGGCTACGTACGCGGCCGCACGATCGCCGGAGCTGCCGCACCCGCGGGCGACTTCCCCGATCCGCGCAATCCGGCGCCCTTGCACACCGACGTGCGTTTCGTGCGGCCGATGCTCTGGCTGAACTACGGCCGCGGCACAGCCTCGGTGATGCAAGCGGACTCCATGTTCGTCGAGGCGTTGCGCACGGGTGTCGTCGGACCCGGCAACCTCACCGGGGGTGCGGTCACCACCCCAGCCATCGCCAACGGCGCGATCACCGTGGACAAGCTCCGCATCGGAGCGACCGGCAACCTGTGTCCCGACGCGTCGTTCGAGACTGGGCACGTCGAGCAGATCATCCAGCAGCTCCAGATCCCCTGGGCGCGCATCGAAGCCGGCGGGAACCGCTCACCGCTCGCCCTGCGCATCGACTCCGCGCCGACCGGGACGACGCGGCTCTTGGACTTCGACCCGTTCCCGGTCACTCCGGGTGAACAGTTCTGGCTCGGCACCGACCTGCGTTACGCAGCCGACTGGGCAGGCAAGGGAGCCGCCATCACGCTCGTCTGGCAGGACAGCGACGGCAATACCCTTGCCCAGGGACGTATCCCCAGCGCCGCCGAGACCGGGGACGGCCGGTGGATGCGGATATCGGGCAGCGTCCGCGCGCCCGTGAACGCGGTCCGCGCCACCATCCGCATTGAGACCATCGGAGGGACGGTCGGCGGCGTCTGGTTCGACAAGGTCGAGTGCAGGCCGGTCCTGAGCAGCGCCACTGACGGGGAGCGGGCGGAACTTTCCCCGGACGGAATCCGGCTGTTCGACAAGGACGGCGAGCAAGTCGTCAGCCTCGTCACGGGCCAGCCCAACTTCCTGACCCTGGCCTCCTCCGCGGGGCGGCCGGTCGCCTCCATCAGCGAGGAGGGCAAGGCCGGGTTCCAGTCGCTCGCCGTCGCCGAGGACCTCACCTGGCGCGGCGACAGCCTGGCCACCTTTCTGGACCGGATGCCGCGCGGTATCCAGGCCATCAACACCCAGCTCGGCGGCTCGACTACCGCCTCCGCGGACGTGGAGATGGGCTGGGTGGAACTCGCCTGCACCATCGACATCAGTCGCATGTACCGGATCGTCCTGGACGCCTACGTCGACCCCACCGGGGACGGCGGCGAAATGGTGTTCTGGATGCGCACCGGCGGCCCCAACCAGCCGACCCTCAAGTCACGGCAGATCCACAGCCTCGTCGCCCCGATCCGCGGCGAAGGCTGGCAACGCGTCCACATGGAACTCGCTTGTCCCGGAACCTACTTGGGTGCAGGGACACAGCGCCTGCTGACCTCGTTCATGTGCCGCTGGGGCGCCACAGGCCAGACCCTGCGCGTGCTCAGCAGCGACGGCTACCCGAGCGTCCTGTACGTCGAGGACATCGGCCCGGCCGTCCCGAACACAGGCGGACTCAACCCTGCCGGCGCGAACCAGCCGCCTCCCAAGCCGCTGCCTACCCGGTATAGCAAGACCTACTCGGCGTCCTGGAGCGGGAGTTACAGCAATCGCGAGGGATACAACAGCTACTACGGGAATCAGATGATGCAGGGGTACTACTCCGGCACCAACGGGACGCAAGCCTCATTGGTCGGGTTTCCCTCTGCGCTCGCAGCAGATCTCGCCGGCGCCAAGATCGAGTCCGTTGAGCTATACCTCTACTTCGAGCACTGGTACAGCAACTCTGGTGGGCGAGCCGTCATCAAGGCGCACAGCCATGCGTCGAGACCGTCTGCGTTCTCCTCTGACGGCGCCTCGATCTCAGTCAACTGGGGCCGGAACGAAGGCAAGTGGGTCGACATCACGCGGGTGTTCGACGAGACACGGTGGCGGGGCATTGCCCTCGACCCGGCGAACAGTGCCAGCACGTACTACGGTCGCGCACAGGGCGTCGGCCAGGCCAACCCGCCGATGCTAAGGGTGGTCTACATGAAGTGAGCAGTAGCCGTTACGCCATGGGCTGGGGCGCCGCGATGCCCAGCCTCGTAAAGCCGGCCGGGCACCACGGAATCCATCGCTCAGTGACCGGGGACGGCGGCCCGTCGGCCGTTAGGGGCGAGCGGAATCGGGATCGTCCGGGATTCGGCACTGCGCTTCTGGCGGCTGTCGAGGGGCTTCTGAAGGGCGTTCACATTCAGCGAGACGCCCTGGCCACCGCTGAACGTACCGCTCGCGAAGGCATTCACCCCGTCGGCGATGACCTCGTATCCCGAAGTGTCGATGATCTGGTGCCGTTGGCAGTCCCGGAACACCTCGTCGAGGGGGACGAACCACAGCCAGTGGCGGTCCCCGTCCTGATTCAGGTCGACCTTTTCGTTGAACCAGACCGCCACGCTTCCCCGCAGTACGACGGTGGCCGTCCAGTCGATGTCGTATTTCTGCGTGCCGACCACCAGCGTGGCCTCGACCGTCGACTTGGGCGGAATCCGCAGGGGGAGGTCGACGCTCCACGTCTGCGTCTCCTTGTGCGTGAACTCCTGCGTCGAGGACAGGCTCGCCTCGATCGACGTCGTCTCGCTGACCTTGGCGACCGCCGGGATCTCCGCCGACACCTCCACGGTGACGCCGATCTTCAGGGACTCGGTCACCGAGATCCGCAGGTCCTGCTCGGTCGTCTTACTCTGCTTGTAGGTGACGGTCTGCTCCACCTCCGTGCCGTTGCGGTAGTTGGTGGCCACGGAGCTGACCTGCCCGGGCACGGGTGAGGGGGCGCTGGCGTCGTACACGATGTCCCGGTACTTCGCGGCGACCTGATACCGGTGGTAGTCGTTGAGGAAACTCTGCTTTCCGTAGTCCGTCGACGCGGTGAAACGGCAGCCGTTCGAGGCGGGAAATCGCTCCCGGGCCATCCACCGGCCCCATGCGTCCGTTATCTCCTGGAGCGGCCGGGCGGACACTTTGCCCGGTGTCGGGGCCGCACTTGCGGACCGTGGCGCGGCGCTTGCCGTTCCGGTGGACAGAGGAATGGCCGCTGCGACTCCGGCGGCCGGGGCGAGCGCGAGCAGACGCCGTCTGGAAACTTGACTCATGAACTAAATGGGCCCTTCTTGCGATGCGGGGCGAAACGGGCGAACTCCCTTGGCGGTCAATGGAATCCACCAACCACCCTGCCGCATAGGGACTTTGGTCCCTGACTCTCCTGCACGGCGCGCGATGAAATGGGTGTCAACATGTATGGACGTGACCGCACCGATTGCGGAGACTGCCCTGACCAGCATGTTCGCCCCAGGCGTGCGGCATTGCGCCCAGACTCCCACGGACGGTAGGAAGTTCCAGGGGTGCATCTGGGCTCGGTGCGCTTACCAAACGAGTACGCCCCTGCGCTTAAGGCATCGCTCCACCGTGCGTACAGGAATCCGCAAGGCATCAGGGTCTCAAATTCCGCTGCACAGTCTCATGTTTAGCTGTATATCGGCTGCAGGACATCGCTGACCGCGAAGGAACGAGCCTTGCCACCGTGCGCGTGCGCTGCTGAAGAATGACGCCCCACTCCGCCCTGCCGGGTCCTATCCGGGCCGCCCCAGGCGGAAATGATGCTTCCGAGGAGGCGAGCGGCTGCGTGTCCCCGCTACTCAGGTAGGGCGCGGTCGTCGATGACGTTCTTCATGACGAGGGTGGAGGTCAGGCGCTGGACTCCAGGCAATCGGGCGAGTTGTTGGTCGTAGAGCTGCTGGAAGGCGGTGAGGTCGGTGGTGGCGACGCGCAGGAGGTAGTCGGGTTCGCCGAAGAGGCGCTGAGCCTGGAGGACGTGCGGGATGTCGGCGACGGCCTCCTCGAAGGCGGTGACGGTGTCGGGGGTCTCCCAGCGCAGGGTGGCGAAGACGAGGGCTTCGAAGGTCAGGCCGACGGCGGCCGGGTCGACGACGGCGCGGTAGCCGCGGATCGCGCCCTCGCGTTCGAGATCGCGCAGCCGGCGGTGACAGGCCATGATGATCGCCATCGGCGCCTTCCTGCTGATGGAACGCCTGGCCGGCTGAGGAACCCGCCCGCTCCACCCGACACGGACCCGAAAGAGAGCATGCACGTGGAAGACCAGACGCAGCAGGAGCAGGCGAGCCCCACGGTCCGCAAGCGCGTCCAGGACAGCTTCGACCTGCAGGGCCTCATGACCCACCTCGGCGCACGCCTCGCCCGCATCGGCCCCGGCCGCGTCCACATCACGCTTCCGGCTCGTCCCGAGGTGACCCAGCAGCACGGCTACGTCCACACCGGAGCCACCAGCGCCATCGCGGACAGCGCCGGCGGCTACGCCGCACTCACGCTGTTGGACGAGGACTCCGAGGTCCTCACCGTCGAGTACAAGATCAACCTCCTCGCGCCCGCAGCGGGCGACCACCTCGAAGCGATCGGCACCGTCCTGAAGCCCGGACGCACCCTGACCGTCTGCGAGTTGGAGGTGTACGCAGTCCGGAGCGACGGCGAGCGCAAGCTCGTCGCCAACGGCCAGCAGACGCTGATCCGCGTGAACCGGACCGAGCGGTGAGTACGCAGCCGGAGCTGCCGTCCTGCGTGACCTGGCAGGAGATCGTTGCGGAACCAGCGGCAGAAGACAGCCGAGCGTAGACGAGCGTCCCGCAAGCCCTCAGCGCCATGCATACGGTGTGGAAGAAATGCCCCGTTCGTGAGACTGATCCGCTGTCCCATGGACGTGAGACAGCGGGATAACCGCTGGTCAACGAGCACCGTCCGTGCCGCGATCAGCGAGACCCCTACAGCATCGCCAAACGAGTCGCCGCAACTACCGTGCAGTGCCCCAACGTAGCCGAGTTCAGACGCGGATTAGCCACCGATGCGGAACAGCATCTGCGTATGACCCAGTAAGTCGTGTCGGGCCATTCAACGGTGTAAGGGACCTGTCCTTCACACTCGTACGATCCAAGTAGGCGCGGGGATCGCCAGGAGTGATCGCGGTGTCTGTGCCGCCGAGCAGCGAGCCCACGCTGTGGGAGCTGCACCGTGCCGTTTCGCAGCTGCGAGAGGACCTGCGAGGTGACCTCGCTCAACTCGCCGCCCGCCTCGACCAGGTGGTCACTCAGGACGTATACCGGGCCGATCAGCGAGCAACGGAGCAGCGGATCGGACAGGTCGAGGCAGCTCTGGCTGGCCTGCGGGGCGAACATGATCAGATCACCGAGCGCGCGGATCAACAGCGGCGTGAGGACCAGGCGCAGGCGGCGGCCACACGGCGACTGGTGATCTCCTCGTTCGTGTCACCACTGCTGCTACTGACCCTTTCGGGTTCATGTCGGGTGTGGCGTGAGGACCAGCCCGGTTTCGGTGAGGCAGCCGTCGATGAGTTCGGGGTGCTGCTGGATATG
>NZ_JBIWHT010000054.1:0-19739 GCF_044764265.1 Streptomyces sp. NPDC094147 | reverse complement strand
CTGGGAACGACGAGATGACATCCACGAAGCGTTCCTCGGACTTGCCACCTGCCTCATCACACACCGACACGTCCAACGCCTTTGTTAGGACCTCTAAGTGTAATCGTCGCCGAAGTCGAAGCGGGGAATCAGAGGCGGCTGCGGCCAGGCCGTCCGTTTGTAGTAGTCCACCTGGATCCGATGGGATTCAGGTGCCTCGGTGCTCATCAAGTCGGTTGGGGAGGCGGGGAGTTCTACCGATGCGACGGTTCTTTTTCGTATCTCTCTGGCGTTGTGCCGCCACCAGTGCGCCCATCCCTCTAGGGCTGACGGGAACAGTGCGGCGGGCATGTTCGGCGGCCTGGCCGAGGTCCGCTGCGAGATCCGGGTTCTCCCGATTCCAGCGTCGGCACAGAGGCCACCGAGTGCCGTGAGGCCGCCGCCCGGGTGGTCCGTGAGCGCGGGCTGCTTGCCGACGCCTGATCGAGGTACCGAAGTGGCAGGTTCTACCCACCCCCCGATCCTCGTTCTGGAGTCCGCATGTTCCTGATCTGCCTCACCGTTTGTCAGAGCGCAGTGATCCTGGCGTTCCTGTTCGGGCGCATCGCGCCCGTCGCGTTCCACGCCGCGTCGGCCTGCCTCGGGGGCCTCGGCACCGGTCTGTCCGTCTGGAGCCACTGGACATCCTTGGCCTGTGTCTGCGCCGTCTGTACGGCTGGGCATGCGTGGAGATGGTGGACTAGCGGTGGCGGTGACGGTACCCGGCGCCGGCTGGAGTCCTGGGCGCGCCGCTTCCAGGGGACCCGCCGCACCGCCCTCTCCCACGCCTGACCCACCCCGACCGCCCACATCCTGAACGGCGGTTTGTTCAGAGTGGACGCTGGGGACTCTGCGCGATCCACAGACAGCTCGGGAGTGGCCTGAGACAACTCTGCCCCGCGTGAGAGGGCGGGGCTGCTGGTACATCGGAGTCGTTGGAGTCCCCTTTAACCTGTGGCATGGTGCGCGTCCTTCCTGTTGTGCGCGACGTAGACACACTCAGTACGGCACCCGCCAGGAGCGGCAGCAATCTCATCGCCGCCGAAGGAGTGTTGACTCCCACAGCCCTGACCGGCCAAGAGCAGGAAGGAGGTACTCAAGTCTGACCCCAATTCCGTTCCCGGAGCTGACCATCCGATGACCATGGCAGAAGTTTCGGTGTTGACGGGACGTTCCTTCGAGAAGAAGGGTGGCCTGAATCCCATCGCTGAGGATGTACTCAGGTGGGGACCCTCGGGCTCGGGGGATCGTCGACGCGTGGCCGAAGAAGGGCATTGGCCACTACTTCAACGTGATCAACGTTGATGGCAAGGTTGTCTTCCTTGGCTTCCATGCAGGGCGGGCGAATCCTGCCAGACCGACGTACCGGGACTACTACCTCATGAGGACCAACTGATGCTCGACCGGAAAGAAGCACAGGAACGGGCCGCAGCGTTCCTTGCCGAGCAGAGCCGATCCTGGCCGTCCAGCAATGTTCGGATCATCTCGGAATACTGTTTCGTGGAGGAAGGGCGCTTCATCGCGCCGTACGACCGCATTGAGTTCCTCGACCACGGTGACGAGTACTCCCGGCTCGCGGGCAACTTGCCGATCTGCGTCGACCTCGCCACAGGGGTGTGTGCCTTCATCACATGGGCCAAGGCTGACGACTTCATGGAGCGCGATCTGCTTTGAACACAGGCCCGGCTGACCGCCTGCAGTGCCCGGCATCGCTGACGATGCCGGGCACTGCGCATTGAGCGGCGGCATGTCTCTGACGGCAGCGGGGAACTCGGCGCTCAGGCACGGCGAATGCGCGAGCAGACGCGCGACCACGCGCCATCAGGGCTGGACCGGACGGCAAGTTGAATGTTCCACGGTCAGCCCGTCCGCCTGCTCGGCGAACGTGACCCGCGGGCACGGGGCCGTCACGGAACAGGTGCCGGATCGTCAGCTCGATGCACACCGGTCTACCTTCGATCGCGCCATCCCCGAGTCGGCGCTGGTATCCGCTGTGTCGCCGCACCGACGGCGTTCCGCAGTCCGGACACGCCACCGGCGATGACGCCCGGGTTGTGGCCATGATGTGCAACACCCCGCCCTCTCAACGCACTTGCTCCACCAGCACCCTGCCAAGGTGCGGTAACACCGTCTTCAGCAGCTCCTCACACTCGCCGAGTATCGCGCTGCTGGTGACGCTCCGTCATCGGCGCACGGGAGCATGATCGCCGTTCACGGAAATCTTGACTGTGCCACGGTTCAGCCGCCGCCGACACTGGCGAGTTTCTGTCGGTGAGCGAGGCGCCAGAAGGCGGGCCAGTGCAGTCATTACCCCGTATCCTGCTTGCCACATGTGGTCGGCGGGGTTTTACGCGGACAGGGGGGCGCATGCGCTGGTTCGGCAGGGTCAGGCTCGACACGTCCAGCAAGGCTGTGATCGTTTCGGTCGCGGCCTCGGTCGGCCTGCTTGGGGCGGGGCTGACGCTCGAGTGGGCGGACAAGCATGCGCTTGTCCCGTCATTCCTGGGGTCTGCGGCGCTGACGGGAGCAGCTGCGCTGGTCACTGGCGGGAAGAAGCTGCTGCAGGATTCCTTCGCCAAACGTCGCCAAGCGCGGGAGGAGGCCGAGCGAATCCTGGCACGCGCCGGACAGTCGCAGGACCACCGCACCGTGGCCGAGATGGATCCGGCCCGGCTTCGGATTCACCCGGCGGCGTACTTGCCTGGGGATGCGGAACGGACACCGGTGCCGTATGTCGAGCGTGATATTCATGCTCGTTTGGTCGCCATCATCCCGACAGGTGCGTTCGTGCTCCTGCAAGGCGATTCGGCCTCGGGCAAGAGCAGGACGGCTTTCGAGGCGGCCCGGCAGGCCGTAGGGGACTGGAGGTTGATCGTTCCGGAGGCTCCGGACGCCGCCCCGGACCAGTTGGACGGCCTCGCTGGCTTGGAGTTGGCCGACACGTTGATCTGGCTTGATGATCTACAGCGGTACCTGTCCCCCAGCGGGCTGACTGAACGTCTTGGACCGGCTGGTGTCGCGACGCCGCCGTGTCTCGATCGTGGCGACTATCAATAGCGGCGCTAAGAATGCCCTGGGCCAGACCGGGGGAGGTCCAACGAATTCGCTGCTGCGGGCCGACGCGTTGCGCGTTATCGAGCGGGCGGAGGTCGCGGGCATGTTCTTCGTCGAGTCGGACCTTTCCAGCCGGGAGTACCGCCACGCTGAGGCTCTGGCGCGGGATGATGATCGACTCGCCGACGCGCTGGCGCACTTGGACACCGATGGATTTGGCGCCAGGCTCGCCGGCGGCCCGGCTGCGCTGGCCCGTTGGCAGGATGCAAGGCACGGGGCCGAGGAACGGGGCGCGGCAATCATTGAGGCCGCGATCAACATACGGCTGGCTGGGTTTTCCGCACCCATCCCGCAGTCGACGCTGTGGGATCGGTGCCCGGACTATCTTCACGTGAAGTACCCGCGAGCCATCACCGCCAGAGCTTTCAAGAAGGCTTTGGTCTGGTCGTGCACGGCAGAGCGAGGCACCGAAGCGTGCCTGACGCAGGTCGATGGGGGCTGTGTCGAGGTGTTCGACTATCTAGTCGATTTCGCTCAGCGCACTCCGGGTGCCGCTGGCTCGATCTCGGAGGCACTCTGGGACGCCGTGCTCGTTTTGACGCGTGAGGGCGGGGCCCGCGGTGTTGGACTGGCCGCGTCCCGGTTTGGCCGCAAGGATGTGGCCGAGCGGGCCTTCCGGATGGGGGTGGAGGCCGGGCAGGCGGACTGTGCGTACAGCCTCGCGGTGCTGATGGATGAGGCGGGGCGAGCGCGGGAGGCTGAGGCCCTCTACCGCCGGGCCATCGCCCCGGAAGTCGTAGCCGGTGCCGTCATTCCCGGTGACAGCGAGCGGGGTGAGGGTCTCGAGCCGCTATCGGTGAGGGGCTTCTCCGATCACGGCAGCGGGCCGTTGGCCAGTCTCGGGCTGCTGGTCGCGTTGGCCGGGCGGTCCGACGAAGCCGAGGACCTGCTGCGGCAGGCGGTGGACGCAGGCGAGGCCGGGGCCATGACCCACCTGGGCACCGTGCTCTATGACGCGGGATACCGGGACGAAGCCGAGAGTGTGCTGCGTCGGGGGGTCGCTGTTGGCGAGCCAGGCGCCATGGCCAGCCTCGGGCACCTCTTGGTCGATACACAGCGCCGCCAGGAGGGCGAGGATCTCATCGCGAACGCCGCCCAAGGCGGCGATCCTGGCGCCCTGGTCGCGCTCGGTGTCGATATGGGCGGAGGGGATCGGGAGAGAGGCCGGGCCCTGATCAGGCAGGGCGCCCAGACCAGTGTCGCCGGCACGATCGCCGGTTACGGACTGATGCGGATCTTGGCCTGGCAGGGGCCGGACTTCTACGCAACAGGGATCGACTCCAAGAGCAGCGGGGCTCGAAACAATCTGGGGCTGTTGGCAGCTCGGCGTGGAGACATGGGGGGAGCTGAGGAGCTGTTCCGTGAAGCTATAGAGGCAGGCCACACTGGCGCATGGATCAATCTAGGCGTGCTGTTGGATCGGTCCCACCGCACTGACGAAGCCCAGGACGCCTTCAGGCAGGCGATTGCCTCGGGAAAGGCCGGGGCGATGGGTCACCTGGCGCGGCACTTTGCTCGCGCCGGCCGCACCCAGGAAGCCGAGGAGCTATACCGTCAGGCCATCGCTGCTGGGCTCACCGAGGCCCAGCTCGGCCTCGGTGTGCTGCTTGCCCGAGGGGGCCGGGCCGAGGAGGCCCGCCCACTGCTCGAGCAGGCCGTCCTGGACAGCACGGCGCATGCTCGCGAGAACCTGAAAGCCCGGTTGACGTTTACGCGGGGAGCCGGCGATGACGGCATTTCCCCGGATGCCGAGGCATTCCTCGCCGGCCTGGCCCGACGCGCTGTTGAGTCCCTTTCTGCCTACCAGAGGCCGGATCGCCCGATTCCTGAGGAACCGGACGTCGATGATGCGTCTACCCGCAGCCAGGTGTCAGGCGACACCGGTGCCCAGGCGGCGGACCGAGGCCAACACGCAGACCGCGGCGGACACCCCCAGAGTGGGCGATAACCATGCCGCGCCACACGTTGGCCTCCCGGATCCTTGCGGTTGTGTCCGGCCGATCCGGCGCCGTGCAACCCGCGCCAGATGAACTCTCCTTCGCTGACCGCCTCGCCGCGCTCCGCAGACGTCGACGCCCACCGACAGGGGATCAGCCCATCGCACCTGACCGACCCATCTCGCTCCGAGCGCGCGTCACGATCACCAACAACGGGAAGCCCTCCAAAACAGGTCGAGCGGGTGTGCGGGTGCGCGGAGCGGACCTGCGCAGAGCTGACCTGGTCGGCGCGAACCTGCGTGGGGCGGACCTACGCGGAGCCCGCCTGGTCGACGCGAACCTGCGTGGGGCGGACCTACGCGGAGCCCGCCTGATCGGCGCGAACCTGCGTGGGGCGGACCTACGCGGAGCCCGCCTGATCGGCGCGAACCTGCGTGGGGCGGACCTACGCGGAGCCAACCTGAGCCGAGCCAGCCTGATCAGGGCTTACCTGGTCGACGCGCACCTGAGCGGGGCCGACTTGAGCGGAGCCATCCTGACCGGGACAGACCTAAACGGGATGGACCTCCGCGCGGTGGTCTTGCGTGGGGCGGACCTGCACGCAGCCAAACTGTACGGGGCGGACCTGCGCGACGCCGACCTGAGCGAGGCCAGGCTGACCGCAGCGGACTTGCGCGATGCGGACCTCCACGGGGCGGATCTATACAAGGCAGACCTGAGTCGAGCCACCCTGAGTGCCGACGCCCTGCGCACAGCGCATCTGAGCAGAGCAGATCTGCGTGAAACTCGCCTGGGAGGGAGAAACCTGCACGAGGCCAACCTCAGCGGAGCCAAACTGAGCGGAAACAACCTCAGCGGTGTCGACCTGAGGAGGGCCAGTCTGCTCGGGACGGACTTGTCCGGAACAGACCTTACCGGAGCCGACCTGCACGGAGCCGACCTGCGCGCGGCCCAACTGACCTCGGCGATCTTGCGCGGGGCAAACCTGTTTGGAGCGATCCTCACCGGAGCAGACCTGCGTGGTACGAACCTGACGGAGGCAACGTGGGGCGAAGGCACGAAGTGGCCTGACGCCATCGCCGCCCGTGCAAGGAAACGATCGCACGAACGGGAGCCGGGCGTGTTCGTGATCGCAGCCCCTGGCGTCATCAGTAGCGAGGTCGCTCCGCTCAGCCGAAATCGGCACGATCATTGACTCCGGTTATTACGCGGAATTGGGCGAGTTGACGCACTGACAGCAGTTGGGCCACTGACCTGCTCGGGTGCGAGTGTCTAGGTCGTATCCGTGCAGGGGTCAGGACACCTCTCTGGTGAGCGAACGTACAGGGTGGGATCGTGGGCTGTCCGTGGCAGCCGACGGGAAGGGGCTGGTCGGGCATGCGGGGGCGGTGCTGCTGCGCCGGCTGGCGGACCGGGTGGGGCTGACGCGAGGCTCTCCGGGGCGCTTTCCTCCAGCACAAGTGCCGGGTGGCCGGAGCGAGCCGTGGTGCTCGTCTAGCTCGCCGTCGCGATGGTGCTCGGGGCGCAGTGCCTGCTGGAGGCCGAGCAGCTCCAGCTCCAGCAGGGTCTGTTCGGCCCTGCGGATACCGCACTCTTCCCAGTCGAAGTTCCTTGTCCGCGTCGACAGCGCGGGCGCCACCCACAGCAGGACGGCCGCCGACTGAGTTCGGTCACCCGGGGAACACGGGCCAGAACAAGGCCCAGGCTCGGCGCCTACAGGCGCTGGTACCGGACGAGGCGGGTCGCGACCCGCTCCCGGGAGGGTGGACACACCCTCACTGCCGCCGACACCGCAGCTACCAGCGCCGACGGGCCGTAGCGCAGAACAGCCCGACGTCGAGGCTGCGTTGTCCGGCTCGACAGGCGACCGAGAGCCTTCAGCCGCTTCCCAAGGCGGTACGGGCATGTGACGGTCCGCACCCCCAGTACCACTGTTGTCGCCCCGCGGCGCTCCGCGTGATCGAATCGGAGGGCGAGAGACTCATTGGGAAAGGCGAAGACGTGGAGTTACGGCGCCTGCGGTATTTCGTGGTGCTCGCCCGGCAGTTGCACTTCGGGCGGGCGGCGGCGGAGGTCGGCATTGCCCAGCCGGGCCTGTCCCAGCAGATCAAGGTGCTGGAGAAGGAGTTGCGGGCCGAGTTGTTCATCCGCGGCCGGGGTGAGGTGCGGCTCCCGCAGCCGGTGAACAGCTGGCTCGCGAGGCACCGAAACTACTCGACGAATGCGAGGCGTTGGCGCGCTCGGTACGCAGCGCGGACGCGGCAGTGCGGGGGTACTACGGATCGCGTACACCCGGTCCGGGGCCGACCTGCGCCTCGGCAAGCTGGTCAGATCGTTCCGTACCCGCTACCCGCGTTACCGGATCGAGGCGTTGACCGGCTGGACGAGCTGGAACCTGGAGTTGCTTCAGGACCGTACGGTCGATGCCGCGTTCATCCGGGGACTGGAGCGGCCGCGCGGGGTCGAGGTACTGGAGCTGGGTGCCGAGGACATGGTCGTCGCGCTGCCCGTGGGACACCGGCTCGCCGAGCGGGAGGCCGTCCAGGTGGCGGAACTGGCGGAGGAACCGGTGGTGTTGGAGAGCGGGGTCCGAGAGCAGCCAGTAGCTCGGATGGATGATGCGGCCAACGCTACGGCAGCCAAGCTCGCGCCATGCTCAGTCCTCCGGTTGGGCGGGGACGAGCAGCGGCTCGTAGTGGCCCTTCCCCCGTTGGCCATTGGCGTGCGGCACCGAGTAGTGGGCGCTCTCGAATGCACGGAGGAGATGCGTTTCCATCGCCTCCGTATCGTGGTCCTGCTCGGGAGCCTCCGCGTAGAAGCATCGTCCGCCCGCCGCTACCGCCCACTCATGCTGCCGGTAGAAGACGTGGCCATCCGGGTCCGATTTGCATTCTCTGACGTACCGCACATGCTGTCCGAGCCGGACCTTGAGATTGGTGGTCTCGCCGACGTAGAAGATGGCCGACTCACCCTTCGGGTGGCGCAGCGGGGTTCCGTCGTCTATGAGGAAGATGTACGCACCCGGCTGCCGGAGCGTCTGGCGGCAGGGCTCCGTGAAGGTCGAAGGACTGAGTGACAGGGGGCCAGCCCTTCTCGGCCAGGGCCGCGTTCAAGATCGCGAGGGTCTCATCCACTGGGGGCCTCCATCGGTGCTCGGGGTGCGGGACTCTACTGGCTGCTGCTGACGGTCAAGGCTGCGCTTCGCTCACCTACGGTCGGGATCATGAGTACGTACCTGGAGCCTCGTCGTGTCCGGATCTCCTCCTCCCCTGACGAACCGGCTGTGATCGAGATCGACGGCCATGATGTGGCGTCGGCGGTGGAGGCGTACCGGATCACCCAAGCGCGGGACGAGGGTCCCGAGGTGACGTTGTACGTCGCTGAGGGTTGGAAGGGTGTCGAGTTCGACGGCATGGCCGAGGTGGCAGCCGAGCCGGCCGACCTGCGGCACGTGGTGGTCGGCTTTCTTCAGGCGGTCGACTGGCGGAAGCTCGACGCGGCGGTGCTGGATCGTGCTGATCTGGACGGGAAGCCCGGCGAGTTGACTCGTGGGGCTTTGGCTCAGCTCGTTGAGTGGGCTCAGGGTGCTTGATCAGGCTGGGGTCGCCCGGTTCGCGGAGAAGCATTTGATGCCGGACAAGGTTCGGGTCACCCGCGATGGCGGTGAGGACGTGCTCGATCCGGAGACCGGGCGGCTCATCCCTGGCCAGGACACGGCAGTGTACGCGGGGCAGGCGGGCTTGTACGGGCGGCAGGAGCGGATCCGTTCCCGTACTGGGCGTGAGGGGGCGTGGGTTGAGGAAGTCCGCCCGGCTTACCGCATGTTGTGCCCCTTGAGTGCCCAGGAGTTCCGGGAGGGCGACACCGTGTCGGTCGAGCAGGCTGCCGACGAGCACGCGGTGGGCCGTACGTACCGGGTGTCTGCGCTCGATGAGGTGTCGTCGTTCCCGGTGCTGCGCACCGTGTGGTTGGAGGAGCACAACCGGAAGGTCAACGGATGAGTGGCGGCTCCTTCACCGACGCTGGGTTGTTGGCTGCGGCTCTGGACCGCGGGGCGCAGCGGTCGTTGGTCGCGGCGGAGGCTGCGATGCGGCACAGTGCGCAGGCCTTGGTTCAGCAGGTGCAGCAGCGGGCTTCCGGGCGGCCGGGCCCTCGGGTTATCACCGGCCGGTACAGGGCCTCGTGGAGCAGTGAAGTCCACAGGGCCGGGCCGGTCATCACAGGCGAAGTTGGTTCGGGTGCTCCGCAGGCCCTGCGGTTGGAGTTCGGGTTCGTCGGGGTCGACAGCCTCGGTCGGCACTACAGCCAGCGGCCGTTCCCGCACCTTGGCCCGGCGGTGGAGCAGGCCGGACCGTCGTTCGTACAGGCTCTCGGCCGGGCGGTGGAGGGGGCGTTGTGAGCGAGCTGACGTTTGACCTTGAGGACGCTCTGGCCGAAGTGTTGGCTGCTCATGAGCGGGGGCTGCTGGCTCGCGCCGTGGTGGTGGCCGAGGTCCTGGACCCGGATGGGGAGCGGTCGCTGTCAGTTCTGACGACCCCCGGGGTTCCCGAGTGGGATGCGTTGGGGTTGTGCAGGTACGCGGTACTGTCCATCGAGGGGCCTGCGGCTGCGTTCTTCACGGGAGTTGACGAGTGATCGACCGCGGCGCGGTGTCTGCCGCACTACAGGTCATGATTGCCCGGGCGACGGGACGGCCCTGCGGTCTCGGGAAGCTGCCGGTGGTCGACGGGAAGCCGTCTACGGTTCCGTACACGGTGCTGTATCCGCTCGGCGGGCAGGTAGGCGGTGCCCCGCTGGCCGATGCGTCGGAGGACGCGGTCCTGGTCTATCAGCTGACCTCGGTCGGTGGCCGTGCTGATCAGGTGGAGTGGATGGCAGACCGGGGCCGACGAGCAGTCCTGGAGCGCACGGCGTCGGGCGCACGGCGGTACCTCATCGACGTGCCGGGAGTGGATGTGTGGGGGCGCGAGCTGGACGCCGACGACGGCATCGACACCGGCGCTTTCCCCGAGGGCGTCGTGACCAGTTCACAGAGGTACCGCTTCAGCGCCACAAGCAATACATAGTTGTTCCGCCGTCCGGTTCGGTCTGACCGACGCGGACGACGACTCGCCCGCCTGACCCAACTGGTAGAGGTGCGCGGTACCGACCCCCAGGGATATCGGCCGCAGAGTTCCCGGTTCGATCCCGGGGGCGGGCACAGCCTTCATGGCATTCCAGCCCCCGGCTTGTGACAGATCTGGGCGCCGGTGCGGCACCAGCCGCGCCCTCTTTCTCGCTCGGGCTTGGCCGCGGGCTTCGTCCGCGCCACCGGGGAGGGAAAGTGAGCTTGACCTCGCCAGCAGCGGCCTTGAGGGAAGGCGTACCTTCCCTTCCGCCGGGTGATCATTTCGTGGATGTCTGGCCGCTCTTGAACACTTTGTAGTAGTCGCCGGAACCGAGACTGAGTTTGAACACCATGCCGTACTGCTTGCGGATGCCGGCTACGGTCGCTGAACTCGGCTCGCGCAGGCACCGTGTGACGGGTGGATCGCTGGGCATGCACGGCTCGGGTTCTTCGATCATCAGGCGGGGGGTGTGGTCGCGGACCGGATCCCAGCTCAGGGTCTGCGACGGGTCAGACAATTGGGTCGGCTCCGGCGCCTGCGAACCGGAAGGATTCGGCCCACGCCCCCGGTAGTAGTCGACTAGGGGGTTGGGGTTCTGGCCGTGGCGAAACGCGATGGGAGAGCCCGGACGGTCGCCTGCAGACAGGATGCTGTCGAGGATGTCCCCCATGTGCTTGGGGTCAGCGCCGTAGTAGGCGGTGACCCCCATCGAGCATTTGATCTTGTAGGTGTCGTCACCGGACTGGAAGAACGGCTGGTTCTTCAACCCGACCTTGCATGTGTCGCTTACGGTGATCAGGGCGAGGGTGAGAGGCATGTCGTGGGTGTAAGCCTGGGCCACGTCCCGAAGACGCTTCTCCTCTTGCTGACGGACCTTCATAGCCTCGTTGCTGCCAGCGAGTCCGCGCGCCTCATTCGGGTTGACGGCGCGGCCGGATGAGCAGGCGGACAGAGCCACCAGCAGGAGGGACACGAGGGTGCCGAGCTTGTACTTCCTCCCGCGTAACAGCCGATGACCCCGGGTACAGAGCAAGCTCTCACAGGTGGCTAGGGCAGCCGCCACGGTCAGGAGCAGTGCCAGGGCAACGGTTGCAGGTGTCCAGTGATCCGTCATGCTCGTTGTCCTTTTCATCACTTTGTCCGTGCGTGGCTCCCGCCAGTCTTCACCAGGCTGGTTGGGGGGACATGAGTACGTGTACTCATGCGGTTTGGAGGCAGACCCGCGCGGGTCTGCCCCCGGGGCCTAGTGGTTACAGGCTCATGCCCGCCATCGTGCGTTCAAGGGAGTTCGCGTACAGGCGCGCGCCTCCGATCTTCGGGTGGAACGACTGGGCTGACAGGCCGTATTTGAAGTTGTTGAAGATCCACCAGTCCTTGATCGGGTTGTCGGAGTCGGTGAGGGTCTTGACGATGCCGTGGATCTGCTCGGGGTCCCCGCAGATGCCTTGGTCCTTGAAGTCGTTCTTCGGGTTGGAGAACCACACGCGGGCGTTCTGCTTGTTCGCGTCGTCCGCCGCGCTCTGCATTACGGTTGCGAGCGTGTCCGCGATGCCGTTGAGCCAGGTGGTGGACGACTCAGACAGGCCTAGGTCGGGCAGGCCAGGGAAGCTGACCCGCAGGCAGCCTCCGCCGTAGGAGATCAGGGGCGGGTAGCCCATGAGAGCGATCTTCGCGTTCGGCGCCTTGTCATGAATCGCCAGGAGGGTCTTCGTGATGTCCGGGCGGACGATCTCGTTGATGATGCCCGGCACGGCCGTCTCCAGCGGCTGTCCGACGAACTTCTGGTCCCGCCCGTCGACGTCACTGTCCGGGGAGTCGAACGTCTTGTCCTTGCAGTTGCCGTCGCCGCGGGAGAGCAAGCACTGCTGGAAGATGTCGGCGAAGCGGGCGTCGTTGCCGCCGATGGAGATCGTCACCAGCGTGGTGTTCTTGTCCAGATAGCCCTGTTCGATCTGGGCCATCTCACCGGCGTTGCCCTGCACCTTGTTCTTGTCCAGCACGTTGTAGGTGCGGGCGCCCGAGCAGGCGATGAGGTGGTAGTCGGTGGTCGGATCCAGCGTGTCGTCCAGCTCACCGATGGACTTCGACGCGCCCGGCAGCTTTGCCTGACGCGACCACGCCTGCGTGGAGCGGTGGCAGGCGTTGCGAGTCTTGTCGTTGTTCTTGTTGCGGTAGTTGGTTTCCGGGTAGTAGTCCCGATTGCCTTCCGAGGAGCCTTCGCCGGAAGAGTACGAGTCGCCCATCGCCACGACGAAGTTGGCCGGCTTCCCGGCGAGCGGCTGGAAGGCCACCGCCCCCCAGGCAACGTCCTCGTCCGCCGTACCGTCGTCTGTGGTGTTCGACAGGGACACCTTCGGGGTGCCGGTGAAGTGGAAGACACCGAGACTGACCCATCGGTTGGCCCGCTGCGTCACGACCCGCTTGGGCGGAGTAGGGCTGTCCGTCCCACCGATCACGTAGGTGGCCTGACGGGTCTGTGCTCCGGTGTCGGGCAGGTGGACGGAGACGCGGGCCCAGGCAGGGGTTTGGCTGTCGAGGCTCCAGGTGCCGTCGATGGCCATGGGGCCGCCCGCGCCACCGAGGTGGCGAGCGTCGCGGGTGTGGGTGTACCAGAAGTGGCCGCCGTAGCCGCCGCCTACCTGGTGCAGGTCTGCCTTCGCCTCGTACCGGCCCTTGTTGTCGGGGTTGAATGTGAACTGGAAGCTGCCTGCTGAACTGATCGTGTTCCCGCAGTTCGCCCAGTCCGCTGCTCCGTTCCCCCATGTGGGCGTCCCGTTGGGAACGGAGGCAACGACCGCAGCGCCGGGCGGGCCCCCGTTGCAGACCGGTTCACCGTTCTGCAGGCGCGTGCCGCGGCCGGGCTCCGCGACGAGTGTCTGGTACTTGATGGCCTCGTGGCCGCAGGTGGCGGCGCACTGGGCTTTCCATCTCACGTTGGGCTGGTTCCACCAGAACTTTGCGTAACACGCTTTATTGGGGCAGTCCGGCGGCGAGTCAGCGTTGCAGCTGTTCTGGCTATTGCAGAACACGTCCGGGCGCGGCTGCATGTTGACGCGGTCGGTGGACGTGGTCCACCAGGCGGGCCGGAATCCGGCCGACGAGAATCCTTTCTCGCCGGGCCAGTCCTGGCGGCCGGAGGTGGCGTAGGAGTAGCCGGTGTCGATGGACCAGGCGGCCCAGCCCATCACCTTCTCCTCGTATGGCCACCACTGCGGGTTCGCCGCGTCCTTGTTCGCGTCCGGCCCGTCGACGTCGGTGTTCATGAACGGGTGGCCCCAGCTCTTCTGGTAGAGCGGGTTGGCCGGGTTGTTGTACCAGCCCAGGCCCCAGTTCCCGCCGTGGTCCGGTTCCGATGCCTGTGAGGGCGGGTTGAAGCCGAGGTTGTAGTTCCATACGGCGGTGAACCAGTTCTCCACCAGGGACGGGTCGTCGTTGTTGACGGTGACCTTCTGCCCGTCCTGGTGCACCTCGTTCCACTTGTCAGCGAGGATCTTCATGGACGCTGCGATATTCGTCGCGTAGTCGACCGCGACGAGTTTCTGGACGCCGGGCGCCAGGACGATCCCGTCGTCCTTCTTGTGTTCCGGCAGGCGCATGCCGTCGGTGACCTGGCCGACGCCGTAGCCGCAGTCGGAGTTCTCCCAGTTGATCTTCCAGTAGGCGGAGGGGTCGTTGGTGTCGGCTTTGTGTCCGTAGTAGCCGTCTGTCGCGGCCAACGGGCTGCCCATCTGACCGGGAATCGCGCCCGACTCGGCCTGCCAGAGGTTGGACTCCTGGGCCATGATGCCGAGCAGCACGTTCGCCGGGATCTTCCCGCCGCCGGTCAGTGTCGGCGGCGGGAACAGGCCCTGAGGGTCGATGGTGCCCATACCGGCCTGGTCGCGGTAGCCGCCCTGCCGGATGTAGGTGCCGCGCAGCTGGCCGCGAACGGCCATGTCGACGGCCCATTCCACCTGGTTCGGGGCCGGCTGCAGCGCCTGGATGCCAACGTCGTTGCGGGAGACGGCGCACCAGCGGTCGGGGTCGGTCGGATCGTTTGACCCAGCCACCGCGGCCGCCTTCGACACGGTGCCGGTCAGCGAGCTCTTCGTTCCGGAAGCCTCGCCAAGGACCGGCGAGGGGATGGTGCCCGAGCCGTCTGCGACTTGCTGCTGCACGCTCTGGGTGAGCTTGGTCCCGGTGGTCGTGGCCGTGCTGGTCACCGTCGCCGGTTCGCTGCTGTCAGTGGAGGCCGGAGCTTGCGGGGCGGGTTCATCGGCCTTGGTGAAGCCCTTGCCCGCGTCCCTGATATGAGTGAGGCCGGCGCGGACGCCGGGTGTGAGGACCGGATCGACGGCCAGGCGGCCGTGGGAGGAGATATCGACGTTGGCGGGGGCGTTGATACGTGTGACACCGGCCCCCGCTGTGGCGCGGGTAGCGGTGGGGTGCCCGGTGAGGAACACCTTTCCCGCCTCGCCCTGCATCAGGTCCAGGTCCCCGAGTTTCCCCGAGGCGAGGACGGCCGGCCTGGCGTTGCCCGCGAACAGTTTGGCCGTCGCCGCGGAGTCGCCGCTGCGGTCGACGAAGGCGACCTTGCCGTCGGCAGCCGGACGGATGTCGAAGGGGACGCTGTCGGCGTCGACGAGGTTCTTCACCTTGCCGGAGTGGTCGAGATGCACCAAGTGTTTGCCAAGTCCTGCGACCGTGCCGTCCTTCACCGGAACCGCGCTGGTGACCTCACCCTTCGCCGCGGCCGTGGCCGTGGTCTTCCCCGCCATGTCCACGGTGATGACACGCGTTTGGGTGCTCGCGGGGTCGTTCATGTCCCGGTAGGCGGTGAACGCAGCCGTGCGGGTTGCCGTGTTGCAGGACGGGTCGAAGTAGGCCAGCGATGCCGTAAACGGCAGCTTCGACACGTGCCCCGTCGCCAGGTTGACGATCGCGGTGAACGCTCCGCCCTGCATCAAGTCCGGCTTGTTCGTGAAACTACGCGGCGCATAGACGACAGCGGCGTGGTCGTGGTCCATCAGGCACTGGTTGCCGATCCAGGAGTCCGCCGGCATCCCCGGCTCCGACAGCTTCGCAGCCGTCTTCCACGCGTATGCCTGACTGCTGTCGGCGACCAGGATGTGCAGACCGTCCGCATCGGCGGCAGCGGTCACCGCACGGTCCGGGCTGGACTTCCAGTCCGAACCCAGCTTCTTGCCCGGATCTTCGACCTGGCCCGGAGGCACCGGCGGTGGGGCGGGGCTGGCGGCCGGGCTGGGTTTGGGTGTTGCGATGGCGGGTTCGGCCTGGAGCAGGCCGCCGGTCAGAGCAACGACCGTCACAACAGCGGCTAACGGCGCGCGGGTTCTCTTTCTGACTCTCAAGTGAACGTTTCCCGTCTCTCGAGGCGTGGTGTCCTGCGCCCCGGCGGGGCGCGGCGAGGGCCGCCCGCCCGTGCGCAGAGGCACGAGGAGGGCGGGAGTTGTGGGGCCGGGCGGCGGTTGGTGGGTGGTGGGCCGGCGGGCTAGTGGTAGACGTCGACGACGATGCGGTTCGGCGCGGTGAGTGTGGAGACCTGGTACCGGGTGTAGTCGCCCAGGGAGAGGCCGAATCCGATGTGGCCCTCGTAGTCGCCGGTCATCTGCACGCCCTTGAGTGAGGTCAGCGAGACCGGCTGCACCGTAGGTGTGGTGTAGGCATCGGGGCCGCTGAACCGGGCCTCGGGCGGGTAGACGTCGAGGAGCAGGTAGGACTTGCTGGCGATGACCAAGTGCCGCGTCTCGCCGGAAGCTCCGGCGATGTAGGACCCGTCGGGAGAGACCAGGGTTTGCACGGCGGGCGGTGCGACGTTGTCGGTGAGGTCGAAGACCAGGCGGTCATAGTCCGGATGACCCCCCAGCCCGGGCGTCCAGGGATGCACACGTGCTCGCACGACGTGGCTGCTGTCGTCGCGGCCTGGGCGGGTGCTATCGCGGGAATGAGGACACCGGTCACAGCAAGCGTCGAGACGACGATGTTTCGGGCGGTGCGGGGAAAAGGCATGGTCGGCCCCCTGAGTCGACTGAGGTGGGCGTGGCGTTGCGGTTGCGGCCCGGAAACGCATAGAGCGGCGATGGATTCGTGGGGCACCCGAGGCAGTGCCGGTGTGCCGTCTACGACAGACGGGGCGGCGTACATACCGCAAAACGGCAGGCGAACAGCCGCTATGAGGTGGGCGGAAGTTGCACCATGGGTGACGTTGCGTCACTTGTTATGGCACGGCGCCCTGCTGGCGGCAAGGCTCTGGCTTCTTGTACTGGGCGGTGCGCTCGATCACCCTGTCCTTCGGCGACCTGGGCGGCCGGCAAACGGTGGGGCCCCGGATTCCCCGTAGGCCCGGCGCCTCGTGGCTGACCGGGCAACTGCAACAGGGGAGCAACAGGCTAGTCAGCCTGCGACTTCCCGCTTGATGACGTGTTCGATCGTCACAGCGGGATGATCCGGCGCCGACTTGCCCCGAACCTGAGCCGTCAACTCCGTGGGCCACGACGTACCGGGGTAAAGGCCCACGACATCCGTATCGATGTGCACAGTCACATCGAATCCACCCGAGCCCTGGACACGTACATCGGCCTGGTAGAACGCCCGCCGGCTACCGCTGTTCGTGATCTTCACCGGTACGGTCAGGGCGGATCCCTGATGTACAGGTGTATAGACGGTGATGTCACCGTCGATCACGCTCGGCTTGCCGAAGTTCTCATCACCCACTGCTGTTTGGCCGGGCGCCGGATGCCTGACCGGGGTGCCGCCCTTGGGGGCAGCCGCAGCACGTTCACGGGCGGCCCTGTCTCCTGCTTGAGCCGAGCCCTTCACCGCAGACGGCGGCGCGGAGGGAGGAGGCGCGGCGATGGACACCGACGGTGAAGGCGATGAGGATTCCGCGGTCGATGGCAGCGCACTGGACGGCAGGCTACTAGCGGGGCGCTTGCCCTCGGTGTGAGCACTGCTGCAACCGGCGGTCAGCGTTATGGCAGTCAGGACCAGCACCGCACCGCTAGTCAGCGTTCGGTGGGGCACGCTGGTGGACTTCCCCTTGAGGTCGGGCATTTGCGTTCCTTGGTCGGCGGTGTGTCCTGGGCCGAGGATGCGAGCTCGGTGCCGTCGCCAACGTCGCACCGGACCGGCCCGCATCCTCAGGAAGTGCTTTCACCACTTCACCACATCAGGGTCATGCCAAGTCCGGCGCGGCGGCAGACCCTCGAAAATCAGTCACACGGCACAGCCGGTACCACGCGGTTGATGAGGGCGGAGCTGTCGCTGGTGCCTGCGGAGTCCTTCATGATCGCGGTAATATTTGCGCAGAAACCGTAGGTCACCCGAACCGGACCTGCGTACTGAGTGAAGTTGCCGGCGTCGGTGGAGCACGCGCGATGGCCGTTGTACACCTCGCACACCGAGAGCTTCATGTACTTGCTGGTGCCCAGATTATTGTCGAAGAGGGCACACTCATTCGACGCGCCGTTCTGGTACTCGAACAGTGTCCCGAACCGTCGCGCATCCGGGAGGCGTGTAGCGAGCTCGAGCTTGTAGCCGGCGCCGCACAGATTAGCGGTGTCCTGCACAGCTTTCGGATCCATTGCGGCGAGAGCCCGCGTGGCAGCACTTGCCTTCGGTGATATGACCACCCCGGCAATGCTGGGATTTTCGGTTGCTGACGCCTGCGGCGCGGCAATTCCCAATGTGGCCATGGTGGCAGTGGCGACCAGCGCGTGTGTAATGGTTTTGCGACTAATGGACATGCGTCCCCCATGATTTTCTGCTAGTTGATCGTGCGCACGGTGAGCGCCGATCTGCTTGGATTCGGACGGCAGGGTGTCCGTTGCGGGAACCCGGCCGTGGTGGTGCACTTCTTCGTCAGCTGGTCTCGTGACTTGCTGACGAGCAGTGGCGTCGCCGATGCATACGCCTCGACGGACGGCCTCCCCCTGTCACGGGGGTCGTTGGCCTGGCCTCTGAATGGCTTGGCCGGATCCGCTGGGGCGGCCTTCCCCGCCGTCCGGCAGGTGGGGTTGCGGCCTCGTTCGTCGAGGAGTTCGCCGTCGGCCGGACGACCTGCGCCACACCGATGGAGACCGCAGTCAGCCGGAACGGTCGGTATCCGGGTAACGGCCCGCCTGGCCCCGAGTTGAGGTAGATGCCAATCTGGAAATCCGATTGCTTCGCGCCCATGCGCGCATCTTCTGCGTAGAGGCTCAGGTCGTCTGTGGTCGGCCCGGGGGGCGCCTAGGGGGCGCCACCGTAACCAGGCCCAGCGCCAGAGCCGCCATAATGAACCCTGATAAAACGCTTGCGCATATTCCCTCCCCGCGTGTGGCGACGGGAGGGCCTTCATTTGCCCGTGAGCAACCCCCCGCCGCTCAAGACCAGTTGAACCTAGACCGGCGGGCCGGAGAAGTCACTTGAATAAAGCCTCCAGGATTTCCATTGGCTGAAAGTTTGCGTGCGCCGACTTCCCGCCGACGTGGCTGGATTCTAAGCATTACACGCCGAGGGAGGGGAGGCTCAATGGAAAGATTTGCACCCTCATTATGGCGACACGCCGCCGAACCGCTTGGATCTCCGGAGAGTGCGAGCTCTCCGACGCCTCCCTCTGCCCCATCCACCGTATTTGCCCTTTGTAGTCCCATTTGCACAAGCGAGACTTTCATAAATGAACCACGCGAACACCACAAAACTGCAGATCTGGACGATCTAGTGAAGGAGGCAGGGCCCTGAAATGACTCAACCAGCCACGCATTCGGGCGAGAAGTCACCCACCTGCCCGGCTGCCGCTGTTGGCATACCCCACCAGCCAGCCCCCGGCGAGCTCGATCAGCAACCACTTCAGCCGGGCCATGCGCAACCAAACACGGAGCTTCACACACCCTCAGCTGATGTCGGTGTCAACACCGGCGACCTGACCGTCCGCACCACCCGCCGGGGCGACCACCGCGTCGCCATGCCATCCAGCACACCGGCGTAGACGAGCGGTACAACCTTCCCGGCAGCCCAGCCCCCGTCACCGTCCCCGACGGCCAACACGAGGACTACTACCACCACCGTGCCCTAGGCGTGTCCGGTGGATGCTGCTACAGGCGACCTATCGGACACGCTCTAACCGACGCGGACGACGACTCGCCCGCCTGACCCAACTGGTAGAGGTGCGCGGTACCGGCCCCAAGGGATATCGGCCGCAGAGTTCCCGGTTCGATCCCGGGGGCGGGCACGGTTTCCGCCCAGATCGATCCCCGATCTCCCGGGCAGGAGAGTTCTTCACCGGGTGTCAGGCCGCTCATTGTCGGCATTCGTCCCATATAACCGCGGTCGATGCGGTCTTGCTGGGTGGGCGGGGTGGCCGGATCTCTGTCCAATCGGCTCGGAACCGCGTTGCGTGTGCAACTCCCATTGGGTAGAACTTGAATCTTGCCCGCGGGGGCCCAAGGGACGCCATCGGCTGACGGGTGCCGTGCGGGTACGGGTGTCGGGGAGCGGGGAGTTTGCGGTGACGGGGTGGGATGTGAGTCCGTCGGGTGTGCAGGGTGCGTTGCAGAAGACGGCGGTGTCGGCTGGGGAGTTG
>NZ_JBIWHT010000053.1:0-20027 GCF_044764265.1 Streptomyces sp. NPDC094147 | reverse complement strand
CCCGCGGAGCGGGTGCCTATGCGCTGCGCGCATAGCAGAGAAACGTCCGCGCGTTGCGCGGACGGCTGGGTGCTGCGCACCCAGCGAAAACGCTTCGCGTTTTCAATCCCCGCGCTCCGCGCGGGGATTCGGAATTCCGCTCCGCTCCATTCCATAAGGCCATGTCCGCTCCGCTCTCACGGCCCCAACCCGGCTCCGCCGGGGCGCCAACCAAGAGGGGCTGGAGGCTGGGGCGGGTGCATCAGTGCTGGTCTGTGTAGGATCCCGAACAACCAGACACCCCCGGAGTGCTGAGCGAACGTCAGGCTCGAACAAGTGCCGGCCGCAGGAACCGGAACGCGGATTCCGCTACGCTCCACCAGGCCTGACGGCCACTCAGAGACCTTGCGGGGCCTGCCTCATACGGATGAGTGTACCCGAAAACCCTCCCTGATACCACCGACTCGGCTACGATGAGTCTCGCGCATCGGGCACACTGCACCCTGTCTCATCGCATCCGATGCACTGTGTAGCATCCCGAGCCAGACGGCCATGCATGCCGGGGCCGCCATGGCCTTGAAGGACGTCAGTCGATTTACCCACAGAACGACAGCGCCTTTCACCAGCCTGACGACACCTCAAGAGCGCCTATCAGCGAGCCAGACGGTACCGGACGTGACCCGAGAATGCCCACATAGCCCGGCCCCACGCTTTAGGCTTCCCAGGCCGGCTGCCGCGCGGGCGCCCCGTGGCCGCGCAACTCGCCACACCAGCAGGCCCATCCCCGCCGCACCCGCAGACCAAGCCCCACCCGTCTCTCTTCATCATTTGGGCGCAGGGATCCGGGCAGAAGGGGATGTCGGACCTCCCACCACGCCAAAAACCCACGGTGACCGGGGGTGTTATCCCATGCAGTCGAAGGGCGAGGGGGAGTTGCCGCGTCAGTTGTTGGACCAGATTGCGCACCAGATATGGGGGCTTTGGTGTTCTACTTGCTCGGCTTGTCCTTCTTGGCGCGTGTCCCGTGTGCCTGGATTCCCTCGGTGACACCGTTAGCGCTCCCCTTGCTCCCACTGTTCCCCTGGTTTCCTCCCCCGCCGGAGGGGCGGGAACCGTGAGTTCGAATTCCCTGCGCCATCACGCCCACCGTAGAGGCGCCCGCCTTTAGACCCATCCTCGCCACTCGTCCGCCTGTAATTCCTCCGCGCATTGAAAGGCCTGCCGCGATTTCGTCACCGTATCCGGGAACGAAACGGAAAACTGCGTAGCCTGCGAAGAGCGACAGGATGATGACGACGATTCCCGCCACCACTACGGATGAACTCCCCGCCCCTTGCGCGTTGGTGAAAACGCCTGAGATTCCGAGGGCGATCACGATAACCGGCTTGATCAGGATCAGGGCAATCATTACGCCTGCCCAGGCCCTCACTTTGCCCCACAGTGCGCGGTCAACCATTCCTGCGTACACCACACACCCCAGGAGCGCGCCGACGTATAGCGTCACCGACCGCAGGACCAGTTCGAGCAGGAGCAGGCCCGCCAGGATGATGGTCAGAGCGGAGGTGAGGAGCAGCATCAATGGGCCGCCTCCGATGTGGTCGCCGCTCTGGCGCAGTGTGGTGGCCATGGAGGTGAACATCTGGGCAGCGGACCCAGTAGTGCCCGACAGGGCGTTGGTGACGGCATCTGTCGCGGCGACGACGACATAGAGGATGAGCGGGGTGAACGCACTCGCGGCGACAGCAAGCCACAGAAACGCAACCGCTTCTCCAAGGGCGGTCGTCAGGGGCACTCCTCGCATGGCGCGCTTGGCGACGGCGATGAGCCACAGCGTCAGCGCGAGCACAGAAGAGGCTGCGAAAACCACCGCGTACTGTGCGACGAACCCCGAGTTGGTGAAGTCCACGCTCGACGGCCCGTCGATGGCCTTGCCCAGTTGCTCGACCAACCACGCGGCGCCGTTCGCCACCGAGTGGGCGAACGAGCTGAGTGGGTCACTGCCGGCGGCGGGGTCGGTTGTGGAGCCGCCGGCGGAACCGCCGGAGGGGCTTGGCGAGGCGCCTGTGTGATCGCGGCAGGCCTGTCCTGCCACCCCGATGATGAGGCGGCAGGGGTCGTCAGCGAGTGTCATCCGAGTCCTCCTAAAAGTGCAGCATCTGATGCTCTCAGGCGCCGAGTTGGGGAGAGGGCAGATCCTGCTGCGTGGCCCGTTGCGGGCCGGTCAGCCGGTGGGCCCGCCAATCACCCTCCCCCTCCCCCTTCATGCAGCCCAGAAGGGCGGAATCGGCCGGTAGGCAGGGGGTGCGGCTGGTGATTGACTTGATTGGTTTTCGCAGGTCAGCAACGGTTTCCGATCGGCGCTCCATTGGTGTTGATCGGCTGTGGTGAGCCGATCAACACCAATGGAGCGCCGATCAATCGCCAATGCCTGGGGTGGTCAGGACGCGCTCTGGAGTGCCCGCTGTACGGCGTCGAGCCGGTAGCCGCGGGGCGCCCCTTTGAGCTCGCTGAGCTTCTCAGAGGACAGTTCCACACCAGCCTCGCGCAGCTCGCGGGAGAGTGCCTTGCCCAGCTCGCGGAGACGGCCCTGGTCGTCCTTGTCGTGCCAGCGACCCCACCGGTCTGGGTCTTCCTTGCGGAGCTGGGTGTGGAGTTGATCCATGGTCAGGTACGCCGGGTCGTCCTCCTGGACGAACGCGCTGATGATCGTGAGCAGGATGGGCGGGACATCGCCCGCCGGCTCCTCACTCTCGTCGCTGTCCGCGGCGAGGCTCATGTCAGCACAGACTGTTTGGAGTGCGCGCCAGGCATCGATCAGGCCGGCTTCAGTGAGGGTGTGCGTCACGTCGGGGAGGCCGTCGGCTGCTCGCTCGGCACCGACCCTGGCCGCGTAGTCGGGCGTGACTTCGCGGACCTGGTAGCGCATCGCACGGTCCGCCAGGCCGGGCAGGCCCTGGGCATAGATCTGTCCGGCGTCGTTCCGTGCGGTGTGGGTGGCCGCGCGCAACAGGTCCGGCCGGTAGCCCTCGGCGATCGTTCCGGGCCCCAGAAGCTCGGTGACGTCGGCCCGACGGCAGGGGCCGAGCATTCTTGCCGACAACTTCGGGCCGATGGCTGCGCCCAAGTATTCCTTGGTGCCGAATTGGGCCGCACCATAAAACCACAGCGCTTCTTTGCGGCCGAGGAGCAGCACCCGGATAAACAAGGCCTTGTTCTTGTCGCTGAGCTGGGGCCACTCGTCAACGAACACGCAGAATGCCGGGTGTTCGGGGCTGACGCGCCATTTGTTGCCCCACCCATACGCGGCACGCTGGCGGGCGCGGGCCGTGCAGAGCTTCAGCAAGAATTTGAGGACGGCCGTGATCTTCTTTTCGTCCATCGTGGCGTCGAGAGTGATCGCGGGCCCCAGATCACCGACGCCGGTGCCGACTGGATCGATGTTGACCACGATCGCGTCGCGGGTGGAGGTGGCGGCCTCTGCCATCGCGAGCATCACGCCGCTCTTGGCGCCTCCGGAGTCCGCGACCATGAGGAGCATGAGCCCGGCCAGCGAGTAGGCGAGCTGGGTGGCGTCCATGGCGACGCCGAAGTCGTGGACGTCGAGAATCGAGGTCGACCGCGGGGCCCGGTAGGGCACGGGGCCCACGACTTCGGGCGTGAAGGGGTCCCGTTGGACCAGGCGGACATCGCAGGCTGCGCCCGCCTCTGGGTCGGTTTCGATGAGCAGGCCGTTGCGGCGCAGCCGCAGCAGGGTGATCAGGTTCCTGTAGGTCTCGCCCTCATTGAGTTGGTCCGGGGAGCCGGTGTTGAACACCGCGCGTGCCGACCAGCCCCACGGTTCGCGGCGCCCGCCTGTGACGGATTCGATGTCGCCGCCCTCACGCACGATCGCGCGCCGCAGCGCCTCCTCGGCCTCCTCGGGCGTGGTGGCCTCGGCGATCGGGTACGGCTGGAGCTCCTCCTCGTCCTCGCCCCCCGGGGCATCTGCGCCCTTGGCGGGCGGAGCGAGCTCGGGGCGGGCCAGGAGCCTCTCGGGGACGGCCCGTTGGGCCAGAGTCGGGGGCTGCCTGCCGACCCACCACAGGGCCACGACAGCACCAGGTAGAGCAAGCAGGAGGAGTTGGGGACGGACCACGATCAGCGCGGTGATGGCGGCCAGGACGACGACCAGGCCCACGAACCGCTGGGTGCTGCCGACGTGTCGGGCGCGCTTGATCTGCGCGGCAGTGGGCTGGACTGCCGCAAACGATTGCTTCGTGAGGTCGCGCAGCGCCTGCTCGCGTCGCTTGCGCTCATCACGCAACGCCTTCGCCGTGTGGCGCTGCTCGGGCGTCCAGCCGTCCTCAGCGCCAAGCAGCTCCACTTTGCTGATGCGGGCCCGGACGTCATCCAGCTCAGTGCCCGCGTTCTCGCGGAGCTCCTCGTACGCAACAAGCTGGCGCTGCACGAGGATCCGGCGGATCTCCTCGTCCGACTGGTGACCGGTGAGCACTCGGTGACGCAGGCCTGCGACGAGGTGTCGGCCGCCTGCGGCGACCCGGGTCACGGTCCGGCGGGCGAGTCCCTGCGAGGGGCCGGGCTCGGCAGTCTCGGTGCCGGTGGCCTCGGCCGTCGCCGGCTTCCCCTCCGTGGTGGGGGTTTCGGAGGGAGTTCCGGTGGGGGTTTCGGTCGGGGGCTCGGCGGGCGTGGTGGGGGGCCCGGTAGGGGTGCTGGGCGGGGGCGGGGTGCTCATCTCGGCTCTCCGGCGTACGGGTTCGGGATCTGGAGCCGCGGCCCGGACGATGGCGTCCGGGCCGCGCGCCGGTCAGTGGAAGAACGAACCAATGGTCATGTTCCCGATTCCGTTGATCAGGGGGACGACCGTGACCGCGCCGAGGAACGGGCCGAGCGTGAGACCGCACGGCGCGCCCCACGAAAATTCCCTCTTCGGCTTCCGCTTCGCCGACTTGTAGACGACGACGAATACGACGACCAGACCGAGCATGATGACCGCACCGAAGGGGGTCAGCGTGCCGAACTCGGCACTCCGGCTGATGCTCGTGTGCTGCGCACCGGTGCCCTTTTCGAGAGCCCAGTCACCGCCCTGACCGACCTTCTCTCGGGACCACGTCATAACGGTCCCGATAATTCCACCCGCACACGCTCCCGCCGCCGCGAACGTCAGCGCCGAGATCCCGAACGGAATCAGGTCTGCCCAATTCCGGGAGCGGCTCTTAAACCAGAACCAACTCAGGCGCCCGACCAAAATCAGGAAACCTACCGTGAACATTCCGAGAGTTACAGTCTTCACTTTCAGCCCCCTACGAGGATTTTGGCCGTGCCGAGAACGATTGCTACCGGCGTGTAGTACGCCAGCCCTACAGGAAATCCCCACACCAAGGTGCGCGTCATTTTCCGTTCCGACCGCAGATGCCAGATACCGCCGAGCACGACCCCCATCAGGGTCATTCCGGCAGCCGCCCCAAACTCGAACTTGCCCCAGACAAGCAAGAGAGTAAAAGCGGGGCCGGTGGTCGCAAGCGCCGCTTTGCATGCGCGTCCGTTGTTGTTTTCCTTGAACCAACGGCCGATCCAGGAGAAATCCCAATTGGACTCGGCCGGGGGCGTCGCGGCGTCGCGCATGGCGTCGGCAGCGTCGCGCATGGCCTCCGCCGCGTCCGTGAGGGCGTCGGGGTCCTGCCAACGCTCCGCCTCGTACGGGTTCGGCTCATACGGCTCGGGGCGGGCCGGCTGCACGCTCCACCACTGAGGCTCAGGCTCGTCACTCACGGGTGCCTCCTTCCTGCGGCAGCGGCGCCGACTCCCAGGACCCGCCACAGGAACTGCCGCACGCGCAGCTCGTCGCCGCCGAACGGGGGCCAGCCCCGTAAGGCGCTCTCGGGCCACATCGGTGAGCGGGGCGGGAGGATGGTGCGGGTGTAGCCGCCGGCCTCGGTAGTACGTCGCATACTGGTCGTGCCTCCTGGTGACGCGCTGTCGTGTGTTTGGGAGGGGGTCCGGTCGGGGCTGCATCCCGGCCGGACCCGTCACGAGCCGATCACGTCTCGTGAGACTAGATCCGGGATCTGACATCGAGCAGGGGGATTTCCTGATCCGATGTCATCCCGCCCCTTTTCAGGGCTGATAGCCCTCATCGAGCAGGGCTCGGGCGTCCTTGCGACGGTCGCCCGCGGTGGTCTCGGAGACTCCGAGCACCTCCATGATCCGGCTGAGCGGCAGCCGCTCGACCACGCCGCCCGCCTCGGTGAGCACCAGCCGTGCGACCTTCCGGGCGTCGCGCTGGCGAGGTGTGAGCCGGGTCAGCTCCTCCGCCGCGAGGGCGCGTTCCTCGGCCTCGGCCGCACGCAGGCGCACCTCGGCCGCCTCCTCCTCGGCTCCGGCCGCACGCAGATTGGCGACGGCCGCGCGCTCCCGGTCCTCGGCCGCCTTAGCCACTGCGGCCTCCGCCCGTGCCTCAGCCGCGGCTGCCTCCTCGTCGGCCTCGGCCGCACGCAGGCGGACTCCGGCCGCACGCTCGCTCTCCTCGGCCGCACGCAGCTCCGCCTCGGCCGCACGCTCCCGAGCCTCGGCTGCGGTGACCGAGTCGAGCGCCTCCTTCTCCACCACGGCGATGTGCTCGGCCTCCTGGAGCGCGCGGCGAGCTGCTCGCGCCTGGGCCTCTGCCTGGGTCTCGGCCTCCGTACGGGCAGCGCGCGCCCTGGCCGCGGCTGCGCCGGTGGTCGCCTCGAAATCGTGTTCGGCGGCCACGACCGAGGCCTCTGTCTTCAGTTCGGCGATCCGGGCCTGAGCAGCTGCCGCCTTGGCCCGTGCGGCGCGGTCGAGTCGGGCGGCCTCGGCCTTGTCCTTGCGGAGTTGCTCGCGGGCGTCGTGCTCATCAGGCAGTGCGAGGGCCTCGTCGACGGACAGGCCATAGGGCGCCATCGTGAGCGGCAGGAGGCGCGGCGCCGGGGCTTTCCTCCGCCAGTTCTTGCCGTACTCCCGCTCCAACATGGCCCGGTACAGGGTCCGCTCCCGCTCCAGCTTCACGGCCGTGGCGTACGACCGGATCTCCCACAGTCGCATCCGCCGGAACAGTGCCCACGACTTCCACGGGGAGAGGACCCAGCGGTAGAGCGGCACCGTGTCCGGACGCTCGACGTGGGCGGCCTTGATGATCGCCCGGCGGGCCGCCTCAACAACCCCCACAAACAGCAGGGGCATCACGGCGTGCATGCCCGCGCCGACAAGATCACCGCTGCCGACCGAGCTGGCGTTGAAGTAGATGGTGGCGAGCGTCAGCAGGTGGGCGCTCAACCGGAGCACGGGCCACGGCTGCTTGCGGTGGGCCATGAACAGATCGGCCGCCAGGAGCACAATGATCCCGGCATCCACCCCGATGGGGACCCAGGGGACCACGGCGGGCTCGAACCCGTGGGCCGCCGCGAGCTTGCGGAGTGCGGTGTAAGAGGCGGCGAATCCGATGCCGGCGACCACCGCTCCACCGCCGAGCATCCCTGCGGCCATGGCGAACCGCAGCATGCGACCGGAGCGGTTGCGGGGCCCACCCGGGGCAGCAGGGGCTGCGCCCGGTGGAACGGGCTCCGGACCCGGGGTCGGCGCGGGCCCTACCGGGGCGGGCACCTTCGGGGCCGCGGTGCGCGGCTCCGCTGTGGTGGTCATCTGGCTCTCCCTGGTGGTGAGTTCGTGGTGCGCGCCCCGGGCGGGATTCGATCCCGCAGCATCACGCATGGTCCGGGGCTCCGTCACAGTGGCCTGTCATCCGGTGGCGGCTGGTGCGCTTCTGTGACATCTGTGCCGGTCTGTCAGCGGAGGATCACTGGGCGAGCCGGGTCTCGACGGCGCGCCTCAGCGCACGTACGGAGTCCGGATCGAAGGTGATCCACACCTTCCCGACCATCTCGTTGTGGTCCCTGGTGTAGGCGACCAGGACCGCCGAACCGTCGGGGTTCTGCTCAAAGTTGAACTTGGTGACAACCCCAGTGATCTGCTTGTCCGGTACCTGGTTCACCACGGCGAACTCCTCTCGTCTGGGTTTCGGGGGTCAGCGGCTGGCGAGGTGCGCCGCCACCGCGGCAGCGTTCGCGGTGGCGGCTGCGGTGGCCGCGTGGACGGCGGCCAGCGCTTCCGCGGCGGCCCGACTGTCGGCCTGCGCCTGCTGACGGGCCGCTTCCATCGCGGCCTCGGCCGCGCGGCGGTCGTCGTCGCTCATCGCCGCCCTCCCTTGGGAGTGCCAGGAACCGGCCTCTCCGGCGCGGGGTAGTGACCGCCGCGGGAAGGCTGGTAGACCGTTTCGTGCTTGGGGTCCGGCCGGGTGCCGGGGGCCGTGGGAATGTCTCGCTTCAGCGCCACGACGGGCCCCCGATCACAGGGCGGCGAATGATGACGCGGGCGAGGTTCTCCGGCTCGGGCTCGGGGCCGCGGTCGTTGTCCTCGCGCTCCCAGTCCTCGAAGAGGCCGACATACGGCGGGGCCGTGGTGATCACGCCCGTGGGCGTGGCGATACGATCCATGACGGATCGCCCTCCTATGCACGTAGGTGGGTGGTCAAGGCCCTCGGCTGGGTGCTGTAACACCCGCCGGGGGCCGCCCTGTTTCCGGGGCAGCACCACCATGACACGAAACTCAGTTGCGAGCAACCGTGACTCACGCGTGAGTTTCTGGCACTATGGCGGCCATGAACGAGATCCCGGAAGAGGCGCAGGCGCGGGCCCTGCGCGCTCTCGCAGAGGCGGCCAAAACACGCGATGTGGAGGTTCCGCGACTCGAACGCGCCGTACGCGACGCCGCCATAGACGCCATCCGCGCCGGCGCGCCGCGCATCCGTACCCAAAAGCTCTCTGGCGTCAGCCCCACCACGTTCTACGCGTGGCTGACGGAGGCGGGCATCCCCGTCCGGGCCAAGCGGCGCGCCACCGACGACTAGCCCATATGTACCCAGTGCATAAATGATGGGAGTTGCCCATATGTCCAGTACAGAGGCCCAATTGCGGCTCACCGTGGCGGCGCTGATGTACGCAACGGGAGAGAACCAGACCGACCTCGGCCGCGGGCTCCGCCTCTCGCAAGGGCAGGTCAGCCGCAAGCAGTCAGGCCTCAGCGGTTCGAGCTGGACACTCGCCGACATCGACAAGCTCGCGGCGCACTACGGCATCGCCGTCCCGGATCTGCTCTCAGGGGCGGACCACGCCGTCAGCCGCCTGCCAACTCGGCGGCGTGCCGCGACAGTCGGCGGCACACAGACCACCATCACCGCCACCTGAGCTACCCGCGTTACGCGGAGTAGCCTCACCCAGACACGTTAAAGGCCCACTGGGGTAGATCCCGGAGCGTCAACTCCGGCAGCGGGCCAGACCACCTGAGGTCCGTTCGCGAGTGTACCCGGGACGATTCCCCGGTACGCGCGATGCGGGCGCAGAAAGGCGTCCCTTCATGTTCGACCAGTTCTCCCCTCCACCCCACCCCACGTCAAACAAGCACTGCGCACACCTCATCGAGGTGTCCCTGTGAGTCTCGAAGCGATGGTGTGGGCGGTGAGCGGCGATGCTCCAGTAGCCGACGTGAACGAGTTCGCCGTTCTCGGCTGCATGGCCGACAAGGCGGATCACGACGGCTGCGGGACATGGCAGTCGAAGGAGACGATCGCTCAACGGACTCACGTGAGCGAAGAGACCGTGAAGCGGTGCTGGCGAAACATGCTGAAACGGGGGTTGATCGCCAAAGGGGATCAGGACCTGGTGAAGCACTACCGCGCCGACAAGCGGCCTGTCGTCTATGACCTGCTGATCCCGTACACGTGGTTCTCCAACATCGACCGCATCAACGCGGAGCGGGAACGTCTCGGCCGCCCGCCGCTCACTCCTGAGAACCGGCCTCCCATCGCCCCTGCCCCTGCCAAGACCCCCCGCGCGGACAAGGGGAAGCCACGGCCGCCGAAAGCACGGGGGAACTCAAAGACCCCCCGTGAGAGCACCCCGAAACCGCGCCACGGGGGAACTACAAGTCGTCCACGGGGGAACTACAAGTCGTCCACGGGGGAACTTGTAGACCCCCAAACCGGTACCTCTAACCACTCCCTGAACCACAACCCCATCCCTCCCTCCGTCCTTGACGTACAGGTCCCGGACGCGATCGGTTCGGGCACGGATGGACGGACGGACGGGGGCGGTGTCATCGAGGGCCAGGAGCAGCAGCCCGTGCGGGCCGGTGTGGCGGGAGCAGCGGCGGCTGACGCTGCGCCGGAACTGCGCGGCAACAGGGCGGGGGGCGCCGTGGCCGTGGTGCCGGTGGAGCTGACGCCGGGTGTGGAGGTGCTGCGGGCGGTCGCGGCTGAAGCGCCGGAGTGGCAGATCACCCACGCCAAGACCCTTCAGGATCAAGGCGATGTCGCTACAGCGATGCTGGCGGAGGGGATCACGCCGCAGGCGATCCGGCACGCGCTGGTGTCCGTGCCGCTGCCTCAGCCGGTGCGTACGTCGGTCGGTGCGATCGTCGGCCGGCGGCTGGCAGATCTGCGCGCGATCGGTCCCGCTGCCGGGATCCGGCCGATTCCCGCGCAGCAGTCAGGCGTTCGGGACGTGGTGGGTGGTGAGCCGACGCCCACACCGCCGAGCCTGGCGGAGCGGCTGGCGACGCTGGATGCAGCCGTGTCGGGTCAGGACAGGCACCGTTGGTGCGCGGGGGACGGTGGGCTGTGTGCCCGACTGGCGTTGCCCGGACTGGAGTTGTGCGCGGTGTGTCTGGGCGGTGAGAAGCCGGTGTGTCAGAACGGGTGCGGGCGGGGCGTGGTGGCACCCGGCGCGCGCTGTCTGGTGTGCGACGGTGCCACGTCTGCCCCGCCGGAGACGCCCGGCACCGGCCCCGGGGCCGACACCTGCCCGGGGACCGGTGGTGACGTGTGCGGTCGGGCGGTACAGACGGCGGGTCTGTGCGGGAGGTGCCGGATCAAGGCCGAGAAGGCCAAGCTCGCCGCTGACGCCGAGTGGGAACAGGCCCGCGCGGTGGCGGTCGCTGCGTCTGAGGCCGAGGATGCCGCGCACTCTGCCACCGTCTAAGGCTCTCGGGGCGCCTGTGACGGCCGTACAGGCCGTCACGGCCCCCTCGGCCGGGCGCGGTTGAGTTCGGCGCTCTCGCGGACGATCGCGGATTCTGCGGCTGGGGTGGGGTGCTGACGGGGTATCAACACGCCGGAGCGCCCCGAGCACGGCCACGTCGCCGCCGGAGACGGGAGTCGGCCCCGGCGGGGGTGGTGTCGCCGGGGCCGGGTGGGCGGTCCGGTCACCATGCAGACCGGACGGCCCGCGCTCACCGCGGTGGGCCGTCTCGTCGGAGCCCCGCGCTGCGCGCGGGTCCAGGGTCCCGCCGGAAACGGGTGTTGTCAGTCCCTCACTCGGGTGGCAACTGCGGGTTGTTACCCAACGGCGCCCGTGTCCACGTGTGGTGGGGGCGCGCGTGCCGCTTGGTGGGGCTGGGAGACTGCCGGGTGTGAGCACGACGCGCCGCCGGCCCCTGGGGCCAGGCCAAGACCTTCCCGACCCTCCCGCCCGAGACCCCCGGGCCCGGACGGCGGCCGAGCGCGCCGCGGCCTCGGAATGGGTGGAGCAGCTGCCCGCGGCGTCACAGGCCCCCGCAGTCGGCGGGCGGCGACGTCTGGGTGCGGGACCGGTGGACGCGGGCGCCGCCGACGCGACCGCTCCCGTGTACGTCATCTCGGAGACGTACAGCACCGACCGTTGACGTACGCAACCATCCCGGCCCGGAGCGCGGTGTCCTGCTTCCGGTCTACGGCCCGGCTGGGCCGAAGGGGCCGTAGACCGGATCGCCTCCGGGCACGTAGTACTCAGACACGTCGGTCCATTCCGGCCGCCATCCGGGCCGTCCGAGTTCCCGCTCAGCCTCGGCAAGTATCAGAACAGCCCTGTTCCACTGCACTGCGGCGGCGCCCACGGCGGGCGCCACGTCGTCGGTCGCGAGTCTGGTGAATTCATCGCGCTGGTCGAGCACCACTTCCTTCGCGTCCCGGTCGGGGCCGTCGGGGTAGACGTCGGTGAGGATGGCCCGGTACCAGGCTGCGATCTCCTCCATGTGCCGGGTGAAGTCGTAGGTCATGACGTCAGTTTGAGTACACACGGGTGAGGCGGTCCGCCCCCTCGGTGCGCAGCGGGGGTGATCTGGACCACTCGTGCCGCCCGTTTGCCGTGACACCGCCTGCTCCCGGGGCAATGTGCGTTCCATGGTGCGTTTCAGTCAGGAAGTGGTAGAGCCCCGGCCCTGGAACCGCTGAGGCCGACGTGCTCTTGCCCGGTTCCGGGGCGTCAGCCGATGACTTGCGTCGCCCCCCGGGCAAGCCTGTTTCGACGGCGGGCAGCCCCTTGTCCGCCGTCGAAGCGCAAACGGCACCACCTTGCCCAACACCTGGGCTAGGAGGGCAAGGTGGGCGGCTCTTCGCCCCGGGAGGGACAGAGGCATCAGATACCGGAGTTCCGAAGTCTGTAACTCCGGTATCTGATGCCTCTGGCACGGAGGGATGGTCGGCAGTGCCAGAATGCCGGGCATGCGTGAGCTGTACTTCCGGAGTCCGGGAGTACCGGAATAACAGAGTCTGGAGGATCAATGGGCAGCAGGCGAGTAGCTGCGGGCAACAACAAGGGCGGCTCGGGGAAGACGGCTTGGGTGGTGAACACGGCAGCCGCGCTGGCGGATGCAGGGCGTCGGGTCCTGGTTGTGGACATGGACCCGCAGGCCAACGCATCGCGTCGGCTGGGCCGTCCGTACCGCGAAGAGAGCCCGACCGTGACGACCGCTGATGTCTTGCGGGACGCAGAGACCGGCTCGGCCGTCGACGGGATCGTGCCGTGCGCCTGGGACGGGGTGTACGGGATGCGCATCGACATCCTGCCGTCGCGGTTCGACTTGGAGAAGCGGGTGGCCGAGGCGGCAGTCATCGGGGCCCGAAGCCGGCTCGTGCGGGCGCTGGAAGGAGCGGACGACCAGTACGACGTGACCCTGATCGACTGCCCGCCGTCGCTCGGCCACCTCACCGAGCTGGCTCTCGCTGCCGCTCACTACGGGATCGCCCTCATCGACCCGGAGTTCGACGGCGTTCAGGGCGCCACCCGGCTGAGGGATTTCATGCAGGACGAACAGACCCGCCGCGAGCTGGCCAACATGGACCTCCAGTTCCTGGCAGCGATCCCGTCCCGGATCGACAACCGGGTCGGCGCCCACCTTCACCACGTCAGCACCCTCCCCAGCCTCTTTGGGCAGGACCTGGTGTGGGAGCCGATCCCGGAGCGGGCGACCGTCAAGAATGCTGCGGACGCCGCGCTGCCGCTCAGTTCGGAAGGCGCCCGTGCCGCGGATATCCGCGCGGTGTATGCGGACAACGCCGAGCGCCTGTGGAAGGCGATCGGATGAGTCCCAAGCGTGAGCGGCCTGTCGTGCCTGCCGCCTCCCCTCTTGCCCGCAAGCCCGTGACCCCGGTTGTCGAATCCCTCATGCCCCAGCAGCCGACAGGGGACCAGGCTTCGGAAGTGCCGGACTCCTGGATTTCCGGAGTTACAGACTCCGGAAGTTCCGTACTTCCGGAGTCTGTAACTCCGGGAACCGTCGGGGGAGAGCACGGCCCGCGGTGGAAGGATCTGGAGCGCAAAGAGACGCGCCTGCGTGCCGACCAGATCGAAGCCCTGACGGCGCTGCGCCGCCGAGTTTCCGCGCAGCGCCGGAATCGCTCGGAGATCATCACTGACAACACCCTGATCCGGATCGCGGTCGATGTGCTGCTGATGCGCGCCGACCAGCTCAAAGGCGATACGGAAGCCGATCTGCTGACCTCCCTGGTATCGCGCCAACGGGCCAGGAAGTGACTGACAGACTCTGAGAGTCCGGGAGTTCCGAACTTACAGAGTTCGGAACTCCCGAAGTAATGGCATGCCCTCGATCAGGCTCGCCTCTCGAACTGGACAAGCGCGAGCCGACAACTACAGGCCTGCCCGTCCCGGCCTGTGTCACGAGGTGCGGCTCTGGGCGAGGTATTGCTGTTCCGCGGCGCGTACGCGCCGCTGCTCCCGGTCGCGGCGTACCTGCTGGACGATGACATGCAGGCCGCCCAGGGCGAGGACTACGTAGACAGTGGCGTACCCGTGGTGGAGAGCCTGCTCCATCTCCGGCCACCGTTCATCGGCCGTGGGCTGCGTGCCGTGCGTCATCGCTTGCGTCATGCCGACGAATACCCACGCCATCAGCGACAGGACAGCGCCGGTGAACCAGAGGATGCCGACGGTCATCGAGCGCCACATGCGCCGCTCGATGGGGAGGCCGAGCTCGGCGCGGATCTCCCGTGTTTCGGCATCGGCACGTCGGACTGACACGCGCTTGGCAACTACGCACGCGACGCAACCGAGGCCGAGCAGCAGGATGACACCGACAGCCAGAGGCGGAGGTACGGGAACCGCTACGAACGTCACCATGACCGCGAGGGTCAGCGCGCCAAGGGCGGTAAAGAGGGCATCCCACCGGGGAGCCCACAGTTCGTCGGCACCGCGGCGCCACTTCGTCCAACACCAGCAGGCGGTTCCGGCTGCGCCGGCCCAGAACACCGCGCCCACGATCGCTGCCCCCATAGGTGGCCCCCCTGTCCCCTTGGTATCCGTATCCACCAGCCCGGCCGCTCGCTCGTCCGGCTCTCCAACACTCCCAGACTTTCGCTCGCAGTTCGCGGGCTGATCTGCTGGCCTTCCTGGTATCGAGCCGACAGGGCCACGAACCGACCGGCAGACTCCGGGAGTTCGGGAGTTCCGAACTTACAGAGTCCGGAACTACGGAACTCTGGAACGCTGTCCTCATCCTGCGGTTGATCGCAGGACCGTGAAGCCGGCTCGCGCCGCGATTTGGGACGCGGTCGAGTGATCAACGTGCATCGGAATTCGAACACCTGGTTGAATTCCGGTCATGGCGCGAACCTTCCCTGACGACCTCCTCCAAGCCCAGCGTGAGTGGCACCGTACGTATGCGGCGCTTGCCGAACGTCCGGTGCACACCACGGCCCTGCGGCGCCGCCTGCAAGTGCTCTCCCGCCGCATCGAGACGCACCCGTTCTTCGACGCTATGCCCGGCGGTGCGGCGGCGGCCCGGGTGGAGCTGCGCCGCCAGGCACGCATGCACGGGGAAGGGGAGACGGCATGAGGGCCCTCACCGACCGCCAGGTCCGCATTCTGCGGTCCGCCCGCGAATGGGTCGCAGAGCACGGGGTGGCACCTTCGCTCCGCGAGCTCGGCGCCGCGGCCGGCCTCTCCAGCTCATCCTCGATCGCCTACCAGGTGCGACGGATGAGGGAGATCGGGGTGGAGGTCGAGACCCGGGGCCGCGGGAGCGGCCGTTGCCCGAACTGCGGGTACTGAACCACCACGGGCGACCGTCGGACGGGAACACAGAAAGCGAGTCCCTTCCCGAGGGAGGAGGGACGCTCCAGGTAAGTAGTCGGCGCTGCGGCGGGCGTTCTGAACACCCCTTGTCGTGCAGGTCAGAGGGCGTTTCCGAGGCTCTGCGTGAGGCCCTTCCAATGCGACTCAGGGTGCGACTCAGGGTGTGACCCAGGGCGCGTCTTAGGGCGCGACCCAGGATGCGACCCAGGATGCGACCTCTTCGGCTTTGGTGTCCGGGCTGGGCGTGATCTCGCTACTGTGGAGGGGTGGGCCTACGGTGCCTGCGGTGGAGGAGATCGTCATGGCCGACACGCTCAGGACGTTCAGCGGCGGGCGGGAGGTCGAGGTGCCCGCGACCCTGCCGGGGATCCGTGAGGCGCTGCCCGAAGAGCGTCGCGACGACTTCGACCAGGCCGTCGCCGAGGCGACCGTGCACACGATCCACGCGGTGATGCGGCACTGGATTCTGGAGCTGGTCGAGGACGACGAAGAGCGGGCCATCGTCGCTCGGCTTCGCGGCCGCGAGGGTCGTGCCGCTTGAGCAAGTACGCCATCGCGTACGCGCCGCCGGCGGACGCGTCGTTGGCGAGGATGCCCGACCCGCGCGCCTTCAAGGCCGCCATGGAGTCGACGCTGGGCAGCGATCCGTACGGGTACGGCTCGACTCAGGTCGGTGGTGACCGTGACCGCCGTGAGGCGACGGTGACCGGGGTCATCGTGCGGTACTACGTCTCCGAGTCCGTGCTCACGGTGACCGTGGTCAGGCTGGTCGATTTCCCTCTCTGACCTGGCGGGACACTGACGTCGTGAGCACCACGCGCAACAGGGCCCCGTTCCGGAGAACAGGGCCTGCTGCTGAGTGGCGGTCAGTCGTGTTCGCGGAGTGCGGTGATGAGTTGGCGGCCTTCTGCCGCTCGTTGGCGGAGCAGTACGGCGGCGGTGGTGTGGAGTTCGTTCCAGGAGTGGGGGCGTCCGATCGCTGCGGCGTCGGGGACGGACGCCACGGCGACTGCTGTGGCTTCGGCGGCTTGTCCGGCGCCGGCGTGGGCGTGGGCCAGGCAGGCCCGGTACCACGTTTTGTCCCGCCGGTACTCATCCGGCAGTGCGCTGAGTCCGCTCCGCAGTTTGTCGACGGCGGTGTGCCACTCACCGAGGTGCAGCGCGGTCATGCCGCGTTGCAGGGTGAACCAGGTCTCGTCGTAGAAGTACATCCACACGGGCTCGTCTTCGGGCCGCTCGCTGGCCCGGGTGATGAGGTCTTGGGCGTCGTCCAGGAGACGGTGGGCGTCATCGCCCGCCCCGTCGAGTGCGTGGCCCCGGGCGGCCATCTGCGCGGCCATGCCCTGGACTCCAAGCGAGGTGCCCGGGGCCGACCACCGGGCCGCTTCGGCCAGCCGCACGCACCTTTGGCCCCGGCCTCCGGACCACGCCATGTGGGCCTTCATGCTCAGGGTGGTGGCGGCCATGTTGGCGTCGCCGGCTTCCAGGGCCCATTCGTGGGAGCGGTCGTACCAGGCGAGTGCCGCGGGAGTCTGTGCCTGGTCCTGTGCCATCCATGCGAGGAACTGGGCGTGTTCGGCAGCCAGCCGGACCACCCGGTCCGCCAACGGCCCGCGGGCGCTGGCATACAGGTCCACGACGGTGCGCAGTTGCTGGCGCATCACGTTGACCATCGGGCGGGAGCCGATGAAGTCTTCCGCGCGGCGGTGCTCGGCTAGCAGGCGGTCGAGCCAGTCCAATGTGGCGGCATCCACGCGCAGGGTGGATGCGACGACGTTCGTCACGCGGTCCAGGAGGTCATCGTCCGGCGCGATACCAGGCAGCGACAGACCGGCCACCGGGGCCGGGGCGGCAGGCAGGCCCGACCCGCCCGGCTGGAGCTCGGCGGGGACGTCGAGCCCCGCCATGATGCGCTGGCGTACTTCGACCGACGTCACCCGGCGCCGTCCCCGCTCGATGTCGGAGACGTCGCCCTGCACCAGGCCGACGCGCTCACCGAGCCTGGTCTGGCTCAGCCCGGTGAGCTTGCGGTAGGTGCGGAAAACAGCGCCCCAGTCCTCACCGGTAACGGCGGCTGCGAGCTGGGGGTGTGACCATACGTTCTCGGGACTTTCTCCCATACCCCAAATATAGGACGCGGCTATAGGGCCATGGGATGGCCCCAACCACCGTGCAGCGCAAGGGTCTTGATGCAGCAGACCCCCGCGGCCGCGGCAGGCGGCCCGGGGGCATGACCATCAACCACGGGAGGTTGACGATATGACCCACGCTAACGCCCCGCTCCTCGACCAACAGGCCATCACCGAGTTCGTTGCCCAGGTGCTGGCACCGCGCCCCGGACTCCCGGCCGCCGAGACGGTGGAGGAGTGGCTCCAGGTCCTGCGCGGGCACATCGCCTACCTGGTGCCCATCGTGGAAGACGCCGCCCCGGCCGGTTGGCAGGAGGCCGTCCACGACGTGCGGGCCGAGCTGGACACCGGCCCCGGGCACCATCTCGCAGCCGCGACAGTGCACGCCCAGGTCCTGGCCCGCTACACCGGCCAGCTCCTCGGACTGGCTGGCGACACGGGGGAGCGCTGCTCCCTGCCGGGGGACATGAGCGTGCGGCAGTGGGGCTATCAGTGCACGGACTGGCGGCTGACCGCCCGCCCGGCCCCCGTGAGGTGCACCGGGAAATGCTCCGGGTGCGGGCAGCGCTCCGACACGCTGGCGTCCTCGGACGCGGCGCAGATGTGGTGCCGCGACCACGCGGGCGCGACGGGACACCGGGTGTACGAACTTGCCACGGTGCAGACGCTCACGGCCACGCTGCACGACAACGAGGGAGGCCTGCGGTGAAGAAGAACTGCCCCGGCTGCCAGGCCCTGCGTGAAGAGGCGGCCAAGCCGCACTCGGATATCGGTGATCTCCTCGTGCACACCGCGCTGCATGAACTGTCGCCCGAGTGCAGCGACAAGAAGCCGGCCGCGAAGAACGCCAGCCACCCACCCCGGACTCCGCAACCCTGATCCGGCCTACACCCAGTCCATCCCGAGCGCGGCAAGCTGCTCTTCGTTCAGCTTGCCGCGGCGGCTCTGGTCGGAGACCACACCCCGAGCCGTACTTCTGGACGTGCTTCAGGTCGCGGTGGACACGAAGACGATGGGCGCGGCCTACGAAATGCAGATCACCGGATCGTTCATCACCACCCGTACGCGAGAGCAGGAGAGGCTCATGACCATTCCCCCGCCCGGGATTCCGTCTCCCGACCCGGTGCCGAAGCCGGTGGGGGGCGGGCGAACGTTCGTTGCTCACCCCGATCTCCCCGCGACCGAAAAGCCGGCCGTGCCTCCCGCCGCGGCCAGGTCCGGCCCGCAGCCGGCATAGACCCGCCCCCCGCCAAGCCCCCGTTCCGACGCTGCTCCGCACGGAACGGGCACCCGTACCCCCGGGGCTCACCGTCCTGCCGGTCAGGAACGGTCCGGCGGTACGGGCCAGTCCGCCCTTCCCCTGCTCCCACGGCGTCAGGGAAGGGCGGGCTGGATCCACAGATGTCCCGCACCCGCAGAGCAGGTCCCCCCGAGTGGGTGCGGGCTCCGGTATCGCCCGCGCCCGAAACCCGGGTGATTCCGGCGGCACCGAGTCCCCCTTGCCTGTTCGGCTTGGGCCGGTGCCACGCTGCCCGGCCCACACAGGAACCCTGTCCTGTGGGGGCCGGGCAGTTCCCGTTTCCCGGGCCGTCGCGGCGCACCAGGAGCGGCGCGGCGCTTACCAAGCCACTGCGCTGCGCACTACCTGCGCAGGTACCGGGGCAAGCCCCGGTTGGTAAGTGCGGTGGTAAGTGGCGGTGCCCTTGGTAAGCCGCATCCACCCGCGGGAGTGCGGGGCTTGCCCGGCTTGCTCTTCAACGTGCCTTACAACTTGCTCTCCAAGGTGCCCTTCAACGTGCCTTTCAACTTGCCCCCAGCCTGGCGGGTGCGCCGGGGAAGCTGCACGTCGGAAGGCTGGTCAAGGGGGCGGGCGCGCGGCGACTACTTCTGTATGGACCCCTCTTCTGAGTCTGACGACCGCTGGAAGGTGGAGAACAGGAAGAAGAAGAGCGGCGGAGACGGGTCGTGGTCTTGCTGGTCGGCTGGTTGTTCTGACCCGTCGTGGTCGGGTCGGTGGTGATGGTTTCACCGAGTCGCGTACCAAGCCCTCGCTGTACTTACCACGGCACTCTGTACTTACCACGGCACTGCGGTCGCCAGGGGCCGGGGCCTGGCCGTGCTCGCCTGTCCTGAATCAGGGGAGCACGGCCGTGCTTTCGATCGTACGGTCTCGGGTCAGTTGCCCTGGCGGGGTAATCGCTGCCGCCCGGTGGTGAGGGTCATGGGCGGCGGTTCAGGGCGTGCAGGGTGGCGAGGATCGAGCCGACGGTGCCGAGTACTCCGAGCAGGGCGAGGACGGCCTGGGCGGGCTGGGCTGCGGCGGGGTGCTCGGCTAGGGCGTAGAAGAGGAACGCGGCGACCAGGACCACCATCCCGATGGCGAGGGCGGTCACGGTGCGGCGCAGGGTGGGGTCGGTCTGCGGCGCGGGCTCCGGGTTCGGGACCGAGGGGGCGGGCGCGGCCGGGGTGGCCGGGGCGGGGGTGGTGGGCTCGGCGGTCG
>NZ_JBIWHT010000052.1:0-21151 GCF_044764265.1 Streptomyces sp. NPDC094147 | reverse complement strand
TTCTTCGCGAGCGCCTCGGCATCCGGCTTGGACAACTGGCTCTCAGCCCGCGGATCGACGTACACAGGACTCTTCTTCAGCGCATCGGCCACCGCGCCGGTACCACTCGCCGCGTGCGCGGGTATGGGAACGAGGACGGCGGCCAGCGCGAGCAGCAACCCGATCAGGACGGTGGCCGGGCGCAGTTGTCCCGCGGCCCGGGGAAGGACGGGCATCAGAGTTCTCCTCAGCGTGTGAAAGTGGCCGAGCGCGGTGGTCCACTGCCCGGTGGAGCTCAGCCATAGGAAAGGTTGGAGCAGAGGTCGTCGTCGGCCGAGCGGGCGCCGTCGGCGAGGCCGGAGGGCACCGTGCTCGGCGCCGTTGATGCCGTCGCGGTCGGGCCGACGGCATAGGTCTTGCCGAGGATGACTTTGATCCCGGCCGTGCCGCTCGCGGCGACCTCCGCGCCGGGAAAGACCTGGGCAGCCTTCTCGGCCCGGTCCTGCTGGCCGGGCCCGTACTCGATGACCGTCCTGGTCTGGGTGCGGACGGCGGCCGTACCCGCGCCGGTGACGGTGAAGCCGTGCTGCTTGAGCGCGTCGGCGGCGCGGGCGGCGAGACCGGAGACGGTGGTGCCGTTGTACACGGCGACCGAGATACCCGTGCCAGAGACCGCCGAGGCGGCGCCCGGCGACGGGGATGCCGCGCTCGCCTGGTCGTCGTGATGCTTGCCGGCGTCCTGGCCATCCAGGGTGCGGTCGGCTTTGAGCGCGACCCACAAGGCCTCCGCGTCCGGGTGGACGATGGCAACCCGGGCACCTTGATAACGCCACGGAAGGGTGACGAACTTGGTGTTGTGCAGGTCGACGTCCTTCATCGACAGGGCGAAGGAGATCAGCTTGTCGGCCGAGCCGAGCCCGGGGTCCACGGTCAGGGACTGCATGGCGGCGTTGGCCAGCGGCAGCAAGCTGGTGGGTGTCAGCCCGTCGCTCTTCACCTTCTTCAACAGCGAGGCCACGAAGGCCTGTTGACGCTTGATGCGGCCCATGTCGGAGCCGTCGCCGATGCCGTGCCGGATGCGTACGTAGTCCAGGGCCTTCTGGCCCGAGACGGTCTGCGGTCCCTTGGCGAAGATCTGGTCACCGCGGGTGGGCCGATTGGGGTTGAGATCCTTCTGGTAGATGTCCTGGGGCAGACAGACCTGGACGCCGCCGACGGCCTCGGTCATCTTCGCGAAGCCCTTGAAGTCGACCACCACCGTGTGATCGACGCGCAGCCCGGTCAGCTTCTCCACCGTGTTCTGGCTGCAGGCGGGATTGCCCTTGGGGGACTGACCCACTGAATAGGCGGCGTTGAACATGGTGTTGCTCTGCCGGGTGGTCCAACTGCCGTCGGGGAGCTTGCAGGAGGGGATGTCGACCAGGGTGTCGCGGGGAATGGACACCGCGACGGCATGCTTCTGATCGGCGTACACATGCAGCAGGAACGCGGTGTCCGAGCGGCCGATGTCACCCTTCTTGCCGCCGCCGAGGCTGCTGTTGCCGTCGGTCCGCGCGTCCGTTCCGATCACCAGCACGTTCGCCCCGTTGGCCGAGGCGGGCGGGCGGTCGCCGGAGATCCCGTCCGCGCCGAAGGTCTCGATGTTGCCGTCGAGCTGGATGTAGATCCACCCCGCACCGGCCGTCAACAGCACGAGCAGCGAGACGCCTGCGGCGATTCCGATCCGTACTCTGTTGCGCTGGGGCCGCACAGCGGACCGGCCGCCTCCAGGCCGGCGGCCCGACGCCTTATGACTGCCTGCCATCTGCGCGCCTCTTGTCCGTCCGCGTCACAAGGGAAGGGGACGCCTGCCCCCATCAACAGTTCTCCAGTTGCGCAATATAGCAATCTTTGTGACGGGTTCAGTCCTGGTTCATGCGTCGGTCCGACGAGAGGAAGCCGGGGTTGCCGCTCCGCGAACTCGCCGGAGCCGAGGCATCCACATCAGCAACCGCGCGCGAAAATTGACGCCGACATTCCGAGAAATTAGCTTGCTAGCATGCTAGCGTCGCCTTGTGAGCGATGAGGAAGTCAAGCAGTTCAACGTGTACCTGCCGATCGGGCTGATCAAGCAGGTCAAGTACCGCGCCATCGAGTCGGGCATGTCGTTGTCGGCCCTGGTCGCCGACGCACTGCGCGCCTACCTCGACGACACCCCTGGACACACCCGGCAATCGACCGAGAAGGAGACCTGACATGGCGACCGAAGGCATTGAGGCCGTGTTCTTGACGACCCACAACTGGGGCAAGGCGGCGAAGTTCTTCCAGTCGCTGGGCTACGAGTTGGAGTTCTCGACCGACCACAATTCCGGTCGGCTCCGCAACGGCGACGGGCCGTACGTCTTCATCGCCGAGGTCCCCGAGGACCAAGAGCCCCAGACGCGGATGGTTCTGAAGGTGCCGGACGCTGACACGTTCCGTACCGATCCCGCCGTCGAGGTGGTGACGCCGTTCGAGGACACCCATTACGGGACCAGGGAGATGACCGTCCGCGACCCCGACGGGCGTCTGTGGAACCTCCAGGCTCCCGCCAAGAACTGACCGCACGGGAAGGGGAACACCATGGCAGACGAGCAGACCGAGGCACCGGACAACACGGCGGTACGGACCGCCCTCTGGCGCGCGATGCACGTCCGGGTCGACCCGCCACCGCATGTACTGGAGGACGAGATCGGCCTGCAACTGGCGGCCCCCGCCGACGACTGGCGCCGCCGCCCCGACATGGACCCGTACGCCACCAGAGGATTCCGGGCGGCCGTCGTGGCCCGCGCTCGCTTCATCGAGGACTTGATCGCCGAGCAGGCGGACCGTGGCATCACCCAGTACGTCATCCTGGGAGCGGGCCTGGACACCTTTGCCCAGCGCAGGCCGGAAGTCGCCTCCCGCCTACGGGTCTTCGAGGTCGACCAGCCCGGACCCCAGGCCTGGAAGCGCCACCGCCTGGTCGAACTCGGCTATGGCATCCCCGACTGGCTGCACCTGGTGCCGGTCGACTTCGAGGCGAGCGAGGACTGGCTGAAGAAGCTGGCCGCCGCGGGCTTCGATGCCGGCCGGCCATCGGTCATCGTGTCCACCGGCGTCTCCATGTACCTCACCAAAGCCGCCACCGCGGCCACCCTGCGCCAGATCACCGGGCTCGCACCCGGCTCGACGCTCGCCATGACCTTCCTGCTGCCGACCGAACTGCTCGACGCGGCCGATCGTCCCGGTCTCCGGACCAGCGAGGAAGGCGCGCAAGCATCCGGAACACCGTTCATCAGCTTCTACACCCCGCCCGAGATGCTGGCACGGGCCCGGGAAGCCGGCTTCGAGGACGCCCGGCACGTATCGGGAAGTGCGCTCGCCGAGCGCTACTTCGCCGATCGCACCGACGGCCTCAGCCCCTCGACCGGAGAGGACCTGCTCCTGGCCACCACCTGATCCCCCCTCCTCAAGGCCACTCGCCGGACGCCCCCCTAGGTGCGCGGTGGGTTCGGAGCCGGGGTCAGGATCAGGGGGAGGTATACGTCGTCGACGATCTCCGTGATGGCCTCGTCGTCGACGGGGGCACCGAACAGGAGGAACTGGTTGCGCAGCAGGTCGGTCGCCACCGTGGCTCTTCGCGAGGCGAGGACCCACGGCTCGACCTCGCCGCGTTCGACGGCACGTTCCAGGATGGTGTGGCTCGTCGCGGGGCCGGCCGTGTGGATGTGTTCCCGGATCAGTCCGGCGAGCTCGGCGTCGCGCGTCATCTCCGGGAGGAGCCCGCGCATGATGCCGCCGAGGGGGCTGGCCATCTTGTGGGAGATCTGCCGCAGCAGGGCGATCACGTCGGTGCGGAGTGCGCCGGTGTCGGGGGCCGGGACGTCGGAGAACCCGCTCAACTTGCAGGCGTCCATGACCAGTTCGGCGCGGCTGGACCAGCGGCGGTAGACGGCGGCCTTGCCGGTACGGGCCCGTGCGGCCACCCGTTCCATGGTCAGCGCGGGGTAGCCCACCTCGATGAGTTCAGCCAGAGTCGCCGTCAAAATGGCGCGTTCCAGTTCCCCACCGCGACGGCGGGGACCTTTGCGGTGGTCAGCGACCAGTTCGGCGGCCTGCTCGTCGGCCTGTTCGGAGTTCAGTGACACCGTGACTCCCCAACGCTTCCTTAGAGACCGTTGCGTTCTCTATGAGGGCAGCTTAGCCTCTTACTTAGAGAACTGTCCGTTCTTTAACCGTCTGAGGTTTCGAGGGATTTCGATGACCGAGACTGCCGCACGGCTCCAGACGCACGACGCCCCCGCCTTCCCAGCCGACCGGACCTGCCCCTATCAACTCCCGGAGATGTACAGCCGACTTCGGGACGAGCCCGACTCGCTGCACCCCGTGACCCTCTACGACGGCCGACGGGCCTGGATCGTGTCCGGACACGAGGTGGCGCGCTCCTTACTCGCCGACCCCAGGATCTCCTCCGACCGCACCCGCGCCGAATTCCCCGCCACATCACCGCTCTTCGAAGCCATCCGGGAGCAGCCTCAGGCATTCATCGGCATGGATCCGCCCGAACACGACTCCCAACGGCGGATGTTGATCAGCGAGTTCACGGTGAAGCGCATCAAGGGGATGCGTACCGACATCGAGCGCATCGTGAACGGCTTCATCGACGACATGCTCGCCGCGGGCCCGCCCGTCGACCTGGTGAGCCGGCTCTCGCTGCCCGTCCCCTCTCTGGTGATCTGCCGGCTCCTCGGTGTGCCCTATGGCGACCACGACTTCTTCCAGGACGCGAGCAAGCGGCTGGTACAGGCGACGGACGCGGACGGCGCGGCCGCCGCACGCGACGAGCTCCGGAACTACCTGGACTCCCTGATCACCCAGATGCAGACCCAACCCGGGCCCGGACTGCTGAGCACCCTGGTCACCGAACAGTTGGCGGGCGGCGGGATCGACCGCGAGGAACTCATCTCGACCGCACTGCTGCTGCTCGTCGCCGGACATGAGACGACGGCCTCGATGACCTCGCTCAGCGTGATCACGCTGCTGGAACACCCCGAACAGCACGCCGCTCTGCGAGCCGACCCGAGTCTGGTCCCCGGGGCGGTCGAGGAACTGCTCCGCTACCTCGCCATCGCCGATTTCGCCGGCGGCCGGTTCGCCACCGCCGACATCGAGATCGACGGCCAGGTCATCCGCGCGGGCGATGGCGTGATCGTCACCAACTCCATTGCCAACCGAGACGGTTCGGTGTTCGAGGATCCGGACACCTTCGACGTGCACCGCTCGGCCCGCCACCACATCTCCTTCGGCTACGGAGTCCACCAGTGCCTCGGCCAGAACCTGGCCCGCCTGGAACTCGAAGTCCTCATCACCACGCTGTTCGAGCGCATCCCGACGCTGCGCCTGGCCGTCCCGGTCGAGCAGTTGACGCTGCGCCCCGGCACGACGATCCAGGGCGTCAACGAACTTCCGGTCACCTGGTGACCGCGCCGAAAGAGGGACCATGACGCCGACGGGAGACACCATGAAGCCGAAGGAAGACGCCATGAAGGTGTCCGCCGACCGGGACGTCTGTATCGGCGCCGGCCTGTGCGCGCTGACCGCCCCCGACGTCTTCGACCAGGACGACGACGGCATCGTCGAGGTGCTCATGCCCGATCCCGGCATCGGCCATCAGCCCGCCGCCCGCCGGGCGGGCAGCCTCTGCCCGTCCGGCGCGGTCCGGATCACCGAATAAGCCCCGCACCGGGACCGGACCGCTCACGGCGGCCCGGTCCCAGCACGACGATGGTCCTGCGGCCCGAGAGGAGGGCTGCGTGCCGACCTCCGTACGCGTCCCCTGAGCCGACGGCCGGCCCTGGTACCGGCACCTGGTCGACGGTCGTCGCCGCGCTCTCCGAGCGGGATGGGGACGTCGTCGCCATCGGGGGCGGGATACGCAAGCCGGAACCCCTTCCGACCTCCTTCGAGCGGGTCGTGAACCTGGTCCGCCGACACGCACCAGGAGTCGCACTCGCCTTCAACACCAACGGCGGCGACAGCGTCGAGAGGCAGCCAAACGCTGGCTGTGAGCGCTGCTCCCAGACCTACCCGCCCTTGTGCAGGACCGTGGCCAGGCGCGCCGGCCCCTCGTGCCCGTGGCCGTCCGCATCTTCGACACCTCATCGGGCGCCCGCTCCACGACCGGACAGCTCCTGCGCGGTGAACGGGTTCGGAGCAGACGACGACCGCCCGCTGCGGACGTCGGGTCGGACCGTACGAACTCCGCGCTCCAGTCCGGGCCGAACCGGATGACCCCGCGCAGGGGGCGATTCCCGCTTCAGCCTCTCCATCAAGTACCGCACACACCAACGGAGTTGACCGCTCTCCTGTGCCGACCGGCTCGGCCGGGGAAGCGTGGTCCCCGGCCGAGCCGGTCGAGTCACTCCTCGAAGTACGCGTCGAGCACGGCGTCGAGTTGCTCGGGCCACTCCTTGACGCCGGCCCGGTCGGCGGCCTCGACGTCGTGGGAGAACCGTCGGTGCGCCGGTGTGTACACGACGATCTCGAAACGCCGCGACCACCGCGGTGTGCGGTACTCGACCGCGCTGAGCTCGTCCCACCGGAAGTCGGCCTCTTCGTCGGCCAGCCGCAGCCGGACTCCTCGACGGTCGGCGACGATCGAACCCTGTCGGTCGGACACCTCGAAAACGGGCCCACCGACGTCAGCGTCGGATTCGCCTTCGGAATCCGCTGCGTCCGCTTCGGCCGGATCCGCCCCGCCATCGGCGACCTCGGCTTCGGCCGCCGCCTTGGGCCCGCCGTTCTCGTCCTCTTCGGGTACGGCGTCCTCCTCAAGGACCTCGTCGGGCGCGTGCTCCTCCCCCGATGCAACCGCACGCGCCGGCACAAGACCGGGAACGTACGCGGGATCCGTCGCGGCACCACCCAGGGGCATGTACTGGTGTTCTGATCGCTGCTCCACATGCGCAGTATGGCCGAGCAGCCTGTGAACCCGCTCGCCCCTTCACTCGCCCGCGCCCCCGAAGTCCCGGGCCGCGGCGAGCACCCGCCGGTGCGCCTCGTCGCCGCCCACCGAGATCCGTACGCCTTCCCCCGGGCAGGCCCGGACCCGGACCCCGGCCCGCAGGGCGGCGGTGGCGAAGCGCTCGGCCGCCGCACCGAGCGGAAGCCACACGAAATTGCCGTACGACCGCAGGGGCGCAAGCCCCTCCGCACACAGCCCCTCATACAGTCGCGTCCGCCCGCGTCGCACCAACTCCAGGCGGGAGATGAGCTGTTGGGGGTGGTCGAGGGAGATCTGCGCGGCCCGTTCGGCGAGGCGCGTGACCGAGAACGGCAGCAGTGTCCTGCGGCCCAGGGCCGCGAGGCCCGGAGCGGCGAAGGCGTAGCCGGCGCGCAGCCCCGCGAGTCCGTACGCCTTGGAGAACGTACGCAGCAGCACGGTCTGGGGCCTCGCGTGCATCAGGTCGAGGTCGCTGGTGTCCTCTTCCTCGTCGAACTCCACGTATGCCTGGTCGAGGACGGTCACGACGTGGGGCGGGAGTGCGGCGAGGAACTCGCGCAGCTCGGGGTGCGGGATGCGGCTGCCGGTGGGGTTGTGCGGGGAGCACAGGATGATCACGCGGGTGCGGGCGGTGACCATCGCCGCGAACGCGGGCAGGTCGTGCCCTCCGGCGGCCGTCAGCGGGATGGGCGTACCCCGGGCGCCCGCCAGCGCGACGAGCAGCGGGTAGGCGTCGAAGCCGGGCCAGGGGTGGAGGACTTCGTCGCCGGGGCCGCACAGCGCGAGCAGGAACTGCTGAAGGACCGCGCCGCTGCCGGGGCCGACGACGACCCGCTCGGGGTCGGTGGCGAAGTGCCGGGACACCGTGTGGTGCAGGGTGCGTGCGGTGGGGTCGGGGTAGAGGTTGACGCGGTCGGCGTTGTGGCGCAGCGACTCCGCCACCGCCGGGAGGGGCGGCAGCGCGAGTTCGTTGTTGGCGAGGTCGATGACGCCGTCCGTGTGCTGAGCCGTCGGGTCGGTGGAGCGGTAGGCGGGCAGCCGGTTGAGTTCCGCGCTGCGGGCCGAGGGGTGCGGGGCACGACTCGTTGTCATGGGTGTCCTTGTCGAGTGGGTCACTGGTGCGGCCATGCGGCGAAGCGGCGCAGGCCGTACAGGAGCGGCGTGCCGTCGCTCCGGCCGATGACGCCGACCTCGCCCAGGACGACGGTGTGGTCGCCGACGTCGAACATCCCGGCGACGCGGCAGTCGGCCACGGCGATCGAGTCGTCCGTGAGGTGGGGCAGGCCCGAGGGCGAGCGTCGCCAGTACACGCGGGCGAACCGGTCTGGATCGGGGCCGGCGAACAGCTCGGCGGTGTGCTGCCCGTGGGCGTGCAGGAGGTTGACGGCGAAGCCGCCCCGGGTGTTCACCGCCGCCAGGGTGGCGCTGCCGCGGCGCAGGCAGACGAGGAGTGTGGGCGGTTCCAGGGTGACGCTGGTGAGCGAGGAGCAGGTCATGCCGCGCGGCGATCCCTCGGCGTCCACGCTGGTGACGACGGCGACGCCGGTGGGAAAGGCGCTCATCAGGTCGCGGAAGCGACGCTGGTTCGCCGCGGCGGTGATGTCCCGGCCCTGCGCGGTGGTGCCGCTCATGAGACACCGTGCAACTGGCGCAGCAACTGGTGGGCGGAGGGCAGCGACTCCACCCAGTCGCGCTGCTTGTGTTTGATGTCGGCGAACAACTGCTCTGCCAGCGCGGCGGATTCGGGCTTGTGGGCCAGAGAGGGCAGCGGGTGTCGCGGGAGCATGCCGAGTCCGGCGAAGATGCAGTAGTAGCTGCCGTTGGTCCAGAAGTTGCGGAACTCGGCCTCGAAGTTCCCGTAGTAGGTGCCCTCGTCGCTGATCGGCAGGTTCACCGGCAGTCCGGACCGGTAGGTCTCGACCTTGTCCTTGATGCCGTCGGCGAGTTTCAGCTCCTTGTTGGCCCGCCAGAACGGTGTGTCCGTGCGCGGCGAGAAGTAGTAGTGGGCCTGGAGGAAGTCCCTGGTGTCGTCGAACATCTCCTGGATCTCGCGGTTGAACCGGTCGACGAGCACCGGGTCGAAGGTGCGGTCGGGGAAGTGTTTGGCGAGCATGTGGATCGCCGCGTAGATGAAGTAGATGCCGCTGGACTCCAGGGGTTCTACGAAGCACGACGCAAGTCCGATGCTGACGCAGTTGCGCACCCAGGCCCTGCGGTTGCGGCCGACGCGGAAGCGGATGTGGTTGAACGGGGTCCGCTCCGGGTCGAGGCCCCACAGCCGGGCGAAGTCGGCGGTGGCCTCGTCGCGGTCGGCGAAGCGGCTGGAGAACACGTAGCCGCTGCCGAACCGGCCGAGCATGGGGATCTTCCAGGTCCAGCCGGCGGGCATGGCGATGGAGGAGGTGTAGGGCTCGACGCCGTGCTTCTCGTCGTCGTGGGGTATGGCGGTGGCCACCGCGCTGTCGCACAGCAGGTGGTCGCTCATGTCCAGGAACGGCTCGCCCATGGCCTGGTTGATGAGCAGTCCGCGGAAGCCGGAGCAGTCCACGAACAGATCGCCGTCCAGGCGCCGTCCCGACTTGGTACACAGTGCCGTGATGAACCCGCGCTCGTCGGTGAGGACTTCGGTCATCTCGTCCTCGACGTGTTCGACGGCCTGTTTGGTCACCGCGAAGGTGCGCAGGAACTTGGCGACGAGCTGGGCGTCGAAGTGCCAGGCGTAGTTGGTGGCGCGGCGCATGTCGAGCCAGCGGGGCGCCTTGTTGGCGTCCATGATCGCCGTGTCGGTGAAACAGGCGTGGTCGTACGGCTCGGTGGTCTCGCCGCGCAGCGCCTTGGCCGCCCAGTAGTGGGACAGCGGAATGCGGTCGCTGGAGGGCAGCAGGCCGAAGGGATGGTGGAAGGCGTCCGCGTACCCGTCGACGACGCGGGGTTGTGGGCTGCCGTCGCCAGGGGTGCGCCAGTTGATGAACTTGACGGCCATCTTGTAGCTGGCGTTGCACTCGCGCATCCACTCCTCCTCGGCGATCCCGAGGTAGTCGAAGAAGGCGCGTTGCAGGTTGGGGATGGTGGCTTCGCCGACACCGATGCGCGGGATGCTCGGTGCTTCGAGAACCGTGATCTTCACGGTGTTCTGCAGGGCCTTGCCGAGGTATGCCGCGGTCATCCAGCCGGCGGTGCCGCCGCCGAGTATGACGACCTTCCTGATGCGGTTGTCCATGGCGCGGATGTCCTAACTCGAAGAAGATGGTGGGGTGTTGAGGGTGGTGCGCGGTCTGGCCTTGCCGCCCCCGGTTCCGTCAGTCCGTGAGCAGGCCGCGGGCGCGGAGGTCTGCGACGACCGCGTCGGGCAGTCCGGCGGCTTCGGCCCCGGCCGGGGAGAGCGAGCCGGGGATGCTCTGCTCGAACGCGAACACCCCCCGGGGGTCGTAGTGGCGCTTGACCTCCATCAGCCGGGGCAGTCGGTCCCCGTAGTAGGCGTGCAGCCAGTCGGGCAGGTCGCGGTCGGGGCTGTTGACGTAGGCCCCGCCGGTCATGAAGGGGAGCATCTCCTCCCGGATCCCGGACAGCCACTCCAGGTGCTCCCGGTCGGCGGCCGGATCGCTCCAGTGGCCGAGGTATTCCACACACAGTGAGGCGTCGCGGTGCGCGAACGCCGAGTGGCCGGGCGGAACATCGGCCAGGACCGCGCCGCCCAGACCGTAGAACCCGGTCTTGACGCCGGGCGGCGCTTTCTCGTGCCAACGCTCCAGGGTCCGCAGCGCCGCCGTGCCCAGCGGGTCGGCGGCGAGCGCGGGAGTGAACTTGGCGCGGATGGACGGGACTTGCTCGGTCCAGGTGCCGATGCTGTCCCCGTACGGGAGGGTGCGCAGGGACATCGAGCGGGGCGGGCAGGAGGTGGTCAACGGACCTAGCAGGGCGGTGAGTTCATCGGTGGAGCCTTCGAACAGTCCGGTGGCCAGCGCCCTGTCGGCGGCGGAGGGGAACAGGTTGAAGCGGGCGTTCACCCGCGGGTCCGCATCCCGGATCCAGTGCTGCCAGGCGTCCAGGGCCGCGATGGCGCCGGCCGCGTTCCACTCCAGGGAGAACAGCGTCACCTCGGCGATCGGGCTCAGGGCGAAGGTGTACGAGGTGACGATCCCGAAGTTGCCGCCGCCGCCTCCGCGTGAGGCCCACAGCAGATCCGCGTGGTGGTGCTCGTCGACGTCGAGGACGTGGCCGTCCGCGTCGATGAGAGTGAGCCCCACCAGGTGGTCGATGAGCAGACCGCGCGAGCGCACCAGCATGCCGATGCCGCCGCCGAGCACGTGGCCGCCGATGCGGATGTCGGGGCAGACTCCCGCGGGGATGGTGCCGCCGAGGGACCACAGCGCCGCGTATGCCTCGCCGAGCAGGACACCGGGGCCGAGGACGGCCCTGGTGCGGTCGGCGTTGACGGCCAGGGAGCCCAGCCGCGACACGTCGATGACGACGCCGTCGTCCAGACCGCTGAAGCCTTCGCTGTTGTGACCGCCGGAGCGGATCCGGAAGGGAATGCCCCGGTCGCGGACATAACCCAGGGCGGCTGCCGTCTCCTGTGCGCCGCTCGGGTAGACGACGGCCCGGGGGCGGTAGTCGAAGCGGCCGTTCCACAGGCGCCGCGCCGTGTCGTAGCGCGCGTCGTCGGGCGTCACCACCGCGCCTATGGTGTCCGGGTAGCGGGCCATCACGCGGAACCTTCGTGGCCGCGGGCGAAGAACCTGATCGGCATCTTCGTGGCCTTGACCGCTTCGTCGGCGGGCGGTCGCCAGGCCGCGAAGGTGTGGGTGACGCCGGCCCCCCGGCTTTCGAGGTAGCAGATGACGTTCAGCGGCCAGCCCGCATTGCGGAAGAGGTATTCGTCCATGCGGCTGGGGTTCTCGCTGAGGTGTTCCCTGCGCTCGTGCGGGGGCCCCACCCGGTGCCAGTCCGGGTGCATGTGGACCGAACCGAGCATCTCCAGCCCCTCGGCCTCGAACTTCCGCACCACTTGCAGGAGTTGGCGCGAGTCGCACCAGAATCCCCGTTCGCCGTCGTCGTACTGCTTGCCGAAGCGGGGCACGATGTTCTGCCGGAACTCCTCCAGCGGTACGTCGTCGACCGCGCGCACATTGGTCGCGAAGGCGACCCGGCGCACCACGAGTGCGTCGTCCTCCAGGGTTCCGCCGAGCAGACCGAAGCTGTTGGGGCGGTGCAGGCGGGAGCCGCCGGCGGCCACCGAGGCGAGGCCGCGACGGTACTGGTCGACGGCGTCCTCGATGAATTCGGTGAAGACGTCGGCGTCCGCGACCATCGCTTCGACGGCCTCGAAGGGGCCCCCGGCCGGTTGTTCGCGGGTATCGGTGTGTGCTGTGTCTGCGTGCGCCGTACCGGTTTCGGGCATGGCGACGCTCCTCTCCGTATGTGCGTCTAAGTGCGCTGATGTGTGCGGTGCGGCGGACCGGGGGTCAGACGATCCCGCCGTTGGCGTGGATGACCTGCCCGTTGATCCAGCCGCCGGACGGCCCCACGAGGAAGGTCACCACGTCGGCGATGTCCTCGGGGCGACCGATCCGGCCGAGCGGAACCTGCCGGGCCAGCGCCTCGATGTCCTCGGCCGTTCTGCCGCGCAGGAAGAGCTCCGTGCCGGTGGGTCCGGGGGCGATGGCGTTGACGGTGATCCCGCGCCCGGCCAGTTCCTTGGCGAGTTGGCGGGTCAGCACCTCGACGGCGGTCTTGCTCGCGTTGTAGAGGGCCTGTCCCGGCACGCCCAGGGCGGCGGCCGAGCTGGAGAAGGTGATGACGCGTCCGCCGGGCCGCACGTGCCGGGCGGCGGCGCGCAGCAGGTGGCAGGTGCCCAGGAGGTTGACGCCGACGACCCGGTGGATGTCCTCGTCGGCCATGTCGGACAGGGGGCCGCGCACCCGGGCGTGGGCGCCCGCGCAGCCGACGACCACATCCACACCGCCGTACGCCTTCCGGGCCGCGGCGAACAGCGCGTCCACAGCCGCGGGGCGGCTGATGTCGCCGCGTACCGCCACGGCGCGGGCCGAGGTGTTCTTCTCGGTCTCGCGCACCAACTCCTCGGCGACACCGTCGTCTTGGGCATACCCGAGGACGAGGTCGGCTCCGCTCTGCGCCAGGCGCCGGGCGACCGCCGCGCCGATGCCGCGGGTGCCTCCGGAGACGATCACGGATGTGCGCGCGGGCGGGGTCGTCATCGTCCCGCCTCCCGGATCTCGCCGAGCGCGGCCCGGCCCCGCGCGGACCACCGTGAGCCCTCGGCGCCCTCGAAGCGCTGCTCGTAGGACTCCAGGAACTTGATGCGATCGGGGACGGGGTCGTCGGTGCGGTTCAGGAAGGGCAGATCGGAGTCGACCATGTGCCGGATGGCGAGCAGGGGGACCGGGCTGCGCAGCGGCCGGAAGCCGGGGTTGTGCAGGCCGCCCTGTTCACTGCGCGGATGGAACTTGCCGATCATGAGGCCGGAGTCGACGAATCCGGCCTTGAGCCTGCGGTGCGTCTCGTCCACCACGACGGGCGCGTCCTCGGCGCCGACGTCGGGCAGGATCACCAGGATCGCCTTCTCCAGGGCACCCGGCCCGGAGTTCGGTTCCGTCTCCAGGAAGACGGTCCGGTACGCGGCGATGGTGGTGTCGATGTCGGCCTGGGCGCGGTCGCGCGTGTGCACGACGGTGAAGCTGATCCGGTTCATCGCCAGGGCGCGCGGCATGAAGGGACACACCGAGCCGGTGCGGCCGAGGTCGTGATGCGGCCGGCACAGGAACTCCTCGCACCAGGCGGCGATGCGGCTGATGACGGGCAGGTCGCTGGTCAGGCGCGCCAGGTCGTCCGAGTGGTAGAGCGGGTGCGGTGCTGTGGTGTTCATAGGGCCCCCGTCGTGAAGGTCACCAGGTGATGGGCAGGGCGGCCAGGGCATGGGTGACCATGCCCGGCTGCCACGGCACCTCGTGCGCGGGCACAGCCAGGTTCAGACCCGGCACTCCGCGCACGAGGGCGTCGAAGGCCTCCTGCAACTGGATGCGTGCGAGATGCGCGCCGATGCAGTAGTGCGGCCCCTTGCCGAAGGCCAGATGCCCCTTGGGCATCGGCCGGTGGATGTCGAACCGGTCCGGGTCGGTGAACTGGGCGTCGTCACGGTGCGCCGAGGAGATCAGCGGCATCACGCCCTGCCCCTTGTGCACGCAACCGGAGGGCAGCTCGACGTCCTGTACGGCCACGCGCAGGAAACCCACGTCGGCGGGGAAGTCGTGCCGCAGGATCTCCTCCACCGCCGCCGGGACCAGAGCGGGGTCGGCCACGAGCTCCTCGTACTGGTCTCGGTGGCGCAGCAGGGTGAACGCCCCGCGGCCGATGGAGGTCATGGTGGTCTCGTGTCCGGCGAGCAGCAGGGAGCGTACGGTGTCGATCAGTTCCGCCTCGCTGAGACGGTCACCGCCGTCCCGTGCTTCGATCATGTCGTCGAGCAGGTCGGTGCCGGGTTCGCTGCGGTGGCGTGCGACCAGGTCGCCCACGTAGGCGTAGAACTCCTCGCGTTCACCGGCGCGTTCGGCCGCCCGCTCGGGGCCGATGGTCATGGCGGTCTCGGCCCAGCGACGGAACTGCGCGAGGTCGGCGTCGGCGACGCCGAGGATCTCCGCGATCACCCGGATCGGCAGCGGCTGCGCGAGTGCCGCCATCAGATCGCCGGGCGGGCCGGCCGCCATCATGGTGTCGACGAGTTCCCGCACGATCACGCGGATGCGCGGGCGCCAGCGCTCACTTCTGCGTACGGAGAACGAACGGTTGAGGATCTGGCGCAGCCGGGTGTGGCGGGGCGGGTCGAGGTTGATCAGGGTGTCGCGGTCCTCGGACATGTCGGCGTCGGGCTGCAACCGGGGCGAGCCGGGGCGGTTGAGGTCACGGCTGAAGCGGGGGTCTGCGAGCACGGCCTCGACATCGGCGTGGCGCACCGCGACGGCCACGACGTCGCCGCTGGGCAGCTCGGCCTCGCCCAGCGGGTCGTGGGCGCGCCGCCACGCGCAGCTGCGCGGCACGCCGCCGAGGGGTTCGTCGGGGAACGGAAAGGCTTCGGGTGCCATGGCGCTCAGTCCTCGAAGGTCAGCAGGGGGATGTCCCACAGCTCGGGGTGCACCGGGCGGCGCATCTCGGGGGTGAGGACTTCGACGACGAGCATCTCGGTGAGGTACTGGACCTGCGCCGAGATCAGGTGGCTTGAGTAGGCCAGCGCCGCCTGCTGCTTCAGGCCGACGGTGACGTGGACGTGCGGCACGATCGCGTCCTTGTCGGGGTCGTAGGAGAAGGTGCCGCAGCCCATGGCTTCGACCTTCTCCAGGTGGACGGGCAGGCGCACCGGCGCTTCGGGCGTCTCCACCCGCTGGCAGGTGCCCGCGATCTCGGTCTCGGCGAACGCGGCGAGAAACATCGGCACATAGCCCTGGCGGACGTCGTGGTCCGCGCAGAAGCGGGCGAGGGTCGCCAGGAAGTCCTCGCCGTGATCGAAGTTGACGCCGAATGTCCTTCCGGTCTTCAGCTCGTGGGTACGCATGGCGGTACTCCCATCAATAGGTGTACGAACGTGGCGGCGGTGTCACAGGTCGACGCGCAACTCCTGCGACCGGAGCCACGAGTTCAGGTCCAGGACCATTTCCACGCTGATCCGCGTCAAGGTGGTCGAGGTCCCGTCGGTCGGTGTCGCGAGCAGGGCCTTGACGGCCTGCTGGTCGAGCAGCGGCAGTACCGGAGCGGTGCCGTCGGCCACGAGGTCGGCGAGCGCGGCCCGCAGGGCGAGGCCGTAGGCGGGGTCCTGGGTGGCCGGGTAGGGGCTCTTGCGCCGGTCGAGCACCGACTGGGGCAGCACGTCGCGGACCGCGGCACGCAGCAGACTCTTCTCCCGCCCGTCGAACGTCTTCATCGACCAGGGTGTATTGAAGAGGTACTCCACCAGGCGGTGGTCGCAGAACGGCACCCGTACCTCCAGTCCGTGCGCCATGCTCAGGCGGTCCTTGCGGTCGAGCAGCATGGTCACGAACCGGGTCAGGTGCAGGTAGGAGACCTCCCTCATCCGCCGCTCCACCGCGTCCGCTCCCGGCACGTGCGGCACCTCGGCCAGCGCCTCGCGGTACCGGTCGTTCTCGTAGGAGACGGTGTCGAGTTGTCGGCGCAGCGCCGGGTCGAAGAGATCGTCGGGGCGCTGCTGCCGCATCATGACGACCAGCCAGGGGAACGTCGCCGCGTTCACCGCCTCGGGCAGGTGGAACCAGGCGTAGCCGCCGAACACCTCGTCGGCCGACTCCCCCGACAGGGCGACGGTCGAGTGCTCCCGGATGGCTTGGAACAGCAGGTGGAGCGAGGTGTTCATGTCCCCGCTGAACTGCGGGTACTCCCAGGCGCGCACCACGCTGTCGCGCAGGGCCGGCTCGGCGAGTCCGTCAGTGCCGAGGACGATGTCGGTGTGGACGGTACGCAGATGTCGCACGACGTCCTGGACGTACGGCCCGTCGGCCGATCCGCGCATTCCGTCGTCCTCGAAGTGGTCGGTGAGGCCGTCGAAGTCGACGGCGAAGGAACGCAGATCGCCGTGCGGGACCGCCAGCGCGGTGATGGCGCTGGAGTCGAGTCCGCCCGAGAGCAGACTGCACACCGGTACGTCCGCGACCAGCTGCCGCTCGACGATGTCCTCCAGCAACCCGCGTACCGTCGCGGTGGTGGTGTCGAGGTCGTCGGTGTGCTCCCGGGCCGCCAGGGTCCAGTAGCGCCGCTTGCTCAGGCCGCGGCGCCCGAAGCGCACCAGCTGCCCGGGGCGGACCTCGTGCAGGCCTTTGTACAGGGACCGTTCCGGGGTCTGGACGATGGTGAAGATCTCCCGCAGACCGTCGGCGTCGACCGCTCGCGGGGCCCGCGGATGCGCGAGGACCGCCTTCGGCTCGGAGCCGAACACCAGCCCTCCGTCCGGGAGTTGACAGTAGAAGAGCGGTTTGACGCCCATCCGGTCGCGCACCAGCAGGAGCTCTTCGGTGCGCGTGTCCCACAGCGCGAAGGCGTACATGCCGTTGAGCCGCTCGGCGACGCGGTCGCCCCACTCCAGATAGCCGCGCAGGACGACCTCGGTATCACTGCGCGTACGGAAGCGGTGTCCCTTCAGCTCCAACTGGGCGCGCAGATCCCGGAAGTTGTACACCTCACCGCTGTACGTCAGAACGGCGCCCTCGGCCTCCATGGGCTGCCGGCCGCCTTCGATGTCGATCACGGCCAGGCGCCGGTGGCCAAGGCCCGCATGGGGGCCCAGCCATACGCCCCTGGCATCGGGGCCGCGTGGAGCGAGGGTCTCGGTCATGGCGGACACGATGGTCCGCTCCTTGCCCAGGTCTCGTTCGAAGTCGATCCAGCCTGCTATGCCGCACATACGGCTGTCCATTCGTCGGTTCCACGAAGCACTCCGCCCGCTTCGGTGGAGTATTTCCTGTGTATTTCCTCTGCCTGAGGTGTCCAGGGTTGTGGAGTGCAATATCCCGACGGGGAAGGCCCATCTATGGGCACAGGAAGATCCGCTCGGATGCCCTTGCATCCGACCCCCGTCGAACCAGCTTCGACCCTATCAAGCCGCCCTCGAACGGAATCCGCGACAGAGACACTTCCGGCCCCCCGCTACGGGCGCCGAAACAAACGAAATTCAAACGCCCGGCAGCCCGATTCGGGCATGCACAGCCCCCAGCAGGGCCGTAGCCCGGCCTCGATCCCCGCAGAACCGGGCATGAGCCATGCAGAAGCGAGCATCTGCCCGCGCACCACACACGGCTCCCACCGATTCGCTTGGCTCAAGAATTCCCCACCCACGACGCCTCCTGGGATCAGAGAGAACACCGGGACTTCTGAATTTGTCACGCACCCCGATCGTGTACAACTTCCGCACACCGCTGTTGCTCGACGAATTTTCGATGACACGTAGGGAAATGGAACGAGAATATGGCCCATGCTTCACTGCCGACTCCGCACCCGCCTCCGATATCAGGCCCCACGACCGCACCCGGTCCCTGATCAGACCGAACTCCCCTTTCCCTGCCGAGCTTGCGGGCTCCCCTGCGGAGGTGGCAGCCGCACGCCCGCCGTCGAGAAGTTGGCAGGGTTCTTCGCCACGCATCTGGCGCCCGACCCGGATGACAGAAAACTCCACAAGCAACTTGGCAAAGTTGCTTGTGGAGTTTACGGTGGAATCATGAACGCGAACCCCAAGCCGGAGCCGTCCGCCGCGACCGCGCAGCGCCTCAACCAGGCGATCAAGCGGCTGCGCGCACGGCTGCGCACGGAATCGGGGCAGCATGCGACCGGTCTGACCGTCACGCAGCTCGCCGTGCTGGTGAGCGTGGTGCGGGAGGGCCCGGTCACCGCGGCCCGGCTTGCCGCGCTGGAGCACGTCAGCGCGCAGTCCATCGCGCAGAACCTGGCGGTGCTCAAGGCCGCCGGGCTGGTGCACAGCGAGCCCGATCCGCAGGACGGCCGCAAGAAGCTGATGAGCGCCGACCCGTCCGCGACCGAACTGATCGAGAAGCTGCTCGCGGGCCGCGCCACCTTCCTCGCGCGGGCCATCGACCAGGTCGTCGCGCCGGACGAGCGCAAGGACCTGGAGAAGGCCATCGAGCTGCTGGAGCGTCTCACCGCGGCCGACCTGAGCGACGGCGGCATATGAGAACGGTCTCGCTTCCGGCCGACGCCGAGGCTCGCGATCTCCGGCGCAAGCCCTTCGCGTGGACGTTCACGACCCCGCTCTACGTGGGCTCCAGCCTCAACCCCATCAACAGCTCCATCATCGCGACCGCGCTGGTCCCCATCGCCGCCGAGCTGCACGTCCCGGTGGGCGCCACCGCCGTGCTGGTCTCCTCGCTCTACCTGGCCAGCGCCGTCGCGCAACCGACAGCAGGCAAGCTCGCGGAGGTACTCGGCCCGCGCCGGATCTTCCTCTCCGGCATCGTCCTTGTCCTGCTCGGCGGCCTGGTCGGCGGCATCGGCCAGAACCTGGCGATGCTCACTGTCGCCCGGGTCCTGGTCGGCATCGGCACGTCGGCCGCGTTCCCCTGCGCGATGGTGCTGATCCGGCGGCGCGCCGAGGAGGCGGGCATGGACGCGCCGCCGGGCGGGGTGCTCGGCGGCATCGCGATCGCGGGCATGGCCACCGCCGCCGTCGGCCCGCCGATCGGTGGCCTGCTGGTGGGCGCCGCGGGGTGGCGCTGGGCGTTCCTGATCAACATCCCGGTCACCGCGATCGCGATGGCGATGGCCCTGCGCTGGCTGCCCGAGGATGCCGTACTCGACCGCGCGCACATGGGTTTCCGTAAAGTCGCCGACCGGATCGATCTGCCCGGCATCCTCGGATTCGCCGTGTCGATGAGCGCGCTGGTCATCTACTTGATGGGCCTCCCTCGGATCGAGTGGATCGCACTCGCCGTCTTCGTGCTCGCCGCCGTGCCCACCGTCGTGTGGGAGCTGCGCAGGACCGCGCCGTTCTTCGACTTCCGCGGCCTCGCCGCCAACGGCGCTCTCGCCCGCACCTACCTGCGCCAGGCGCTCACGCTGCTCGGCGTCTACTCCGTGATGTACGGCATGACCCAGTGGATGGAAGCCGCACACGGCATGTCCACCCTGGCGGCCGGACTCCTGCTGCTGCCGATGGGAGCCGTCTCCGCTCTGCTCTCGCGCCCGCTCGCCAGACGCAACCTGGTACGCGGACCGCTGATCGCCTCGGCGGTGTCGATGCTGCTCGGCTCGGTCGGCATCATGCTGCTCACCTCGCACAGCCCGGCGATCGCGATCGTGCTGGTCTCCCTGGTCTTCGGCGTCACGTCCGCCGCCACCACGGTCGGCAACCAGACCGCCCTCTACCTCGCGGCACCGCCCGACCAGATCGGCACCGCTTCCGGTCTGTTCCGTACCTTCGGGTACCTCGGAACCATCACCTCCGCCGTGATCGGCAGCATCGTCTTCCGCGACGGCGCGAGCGACAACGGCCTGCACACCCTCGGCTTCGTGCTGGTCGCGGCGGGCCTCGCGGCCCTGCTGCTGACCCTCCTCGACCGCCGGCTGATGGGCCGCGACACACACCGCGCGCCCGACACCCCGACACACCCCTGAAAACCCCTCAAGACACCAAGCCCCCAAGACCCCAAGACCCCACCAAGGAGAACCCCCGCGTGAGCACCCCCGCCCTCCCCACGATCACCCCCGAGCGAACCGCCCTGCTGGCCATGGACTTCCAGAACGGGATCGTCCCACTCGCCCCCGACTCCGACGCACTCGTCGAGCGGGTCAAGGGCGCCATCGCCCACGTCCGCGCCGCAGGCGGCACCATCGGCTACGTGCGCGTCGCCTTCACCGAGGACGACTGGGCGTCGGTCCCCGAGACCAACAAGACCTTCAGCGCGGTCGCCGCGGCGAAGATGCTGCACCACGAGGACGCCGCCACCCAGATCGACGAACGGATCGCCCCCGAGGAGGGCGACATCGTCGTACGCAAGATCCGCATCGGCTCGGCCTCCACCACCGACCTCCACCAGCAGTTGCGCGACCGCGGTATCGACACCCTGATCCTCTCCGGGATCAGCACCAGCGGCGTCGTCCTGTCCACCCTCAACGACGCCGCCGATCGCGACTATCGCGTCTACGTCCTGTCCGACGGCGTCGCCGACCCCGACCCCGAGACTCATCGAGTGCTGCTCGACAAGGTCTTCCCGTCCCGGGCTCACCTCATCGACACAGCCACGCTGCGCGAACTGCTGCAGTCCGCCGCACAGGGTGAGGCGCTCGGTCAGAGCTCGCCGCGTGAGGGGTTGGGGTAGTTCCTGGCCGCGTTGAAGTGGATGAGCAGCATCAGTGAGCGGGCCGTGTTCTGGGTGTCGGTGTTGGCCCAGGTCTGGTTGGCGAGTTGAAGGATGGACGCCTGGATATCGCGTTCCACCAGACCAGCATGCTGGAGCAATCGCGCCCGGCCACCTGGACAGGGCCTGGTAGTTGCCTCCGAAGGCAGGTCGGTAAGCTCCGCGCATGACCTTGGAATGGGAACAGGTACTGAGGTTTTCGGGTTGGTGTCGGGGGTGACGGTGGGTGATCCCTGCGGTATGCCGTTGATATGCGGTATGCGCAGGGTGGGGGTCTGACCGC
>NZ_JBIWHT010000051.1:0-22464 GCF_044764265.1 Streptomyces sp. NPDC094147 | reverse complement strand
CCCGGCCATCAACAAGGGACACAGGACAGCTCAACCACGGTGACACCCAAACGCTTCCCAACCAGACCGCGGTGACACACACCAGCAGGTTCACACTGAGCAATCACCAACCAACCTGCGCAACCAGCACCGGCCGGACGAACACCCCAGGCCAGACAGTCAACGAGGCCCGACCCCGCCCAGATTCAGTGAGCCAACACACCCACCAACCCGCTCAACCAACCTGCACAACCCCAGGACAGGAGCATGACGATCGCTCAGTTTCACTGACCACCGACACCAGGGCCCCATCATCCGTAGCAGGGCCCTGAGGGCCCGCCAGCGCCGCGCGGACACCCCCGTGACCGCGCAACCCAACACCACACGACTCCATCGCCGCCGCACCCGCAGACCAAGCCCCACCCTCTCTTTTCTTGATCGTTGGGCGCAGGGAGTCGGGTAGAAGGGGATGTCGGACCCCCCACCACACGAAAACCGTGCGGTGACCAGGGGCCTTGTCCCAAGCAGTCGAAGGGCGAGGGGGAGTTGTCGCGCCAGTTGTTGGAGCAGATGACACACCAGTTGTATGCATTCGGCGTTGGGGCCCCTCCGGACTCGTGTATTATTGATTTTGCGACCGAGCGGCAACTTGGTCGAGTCCAATCACCAACACGAGGAGCTTCCTTGAACACCAGGACGGGAACCGTTGACGCGGTAAGCCAACTCACCATCTACCTTGCTGGAGAGCACGAGACCGACGCGTCAATCGGTCTGACGCTCATTCCCCTGCTCAAAATTCCTACGGCCATCATCGAATTCCGGCACCCTACCGGCGCGCGTGTGTGGTGGGAGGGCTGGTGCGAGGCAGCCGAAATGCTCGACCGGATCTTTCCCGAAAAGGTCGACGCAGGCGAATCGCGCGAACCCGAGCTCACCATCAATTCGTTCGTGATCCTGGATGACGCACCCCGCCGCGCCAAGGTCCGGGCACGCAGCGCGGCAGCGAGCCCCGAAGGGATCGGCGCACTGTCCGTCACCGTCGGAGGTCTGACGATCGTCTGTGCATCGCGCAGCGCGGTCGAGTGCCAGGTTCGCGGATGGCGCGAGGCGTACGACGTGTTCGCCCGCGACGGAGGGTTCGGCCTCCCGTCCGCCGACCAGGTGGCCGCGCGCGTACGGGCCGACCACGCCCGCCACGGGGTCAACGAGCTGTCGGTGGCCGCCGTGGGGCAGCGACCTATCAGCCAGGGGCAGCGGGTACGCGTCGAGCGCTGCCCCGCCCGGCATCTGGCCGTCCGCACGCGGGCGAGGACCGCGCACCAGCCCTCACCATGGCCCGAGGTGTGGGAAGGCGTGGTGTTGCAAGTGACCTATGCGGGAAGCGAGTTGACCGACGTCGAGATCTGCGGCAGGCGTGAGGGCACCGGCGAGACCAGGCGCGTTGGCTTCAGCCTCACCCGAGACGGGATTTTCCGTACACGGGTGACGCAGCTGGAGTCGTCGTAACTCGCCACGTCCGGGATGTGATTGGGGGTTGACCATCACCCCGAAGGGTGTAGTATTGATTTTGTGAGCAAGCGGCAACTTGCTCGCCGCCAACTCAACGACCCAAGGCAGGGAACATGAGCGAATACCAAGACCACATCCGGCAGAGCCTCGACGGGACGCACTATGACCCGGCGGAGGACCTCGGCATCGACGAGATGCGATGGAGCACCGCACCCGTCAGCAAGCCTGTGGCGGACGAGGCGGTGAGCGCCGCCGAGAAGGCACACGCGTTGCTCGACCGCGCGGCGGACGCGTACCTCTCGCTCCTGAACGCCGTTCTCGGCGACGGGACACACCACGTGGTCGCCAGCGCCAACACCCAGCACGGGGAACCCGCCGAAGGCCAGCAGCTCACCGTGCTCGGAGACGCCATCATCATCGACGAGGCGGCCGCCCTGCGGGTATGCACCGTGATCGCGGCAGCCATGGTCAGGGGCTCCACCGGCGGAGTGGTCGTACGCACCTTCGGCCCCGACGGGTCGGAATCGGTACGCGGCTGGAGTGTCCGGAACCTCTGGCTTCGGCCGCTTTCCGCCGACAGCATCCGGGAGGCGTCCAGCTTCCACCCCGAGACCGGCGCGCCGCTGGCCCCGGAACCGGGAGTCGAGTTCCGGCAGGCCGAGCGAGTCCCGCGCCCGACCCAGACCCGGGGAGCCGGAGCCACCAGCCACACCGCGCCCCGGTGCAACCGCCCCCCAAACCGGCGCAACTGAGCACCACCCCGCCTGGGCCGGTCGCCCGACCGGCCCAGGCGGGCACACCCCTGCCTCCCGGTGTGAGCGGCAACTCACCCGGCACCAACCCGACCAGGAGTGACCCGACATGACCGCGACCACCCAGCCCGACAGCAGCACGCGCACCCCGGCCCAGGCCCAGGCCCCTGCCGAGGTGCCGGCGCCCACCGCCCCGACCGCCGAGCAGCTCCGCACGGCGGACACCCACGGCCCGGTGTCCCTGCCCCGCAACCTGGTCCACCTCACCGCCCAGGCCGAGGCGGCGGGATGGGCCGCCACCACCGAGACGCAGCCCGGGCACTGCGCACTGCTCCTCACCGCCCGCCAGGAGACTGGGGAAACCGTCCTGCGGTGCGTCTGGCGGCTCACCGCCCGTGGCTACCGCTGGAACGGTGCCACCCTGACCCGCTACGGCCAGCAAGCCGCCGAGGACATCGCATGGCGCGCCATCGGGGACCTGGTGGCCGCCGAGGCGCCCACCGCCCGCACACAGCCGACCGCGCCGGACCTGTCCATGTCGGTCTACGGCAGGCGGGGCGCGTCGCCCGTGACAGCGGAGGTCGTCTCTGCCTCCTTGGTCACCACCCCGGCGGGTGAAGTGCCCGCCCTGTTGCGTCCGTGGATCAAGGCAACTGTCCCTGTGACGCTGTACCCGTCGCGGTTCGTCGGGCGGGACTACGTCGGCGCTGACTGCCTGCTCACCCCGGGAGGCGACGACGCCGCCCCAGACACTCAGCCGGTCCTGTCGGTGCTCCCCTCCAACTACCTCACGTCGAATGCCGCCTATCTCGAAGATCTCGCCATGTACGCCGTGGAGGAGGGGCGCACGCAGGCGGAAGGCATGGCGTTCGCCCGGTGGGTGGTCGCCTCCGGCGTCCTGTGGTCGGGGCACTACGACGCGGCCTATTCCGCGTGGGTGCAGTCGCTCACCTGCACCATGACCGCCCGGCACGCAGTGCTCACGTGCACACGGATGCACGGAACAGCCCTGAGCCTCCAGTGCGGTTGCGCACAGAGGCACACCGGCCTCCCGTGGGAAGGCGCCACCGTGTGGGATGACGAGGGGGGCCATTACCTCAGCTTCGACGCCGTCCCCATGGACCGGATCGCCGACCTTATCGCCCGTCATGGGTACCGGGTTGTGGGTGAGTGGTCGGCGTACCGGTACAGGGACGTCGTACGCCGAGTGACCGTCGAGCCGACCGCCCCACCCGGAGACAAAACGACGCCGCTCGTGCCCGCAGCAGCGGACGCCCCGCTGTCCGACCCGGGAGCGGCCGAATACCGCCACTCCGAGCGCGACGATTGGGAGGCGGAACGCGCGAAAGCCGACGCCAGCGCCCAGTCCTGACCCACCCCCAACCACCCTGGGCCGGTCCGAGCCCACAAGCCCGGACCGGCCTTCCCTGGAGGAGACAGAGCTATGCGGATGAGCCAGCGCCGCGCGGACACACTGAACCGACGCACGCGGTTTCTGCACCAACATCGCAAGGACCGGTCGACGTTGCCGTGCCTGGAGACCGGCGGCACCCAGGTCTACGCCTACTGGAAGCGCCGTGAAGGCTCTGGTCGTGTCCGTCCACCTGGACACCGGCGAGGTACCCGCCGACCTGATCAGCGCGGACGGAACGATCCCGCTCCGGATCACGGTCAACGGTGACGACGTCTTCCGCGCCGAGGTCAAGCCGTGATCCCTCCCGCGTAAGATTGTATTATTGGTTTTATGAATGAGCGGCAACTCGTTCGCCACCAACCCGACTCGCACCAGAAGGACAGGGCATGGACTACATCGACACCAAGCACGTGGCCGCCGAGCTCAGGAACCGTCTGAAGAAGGCGTTCCCCGGCGTGAAGTTCAGCGTGCGCAAGGGCACCGGTACAGCCTCCGCGTGGATCTCCGTCCACTGGACCGACGGCCCCGACACGGCAGAGGTCGACGAGGTCACCCGCCCCATGCAGGGAGCCCAGTTCAACGGCCAGGAGGACCGCTACGAGACCACCGGCAACACGGTCACCGTCACCGCCGACGGCCGGAAGATCACCGGTACGCCGCTGGTCGACGGCATCAACAACCACCGGGACATCTCCGAGGACGCGCTGAAGGCCGCTACCGCCCTGTGGTCCGAGGCCCACAGCGGCACCGCCCCGGACACAGGCGGCATGCTCGGTGCCTGCGTCGTCGACGGCCACGCCATCCGGGAGAACTGGGCCGCGCAGCAGGTGCACCAGGTCGCCAGCGACATCGTCCTACCCCAGCGCTGGGCCGCCGCCAAGGAGCAGACCGCCGCCCAGGCCGACCGTCCGGCGTACACCCCGCAGGAGGACGCGGAGGAACTCACCGTCACGCACACGAATGAGGACGGAACGACCGTCACCGGTACCCGCCTGGGCGACGGCGCCGCCGATGTGCTGAAGCGGCACGGCTTCAAGTGGCACCGCAAGAACCAGTACTGGTACGCCCCCGGCAGCCGTGACCAGCAGGCCGACACCGAGTTCATGACCGCCGTCGCCGCCGAGCTGCGCGCCGCCGCCCTGAGCGTCGCCACGGCCCTGCCCGAGCCGGCCTCTACCGTCTGACCGCCCCTCGGCCGGGCGCCGTTGGCGCCCGGCCCGCGTCCTGGAGTTCTCATGCGCACCCACGCCACTTATCAGCTCATCGGCGATCGCTCCCACCAGTGCGACGCCACCGCCACTTACACCCGCAACGGCGCCCGCGCTTACGTCCTGTGCGACGGCATCGGTTCCAGCGACGAGGTACGCGACTGGACCCGCACCGCCGCCCGCCGTCTCGCCCGCGCCGCCGCCCTGCACGCCGACGCCGAGGCCGGCCTGAGGGCCGTCTACGAGGCCTACGCCGCCGAGGCGGACCGGCAGGACAAGTACGCCGACCTGCCCACCGCATGCGCCGTCGTGGCTGTCACCGCCCCCGGCAAGCCGCTCAACGTCGCCTGGTGCGGAGACGCCCGTGCTTACGTCGTCGCCAGGCACGGCGCCGTCCACAAGCTCACTGCTGACCACAACCTCCGCCGTGTCAACCAGGGCAGCCGCAACCGCGTCACCTCCTGGCTTGGCTCGACGTACAGCGATGGGCAGGTCAAGTCCCGGTGCGGGCACCCCGCCATCGAGTCCATGAGCCGCGACGCGGAAAACGACCGCCGTCTCCTGCTCGCCAGCGACGGCGCGTACGAGCCCCTGGAGGACTCGGCCCGCAACCTCACCCTCTACCTGGCCGGAACCCCGAGTGAGGCCGCCCGTGACTTCACCGAGTCCGCGATCGCGCACGCCGGGTCCTACGCCGACAACGCAACCGCCCTGGTCGCCGACTTCCATACGCACGCACCAGGTAAGCCGCGGGTCGCACCCCAGTAACCACCTCCGAGCCGACCACCCGACCGGCCGGGCGCCCCACGCGCCCGGCCCACCGAGCGGAGCCCCCATGTCCACGCACTTCCCCTCTCAGCCCGCCGGCGATTGCCCGCACCCGACCGGCACCTCCGCCGACCCGAGCGCCGTCGAGGCCTGGGAGACGGAAGGCGGTGTCTGCGCCGACGTCGAGACTCCCCGCGCCCCGCAGACACCGCCGACCGCCCCGTCGCGGCCGGCGGATGTTCATCGCCTGTTGCGCCGTTGGGGAGTTCGGACACCGTACGGCTGACGGGCCCGGCCCAGACCGTGCACCTCGCCGAGGAGGACAGCGGCCCAGCTCTGTGCGGCGCCGCCCCAGCGTGGTGGGAGTCCGCAGACCCCGGACGACAGGCACTGCGCCGGGTGTCCTGCCATGGCTGCACCGAACTGTGGATCGAGCGGGCGGGAATCGGGCCCCGGTGGCAGGTGGCAGGTGGCCGACTGCATGCGATGGAGGGTCTACCGGACCGAGCACAACCGGTACGGCACGCCCGTCAGCGTGTTCGACGGATACGTCACGCGATGGGACCGCGTCCTCGGCCACCGCCGGTGGTGCTTCTACCACTCGGCAGCCACGGTCGGTGCCCGCATCTCCGCCTGCCCCCGAGACAGCGACGAGCACAAGCAGTGGTGGTTCCCGGCCGCGCCGCAGCCGACGCCCACCGGCGCCCAGACCAGGCGCACCGCCCCTCTCACCGCCGGTCCGGTACGGCACTCCGGACCGGCGCACCACCTCACCCCGAAAGGCGGCACGTCATGCCCGGAAAGCTCAGCAAGGAGCAGGCCCAGAAGCACAAGCTGGCGTTCGAACTGGTCGCGGAGGAGCGGGACTTGACGGAGGAGGAACGGGAATTCGTCCTCGATCACTACCACGAGTCCGCGAACACGGGCCGCGCCCTGGACGGCGCGTTCTTCACACCCGCCGAGCTCGCCGGCCAACTCCACCTCGTGATCCCGGGCAACCGCATCATCGATCTGTGCGCGGGCATCGGGCGCCTGGCCTGGCACGCCCGCGACCTGGTGGCCCGGCACTTCGAGCGCCTGCCGCCGCGCGAGATCGTGTGCGTGGAGAAGAACCCGGAGTACGTGCGGGTGGGGCGGCGCATCCTGCCGGAGGCGACGTGGATCTGTGCCGATGTGCTGGACGTCCCGGGCATGAACCTCGGTTCCTTCGACTGTGCGATCAGCAACCCTCCGTTCGGGCGGATCAAGCGCAGCGGCAGCGCCCCCGGGTACCGGGGGCCGCTGTTCGAATTCCACGTGATCGCGGTCGCCGAGACGCTGGCCCGGCGTGGGGCGTTCATCATCCCGAGGGAGTCCGCACCGTTCCGGATCGAGAGCGGCTTTGTGTGGCAGGACTCGCCCGCGTACGAGCGTTTCCACCGCGAGACGGGGATCAAGCTCCGCCCCAGCCCCGGGATCTCCACGGACGAGTACCGCGCCCAGTGGCGCGACGCCTCACCGGCCACCGAGATCGTGCTGCACAACCGCGACGAGGACGAGTTGGAGGCCCAGGCGGAGCAGGCCGAACGCGCGGAACGGGCAGCTGCCAGCCGGAAGCCCAGGCCGACGGCTTCACGCACCGCCACCGCCCCCAGGGCCGCGCAGGAGAGCGAGTTCGGCGACGGCGGCGGGAACACCTTGTTCTAAAAGGAATTGACCCATTAAGGTGTATTATTGATTTTCCAGATGGGCGGCAACTCATCCGACACCACTCGCAGGAGGACGCACAATGACCACGATCCGCCGGAACTGGACCAAGCGCGTGAGGGAGATCCGCACGGCGGCCCGCACCTGCCGCGCCTACGACTCCGACAGCGGCAACATGGTGCCGGTCGACCCGGCCCGCGCGTTCGAGGCGTGGGAAAGCACACCGCGCGCCAGGCTCACCGAGGACGCCCCCGGGCAGCAGTGGACGGTCCACGTCCACTCCAACCGCTTCTATGTCCTGAGCTCCGAGGACACCGCCACGGCCTGCACGGCCCCCGCAGCGCCGACCGCCGCACGGAACACCGACACAACCGGCAGGCACGCACGCACGGTTGCCGCACCCGCCCGGGCGCAGCAGCACAGCGCGGCACGTGCCCCCGCCCGCCACAGGCGGACATCCGTGCCCATGGACCGCAACCGCCTGCCCGGCCACGTGTCCGCCATCGTGGTCGATCTCGTCGGCAAAACCGTCCGCGTGAAGCGTGCCCAGGGATACAGCCACCAGCAGATCCGGGACGAGATCGAGCGGGAGCGGGCCGAAGCCGCGTCCGCCGGGAACACCGGGAGGGTTACGGCACTGGGAACGATCCTCGCGGTACACGCGGCGATGGAGGACGCCGCCCAGTCGCCCACCGGCCCCGCCCCGGCCGACCACGACCCCAGCTCCCCGGCTGAGCAGCCCACCCGGCACCGCGCCGACTCCCCGCAGGAAGGACGGGGCAGCAACAGCGTGCTGTCCCGCATCGACTCGGTTCTGCACGACGCCACCGTCACCGAAGACCCCTCCGTCAGTAACGACGCGATGCGGTCGGTCCCCATGGCCGACGCGGACGAGTTCATCCACGTCTACACCCGCGCCCAAGCCCTGGCGGACGGCGTCTTGGTTGCCGCCGACGCCGACTCGGCCCGGGAGGCCGGCTTCCGTGTCCCGGTCGCCCTCACGAGCACCATGTGGGGGGACTGCGTGGCCTGGGACGACAGCGACAGTGACCGGCAGGTGCCACAGGACGAACGGGGCCGCCTGTGGGACGTGTTGACCATGTGCCGCGCGGCAATCCGGCGCAGCGGTGGGGGCGACGCTCAGACCACCGTCCACCTGCGGCGGGTGCCGCGCGACGGCCATACCCGGCAGGCCTGCCCGGTCCAGCTCGTGTGCGCGATCGGGCCCGGCGACCAGGGCGAGCCCGTGATCACCATCATGCAGCCCGGCGAGGACTGACCCCAGCCACCCGAGGGGCGGACCACCGCCCGTCGGTTCCCGGCCCCACCCCACCGAGGTAGTTCCCCCGATGAGCGACAACTCATCGCCTACACGGCAGAAGGAGCCCGGCCCCCCTCTGACCCACGGCCTTCCGCATCCTGCACGGCGCGGCCGAAGCGTGGCCGCCCCAGGGGCCTGCCGCCCGTGACGGCGACCGAGATCTGACCGCCCCGGCGCACTCGCGCCCGCCCGAAGGAGTCTCCCGTGTCCGACCGCTCCGCGCTCCAGCTCTACGTCTACGCCATGCCCGACGAGGACCGGGCCGCCGTGCAGCTCGGCATCGACGACAACTGTCTTGAGCCGTACGACGACTGCGGCAACGGCATCGTGCTCGGGATGCGGTACCTGACCGAGGAAGTGCCGGTCGGATCCGCGCACGACCTTGCCGTGCACCTGCTCACGAAAGCCCCCGGTACGGCGTTCGAACTGTGGCAGGACCCCGTGTTCCAGCACGCCGGCCACTACGTGGCGCACCTTCCCGGGATCGGCACCTACGAGGGCGAGTGCGACTCCTACGGCTCCCCCCTCGTGAAGCTGACCGAGGTACTCGACGCCCTCCCCCTGGGGCAGGACAGTGCCGCCCCCCTCCCGGCGGGCCACGTCGCGCACCACGCGCCGTTCTTCACCGCCCTGCGGCACGCCCAGGCAGCACGGCGACCCTGACCAGCATGGCTGCCCGATATCCCCCCCGGACGAAAAGGGTTGCCCCACAGCCACAAACGCGTATAATTGATTTCATGAGCAGGCGGCAACTTGCTCGACACCAACCCGATCGCACCAGGAGCACACATGAACGGCACCGCAACAACGACACCGATGCAGCGGGTCACCCTTCGGCTCGGCCAGATCCGCGTCAACGAGAGCAACGTCCGCCAGGACCTCAACCTCGACGAAAAGTTCCTCAAGTCGGTTGCGGCCAACGGCCTGAAGGTCCCCGTCGTGGTCCTCCCGCGCGGCGAGGACACGTACGAGCTGAAGATGGGCCACCGGCGCTACTTCGCCGCCCAGGCCACCCAGAAGACCGAGGCGGAGCAGGACGTGGTCGAGGTCCCCGCGTACGTGCTCGATCCCTCGCTGCGCGAGGCGGGCGAGGACTTCATCGACCAGCTCATCGAGAACGACGACGCCTACCGCCGGGGGCTGACCGAGCTGGAGCAGGCCGACGCCCTGTTCGGAGCGGTCGGCGAGGGCATGAAGCAGGCGAGGGTCGCCGAACTCACCGGCCGGACCCGTACCCAGGTCTCCCGCGCGGTCAAGACCGCCAAGACGGTCGGCGAGCGGACCCGTTCGGTCCTCGCCGAGGCCGGGACGTATGACCTCGATCTCGAAGTGCTCGGCGTGCTGGGCGAGTTCGACGACGACGGCGACGCCGTGGACCGGCTATTGGAGGCCTATCGCAAGGGCCGCTTCGAGTTCCAGGTGCAGTGGGAGCGCGACGACCGCGCCGAGCAGCAGGCCCGCGCCACGGTGCGCCCGCAGTTGCAGGAGGCCGGGGTACGGCTGGCCGAGGACTCCGACACCCTTGCGCCGACCGCCGAGCCGCTCGCCGGGCTTGACGGCCCGGACGGCGAGCCGATGACCGCCGAGGCCCACGCCGGATGCCCGGGCCACGTGGCGACCTGGGCCGAGAACCCCAGCGAACCCGGCGAGGTGGACTACTTCTGCACCGACCCGGACCACTTCGGCCACCGGCTGCCCCAGGAAGACGCCCCGGAGACGGACGGCGAGGGAGACGTACAGCACGCCGAGGCGACGGGAGAGGCCAAGCCGTCGGCACCGTCGCGCGAGTACGTCAAGGCGGGCAACAAGGCCTACCACGCCGCCGAAAAGGCCCGGCAGGCGTGGCTCAAGGACCTGATCGCCCGCAAAAGCGCGCCGAAGCCGCTCGCCGCGTTCATCACCGAGCAGCTCCTGAACTGCCCCAAGCCGGTGGCCCAGTGGGCAGGAGACGTCGGCCGCCACAACCTCATCAAGGAGCTGACCGGCTACAGCACCCTTGCCGAGCGCGCCAGGACGGCGACCCCGGCCAAGCTCACCCTGCTCAACTTCGCGGTGCTGGCCGCGACCTTCGAGAAGCGGATGACCGAGGCCCGGACCTGGCGCACCGACCGCAGCGCGCAGTCCTCCGTGTACGAGCTGCACGAGATCCGCTCGGACGCCCGCACGTGGCTGGCGTTCCTCGCCGAGATCGGCTACCCGCTCTCCCGCGTCGAGCAGGCCGTGGTCGCAGACGAGCCCTACCAGGAGCACGAGCCGGACCCGGCCGACGAGGACACCGAGGACTCCCCGGACGGCGCGAGCGTCGAGGACTCCGAGGACGCGTCCTGACCCGCGGCTCGGGCCGGACCACTCGGTCCGGCCCGGGCCCCTCTCCCTCCTCTCTCTGCGTGCCGCCCGCCCGGAAGGCTTCGCCATGCTCCGCTCCGAACTCCGCTTCACCACCGGCCTGTTCGTCGCCCAGGCCGACGTCAGCAACCACACGGGACTCATCGCCCGGGCCGGGCTCGCGATGCCGGCCGCGCCCTTCGGCTCCGCCGCCTGGCAACTGCCCGCGCTGGTCGCCTACCTCCACCGCCTCCACCGGGACGAGGAGGACCCCTCCCCCGAACTCTGGCGTGCACACACCGAACGCCAGTCGGGCGGCCCGGTGCCCCGACCGCACCGCCGCTATCAGGGCAACGGCCTGCACGACCGGGACGCGGTGTGCGTGCTCGACATCCAGCTCGGCCCGCGCCAGGAGGAGACCGGCTGGCCCGCCGCCGACCTCGCCGTCATCGAGCAGGAGGACGGCGCCTGCCCCTTCGGCCGCGTCACCCGCCGCCACGGCGCCGAGGCGATCGCCGCGTACACCGCCGAGGAACTGGCCGCCGAGCACGCCCGGCTCATGGACCGGGCCCGCCGCCACCAGGACGCCGCCTTCGTTCGCCTGGCCAACCTGGCGCAGCGCGCAGCCGACTGGGCCGACAAGGTCCGCGCCGCAGCCCACGCCGACGCCGTCCACGCCCAGGCCGAGAAGGCCCGGGCCCGCATCACCCGCTGACCAGCACCGCTCACCGCCGCCCGTGGAGGCCTGCGCCATGTACGAGTTCGAGCCCGCCTCGCCGACCTTCGCCATCTTCGACACCGTCATCGAGCACACCCTGCACGGTCGGGACCGCACCAGCGCCGACCTGCCCGGCGGCTACCGGCTGACCCTGCGCACCCGCGAGCTGCACGGACCGGTGCGGGCCGCGCTGGCCGCGCCGTCGCCCACCGGCCCCGCCCGGATCTGCATCGCGCGCTTCAGCCCGGTCACCCCGACGCCCGCCCTGGCACGCGTCCTCGACGCGGTCACCCGCTACGCCCCCGCCCTGCCCGACGCCCGCGACGCGCACCCGTCCCCGCAGGCCGTTGCCCGCCTGCTCACCACCGGCACCTCCTTCCAACGGCCCGGCGAGCCGGGGCTGTTCGTGCGGTTCGGGCCCGCGGAGGCCTGGCTGAACGGCAAGCGGCTCAGCGTCACCCTGGGCAGCCCGGCCAGCGGGACCAGCCTCATCCTGGAGGGACCCTGGGACGCACCGTCCACCGCCCGCCTCACCGCCGCCGTCCTGAGCGAACTGACCGGCACCGAGCAGCTCGCCGACGAAGTGGCCGCCCTGCTGCCGCCCGGGCCGTGGCAGGTCGTCTCCGACCAGTACCACCCCGACGCCGCCCTCATCCTGCCCAGGACCCGTCGCCCCGACCCAGAAGACCCTCTGGGCCGACGTGTCTCCCGCGCCCTGCGTGAGGTCGAACACGAACTGCAGGCCGCGCAGACGGACTGGGACTTCCAGGAGCTGATCTACGTCGAGGGCTCGGCCGTCGCCCTGCGCGTCACGCGCCAAGGCTGCGCCGTCCCCCTCCTGGTCCGGAAGGTGGTGTCCGAGGGCGCGCACATCCCGGACGAGTTGGGCAACACCCACACGCGCTTCTTCCCCGCCGACCCGCCCACGTCAACCACCACCTCCAGCACCCCGGAAATCGCTGCTGCCCTGGACCTCTACGTCGCCCCCGAGGACAGGCCGTACACGTACGGGCTGAAGCTGGAACTCGGAGAGTGGGGATACGTCCTGGACGCCTCATCCGTCTTCTACGGGCCCGGCTGGTACCCGTTCCACCAGCACGTCACGCGCCGGGAGAGGAATCCGACCGCCCCGCTCAACGACCACGAAGTCCCCACCGGGCGCACCGTTCCCGCCCGGGTGCGGCTCTCCCCCGACACGGAGAACCGTTCCTGGGGCAACGAGTACGTACAGCTCACCCCCGTCGACCACCGCATCGAGGCCCGCCTGGAGCTGTATGCCGGGCAGCGTCAGGCGAGCACACTGGTCCGCACCGTCACGCTGGAGATCGACCTGCGGGCGAAGACCGTCAGGCTCCCCGACCAGATCCCCGCCGCTCTGCGCCACCAGGCCGAGACCAAGGGCCGGAGGATCCTCGATCTGCTGCTGGCCGCGCGCCGCGAACGCCGCCAGGGAGCGGCTGAGCCGCGTGGCGTCCTCGGGCCCTGGGACCGCAGCGACCCGCCCAGCACGGATACCTGACGCCGTCACCAACCGCGCGAGCGCCAGCTCGCTCCCACCGCGACCTCGGCGTCGCTCCATACTTCGCCCCACCGCCGGTCCGGGGCGGCAACCCCGGACCGGCCCCAATCACCAGCTCACCGCCCCGAGAGGACCACCATGGTGCTGCATCAGCTCACCGGGGACGAGTGGCCGACCACCCGCGCCCACGTCGATATCGGTACGTGCCGCTCCTCCGCGAGCATCGTGTCTGGCTCGTTCAGTCGCCCGGGCCAGCCGCTCGTTGGCGATCACGGTCATGGACGACTCACGCCAGCCAGAGCGGATCATCGAGCGCGGACCCTGGGCGCTGTGGGATGAGTGCGAGACCAACGGCTCTCTCCCCAGCAGGGCGGCATTCGGCTCTGCAGCCTGCACGCGAAGGGCGAGGTCGGCGACGCGCTGATCACCCAGGAGATAGGCGACCGGCCATTTCGGCAGGTGATGGGGTTCAACGCCGACGAGGCCGACCGCAGCCTCCGGGACAAGGCGGCGAGCAAGAACCCGCTGCGCCAGGGCGTGTATCCCTTGATCGACTGGGGAGGGCGAGCGGTGCGAAGCGTTGTTGCACGAGCGGTTCGGCGTGCGGTGGGAGAAGAGTTACTGCAGCTTCTGCTTTCCCGGTCTCGATGGGTGCTATGGCCGACCACCTGGACCGGATGCGCGTCTATCCGGACATCGCCGGACGGGCGCTGCGCCTGGAGTACACCTCGGTCAGCCTCAGCCCGCAGGCGAAACTGTTCGGCCGCCGAAGCCTGCTGGAGCAGTCCGACCCCGGCCGGGCCGCCGACCGGCCCGTCTTCGCCGCCTTCGAGGAGGAACTCACCTGCCCGTGGGCGCTGTACCACGTACGGCGCATCCTGCCGGCCTCGAAGGCGGATCCACACGCCGGGGGGCGGCCGCTGCGCTCGGTGGAGCGGGTCCCCGTGGGCCGCGCGTCCGCTCTGGGCCGGAGGCTGCGCACATTCTCGGAGCGGCACGGCTACCCCGTCGAGGTCGACGAGCGCTACGGGCGGGTACGGACGTGGATGCGGCGCAGGCAGTCGGAGCTGCTGGAGGAGCAGCTGGTCACCGCGCCCTTTCACGTCGAGAGCAAGCAGGTGCAGCGCTTCAAACGGGAGTGGGGACGTACTCGTGGCGGGGTGTCCGCTGGCGAGTTGACACCCAGCCATCAAGAGCGTCATATTGATTACACGAAAGTAGCGGTGAAAGCGGTGGGCGGCGGAAGGCACCCTCTCGCGAGGGTGTCGCCCCAGGGCGGCAACCCCGGCCGAACGTCCCGCCGGCCACCTTCACCAACTCGACTCGCCCACCGGCGCGTGAGCGCCGGAGGACCAAGAGGAGCAGGCCCTCAGTATAGGGCCGTGGCTCGAACCGGAGAGTGCAATGTCTAATGCTCTGAACCCGCAGCGCCGCGTCGTCGGCGACCGTGCCGTGGTCAACCGCGACTGGATCCGTGAGTTCACCGGCGCCAGCGTCGGCACCGCGGCCCGCTGGTACAAGGTGCGAGACGAGCAGCCGGAGGAGCACCGCCATCCGGAGAAGGAACGGATCGACGGGACCGACTTCTACGACGAGCAGCAGTTCCGCGCCTTCTACACCTGGTTCCAGCAGGAGAAGGCGAACAAGGTCCTCAAGGCCGACCCCGAGCTGTACAGGACCGACCCGGAGGACGCCGTCTCCATCAACACGGCCGCCAAGTGGCTGGGCTTCAGCGGACCCTCGGCGATCCGCAAGTACCTGAGGGACAACCCCGACTACTTCCCCAAGCCCCTCGCTGAGCCGGTCGAGGGCCCGACCGGCCGCATGATCCCCGGCTTCCGCGTCGGCGACCTGCAGGACTTCGACAAGAAGCGCACCGGGGACAAGCTCGGCAAGGCCGGCCGCCGTCCCGGGCCCCAGGACAACGCGGCCGTCGGCCGCCCTTCCGCCCTCGAGGAGGCTCTCGCGGCCCAGTTGAGCGCCCACGCCGACGATGAGCCGCTCACGGCCACGCAACTCGCCGAGCAGTACGCCGCCGAGGCGATCGACCGCGACGGCTACCACCCGGGGCTGGCCGCGGAGCTCAGCGTGCAGTACGGCGGGCCGCAGCGGTCCTGGGAGTACGTCGTACGCAACGCCCTCGAGCACCGCCCCGCGGCCACGCCGCCCCGCTCGGAAGCCGACCGCAGGTCGGCCATCGCCCTGGCCGCCCTGCGCGAGCGCGGCGACATCCGCGGGCTCGCCGCCTCCCTCGCCCGCGAGCACGGAGGCAGCCCCGACGTGTGGTCGCGGGCCGTGAGCGCGGCACGCAGGACCGCCGACCCCACCACCTGATCACCCGACGCCGGAGGACGATCCCTGATGCCCAGCTACCAGCTCCGCGACACCATCACCCGCCAGCTCCTCGCCCTCGGCCTGGCCGACTACGCCGCGGCCGAGGCTGCCCTGGACCGCCTCGACGACGAACTGGAACACGACCTCGCAGCCAACGGCGAAGGCGCCGGACGCCTCCGGCTGCGCCTCGACGTCGAGAAGGTCACCGACGGCATCACCGAGGCCGTCGGACATCACGTGCTCCTCCTCGGCGTCGACGACCACACCGACCCGCTGCCCGCGCTGTAACCGCGTCTGCCCGGATACCCGCTCCCGCCTGCGTGCCCAGCGACAACGGTGACGGCCCAGCGCCTCACGATGAAGTCCCCGCGTCCCAAGCCGATCACGAGAGCACGGACCGCAGGACTATCCGGATCCCATCTCGCCCCGCTGGTCGAGGAGTTGAGGGAGTTGCTCGGCATCGTGACCGCGTGTCGGCTGACCGGCCGCTCGCACGCCGCCCACCTCGCGGGCAACCCGCCGAACCGAAGCCAAGGCGCCCCGGCCCGCTCTGGCGAGTGCTCACCTGCTGGCGGCGCACCGGGTCTCTCCGGCCCAACAGCTCTCATAGGGTTGTTGATTCCCAGGCAGGCCAGCACACCGTCCGGTGGCCAGCACGGAGGAGTGACGAGCAGGTGCATGTGGAGTTCACCGCCCCCTGCCCGTCCGGCCTCGGAGACACGTCACCCGGGGAATGGACCGGATCCGGGCACTGAATAGCAGCTGATAGGAGGGGTTCATACCTTCCGAATCTTCCATGATTGTGAATGGCCGGACCGTCGAGAGGAATGCCAACATGAGCCAGCCCGAGTGCGCCGCCTGCGGAGCCACCGAGCTCAACTCGGTCTACGCGGCAGCGCGCGGATGGCGCCTGATCCGGCGGCGCCTGATCAGGCGATACCGCATGCACTGCGCCGATTGCGCCAGTCGCTTCCCTGCTCGAATGCGGAAGCAGTTCTAACCCAGGCCCGCCCCGGCGGGGCGGGCCTGCCTGACGAGGGGCCGTCGCCGGACCAGCCTCTGCCGCTTTCTTGGGGGCAGGAGCAGGGGCCGGCGGGCTCCGAGGCATCTGTTCATGCACGGTAGTGCTGGCCACCGGCGGCTACGTCGCGGTTCCGGTCGGAGTCGCGGCGACCCGGCTGTGCCACTTCCCCCTGGTGGTCCGCGAGCAGACCGTCCGGCTGGGCTTGGCCAACAAGACGCTGGCCGGGGCGGCTGCCCGGGTCGCGGTGTCGTCGGAGTCCCCCCTGCCGCTCCTAGCCGAATCGGTCCGCAGCAGGGCGGTGGCCACCGGCAATCCCGTACGGCCCCGAGGCGTTCTCCGTCAGGCCACGTCGTTCAGTCTGGCGTCGAATATCGTCAACCAGGTCAAATCCCCGGGGACTCGGAGCCAGGCAGCCGCATGCGCTCACCTTCGCGGCCGTGCCGGTTCGCCGTCAGCATCCGTACGCGGCGAGGATCTCCTTCGACTGCCGGTCCGCCGGCGCCAGGGCCCGCATCCCGCCGGTCCGCGCATTGATCAGCCGCAGCGCCGGTGCGCCCTTCGCGAGCGGCTCGACGACCATCAGCGCCTTGTCACGCTCGAACATGGTCACCGCCCGGTCCAGCCGGTACGGCGAGTAGTACAAGCACTGCCCCGCGCCGCCGAGCTCCCGCTCATAGCGGTCCGAAACCGAGGGCCACACGTAGGCGGCCGCTTTCGGTCCCTCCCACGCCACTGTCGCGAGCAGGACACCGACGAGCGCGCACTGCCACACCCTGAGGCCGTAGCGCGCGATCAGCGGCCGCGCGGCGAAGTACACGGCGTACGTGGGTACGAGGCAGACCCCGGCCACCACGATGTACGCGAGCACCCGGTGGTCGTGCCACAACTTCGAGTACAGCACCGCGCACAAAGCCGGCATCATCAGCTCGAAGCCAGTACTGGCAGCGAGAATCGCCGCCAGCCACTCATGGTCACGCTCACCCCGGCCGCCAGCGCGCGGCGCCACCATCTGTCTCGCCAGTGTCGCGAACGCCGTGATCTCTCCCCATCCGGTCGGTACTGCCCGTGACCGTCCCCCCCCCGGAAATCGAGCACAACCAGCACACGTCACAGCAACCCCCCGGCTGGAGTTCGGAGTTCAGCCATTGCCCGGAGAGGGGCTTGCCGTCGCGGATGGCAGAACCGGTTACCGAACCCTCTGGCTCAGTGGCTGGCCCAAGGACTGGAGAGCACGACATCCACCGCCGGGCCACGCTGCTGCACTGCCGCCAGGAGCATCCGCACTTCGTCGTTTCCCGGGTGTCGAGCGAGCAGCTCCTCGGCGTCGATGAACAGGACGAACCGATCCTCGGTGGACCGGAGACCGAGCGGACCCAACTTCTGGGCAGCCGCTTCTGGCCCCAGCTTACGGACCTCGATCTCCCGCAGGGCGCTCTTGAGCTGACTCACGTACGCACGCACACCCGCGTCAGGCGGGAGTGCTTGCTTGCCGCGGGCAGCTTGCCCGATCCAAAACTGCGTCTCACGCGAACTGGTCATGCCGTCGATTCTCCACAGGATCGACAGACTGGAAACAGATTCGCGCCGGCTGACCCCTCGCAACGGCGACCGTCGTCTCCGGCCTCGCCGGTGAGGAACGACAACTGGCCCCGAAGGCCCAGTGTCGGGTCCCAGAGTCTCGTCGTGCGCCCCGGTCCTCACCCGTGGGAGTGGCAACGGAGCAGGAGCCGTGTCCGCCACCCACCGCCGCCGGGTTGGGCCGATCATGAAGAATCTGCTCGGCATCGTCCTCGCCGGCGCGGCGCTCAGCGCGGCCCTCACCGCTCCCGCCACCGCCGCTCCCGCCGCACCAACGGCGGCCAAGTGCACCACACTCGAGGTGACGGGCGCCACGGTCGCGGTGCGGCGCCCGGCCCGCGATGCGAACAGCGCCACGACGTCGGACCCGGTGGACCACTACGTCCACCGCGGCGACCGGCTGGAGAGCTGCCTGTCCACGTTCAATCGCACCACCGACGGCCAGCCGCTTTACCACGAGTGCGGCCACGGGGGCAGTGATTGGTACCTGGTGCGTGGCGGCCAGATCCCCGAGACCTGCGTGCGGGAGATCCACTGATCCCTCCCTGGCGGCCCGCGTGAAGCGGCCGTCCGGGCACTGGGTCGTCCACCACGGGCGGGCAATCGTGGCGGGCACCCCGTGGACGCCCCCGGTACGCCGGGCCGTTGAGCGGATCATGCGTGCGCGCGGCTGTTCGTCAGCGAGATGTCTGTCGGCAAGCACTCGGCGAGCATCTTCAGCAAGCTCGGCATCAGTGCCTCCGACGACACCGACCACCAGGTGCTGGCAGTGCGGCGTACCTGAACGGGTCCGTCCCACCTCTGACCGACCCTGCTGTCCGGGCTGCCGCCCTTTCGGCCCCGAGCGCGGGCCCCTCGGTGCGGCGGGGAAGAGCCGGAGAGAGAGGCGTTTCGATAGGCCGAAAAGAGACCCGCTGTCGATCACAGTCCGGCAGTAGCGTGCACGGGCACATAAGTCATGTACGCGACAACACCTTGCGTGTTGCGGGACGCTGCGCCGTGTCCGGCGGCACGCGATTCCGATGGGGGAACCGAGTTGACGAGACGATTACACACAGCGCGTCGGCTGCGCGGCACGCTCATCGGCCTGATGGCCTTCGCCACCGCAGCAACGACCCTGGCCGCCACCGCCCCGTCCGCCCAAGCCCATACCCACACGGGCGGCCAAGTGCTGTCCGTGCCGGTCACCGAGCTGAAGTCGAGCGTGCTCCGCTCCCCCGGCGTGGTGGCACCGGCCGACGAGGGACCGATCGAGCGCGACGAGGACAATCCCTGGACGGTCGGCGAGTGCCGCAAGGACGCCGATCCGGGCCCTGGCACCTACGACGGGCAGGTCATCCGCACCAGCCGCTACTCGCTCTGCACCGTCCTGCGGACCAAGTACTCCTACATGGTCGACGGGACCGAAGTCGCCTATGCGAACTTCCGGGTGACAGTCCTTCAGGACTCACACCGCAAGGACCGCAAGGCCTCCATCCACCTCATGCTCGACCAGTGGTCATTCACGAACGTGAGCGGCAATCCGGCGGAGAACTACGGCCGCCTGCAAGAGGCCGACCTCACCGTCACCCTGGCGTGTACCGGCTCCGGCAACGCGAGCTGCAAAGGGCACCCTGACCGCGAGTCTCGGCCCGTCGCCGAGTGGCAGAGGGTGCCCGGTGCGGACGACGCGTTCGCCAAGTTCGACATGGGACACAGCAAAGCGACCGATCCAGCCAAGGACAGCCGAGCGAAGGGATTCCTCGCGTCCGACGGGGTGTCGTTCCACGGTTTCGACGTGTCGATCGTCGGCGAATGGGGTGCCTCGATCAAATTCTCCGAGCCACTGCGCTGCGACAGGGCGTTCTACCAGCCCGGCTCCGGCGGCTGCGTGTGGAACAACACGCGGCTGGTCTGGTACGTCGACTACAAGGACTTCCCTCAGTACGCGAAGCATCTCTTCGACGCCACCGAACACCCCACCGCCACCCAGCCGTTCGGGAGCTTCCCCGGAGTACGGATTCCCGGCGCCCTGGACACCAAGCCGACGCCGAAGCCCCTGACACGGCTCCAGAAGAGCGCCGACGGCAACACCTCCCTCACCTACTACAAGGAGAACGAGCGGATCCGGACCAACGCCTGCCGCAAACTCGGCCACACAGCGGGCCAGGAGTGCGACGAGTTCCCGCTGCGCACGACGTACGAGGGTGCGAACTACAGCACTCTGTACCCGGCCGACACCTGGAAGTACTCCGTCCGCTACATCGACGGCGACGACAACTGGCTCGCCGGCCTCGACTGGGCCTCATGGCTGGCCCGACGCCGGGTACTCGCCAAGGGGGACGAGTTGTGGGTCCTGCCCTTCAACATCCCCAATGTCGTAATGCAGTCGGGAGCACCCGTGACGGGCAAGGCAGCCAAGCCGGCCATCGCCCGGCTGACGCAAGCCGAGCGGGCCGCCGCTCCCATTCCCCGCAACGAGTTGTGTCACCACCCCGTCATGGGCGGCTCGTACGACTGTGACTACGGCGAGGAGTGGTACGTCTACTCCAACGGCGTCAAGCAGATGTGGGTGATCGGCTCCGACCGCCAGGTCTGGACGCGCTGGTCCCGGCCGGACGGCAGCTTCGTCGGCTGGCGGCCCTTCGGCGGCCAGGCCACCTCCGGCCTCGAGGTGGTGCTCGATGAGTCCCAGGGCATGGGCGCGGTGGTCCGGGTCCGCGGCACAGACGGAAAGCCGTACTACCGCGAACGCGACCCCAACACCGGTGCCTGGACGGACTGGCACCTGAGGTAGCCGACTCGCTGCGGCCCTGCGCTCCAGTTCCCCCGAAGCGCAAGGCCGCAGCGTCGGCATCGGGCGCCCCTCCCTTGATGCCCGGCCGGCAACGTCGCGTGCCTGCCGGTTGGCGATGGCACCAGCCCGACGTTTCGGGCCAGTGTCCGCCGACCGCTCCCCGAGTCCTGATGTCCGCAGCGACCTGCCCCGGTACATCAAGCGGCTCCCCGCATGTGGGGACCTGAGCGCCCCCGCAAGTCGATCACATGCTTGTACGGATCCAGGACAGTCGGCCTCGGCGGAAGCTTCTTCCTTGGATCCGGCCAGACCGAGTCACTCGGTGTACTTCGAGGGATCGGACGATGTGGGGCGCTACACCGAGGTTTTCGACCACCTGCGGGCCACTGCCCTCGGGCCCACCCGAGACCCGCAGCCGTATCACAACCATGATCAAGGAGCTGTGTAGGTGAGCAACACCAAGGCCGACCTCGCCGAGCTGGACTTCTCCGGCGTCACCTGGGAGAAGAGCCCGTTCAGCGGCGGAAACGATAACTGCGTCGAGTTCGGCGTGATCGGCGACCTGGTCGCCCTGCGGGACTCCAAGCGGCCCGAGCAGACCCCTCTCGTCTACACCCGCAGCGAGATCGCGGCCCTACTGGCCGGCGCGAAGGCCGGCGCCTTCGACCACCTGGCCTGACGCAGCAACGGCCGTGACAGCACGGCCAACAACGAAGGCAGCGGCCGACCCCACCGTTAGTAGGGTCGGCCGCCGCCGTCATCCTCCCAGACCACCGCAAGGGCGCAGGTGAAGTACAACGTCACGGCCCTGTTCGCCGAGAGCCTTCTCGCCGGGCTCGCACCGCTGCCAATCCTTCACGGCAGCCTCCCCGGCCCGATGCGAGCCCCCTCAGGGAACCTTTGCGACAGTCCAGCGCCAACATCCCCTTGCTGACGTCGGGATTCCTGCCTACTGGCAGCTCAGGAGTCGTAGCGTTCGGGTTTAGGCGCGCGAGCCATCAGGCGGTCAGCTGCCGCGATGACACTGGTACGTCCCTGGATGACGTCAACGACGACCTCGGTGATCGGCATTTCCACCTGATGCCGATGTGCAAGGGCCAGCAGCGCCGCGGACGACTTGACACCCTCTGCTGTCTGCTTCGTGGCGATGATCGCCTCGCCCACGGTCATGCCTTGGCCGAGGTGTTCGCCAAAGTACGGTTGCGGGACAGTGGCGAGGAGCAGGTGGTGATGAGGTCGCCGACGCCGGCGAGGCCAGAGAAGGTGAGGGGGCGGCTCCGAGGACGACGCCAAGGCGGCCGGTTTCGGCGAGGCCGCGGGTCATGAGGAGGGCGGTGGCGTTGTCGCCGAGTCCCATGCCGTCGGCCAGGCCGACGGCGAGCGCGATGAGGTTCTTGATGGCGCCGCCGAGTTTGCAGCCGATGACGTCGGTGTTGGTGTAGGGCCGGAAGTACGGGGTCAGACATCCCATGACGTTTCATGTCAAGCGGGATGGGGTTGGGCGTGGTGTGACCAGGCGGTCGCTTCGTCGTAGGTGGTGCGGGTCTTGAGGC
>NZ_JBIWHT010000050.1:0-26148 GCF_044764265.1 Streptomyces sp. NPDC094147 | reverse complement strand
TGGCGCCTCCTGCGCAAGCTGCGCTGCAGCACCAACCGCATCACCGCGGTCGTCAAGGCCGTCCTCACCCTTCACCTCGCGGCCGCGTCAGGATGCAAACCCCTCAGTGCCGGAGCATCTCAACTGCAAATCCAGCACTATAAGTTGGCAGTACCATCTCGGGCCTCCCCACCTGGTTGCCTCTGAGCCCGTTGGCGCGCGAGGCGGGTTCAGCCGCCCCAGGAGGTGTCTGTCTGGCACTTCGCCCGGTGGTTGGGGTCGTTCAGATGGAAGGAGGCCGTCTGGGTGGCCATCATGATGGTGCCGCCGCCGGTGGGGCGGCAGTCGACGCCGTCGGCCGAGGCTGTTGTGGTCAGCGGAACGAGCACGGTGGCCATGGCGGCGGCGGTGGCCAGGGCAAGACGCTTGAGCATGGGATCCCCCCGGATCGGAACGACCGTCTCTTCATGACGGTCGTATTGGAGTGCGTTGTGCAGTGCCAACGTTGCCCTGGTGAGTTGCGCTGTGCGAGGTGGTGCTCCCTTCACCAAGCTGCCTGACCGCAAGATGGTGGCGGGCATACCAGGATTGATCACTTGGAATGGGTATATCAGGGCGGATGGGGCCGGGTAGCGGGCGAGTCACCAGGGGCGTGGAGATACGTCCTGGGACGGCTGACGATCCGACGGTGACGTGGGGAGGTCGGCCTTTGCTTCACCGGTGTGAGCGGTGGGCGGGCCGAGCCGGGTCAGGAGCAGCTGCGTACTCGGGGTGAGGTCGGCGTGCCAGGCCCAGTCGGGCGGGATATAGAGCATTTCACCGGACCGCAGGCGGCAGGAGAAGAATTGTTCCGCCGCCGTTCCGGCTCCGGCACGCAGCCGCCAGGACCCAGCCCCTGAAGCCTGGTGCACCAGAAGATGCTCGGACGATCCCGCAGACAGTAACCGGGTGCCTTCGTCGGCCGCCTGGTAGCGCTCGACGGCCACTGGCAGGCCTGTCAGGTGTTCCAGGTCACGGGTCTCCGCCTCAAGGACGGTTGTGGCGTCCGGTCCGTCGTGGGCCGGATGTCCGTGCTCGGGCCACAGGATGCCGGGGCCCTGGCCGTGGTGCACGGCGAGAAACTGCGCCATTTCCATTACGTAGGGCGGAGCCGCTCCGTTTGCCGATGGCGTGCTGTCCATGGGGTCCCCCTGTGCGTGCGGTGCCCCCGTGCGGTCCGTTCATATTCCAGACCCTGGGCACCACGATGTCCGTCCCGCGAGCATTTCCCACCTCGGGCCGCCGGAACAGTCCCGAAAAACCGTTCCCACGCGCCTCTTCACCCATGGCCCTCCGCCGGTCGGCTCCACGGAGAGGGGGGCTCCAGCGCGGCCTCGCACGGCCCGGGAGCCCGACGCGGCTGACGCGAGCCACAGGGATCTTCAGGGAGCGGTGAGCGGTCCGTCCGGCACCTGGGCGTCCAGCAGCCCTTGTGCCGCTGCGCGGACACCGGCCTGGAACCGGCTTTCGGCGCCCAACTGCTCCATGATGTCGGCGATGTGACGGCGGGCGGTGCGCAGCGACATGCCCAGTCGGCGAGCGATGGCTTCGTCCTTCAGGCCGGCGGCAAGCAGCCGGACGATCGTCTCGTGGATCTCCCGGGAGACCGTTTCGAGCTGTTGTCCGACGGCGGCGGTGAATGGGGTGGCCTGGTCCCAGGTCTGCTCGAAGATTTCGCACAGGTAGGCCACGGTTGACGGTTCCCGGATCACGACGGCGCCCCAGCTACCGTCCTGGACGGGGATGAAGGCGAGCTCCCGGTCGAAGACGATCAGTCGGCCGAACAGTTGGTGCGCGGTGCGGTAGTGCCCGCCCAGGGCCGAGGCCGCGGCGACATAGGCCTGGCTGGGCCCGTTGAAGCGGGCGGTGTGGTGGTAGAGAGTGCGCAGCTGGATGCCGCGCTGCAGCATTGCCTGGTCACGGACGAGGGCTTCTTCCATCGCCTCGGAGACCCGGGAGCCGCCGCCGGGCTGGCTGGCCATGATCTCGGTGCGGCAGCGTTCGGACGCCTGGTTGAGGGCGTCGCGCACGACCTGGACATTGTCCAGGACCTCCAGTGCCCCGGAAGTCGAACGATGCCGGTGGTAGGAGGGGGCGAAGCGGTGCAGTTCCTCCCGGATCCCGGAGAGTTGCTGCTGCCGCCGGCGGATCTGGGCCTCCACGGGCGCGGTGAGCTGGGCCGCCGCTGTCTCGGGCGCCACCGCGAAGATCGTGGACGGGTCGTCCGGGCTGCCCTGCAGCAGGCGGACCCGCAGCAGGCGCTCGACACCGGCGGCGGCGTCCTGGCGGCTGACCCCGGTGGCCTCGGCAACGGCATCCACGTCACCGGTCCCGTGCTCAAGGACCCAGCGGTAGACGGCTATGTCGGAGTCCTGCAACTCCTGCGCGTTGTCCAGCGCGTCGTTCATTCCCAATGCCTTGTACCTTTGCCGATCTGTCAGGCCCTCCAAGCGAGCCTTATGGTCCAGGCCATCAGGATAGGGAGCGGGGGACGCAGAGCACATCGGCGCGCGGCGACGATCCGCAGGCCGACCCCGTCACCCGGGTCTGGCACTGACTCCGGTGCGCATCGCGCCCGGGCGACGGCGCCGGATTCCTCGCCGCTGCGGACCGCCGATTGAAGCAAAGTTGCGATGAACGTCCCCTATGTCGCCTGTCGCCTTGCTGCCAGGTACTTTGCTGAGGGGCCCAAACCATCGCGCCGCGTCCGGGGGACGGGACAGCCTGATGCCTGTTCGCAACTGACAGTCCCGGAACGCAGATTCCGGAGGAACAGGAGACCAGCATGGCGCGACCGTCTTTACCCATACGACTCGTACTGGCTGCGGTGTTCACCGCCGTCTGCTCCGCGGCCCCGGCCGTGGCGACCCAGGCGCACCCGGTCGCGAACCCCGCCACAACCCTCCGGGCGGCGGACACCGCCGAGTCGATCTGCCCGCACCCCGCAGGCATCCCGATCAGGTGCAAAGACACCTCCTGGGGCGGCTGAGCCCCGCCCAGCCCCGGCCGCTTCCACACCGCGAACCACTCAAGAACCAGGAGCCCGTCATGACCGACACCCTCACGGCGTCCGCCTTCACTCCCCGGGAGCAGCAGGTGCTCGTCCTGCTCTCGGGGGGCGAGACCTACTGGAGTATCGCGCGCCAGCTGGGCATCAGCCCGCACACCGTCGACACGTACCTGCGTCAGCTGCGCAAGAAGACCGGTGCGGCCAACCGCACCCAGCTGGCTGTGCTCGCGGCACAGCTCGGCTTTCTTCCCACGACATCCCTGTGAGCGCCGGACGGCACGGGCTGCTCCCCGCCCCTTGGGCGATCCTTCGCGCGGGGCGGAACTGCCACCCGCCCCTGGGGACGGGAGTGGCCCGTGCCGGTACCGGAACCCGCGCAGGCGGTCACGAGGGCCCGTGAGCGGGAGGGCGCCGCCCGGAAACACGTGGCTGGGCGGCTGGACGGCGGTTCGGCAGAGTTCTTCTTGTCGGCGGAAAACACCGCAGGCGAACGAAACACACACTAGGAGAACACCATGAACGGCGTTACCGCGAACGAGCTGCTGCGTGTCGAGACGATCGTCGAGGACCTGCGTGCCATCGACGCCACCGAGGCGGGTGCCGAGGCGCTGTCGATGACGCAGGCGCTGTCTTCTCCGGGTGAGCACGGCGAGCTCGGCTAATCAGCCGCTTCATCAGCGACTGAATCAGCGCTGTCCGTCGGGGCCGGCACGCTGGGTGCCGGCCCCCGGGCCCCACAGGAGCCAGCTGTGTCTCTTTCGGCACCGGGGGTGGCGGAGCACCCTCTTATCGCCCGCTTCGCACAGATCCGCGCCACGGCCGGTGCCCGCTTCGGGCCCGCGTCCCAGGCGGTCGTCTTCCTCCTCTATGAAGAACTGGTGTCCCTGCGGTCGGTCGTCTCCCAGATGCACGACTGCGACCAGCACCCCGCCCTGGCCCTCCGTATCCGTGAACTGGCCCGCGACATCCAGGACAGATACGACAGCGGAGGGATGCGGGACGCCGGCCCCGGACGCCACCAACTCCTCTGCGTCGACCCTCCGTTGATCGGCTACGACCGTGGCGTCTTCGACCGCGTGTACCGCCCCGCGCTGGCTGCGATGGACAACGCCGCCCGCGTGATCGGCTCGGCACCGGAGGCGTACGCCCTCATGACGCCGAGTTCCCCCTACGTGTACGTCGTGGACGACTGGGACCGGCTCGTTGTCTGGCCCGAGCCGTTCACACTGGCCGAGCTGGTCTTCGGGAGGGCCCTCGACCGGCCGGTCGAGGGCGCACGCGTGGTACACCCCATGCTGGTGCCCGACCGGCTGCGGGTACGCGCGGCCGGCGAGCTGGTACTGCTCGGCAGTCCCGAGATCCCCATGGCCGTCGCCAACCTCAAATCCGGCCACTTCCGCCCGCCCCCGCAGTGCGGCGCGGTCGTCCGCTCCGTCGTCCGCCGCACCCTTGGCATCACCGACGACGCGGACATCGACGTGTTCACCGTGCCCGCCCCGTAGCGCCACAGGCGATGACCGCACCGGCCACGGCGCGGGCTGCCTTCCTCTTTCTCCGGGAGCCTGCCCATGCCGACCGCCCCGTCCCTCACCCTGCCGGGCAACGCCCCTGGCAGGGCGAGCCGAATCCCCTTCCCGGCCACCACCGTGGGCGTCGAACACGAATGCAAGTGGGCCCTGGAGCAAGCGGACGGCGACACCGCAGCCGGTGTGTCGGCCCGCTCCGCGTCCACCGGTCCCCACGCCTTCTTCGACTCGGGGCCACTGAGCCTGCTCACTCCCGTGCGCCGCCCCCTCGTCTTCGTCCAGTCGTCCCTGTATGTCGACGACCAGCGGCACCGTCTCATCCGCGCGGGCCACTCCCTGTCCGTCGTCGTCAACACGGGCGCGGCCTCGTCGGTGTGCTGGCTCACCCTCAAGCAGGCCGTCCACTGGCGCGGCTGGCGCGACGGGCTCGAAGTCTCCCAACGGCTCACCCCCGCCGAGGTCCCCGGCGCCCTCAACGACCCGAGCCTGCTGCCCGTGGCCCACCTGCGCGGCAGCCGGCTCGCCGAAGGCCCGCTGCGGGCGGTCGGCACCGCGACCCAGCGCCGCCACAAGCACCTGGGCCGCACCGCCGACGGCGTCGAAGTCGCCTACAGTCTCGACCTCGTGACCTTCCGTGCGCCCGAGCCGGGCGTCGCGCCCGTGCGGGGCGGCGTCTTTGTCGAGATCGAGGTCAACTCCTCGGCGCCGGCCGCGCTGCGCGCCCTGGACCGCCTCGCCCACGAGGTCGACGCCTGGCTCGGACGCCCCCGCGACCGCACGACCAAGGCGCAGCGCGCCCTTGCCGCGCTCGGCACACCTCACCAGGAGGGAACGGCGATATGACAGCGAAGACCTCCACCACCGGCCGACGGCGCGAACCGCTCGGGCACGTCTTCTGGACGTTGTGGGCGGGGCGCGCGCTGTCCGCGCTCGGTGGCTACGTCCAGTTCCTCGCGCTGCCCTTGTGGATCCAGCAGACCACCGGCTCCGCGCTGGCCGGCCTTGCCGCGTTCGCCGTCTTTTCATTGCCCAAGCTGGTGGTGTCGCCGTTCGCGGGCGTGGTGGCGGACCGCTTCGACCGGCGCTGCACCGTAGTGGTCACCGATCTGCTGGCCGCCGCCGTGGCCGCCGCGATGGCACTGGCCGTACCCGGTCGGCACATCGGGCCGCTCCTGGTGCTGCTGACCCTTCTTCAAGTCCTGGCCGCCGTGCGGGTTCCGGCGCTCACCAGCGTCCTGCCGGACGCCTTCCCCCCGGGGCGGCTGCTCGCCGCGAACTCGCTCCTCGACGCGGCCACCGGAGCCGCCATGGTCCTCGGCCCGGTGGCCGGCACGGCGCTGCTGGCCGCCAGCGGCATCCAGACCGTCCTGCTCGTCAACGCCGCCACCTTCGTCGTCGCGGCCGCCTGCATGCTCCCCGTCCGCCCCGCCGCCCCCGCCGCCGACGTGCCGGCGCACCCGCTCAAGGCCATCGCGCAAGGAGTACGGGCCCTGGTCGCCGACCCGGTGCTGCGCTGCGCGGTGCTGTCAGAAGGAGCCGTCTACCTCTTCTTCGGTGCGGCGAGTGAGCTGCTGGCGCTCGAACTGGCCCGCCGTCACGGCGCCCAGGCCTCGGGCATGTTCGGCATGGGCGGAGGCATCGGCTGGATCGCGGTGACGCTGCTCCTCGGCCGACTGCGCCGGAGCATCTCCCCGGCCGCTCTGCTCCTGACCGGCGCCGCAGCCACCCTCCCGGTGGCCGTCATCGCTTCGGTGCTCACCGTCCGCCCCACCGGCGACGCGGGCGTGGCGCTTGCCGGGTTCCTGATCAGCGCTCATTGTTTCGTCTACGGACTGGGCCCCGTCCTGCTGTGCCAGCAACGCCCCGCCGACAGCATGCGCGGCCGGGTGCTCGCCACCCGCCGCACCTGGAACACCTTCTGGCAGCTGACCGCCTTCGGCGTCGGCGCCGCGCTCACCCAGCACGGGAACACCACCAGCGTCCTCGTCTTCGGCGGCTTCGCCGCCACGGCGGCCGCCGTGCCCGCAGCCGTGTTGGCCCGCCGCCACGAGCGCGGGACCGCGCCTCGCCCCACCAGTGCCACCCCGGCCCCGGTGACCACCGCCGGGAGCGCGGCGTGAGCGCCCCCGCGGTGGCCACCGTCGACCTGCACCGCGGCCACGACGACGAACCGGCCCATCAGCGGGGACTCGGCGCCCTGGTCGCCCGGGTACTGGCCGACCCCCGCTGCTCACCCGCCGCCCGGCTCGCAGCCGACCGGGGCTTCCGCACCCGCCATCGCCTGGACGCCCACCGCTCGACCTTCTTCTACTGGTCGGCCGACGGCGATGCCGCCGCCGCAGCCCAGGCCCTGCCCCAGACCCTGACCGTCTCGCCACGCCTCCCGGACGCCGACCTGATCACCGAACTCCGTACAAAGGCGCAGGAGATGGCCGCCCGCCGCTCCGACGATCCGCTGCGTCGCCTCAGCCGGGCCTGGGACCAGGCCGCCTGGGGCACCAGCGACCCCGATCCGATGGGCGACACGGCCACCCTCGCCCGCCTGACGCCCGAACTGGTCCTGGACGAGCTGGAGCGGGCCCTGAGCACCACGGCCACCCCGCCCGCCGGGCGGCCCGCCATCGCACAGGACCAGCACCACCGCCCGCCATGGCAGGGCGGTGTGCGGGTGGTACCGGGCCAGCACGGGGTGGCCCGGATCGGCGTGAGGATTCCCGTGACCCGTCCACCACGCGGAGCCCTGGAAGTCCTGGTCGAAGCGCTCGGCACCGGCGCGGAGGGACGACTGCACCGGGCCCTGCGCCAAGAACGCTCACTGGCCTACGGATTCTCGCCCGGCCACTGGTCCCGCGGTGGCCACCACAGCCTGGGCGCCACCGCGTACGTACAGGTCGAAGACACCGTGGAAGCCGCGCGCACCCTGCTGGCCACTCTGCGCGAGACGGTGACGGCGCCAGTCCCCGAAACGGAGCTGTCCGCCGCACGTGCCCGCTGCCGAGCCAAGCTGCTCGCCGCACTGGACGACCCGTTCGGTCCGGCCGAGGAGGCGCGCCGCGCCGCGCTCGGTCAGCCCCTGCTGGCCGATCTCGCCCACGCCATCGCCCAGCCGGGTCCCGCACCCGCCCTCGGCACGACGGGTGAGCGGCTCGCCCTCGCAGTGGTCGGCTCGCCGAACACGCGGCAACTCGCCGCACTGGAACGACTGCTGGAGGCGGCATGACCGCGATGACTCTCCCGCCCGACCCCTGCCAGGGCACGACGGTCAACGACCTCACCGTGCGCCTGACTCCCCTGCCCGGCGCCCACTCGGTGGGCGCGTGCCTGACCGTGCGCTGCGGCTCCCGTGACGACGCCCCGGAGCCCGCCGGCACCGCCCACCTCGTCGAACACCTGCGGGTGGCGGCGGGCCCAGCGGCGCACCGGGCTGCCATCCCGGTCTTCGCCCAGACCGACATCGCCGCCACCCACTTCCAGGCAGTGAGTTCTCCCGAGGCCACCGCCGACCTGGTCCGGCGCCTCTTGTCAGTCCTGGACGACGGCAACGCCGCCCCCGCGCCCGGCCTCCTGGAGGCCGAGCGGCAGGCCGTGCTGATGGAGACCCGCCGCATGGACCTCAACCCCCTGCTGCGCGCCGGACCCTTGTTCGCGTCCGCCGCGTGCGGCGAGCCGGGCATGGACGCCATCGCCCGTACCACCCCCGACACCGTCGCCGCCGTGACCGCCGCACACCTCACGACCCTGGTCGGCCGCGCCTATCGGCCGGCCAACGCCGTCCTGTCGGTGGCCGGGCCGCCGTCGGCGCTGGCCCGGGTGGCGGACACCGTCAACACCCGACTCGCCGCCACAGCAGCGAAGCCGGCGCCTGACCCACCCGTGTCCTGCGGGCCCCCGCTCCGCGTCCCCGGACTGGACGGGCTGATCGCCCTCACCCTCGTACGCCCCCGGCACAGCGAAGACCCGGACGCGGACGCCCTGCCGGCCGACCCCGGACCGTTCGTCCAGGCCGGACACGAGGCCGGTGTGCCGATCCTGGGACGCACGACGCTCCGCAACGCCGCGCACCTGGTCGACGTGGTGTGCTGGCGGCCGGGAGAGCGGGCAGGGGCGCTGCTCGACGCGCTGCGGGCGGTATGCGCCGCACCCCGGTACGGCCTGACCGACTCCATGGTCGAGCAGACGCGGCGCGCCCTGCGCCAGGAACGTGCCTTCACCGGGGCCACCCCGCTGGGGCGGGCCTTCGCCGTGGCGGAGCACGGCCCGGCCGTGGACGCGGGCGTGCCCGGACTCGGTGTGTGGCAGGTCGCCGAGGGCCGTGCGGTGACCGCACTGGGAACCGGGTTCTCGTGAAACGGAGTTCCGGGAGCGTGACCTCGTGAAGCGAGATCTCGTGGCTGTCGCCAGGACGTCCGGTGCGGAATCGTCCTCCATGAGGCCGCGACGGCCAACCTCCTCGCAGGAGCCGGGGCGGCAGGAGCACCGCGGAACGTCGACGAAGCCAACAGGACCGAAGAAAGCAGAGGAGGGGACATGCACGAAGTGAGCCGGGAACTCCGGGAGTCGCGAAGCCCGAAGTCGGTGCTGCGGGACAGGCTCCTGCCCATGACCATCGCGCACGCCGACGGCATCCCCTTCTACCGCCGGTCCTGGGACGGTCCCGCAGCCCCCCGCGTCACCACCACGGGTGACCTCGCCGCGCTTCCGGTGCTCAGCCGTGCCGAGGTGGCCGAGCACGCCGAGCAGATGCTGCATCCGGGCCGGTCCGCCGACCTGATGCTGCACAGCACGGGCACGACGACCGGCCGGCCGGTGCGCAGGTTCCGCAGTGCGCAGGAGATCGCGGCACTGGACGCGTTCCGGGCCAAGCTCAGCCAGAAGGCGCGTGACCGCAAGGGGGAGAGCCGTCCACTCGTGCATTTCACGACGCTGTCGGCACGCCACCACGGCGGCGTGCTGGGCGCACGCACCGGGGCCCACCGCACGGTGTCGCTGAGCCTGCTGACCGAGCGGGAAGTGGAGCGCTCCCTCGCCCTCCTCGCCCACCCCGGTCTTTTCCCCGGCCTCGCGGTGGACCGCGAGCACGAACTCAGCGGCTCGCCCTACGACTTGCTGCTGCTCGCGGCGGTCATGGACGAGACGGACGGTGCGGTGCGCGAGCGGCTGCGGCGGATCGTGAGCGTCGCGGACTTTCTGACGCGGGGCCAGCAGGACCTGCTGGCCGGGATGCTGCCACCGGCCGGGCGGGTGGTGCACCGCTACAGCCTCTCGGAGGTCACCGGCGGCGCGACACGGTGCGAGCGCTGCTCCTTCTTCCACTTCGACGCCGTGGTCGTACCCGAAGTCATTCCGCTTGGCGGCGGCCGCCCGGTGCGTTCGGGCGTCGGCCGGCTGGTGCTCACCGAGCTCTACCCGTTCTCGCAGGCGCAGCCGCTGATCCGGTACGACACCGGGGACATCGTCGAGGCGGTGCCCTCGGACTGCGATGACGGGGAGCTGTCGGTGGCCCTCCTCGGGCGTGCCGCACTGCTGCCCACCCTGCCCACGCCTGAGGGCGAACGGCTCGCCTACCGGCCGTACCCGATGCGCGAGGCCCTGGAGCGCCTGCCCGGACTCGCCCGCGCCTCTCTCGTGGCACCGGCCCGCTGGCAGCGGACGGCCGGCACGATCCCGCTGGCTTCCTGCGAGGCGCGCGCGGGCGCCGGCCGTGCTCCGCACCGGTTGACGGTGCGGGCCGCGCTCGCCTTCCCGCCCCGGCTGCTGCCCGAGGCCGCCGAGGCCACGACCGCGCACATCCGGGCCGCCGCACTGGGCTCGTCCCCGGAACTGCGCGAGATGGTGGCGCGCTCCGAGTGCGAGCTGCGCATCGAGGTGACCGGCGACAGCTCGGCCGTCGCCCCGTTCGCCTTGCGCTGAAACGGCGTGCCTGCCTTCAGGCGCACAGGTTTCCGGGCCGCTTCGGCGGACCGGACGGGCCCTCGTTCCGTACGGAACGAGGAGCCCGGCCCCCGGCACGGACACCCGTCCGCACCGGACCCCCGCACGGGAAGCCGACACGGCTTCCCCGTCAAAAGGAGAAAGCCATGGAGAACATCCAGAACATCGACGCCATCGTCGACGAGGTGCTCGAGGCCATCGCCGACGAGGACCTGGAGAACGTCATCGGCAGCGCGATGCTCGCCGAGACCATCTGACACGTCTGACCGGCCGCAGTGGGGCGGCCTGCCTACGCACCGCCCCACTCGGCACATACCGGCCCTCCGGCCGGGAAGGAAGCCCGCGATGCCAAGGCCAGGGACCCGCCGCATCCCCTTCGAGCCCCAAGTCACGCTGCATGGCTGCGGCGTCGCCTGCTTGCTGATGGTGTGCGGCCACCACCTGAGGCACGTGCCGGATGCCCTGCGCACCCGGGAACTGGCCACCCGCCGGTGGACCGCACGCCAACTGCTAGACCAGGCACGAGAGTTGGGCCTGGACGCCCGGGGCGTGCGCATCCCGCTCGACGGGCAGCGGCCGCCCCGGCTGCCCAGGGCCACCATCCTCCATCTGGAGGTCGGGCATTACGTGGTGCTCGACTCGGTGTCGGCCCGGCGCGGTGACGCGGTGGTGCTCGACCCGAGCGTAGGGCGCCGCCGCATGCCCTGGCCCCAGCTCGCCGCCCAGCTCAGCGGCGTGGCCCTGGTCTTCCAGCCCCTTCCCGGCAAGACGGCTCCCGAGGCGCGCGCCCGGCGCACCCGCTCGCTGCGGGCGCCCGGCGGACCGCGTCCTCTCGCCCCCCTCACCGCCGACACCCTCGCCGTCCTCGCCCCCGGTCTGCTGGTCCTCGCCGGCGCCACGCGGCTGTCCCGGCACCCCTCGGCCCGTGCCGTCGCACAGGCAGGTGCCGCGGCCCTCCTCGCGGCGGCCTGGGACGGCCCGCACGGGCCGGGCACGCGTGCGGCGCACGCGGCCGGCACCTACCGGGCGGCCGACGACTTCCGCCACACCCTGGCGGCAGCGGACACCGACTACTTCGTGCACCGCGGCGACAGCGACCTGCTGGCCCGCTGGCGCACCGCGGGCGAGGACCGCACCCTGCGCCGCCTGGCCCTGCCGTGGGCGCTGGGCGCCGCCGGATACACGGCCGCCGCGCTCACCTCGGCCCTGCGGCACCGTCCCCGCACCGGCGCGGCGACGGCCCTGGTCTGGGCGCTGCACACGGCGCTGGTCGCCACGGCCGAACACCGGGCCGGGACAGCGCGCCGCGAGCGGCTGCTCGCACAGGAGCAGTCCCGCAGCCTCACCGCCGATCTCCTGGCCGCCCTGGAACAGGCACAGGCGCAGGGGCCCCAGCGTTTCCGCGCCACCCAGCAGGACCTGGTGGCGCGGTGGCGCGGCCGCGTCGCGCCACTGCTGCACTCGGCGCGGGAGCACACCGCGGCGGAACAGTCCGCCACGGCCCTTTCCCGCCGTGCGACCCGGGCGGCCCCGCTCGCCGTCGTCGCCCTCGACCTCGCGGCCGCCCGGTCCCGGCGGGATGCCCCGACCCCGCACGAGGTCCTGGCCCTTGCCCTGCTTGCGGTGCCGCTGTGCGCGCAGTCCGCGCGGGCGGTGCGGGCGCTGGTGCGGCTGCGCGTCGACGCCGTACGGCATGCGCGGCTCATGGACGTCAGCCGCCCGCCGCCCACCTAACCCCAAGTTTCCTGCCCCACCATCCCGTTCCCATCGGAGGTTCTTCTTCATGCAGACCGCCACCACCTTCACGCATGCGGGCTGGCGTCCCGCCCCCGACCGCTTCCTCGCCATCCTCGACAGCCCGCTGCACCGTGCCATCGCAGAGCTGCAGAACCTGGTGACCGTGGTCAGCACCCAGTTCTGGGCCGAGCGCGGGGTGCGGGCCATGCACCTGCCCATCACCACGGACACCATCTCCAGCCCGATGGGCCTGGGCAGCGACTCCCTGCCGGTGCAGGTCGACCTGTTCGGGCGGCCCACCTACCTGGCCGACTCGATGCAGTTCATGCTGGAGTACGGATGCCGGCTCAGCCCGTCGGGCGCCTGGTATCTGATGCCCAGTTTCCGGGGCGAGGACAGCGACTCCACCCACCTCAACCAGTTCTTCCACAGCGAGGCCGAACTGCCCGGCGGGCTCGACGAGGTCATGCACACCGTCGAGGCGTACGTGCGGGCCCTGTCCGCCGCCGTCCTCGACCAGCACGCCGAGGAAGTGCTCCACAACGCCGGAGACACCGGACACCTTGAGCACATGGCCGCGCTGGAGGAGTTCCCCCGCATCACCTTCGACGAGGCGGTGCGCGTCCTCGGCGACGACCCGGCTTCGGTGCGGCACGAGGGCGGCTGGCGCACGCTGACCCGCCACGGCGAACTGCGGCTCATGGCCGAGGTGGCGCCGGTGCTGTGGGTCACCCACTACGACCACCTGTCCGTGCCCTTCTACCAGGCGTACGAGGACGAGAGCCGCAGCCGGGCGCGCAACGCCGACCTGCTGTTCGGGATCGGCGAGGTGGTGGGCGCCGGCGAACGGCACATCGACGCCACCGCGGCCCGCGGGGCCCTGCGTCACCACGGCGTCGACGCCGCCTCGTACGACTGGTACCTGCGGATGAAGCAGGCCCGTCCGATGCTGACCTCCGGTTTCGGCCTCGGCGTGGAGCGCTGGCTGATGTGGGTGCTCGGCCAGTCCGACATCCGGGAGATGCAGCTCGCGCCGCGCCTCAACGGGATCTCCCTCGCCCCCTGACGGACACCTCCTGCCTCTCGCCCGTCCCCTCGGAGTCCCGGAGAAAAGCCGCCATGTCCGTGAGCGCCGCACCCCTCACCCCCCAGCGCCCCGCCGCCTGGTGTCCCGAGCACCTGCTCGACCCGTACACGGCCGTGGACCCGCACCCCTTCTACGCCTGGCTGCGCGCCACGGGCCCGGTGCAGTGGAACGAGCCCGCCCAGGCCTGGTACGTGACCTCGTACGACCTGGTGGCCCGGCTGCTGCTCGACGCCAGGCTCGGGGCCCGCTCCAAGCAGGCGCAGCTGGCCCGTCTCGACCCGGTCGCGGACGCGGAGGTGTTCGCCATCGAGGAGTTCCTCGCCCAGTGGCTGGTCTTCTCCGACCCGCCGTTCCAGGCCCGCCTGCGCAAGCTCGTCGCCCCCCGATTCACCCCGCGCGCGCTGGGCGCCCTGGACGGCGTCGTCGCGGAAGCCGCCCGTCGGCACGCCGGTGCGCTCGGCCCTGGCCGGCACGACCTGCTCGCCGAGGTGATCAGACCGTTCGCCCTGGACGTCGTGTGCCGCGTGCTCGGTATCAGGGACGCGGACCGCGACGCCGTGCTCGGCTGGTCGGACGCGCTGGTCCACTACCTGAGCCGGCCCGGCATCGAGACGGCCGCCGCACGCGCCGCGGCGGACGCCGCGGCCCTCCTCACCGACTACGTCGCCGGGCGGGCCCTCGCGGACGCGGACGGCCCCGTCGCCCAGGCCCTGGCCGGGCCCCACGTCCGGGGCGAGCTGTCCGGCACCGAGGCGGCCGCCGTGTACGCGCAGATCCTCACCGGTGGCATCGAACCGGTGGCCGCTGCGACGGCCGCCGGTCTGAGCCACCTCTTCGGCGACCGCGAACAACGCCGCGCGGTGCACACAGGCGCGGTCGCCCGCGCTCGGGCCGTCGAGGAGATCCTGCGGTTCGGCTCCCCCTTCCACTACGCCCCGCGCACCGCACTCGACGACCTGACCGTGGCCGGGCGGCGCATCGAGCGGGGGCAGCGAGTGGTGCTGGTCCTGGTGGCGGCCAACCGCGACCCCGCGGTCTTCGCCGACCCGGACCGCTTCGACATCCACCGGCCCGCCCCGGAGCGCCATCTGTCCTTCGGGCGGGGCGGCCACTACTGCCTGGGATCCGTCCTGGCCCGCCGTCAAATAGCAGCTATCACAAAGGAGTTGGACCATGTGCTGCCCGTGGACGGCCCCGGCCCGCTCGTCCAGCAGCCGTCCCTCGGCATGACCACCGTCGTGGAGCTCCCGTGTCTGATCTGACGGCCCCACCCGCATCCGCCACCCCGCGCGCCCGCCTCTCGGCCCTGCTGCGCACGGACACCTGCCTCGTCACCCCGCACGAGCACATCGGCAGCGAGCTCATCCAGCACGGCCCCGCCGACCGGCACGTCTACCAGCAGTCCGTACGAGAATTGACGGACCGTCTCATCGCTCTGCGGAACAGGGTGCTGGGCGGTCGGGGCCGTGTCGCGGCCCTGGCCCTGCCGATGCCGTACTACCGCTACTTCAAGCCCGAGGGCACCCCGCTCGACCCGATCACCGTGGTGCGCGGCATCCGCCGCCGCAATCACGAGGTGCTCGACGCCTGCGCGGAGCACCGGGCCGCGGACCCGGCGGGCGAGGCCGTCCCGCTGGCGGCGCTGCTGTGCGACCCGTTCCGCGGCGCCGAGCGGTTCGCGGCCGAGTACGCGGACCGGCGCGACGAGGTCTTCGCCCTCAAATGGCATCCGGCGGCCCATCTGCGCTCGCCCGAGGCCCATGTCCGGCTCGGCTACCTCGATCTGGCGGCCGAGTGGGACATCCCGGTGGTGGTGCACTGCGCGCCGCGGGGACGCATGGGCGACCTCGCCGACCTGCGCACCCACGTCCTGCCCCGCGCGCAGGCGGCCGGCGTACGGGTCTGCGTCGCCCACGCCGGGTACCTGGACCCCGCGCTGCCCGCAGTCCTGCGCGCCCCCGGCGTCTTCGCCGACCTCGGCCCGTGGGAGGCGCTGCGCGAACGTGCCCTGGGCGGCCCGGCCCCGGCCGGCGCGACCGACCGGCACCTCGCCCGGCTCCTGTCCGCCAGTGCGGGCCGCCTGATGTTCTCGCTGGACTCGCCCTGGCACCTGGAACACCGGGAGGGCGGCCGGGTCCTCGGCGCGGACGCCCACCGCTCCCTCGTCCACTTCCTGGCCACCATCACCGAACTCGGGCTCTCCCAGGGGGCGTTGCTGCACGAGAACGCTCTCGCGTTGCTGTTCGGACCCGACTCGCGCCCGGCCGGACCCCACCTTGCGGAGGTGCCCGCACCGTGAACGCCGCCCCCGTCCCTCCGGTCATCGCCGAGGCCGTCCGCGGCGGCTTCGGTGAATCCCGCCACCGGGGAACGCTCGTCGTGCTGGCGCCCGGCGGACGGGTCGCCCACCAACTCGGCGACCCGCGACGCCCCATGTTCCCCCGGTCGTCCGCCAAGCCCCTCCAGGCCGTCGCCCTGCTGCACCCCGGCGACCCGCTCCACGGCGAGACCCTGGCGGTCGCGGCGGGCAGCCACACCGGCCAGCCCCGGCACATCGCCGCGGTGCGGCACATCCTGGCCTCGGCCGGGCTCGACGAGTCCGCGCTCGCCACGCCCGCCGCGCTGCCGTGGCCGCCCGAGCCCTACCTCAGGTCCGGCGGCCATGCCCGGCCGGTCCTGATGAACTGCTCCGGCCAGCACGCCGCGATGCTCGCCCTGTGCGTGGCCGAGGGCTGGCCCACCGACGGCTACCTGCATCCCGATCATCCCGTGCAGCAGCGGGTGCGCACGGGGCTGGAGGCGCTGACCGGGGAACACGCCACGCACACGGGGGTGGATGGGTGCGGGGCGCCCGTGCTCGCGTTCACCCTCCTCGGCCTGGCCCGTGGCTTCCAGCGTGTCGCCACCGCGCGGCCCGGCACACCGGCCCACCGGGTGGCCGCCGCGATGCGTGCCCACCCCTACTTCGTCTCGGGAGAAGACGGCTTCGACACGCGTCTGATGACCGCGGTGCCGGGCCTGCTGGCCAAGGCTGGAGCCGAGGCGGTGCAGTGCCTCGCGCTCCCCGACGGCTCCACCCTGGCCCTCTCGGTGGAGGACGGCACCAAAAGGGCCGTGGGCCCGGCCGTCGCGGCCGTGCTCCGCCACCTGCTCCCGGCGTCCCCGGGCCTCGCCGCCCGTCTGTCCGAAGTCGAAAACGTCTGCGCCTCGCCCCTGCCCGGCCCCAACGGCCCGACGGGCGAGGTCCGCGCCGCCTTCACGCTGCCCCCGCGCGGCGCCCAAGGCCCCGCGTCCCTCGGCACACCCTCTGGAAGGTGACCATGTACCCGCTTGAAACGCTCCTGGACGGCGGCCACTTCTCGTCGGACCCCTCGGCCGGCACCCGGCTCGCGCTGATCCACCGCAGCTTCCGCTCCGTGGGACTGAGCCGGGGCCTGGAGGAGTCCTTCTTCAAGGCCCACTTTCCGGCGCTGGGGCTGCTCAACCTCGCCCAGGCCGTCCGCGACGCGGCCGAGGAGCGCCGCATCCCGCCCGCCGAGATCCAGTACTTCGACGAAGACGCCTTCCCGCACGAGGTGGCCTTCCGCGACGCCATCACCGGCTGGCTCGACGGCTGCGCGCGGCCGGTGATCGCGGCCAGCTCGTACACCGGAACCATCGACCGTCTGGAGAACTTTCTCGGCTCCTTCGCCCCGGACCGGTACCTGATCATGGTGGGGGGCGCGCACGCCTCGGTGGCGCCGGACATCGACAACGTCCACATGACCGTCCGCGGCGAGGGCGCCCCGGCGCTCCTGCACGTGCTGGCCACCTTCGGCACCCAGGACTTCGACAACGGCGCGGGTACCCGGGGCCTGCACTACCGCACCGAGGACGAGCAGATCGTCGCCCCGCCCTGCTTCGACCGGTCGCTGCGGGAGATGACCGGCCCGGCCTTCGCGTACGACCTGCTGCCGCCGCAGGTCACCGACTCACCGGTGTACGCGACGAACTTCACCCGCATGCTGGGGGAGCGCCCGCAGCTGTACATCTGCACGCAGAGCTGCCGGGGGCGCTGCACGTTCTGCTCGACCTATCTCATTCACGGGCGCACCGTGGCCCGGCCCATCGAACTCATCCGCCAGGATCTCGCCCACCTGGTCCGTACGACGGGCTGTGACAGCGTCGAGTTCCACGACGACGACCTCACCCAGCACCCGCAGTTCGACGAGCTGATCGACGTCATGGCGGAGTTGGCCCTGCCCTGGTTCTGCTATCTGCGCGTGGACGGAATGACCCCGCAGCGCGCCCGCGACATGGCGGCGGCCGGCTGCCGACGCGCCTTCGTCGGCCTGGAATCCATGGACCAGTCCATCCTGGACTATTACAACAAGCAGGTGACGGTCGAGCAGAACCGCGCCGCCATCACCGCGCTCGCCGACGCCGGCGTCAACTGCGTCACGGGCTTCATCATCGGCGCCCCCGCGCACACCGTGGAGCGGATCACCCAGGAGATGAACGAGTTCCTGGCCCTGCCGCTGTACGCGATGAGCTGCACCATCCTGTCCCCCGACCCGGCCACTGTGGAATTCGTGCGGGCCAAGAAAGCCGGGCGGTACGGCGACGAGGTGGTGCGCCGAGGCCGGATGCTGCGCCTGGTCCCCAACGTCGAGAAGTACGGGCTCGCCTCGCCGGTGGGGCTGCCCACCGTCTGCGAGGGCGTCGACAAGGCGGACCTCAACCGGCTGCAGGCCGTGGTCGATGCCCGCTTCTACTTCCGTGACCACGTCTGGGCCGGCCTGACCGAGGGCCGGGACGCGGACCAGGTCGGCGTGGTCCGCGACTACTACGGCCATCTGCTGCGCCGCCTGGACGCGCCCGAGCTGGACGAGGGCCCGGCCGAGGTCACCGCGCTGGTCCGGGACGCCCGCCGCGCGAGCAGCCGGTTCTCCCTGTTCGCGGCAGCCTGACGACCCCACGAGGAGCACCCGACATGACCACCACGCGTTCCGCACCTCAGGTGCGGCCCCCTGCCGCGGACGGCGCCGCACTTGAGGTGCGCAACGTCACCCGGACCTTCCGCACCCGGCGCGGTGGCCCCTTGCGCGCCCTCGACGGGGTGGACCTGGCCGTCCGCCCCGGAGAACTGGTCGGGCTGCTCGGCTTGAACGGGGCCGGCAAGACCACCCTACTGAAGATCATCGCCACCCTGCTGACCCCCACCACCGGCAGCGTCCACGTGTGCGGTCACGACGCGGTTCGCGACCCGAGGGCAGCCCAACGGCGGCTCGCGGTGGTGCTCGGCGGGGACCGCGGCTTGTATCTGCGGCTGTCCGCCCACGACAACCTGGAGTTCTTCGCCCTGCTCACCGGGGTGCGCGGCCGCGAACTTGCGCGGCGCTCGGCCGCTGCTCTGGCGGCGGTCGGGCTCACCAAGGCGGCGGACCGGCCCGTGGAGACGTATTCCAAGGGCATGCGCCAGCGGCTGCACCTCGCCATCGGCATGGTCACCCGCCCCGACCTGCTCCTGCTCGACGAGCCCACCGTGGGTCTTGACCCGGCCGAGGCGCAGAACATCCGTACCGCGGTGGCCCACATGCGGGACGAAGGCACCGCGATCCTGCTGACCAGCCACGACCTGAACGACATCGACCAGCTCGCGGAGCGCGTCGTGGTCCTGCACCATGGCCGCGTCCTGCACGACCTGCCCCTGCCCCGGCTGCTGGAGCGGGCCGAGACCGCCGCCGTGGTGACGCTGCACGGGCGCGGCCGGCCACCCGCCGCGCCGAGCCACCGCGACCCGGACGGCCAGACCTGGGTGGAACGGATCGAGCCGACGGCGTCGGGTTGGACGATGACCCTGCACGTCCGCACCTGGACGCCCGACTCCTTGCGCGAACTGGCCGCCTCCTGGCCGGAAGGGCAGATTTCCGAGGTCCGGGTCACCCCGTCCAGCCTCCAGCAGGTCTTCAACGAGCTGGCGGACGAGACGGGGGCGCAGCGGCTCCCGGCCGTGGCCGCCGGGACGGCGAGCGGATCATGACCACCTCGCCCCTCATCGCCTGGGCGGCCTTCCGGCTCCAACTGCGCGGCACCGCATGGCTGTCCGTCCTGATCGGCGCCGCCGTTCAGCCCGCCACCTACGTCACCATCACCCTGGCCGCGCACCGGGCGGGCGGTGTCGCGCCCGAGACGGTCGTCCTGGGCAGCGGACTGCTCGCGGTGTGGACCGTCACGCTGTGGCAGGCCGGGATGGTGCTGCGGCGGGAATTCTGGTCCGGCACCCTGCCCGCCGTCTGCTCCCGGCCCGGAGGTCTCGGACCGGTCCTGACCGGCAAGGCCACAGCGGCCGTCGTGCTGTCCGTTTGCGTCACCGGCGCCTCCGTCGTGCTCACCGCCGGCGTCGAAGGACATCCCCTCACCGTGGCGCGGCCGGGCCTGTTCACTGCGGCTCTGCTGCTCGGCCTGGTCACCACGCTGCCACTCGGCTTCCTGGTCTCCTGCCTGTTCCTGCTGACCCGCTCCGCGATCCGCATCGCCGAGGTGCTCGTCTACCCGGTCTTCCTGCTCGGCGGCCTGCTCGTGCCCCTCACGTCCCTGCCGCCGTGGCTGCGCCCGCTGTCCGTGGCGCTCAGCCTGCACTGGGCGCACGAACTCATGGCGAACGCGGCATCGGATTCCGGCTCCGTCGCCCCCACGGCCTGGTACGGGCTGCTGGCGACGGGCGCCTGCTACACCCTCGCCGCCCGCCTCGCCTTCGTACGGGTCCTGAACCGAGCCCGCAAGGAGGGCACCCTTGAGATCTTCTGAGACCGTGGGGCGCCGGGGCGTCGCGCGTGCGCTGCTGCGCACCGCCCGCATGGGGCTGCGCGAGTACGGGATCGAGTATCCGCCGGCCGTGCTGTGTGCTGCCGTGCTGCCGCGCACCGTGCTGCAGGCCGTCTTCCTCACCGTGCTCGGCGGCGCGGCGGGCGGCTCCTGCGGGGCGCTGACCGCCGGTATCGGAGCCTCGGCCTTCGGCGCCGTCACCGCCACCGTGGTCAAGGCCCCCGACGTACTGATCAACGAGCGTGTGCAGGGAACCCTGTACCGCCTACGCATGACAGACCTGCCGCTGGCCGGTCTGGTAGGCGCCCGCTGGCTGGTGTACCTGGTCGAAGGCCTGGCCGCGACGCTGGTGGCGGTGCCCGTGGTGGCGCTGCTCACCGGCGAGTACGGCCTGCTGACCGGACTGGGCGCCGCACTTCCCCTCTATGCGCTGATGGCGCTCACCAGCGGCGGCTTCGGGCTGGCTGTCGCGGTGCTCGCGGTGGGCCGACGGGCGGACGTCTTCCTCACCAACCTCGCCTCCTACCTGGTGCTCGCGCTCTCTGGAGTGCTGGCCCCCCTGCCCGGTGACGGCCTGCGCGCGACGCTCGGCGGTCTCCTGCCGCTGGCGCACGGGATCGCGGCGTTGCGCGCCCTGCACGCGGGCGAGGGCCCCGTGCTCACCGCGGCGGCCGCCGAAGCGCTGGTCGGAGTGGCCTGGGGAGCGGTCGCGGTGCTCGGGCTGCGGCTCCAGGCGGTCCGCTCGCGGCGCACCGGCAGCGACTTCCTGTTCTGACCGCTCCGCTGCCCACCTTCCAGAAGGAAACAAGGATGTGAAGACCGTGCAGACAAGTGAAACCGTGACCGGACAGGCCGCACTGGAGCCATGGGTCGGCGACGTACCGGAGTTCATGTCCGCGTACTGGCGGACCCGCCCGGGAGTGTTCCACCCCGCGGACGGCTTGGCCTCGCCCCTCACTCTCGACGACGTGGACCAGGCCCTGCGGGACGGATCACTGCGCGTCCCGTACATCGAGATGGCCCACACGGACCGGACCATCGCGCAAGACGCCTACTGCACGGCCCGCACCGTCAACCACACCGTGCACCAAGGGTTCGCGGACGGCGGGAAGATACGCGAGCAGATCGCCAAGGGGGCCACCCTGCTACTGCGCTGCGTCGAACAGTGGCACCCCGCCACCACCGCCCTCACGACCCGCCTCGGCCACCAACTCGGCCGTAAGGCAGAGGCGTTCTTCTTCGTCACCCCGCCCGGCCGACAGGGCCTCAGGGTCCACCGTGACGACGCCGACGTCTTCGTGCTCCAGGTCAACGGCAGCAAGGACTGGCAGCTGCACACCGGACCGGCCGACGGGCACTGGCACCCCGGCCCGGTCGCCGAACCCGGCCCCGCGCTGCTGACTCCGACCCTCCACCCCGGCGACGTCCTGTACATCCCGAGAGGCTTCGCCCACAGCGCGGTCGGTTCACACGGCCTCTCGGCCCATCTGTCCCTCACCGTACGGGACATAGGCGGGCAGCACCTCTACAGGGAGCTGCTGCGTCGGCTCACCGACGGCTACCGGCCCCAGCCGCGCCCGCTCGACGACACCGCGCTGACGGACCAGGCCCGTGACCTCGTCGGTCACCTGAGTGCGGCCCTCGCCCGCACGACGCCGGAACAGCTGGTGGCGGCAGCGCGGCAGTCTCTGCGCGCAGAGGCAGTGTCCAACCCCGAACCCGGGCTGCGGGCCATGGCCGCGTCGCTGGAAGCGACGCCGTAGCGCCTGTCGGGCAACGCACCCCCTCCTGCCGCCGCTCACCACCCAAGAACCACGAAGACCACCCCACACCCACCTACGGAGGACTCCGTCATGTCGATCGACCTCACCCAGCCCGCCGCCGCCCTCGTCACACCGGCCAGGCAGGCGCACAGCAGCGACGGAAGCATCAAGACGGTATGGCGGCTCGCCGACGGCAACCAGGTGGAGAGCCTCTCCTTCACCCTCGGGGATCCGGGACCGGCCACCGAGGCCGTCGCGACGCCCGTGCAGACCTCCCGCGGCCACGTCGTGTGCGTATCCAGCCAGGCCGGCTGCAATGTCGCCTGCACCTTCTGTGCCACGGGCCTGCAGCCGATGCGGCGCAACCTGACAGCGGAGGAGATCGTCGCCCAGGTCCAGCAGACGCGGCTCCTGGAGGACCGTGACACGCCCACACGCGTGATCTTCGCCGGCATGGGCGAACCCCTCCTCAACTTCGACGAAGTGCTCCGCGCCATGCCCATGCTGGAGGCCGATCCCGGTGTCGCGCACATCTCGCTGTCCACCATGGGCGTGCTTCCGGCCCTGGACCGCCTCACCGACGAAGCCCCCGCGATCGACCTCTTCCTGTCCCTGCACGCGACGACGGACGAGGTACGCAGCCGTCTGATCCCCCTCAACAAGGCGAACCCCATCGCGAAGATCCTCCAGGCAGGCGAGCGATTCGCGCGCACCCACGGCCGGGTGGTCGACGTCAGCTACCTGCTGTTCGACGGGGTCAACGACAGCAATGCGGACGCCGACAGGCTCATCGCACTCCTCAACCCCGAATACTTCAGGGTGCAGTTGCTGCTCTGGAACGACGTACCCGGTCTGCCGTTCAGCCGCGTCGAGGACGACGCGGTCCGGGATTTCCGCGAACGCCTCCTCGTCGGCGGCCTTCCGACCTACATCATGCCCAGCAAGGCCCGCGACATCGACGGCGGCTGCGGGCAGATGCTCACCGAAGCGGCCAAGGAGCACCGCATCAAGCGCTCCAATAGGGCGGTACTGCCGTTGGTCTGACGGCCGGGGCCCGGAGGACCCCGCCCGGCAGCACCATGGCGAGGGTGTTCGCGGCCGCGGAACACTGCCTGGCCGCAGGCGGAAGCGCGCCCGGACCCGGTGTGCGGCAGGTGTGCCGCCCGGGGCGTTCGGCGACCGCGCGGCGAAACCGGGACTTCGTGAACCGGATTTCCGGGAGCGTGATCTCGTGGCTGTCGCCAGGGCGTCCGATACGGAATCGTCCTCCACAAGGCTCGTCGAGTCGCCAGGACCTGCGCGGTACCGGGCTGGGGACCGAGCCCCTGCCTGCCCAGCCGTCCCGTCACCCGTCGAGGAGGACACGGCTCGCTGGTCCTCGGACGCGGACGCGCGTGGACCGCGACCACCGACGTCGTACCACCGGAGCCCCGCGGACCAGGACGAACCGGCTGCTCAACCGTGCCGGCCGCCATGTCTCGTACCCATGTGAACGCAACACAACAGACGACTGAGGAGTCGATCACCATGAGCAACCCATTCGACAACGCGGACGGGACCTTCGTGGTCCTGGTCAACGGCGAGAACCAGCACTCCCTGTGGCCCGAGTTCGCAGAGGTCCCTGAGGGCTGGACAGTGGCTCACCCGACGGACACCAGGCAGGCCTGCCTGGACTACATCGAGGCCCACTGGACCGACCTGCGTCCCAAGAGCCTGATCGAGAGCATGGGATGACCTCGCCCCGCCTGCTGAGCCCGCGGTCGGACACGGCTCGGTCTGCTGCCGAAGCATGGCAACCGATCGCCGACAGCACGGACCCGTGGTTCCGCCGGTACCCGGTCGAGTACCCGGTGGCCCGGCTGGTCTGCCTCCCACACGCGGGCGGCACCGCCGGCATGTTCCACGGCTGGCCCCCATCGCTCGCACCCGGCATCGAGATGCTCGCCGTGCGCTACCCCGGCCGCCAGGACCGGCTGGACGATCCGCTCCCGCAGAGCCTGGAGGACCTGGCGGACGAGATCGCCGGCCACCTGCTGCCCTACCTCGACCTGCCGGTGGCCCTGTTCGGACACAGCATGGGATCCGCCGTCGCCCACGCGGTCGCCCAGCGGGTCGAGGACCGGTCCCCGGGCGCGCTGGCCCGGCTCTTCGTCTCCGGTCGGCCGGCTCCCGCCGACTGCCCGCCCGACACCGCGCACCTCGCGGACGACGAGACTCTGTCCGGCTGGGCGACGGGGCTGGGCGGCCCGGGAGCCGACCTCTACACCGACCCAGACCTGCGCTCCCTGCTGTTGTCCCCCCTCCGCGACGACCTGCGCCTGTTGAACACCTACCGCCCGTCCCAGGCCGTTCCGCTGTACGCGCCGGTCACCGCATTCGGCGGTACCGCCGACCCTGGCTGTCCGCCGGAGGACATGTTCACGTGGAGCAAGGTCACCACGGGTGACTTCGACATGCAGAGCTTCGACGGGGACCACTTCTACCTCCTTTCCCACGCGGCCGCCCTGGCCGACGCGATCTGCTCCCGTCTTCCGCGCTAGCGACACCGGGCAGCAGGAACACAGGCCCCGGCGGTCGAACCGCTGTCAGTGGCGTGCCGCTACGGCTCCCGCCCCCCGCTCCCACCCCGCCGCACCAGCTTCCTTGAAGGTCGATGACGATGTCCCTCTCGCGCAACGGTTCCTGGCCGCTCTCAGCACCGCAGACCGGTATCTGGTTCGCCCATCATCTGGATTCGTCCGGTGCTGCGTACAACATCAGCGAGTGCATGGAAGTGCACGGCCCGGTGGATGCGGGCTTGCTCCAGACGGCGCTTCGACGCTCCGCAGCGGACACCGAAACGCTGCACATCCGGCTGGGGGAAGACGCTGACGGCCCATACCAATGGCTGGACGGTGAGGCCGATTTCCTGCTGAGCACGCTGGATTTCAGTGGCGAGGAGGACCCGACGGGAACCGCCTGGGCGTGGATGCAGGCCGACACGGCCACGCCCACGGACCTCCTGAAGGACGACCTGTGGCGGATCGCTCTGATCAAGCTGGCGGAAGACCGGTTCCTCCTGTATTACCGCTTCCACCACATCGTGATCGACGGGTTCAGCGCCGTTGTCTTCATCCGCCGCATCGCTGAGGAATACAACGCGCTGGCCGAGGAAATGGCCGTCGCCGAGGGCTCGTTCGGGCCGCTGCGGACCCTCCTGGAAGAGAACGTGGCGTACCGGGAGTCGGAGCAGTTCACGCGTGACCGCCAGTTCTGGAAGGAACGGCTGGCTGCCCCGCCGGAGACCGTCACCCTGGCCACACGATCCGAGCCCGTGCCCGCGCAGGGACGCCTGCGCCGTACGGCAAGCCTGCCGCAATCCGTTCTCGACGCCCTGCGGGACAATGCGCGCCGGGCGCGGACGAGTTGGTCGGCCGTGGTGATCGCGGCGGCCGCCGCTTATCTGCACCGGATGACAGCGGCCCGCGATCTGACGCTGGGCATGGCCGTGGCCGCCAGACCGTCCGCCCTGCGAAACATTCCCGGAATGACCTCGAACCAGGTGCCGCTGAGGATCGCGGCTGATCCTGGAATGTCGCTTTCCGAACTGACACGTACGGTTTCTCAGGAAGTCCGGCAGGCGCTGCGGCACCAGCAGTACCGGTACGAGGACATGCGCCGCGATTTGAAGATCGTCGACGACGAGCAACGGCTGTTCGGCCTGTCCATCAACATCATGCCGTTCGAATACAACCTGCGATTCGCCACGCACCCCGTGACCGTGCACAACATCTCCAACGGCCCGGTGCCGGACCTGGACATCGCAGTTCTGGAGCGGTCCGACGGGAACGGTCTGACCGTCGTCTTCGACGCGAACCCCGGCCTCTACACCGAGCCCGAGGTGACCGGACATCAGGAACGCTTCCTGCGTGTTCTGAACGCATTCGCATCAGCCGGTTCGGACACATCGCTCGGACAGATCGACCTGCTCGATGCCGACGAACACACACGTCTGCTGTCCCAGCGGGATGGCTTTTCGGTGGGGGTGTCTCGGGGGACGTTGCCGGAGTTGTTCCAGGAGCGGGTGGTGCGGACGCCGGACGCGGTTGCGGTGGTGTTCGAGGGTGAGTCGCTGACGTATGCGGAGTTGAATGCGCGGGCCAATCGGCTGGCGCATGTTCTGCTGGCCAGGGGCGCGGGCCCGGAACGGTTCGTGGCGGTGGCGCTGGAGCGGTCGGCAGGGCTGGTGGTGGCGTTGCTGGGGGTTCTCAAGTCCGGTGCGGCCTATGT
>NZ_JBIWHT010000049.1:0-28968 GCF_044764265.1 Streptomyces sp. NPDC094147 | reverse complement strand
CCTGGTGGAGGCCGCGGTGAGAACCGGGGTGAAGCACATCGTGTACATCTCGGTGACCGGGGCGGACACGATGCCGATCGGTTGGTTCCGGGCCAAGTTGGGTGCGGAGCGCGTCATAGCGGAGTCCGGCATTCCCTGGACGACGTTGCGTGCCGCCCAGTTCCACGACCTGGTCCTGGACACGGTGGGGAAGATGGCGAAGATGCCGGTGGTGCCCTGCCCGGGTGGACTGCGGTTCCAGCCGGTCGATTCGCGCGAGGTGGCGGCCCGGCTCGTGGAACTGACACTCGGCCAGCCGGCCGGCCTGGTGCCGGACCTGGTCGGGCCGACGGTCTACGCGATGGCGGACCTGGCCCGCGGATACCTGGGTGCGCGCGGCAAGCGCCGCCCTATGCTGCCGGTCCGGATGCCCGGAAAGGTAGGCCGCGCCTACCGGGCCGCCGACAACCTGTCTGTCGATGGGGTGCTTGTGGGCAAGCGGACCTGGGAGGACTTCCTGGCCGAGCAGGTGAGCTAGCGCACTGTACGGCGACCCGCGACTGCTGAGGGATGCTCGCAGACCGCCTCCCGGAGGGATTGCTTTCCGTCTCACAGAGGGGCGGAGCGATGGAGCGCTACGGTGGCGAGTTCTTCACCGGCTTCACCTGCCGGATCGAGCAGCGCATGGACAGCCACGAACAACGCCAACGTCCGCCGAACATGGTTCACTTCATATGCGTCCACACACCCGCCATGCTCCTGAACACGACCGAACGGAGTCCTGCTGGGCGGGGATGTCCCTGGTTGATCTGTGCCGGGCGTCCCAAGGTTGCAGGTCAGCGGTGTGGGACAGGTTCGGGATGCTGTCTGGCGGTACGGGCTGGCGTTTAGCGGGCTCCCGGTTGCATAGGTTGTGCGGAGCGCTGACGGGAGTCAGCGCGACAAGTCGCGGCCGTCGCCGGTCGTCTGTCCGCAGCGGTTCCGGCAGTTCGGCCGGTGCCTGGAGGGTGTCGCGCCAGGCCGGGTGGGTGTGGTGAGGCGACGCCAGTGCAGACGCGCGTTCGGAACCGACTGCCAGCACGAGCCTGTGTCCGTTGTCCCGTCCTGATCGTTCACGCCTCCGAACGCCCGCGGCTCGTCGAGATCCGCGACAACCTCAGCGCCTGCATCGCCGAGGCCCAGCGCGAGGGCTGTCTGGGCGAGGTCGAGGGGCTCCGGGTCAGCCTCGCTGGAGCCGAGGAGAAACTGGCCCGGCTCGATCGACGCCCCGCCAGCCGCAGTGTCGTCGACCTGGGGATCCCCACAATCACCGGTCCTGACCGTGCTCCCCCAGCAGCCTCGCCCGTCCGAAGAAGACTGACGCTCTCGCACGACCAACACGGGGCCTGACGCGACGAGTTCAGAGAATGCGTGATCTTCCATACGACGCTGGACCTCATGGAGGTCGTGCGCGAGCTCCAGGCGGAGGGCTGGCAGATCACCGGTGAGGACCTGGCCGCGATCACCCCGTACCTGACCGACCACACCATGCGGTTCGGTTCGTACGCCACCACCGAGCTGACGGTGCGGCTCGACGCGTTCGACCCCCACCTGTACGTCGACTTCGACGCTGAGCAAGAGTGCCGGCCGCGGCGTGAGAAGCTCTGGGCCGCGGGGAGCGGCCGTCTGGCGCGGTCGCCTGGCCGCGTAGCGGGCGGTGTTGTCCAGGCGGGTGGTGAAAGTGCCGCCCGCGGTGTCGAGGGTGAGCAGGAGCAGGGGTTCGGCGGCGGTGAGGTTGGGGGTGTCGGTGATGCCGCCGATCTTGCGGGTGGGGGTGACGGCGACGAGGTCCCTGCCGGGGGCGCGGCTGTCGAGGTAGGCGGTGTTGCGCCGGCTGCGGTCGCCGTTGACGAGGCATCTGGCCGCGCCCAGGACGCCGAGGGTGAGGCAGCCGCCGAGCAGGACCACGGTGGTGCCCTGTCCGAGGGTGAGCTGGGTGATGGCGGTCAGGTCCGCCAGCAGCTCGCCCTCCGGGGCCCACAGCGGGGCCAGGCGGCCCTCGCCGTGGTCGGGGAAGGTGATGGCCGGCTCCGGGGGCGGGGTGAAGCGGTAGGGCAGGTGAAGGCCGAACTCGGCGTAGGCGGTGTTGCGGTCGGGGGCGCCGAGGACGATCAGGCTGTCGGGTGCGGCGTTGCAGTACTCGCCGGGGTGGAAGTCGCGGATGGTGGCGGCCGGAAAAGTCTGGGCGAGACAGACACGGACGTAGAACGACGTAGAACAGGGCGTCGAGGTCGGCGAAGCCCGCGTACCGCGCGTACAGCGGGCCGCTGGCGCGGCTGGTCCGCGGTGGGGAGGGCGGAGCAGATGACGTCCACGCGGGAGGCGGCGGTGATGCCGAAGAACCGGCCCGTGTCGTCGTCCGGGGCCGTCCCCACCGTGATGGCGGGGCGTCGCTGCCCGGCGGGGGCGATCTTCGTGCCCAGGCGCAGAGCCGACGGGCTTTATATGCCCCGCAGACAGTGGACGAGCGGACTCGATCAGTCAGTTTGAGGACGGTGTCTGGAGGTCTTCCCACTCGGGGGCGCCGTCGACGACTACAACGGAAGGCGCGGCTCCGTCTCGGTCCCGTTCGCTGTCTGGCCTGTGAGGCTTTGCCGAAGAGCATGCGGCTGAGGGCAGTTCGGGCAAGGTGCCTGCGTGCGGCTGATGCCCTAAAATATATGAAGGTAGGGCATATTGCGCTAAAGGCAAGCGAGAGGAGCGTCTCATGATTGCCAAGCTGCTTGCCAAGTTGTCCTTCACCCGCAACTACGGTGCGTACGGGGTCCACGACTGGGGCGTGCACACCGGCGACGACAGGGTGTGACCACACGGTCGGCGGGCGCCCCCGGGCTCCCGCCGAACTCTTGGCCGCGCTGCCGACGATACCGGCCTGACTGGTAGGAGAAATCAGGGGCGATCCCATGGGCCGAGCGAATGAGCCGCCCCGGTTGCCCGGAGGCAGCTTCGCGGCCTGGAGCCGCGACCGGCTGGCAGTGGCGCGCCGTGGCGCTGACGAGTGCGGGGACGTCTGGCAGCTGGAGCCGGGTGTCTACGTAGCCGCTACGGCCGGGGTGTGTGAAGCGGTCCTGCGCCGCGCGCAGGACTTCCCCAAGCCGTCCTCGCCCCTCTTCCCGCCGTTGAAGCGGGCCGGCGGAGCGCCGATGCCCGAGGAGCGTGCGTACGCTCGCGCCGCCCGCATGCGCGGACTGCGCCCGCAGGCCGTTGCGGCCCGGATCGGTGAGATCGCGCTCGGGACCGCTCGATTTGCCGACCAGTGGCCTACGGGCCGGGACGTCGAGATTCTGCCCCTGGTCCGGCCCGTCCTGGCAGAGATCGGCGTGCGCTACCTCTTCTCCGAAGACGCTCCCGCCCTGCTGCCCTTCGCCTGGCAGCTCTTTGTGGCCCGGGAGGTGCTCGTACGCCCCTCGCGCTGGGTGTGGCCGCGCTGGGTCCCCACACCGGCACGGCGGTTCCGCACACGGCGGCAAGTCGCCTTCACCAACGCTTTGCGGCCCATCGTCCGCCGACGCCGTTCATCGGGCCGGCTCGGTGACGACGTGCTGGGACAGATGCTCCGGCCTTCCGCCCGCTACGGCCCGCTGTCAGAAGAAATCGTCCTCGACACCCTCCCCGGAATCACCGTCGCCACTTTCGAGACACCCTCCCGGGCAGCCGGATGGATCCTGCTCCACCTGGCCCGATACTCCCAGGCCGCGGACCGCGTCGCGGCCGAAGCCGCCCTGCTGCCCGCCGACCCGGCCACGACGACCAGCACCCACCTCGACAACCTGCAATACACCCAGGCGCTGGTACGCGAAGTGCTCCGACTGCACCCCCCGAGCTGGCTGCTCACCCGGCGCGCCCCGCGACAGACTCAGCTCGCCGACTACACCATCGACGCCGGATCCACCGTTCTCGTCTGCCCCTACACCGCCCACCGCGACGCACGGGAACACCCCGAGCCGGACCGGTTCCGGCCCGAACGCTGGCTCGATGATTCGGGCTCGCCAGCGAAACCCGGGGTCTTCCTCGGCTTCGGTACCGGACCGCACGGTTGCGAGGGAGCCGCTCTGGCCATGGCCATGCTCACGCTCATGACCGCGCAGACGGCCCGCCGCTACCACTTGAGCGAGCCGCCCGGCGCGGAACCCGGCTACCAGGTCACCACCTTCGAAGGTCTCGCAACCGCCGGCCTGCACCTGCGTGCCACGTTGCGCGGCTGAGGCAGTCCTACTTTCGGTGGCAGGCCGCCTCCACCCGCGAACAACGAACGTCGATCAAGTCCGAGTGGCCGTTCCGCACGCGTTCGGATCACCGGCTCATGGTTCGCTCATCGTGTGCCGCCGGTCGAACTCGTTGACGAGCATGCCCATCATGACGAGGTCGTGGTGTCGGCCGGCGTAGAAAACGTGTTCCCGCAAGCGCCCCTCCTCGGTGAAGCCGAGCCCACGGAAAAGTGCCAGCGATGCCTCGTTGTGGGCCAAAACCGCCGCCAGGCATTTGTGATAGCGCCGTTCGGCGAACATGAAGCGCAGCAGCAGCACCACGGCTTCCGTCGCGTAGCCCTTGCGCCGGTGGCCGGCGCTGATGGTGATATCGAACTCGAACCAGCCTGAGTGAGGGCCGGTGCGATGTGAGCCGACTGTACCGACCGGCTCACCCGTGGCCGTCGCTTCGACCGCCAACCGGAAGCGGTCGTCATCGCACTCGGCAACGGCCTGCTCCTTTGCCCAGGCACGGTAGCTCTCGGCGGACCGCGGCAGATCCAGCCGGCCCACTCGCGGCCCTTCATCGTCGGTGAAACGCGCGAACGCCGTCCAGTCGTCGGGCTCGACAGCGCGCAGGCGTACCCGATTACCGGTCCAGGACGATGCCATGCCCTATTTGATCACGGTGCTGTGCGCGCGAGGCCGACAGGCACGCCGAGGCAGGTGTTGCCCGCCGTGCTCCGTCTCGCCGCTGATCGTCGTCCTCGTCCGGAGCAGCGAGGTCGCGCAGCGGGCGCAAGTCCGATGTGCTCGGTATCGCGGATGCCTCGTGTGTGAAGCGGTACGCCGAGGAACCGGGTGCTGCCCCGGGGTGTCGGTGCTGGCCCGGCAGGTGTCGGAGGCCCGTACGGCGGCCGAGCGGCGGCTGTACGAGGCGGTGGCCCGTGCCACCGACCGGGCTGATCCCGCGCTCGCGCCGGCGCTGGCTGAGCTGCTGGTGGTGCCGGCCAGCGGGTCTCGGAGCTGGAGCGACTGCGTACGCCGCCGGTGAAGTCGACGGGCACGGCGATGGTCCGTGCGATGGAGCGGGCGGAGGAGATGCCAGCGCCGCCCAGCGCGATCTATGTGCCCGTGAGGCGACGCGGTGCATGGGATTCCCCCCAATGGTGCACGGCTTATTGCAGGAGTCGTCCTCTGTAACCATGAGGCTCGGCGGAAGGAGACACTTTGACGTCACGCAGTCACACCGATGTGACCGACCAGGTCGGCAACGAGGCCTGCCCCATCACCGAGGTGCTCGACCACGTCGCGGGCAAGTGGAGCATTGGGATCATCGTCGCCGCGGCGTCCGGGCCCGTGCGCTTCACCGAGTTGGAACACGATTCAGGGCATCAGCCGACGCATGCTCACCCTGAACCTGCGCCATCTGGAACGCGATGGACTGCTCACTCGCACCGTCCACGCCACGGTGCCGCTCAAGGTGGGGTACAGCCTCACGCCCATGGCCCACGAACTTCACAAGTCCCTGACCGGCCTCGTCGCCTTGGGCGGAGGAACACCGCACCGCGATCACCCAGGCCCGCGCCGCCTACGACGCGGCGGCGACGCCGACGACCTGACGCGGGTTGGCGGGCCCAGGGCCGCCGGGCCGCTCTCGCCCACCACCAGGAGCCAGGAGCCAGGAGCCGGGCAGCCGCACCCCAGCGCCCCGGGCTACCTGCGTGCGATCAGCAGATGGCGGGGGCCGCGCAGGAAGGGGCTGCGCCGGTATGACGGGGGTGGGTCGTCCACCAGGTGGAAGTCGTCGAGGTAGGGGAGGAGCGCGCCGAGTGCGAGTTGTGTCTCCAGGCGGGCGAGCGGGGCGCCGAAGCAGTTGTGGATGCCACTGCCGAAGCCGAAGTGCTGGTTGTCCTCGCGCTCCGGGTCGAAGCGGTCGGGGTCGTGGAACCTCAGGGGGTCCCGGTTGCCGGAGGCGAGTATGAGGATCAAGGGCGCGCCCTTGGGGACGGTGACGCCCGCGACCTCGATGTCGGTGAGCGGCGTGCGCTGCGAGAGCATGTGCACGGGCGGTTCGTAGCGCAGCAGTTCCTCGACGGCCTTCGGCATCAGCACGGGCTCGTCGCGCAACCGTTTGTGGGCGTCCGGGTTGCGCAGCAGGGTGAGCACACCGTTGGTGATGAGGTTGACCGTCGTCTCGTGTCCCGCGATGAGCAGGAGGGTCGCTGTGGACATCAGTTCCACATCGGTGAGCTGCCCCTCGGGACCGGCGTCGTTGACGAGGGCGGAGAGCATGTCGTCCGACGGGTGGCCGCGCCGTCCGCCGGCCAGTTCCCCCAGGTGCTGCGCCATTGCGTCCCGGGCCGCCACCCCGGCCTGCCGGCGCTTTTCCTGGTCCGTCCCGGGCGTGAAGTCGAAACTGTCGATGAACGTGTTCGTCCACGCGCGGATCCGCGGTACGTCCTCGTGGGGCACCCCCAGCAGCCGGCAGATCACGGTGACGGGGAGCGGGTAGGCGAATTCGTCGACGATGTCGATCCGGTCGGCGCCCCGGAACGAGTCGATGAGATCCTCGGCTATCCGGGTGATGTCACCGTGCAGCTCGTCGATCCTGCCCGGGGAGTGCGGGGGACCGAAGGGCCGCATCGCGATGCGGCGCAGCCGGTCGTGTTCGGGGTCGTCGAGGCCGATGAAGGTCGGTGGCCGCTCGGTTTTCCGGAGCACGGCCTCGTCCGGATCGGTGCGGTTGCGGAGGTCCGAGCTGATCCGCGGGTCGTGGAGCAGCGCGGCTATCTCGTGGTAAGTGCCCACGAGATAGCCGCCGTCATCCTGGCGGGTCACGCCGTTCTCGCGGAGTTCGGCGTACAGCGGATAGGGGTCGGCGCGGTTCGCGTAGTCGGTTATCCGCTGGAACAGGGTGTCGGGCTGCATGCGCGGGGCTCCTCGTCGGTGTCGGACGGTGGGTGGTCTCAGTCGCCCTGCCGCACCAGGGTCAGGCGCCGGTCCGGGAGGTGGCCGGTGAGGGCCACGGTCGGACCGTGCGAGAGGTGATGCGGGTCCGGTACGTCGGAGGAGACGGGCGCGCCCGTGCCGAGCCGGTCGGCGGCGCCGGGCCCAGGGGGGAAGGGTGCCGCCGTCTCGATGAGGTGCTGGTAGTACTCCAGCCACTTGGCCCGGTTCACGCTGACGGCGGCGGTGACTCGCCCCCGGTACCCGTAGACGGCGATCAGCCGGCCCTCCCGCAGCGAGCCCTGCGCGATGACGACCTGGTCGGAGAAGGTCGGCACGCCGACGGACTTGATGTTGAGGCCGAACTGGCTGGACCAGAAGGAGGGCACCGTCAGGTACGGGCGCCGGAGCGGCCCCGGGCTGACCATGTTGTGCGCCGCCACCTCAGCCTGCGCGACCGCGTTGCCCCAGTGTTCGAGCGAGAGCATCTGGTACTCGAAGAGCGGGTGCGGGAACCGGGCCACGTCACCGGCGACAAAGACGTCGTCGGTGACGATCCCGTACATGTCGAAGGCTCGGCACCCCGCGTCACAGGCCACGCCCCGGGGCCCCGCGGCCAGCCCCGACCCGGCCAGCCACTCGGTGTTGCGGACGGCGCCGAGGGCGACCACGGCGACATCGGCCTCGATCCGGCTGCCGTCGGAGAACTCGGCGCCGGTGAAGCGGCCGTTGCTGCCGTTCAGCGCGGTGACCGTCACCCCGCAGCGCAGGTCCACCCCATGGGCGCGCTGCAACCTGGCGGCGAAGGCGCCGAGCGTCCCGCCGAGGGCGCCGACGAGGGGCGCGGGTCCGCGTTCGGCGACCGTCACCTCCAGGCCGCGCTCCCGGCAGGCGGAGGCGATCTCCGAACCGGTGAACCCGGCCCCGATCACCAGCACCCGGCGGGGCCCGGCGCCGAGGCGCTCGGCGAGCCGGTCCGCGTCGTCACGGGTGCGCAGTGTCAGCACCCCGTCCAGACCGGCCCCAACAGGGTCCGGCCAGGCGCGGGCCCGGGTCCCGGTGGCGATCAGCAGCCGGTCGAACGGCAACTGCTCGCCGTCGTCGAGCAACACCTGCTTGGAGACCGGGTCGATCTCGCGGGCGCGCACGCCGAGCATCCACCGCGCGTCGATGTCGCGGCGGGACGGCAGCCCGACGTCCTGGGCGCTCACCCGGCCGAGCAGCACCCCTTTGGACAACGGCGGCCTGTCGTACGGGAGGTGGGGCTCCTCCCCGACCAGCGTCAGTGCCCCGGCGAACCCCTCGTCGCGGAGCGTCTCGGCGGCGCGCAGCCCGGCCAGTGAGGCGCCGACGACGACGATCCGGCCGTCGTGCCGCTCACCGGACACCGGGGCCCGCCCGCTCACCGATGACGATGGCCTGCACCGGGCAGGCGGCCGCCGCCCTGCGGACCCGTTCGCGCTGGTCGTCGGGGACGGCGGGGGTGAACATCAGGGCCTCCTCGCCGTGCAGCTCGAACACCTGCGGGGCGAGGAACGCGCACTGCGCGTAGCCCTGACAGCGATTGAGGTCGACAACGATCTGCATCCGGGCCCATTCCTCCGCGCCACCGTCCTCTCCTTGTTACTCCTGACGAGGGAGCGACGCGACCGCTGTTGCTCCGGCCGTGTGGGGCCGGAGCAAGGATCACCGTGTCCGCACCACCATGCGCTCCGGTCAGTGGAACACCAGGTCCTTCGCGTAGCGGACCGGCTCGTCGGCCGGGGCGAGGCGGGGCAAGCCGCAGGAGCTCTGTGAGGCCGATCTCCGCCTCGGCGCGGGGCGAGCGGGGCGCCCACGCAGTAGTGGATGCCCATGCCGAAGCCGCTGTGGCGTCGCGCGCGAGGTCCAGGCGGTCGGGGTCGGGGAAGCGCTCGGGGTCGCGGTTGGCGGCCTCTACCCGGACAAACGCTGGGCCCGCACCACCGGCCGGATGGTCCTCTACCACCTCGCCGAACTCACCCTGCGGACCGGCCGTATCACCGTCCCGCCCACCATCCAGATCACCCGAGGCGTCCAGCTCCACCTCCTCGACCCGTTCGACGTCGACATCAGACAAACCCGCTGGCCACAGACCTGATCGAGCGACCTGCGAAATGCGGGGCCAGACGCGACGGAGACAGGACCGCCCCCGGGGAGACCACCAGGGCGGAATGCCAGCATCGTACGGCCGCGCCGTACTTTGCGTTGGATTTTCGGCGTACAGGAACTCGACCCCCAGGCCCTGCTATCCCTTTCGGCCGTATCTCGGCTGGCCCTCGATGAGTCGGCTCGCATCTTCGGGGTTCAGAACCCGCGCGAAATCCCTAGCGCAGAGCAGACAGCGGGTTACCCAGTGCGGCGGAGGGCGGGGGCGAGGCGGCGCCACAGGACGCGGGCGCCGAGCGCAGCAGGCGCAGCGGAGTTGAAGGTGGGCAGACGGCGGAGTGGAGGAGGAGTGTGCACCAGCCGTTGGCGGAGGGCGGTTCTGCCACCCAATCGTTGAACCGGTCGCCTCAACCCCATCAGGTGCACAGGCTCAAGGCCCCGCCTACGGGACCCTGAGTCGTTCCCCCGGCTCCGACGGGCCTCCACGCCCGCCGACCACACGGATACCCCGTGGCCGCGCCGGGGGCGACTTCGAGCATCAGCTCACCGATGGCGTGCGCGGTCGCCGCGAGCTCGTCAACCACCCGCCGGCTCTCGGCGACAAACGGATCGACGGCGGGGTCGACGGCCGGTGAAGTGGTCGGCAGCGCGGCGGGCGGGGGTGCTGCGGACGTCGTGGACGGCCTGGTGGACGATGGCGCGCACCGCGGCCGGGTCCACGCTCTGGCTGTAACTGTTCTGGGTGAGGATGGACAGGCGCCGGGTGATCAGGTCCGCGACCTGATCGGCACGGCCCGCAACAGCCAGAAGGGACCGCTGGGACAGACCGAAGTCGACCACCACCACTGTCTCTACGCAGGTTCGTTGAAAGTGCGTACAGACACCTGTGGAGTCCGCAGCGGTGACGGCCGCGCGGATCACACCGGCCGCACGGGCGATATCGAGCAGCCGGTACACCTACGCCCGGCTGATCCCGAACTCCGCCTCGCAGTACGCCGCCCACGACGGATACGCCAGAGCAACCCAGACACGGGCCCATGCGCGACCCTCACCCGCTCGGCAAGCGCCACCGAACGCCGGACATCACCGATCGACTCCTGGATACCGGCCGTCATCACGCGGGCCGCCACCGCATCCAGCAGCTCCAGCGCCCGCCCGCCGGCACCGCCGCAAGCGTCACCGGGATCCTCACCGTGGGGCTTCACTTCCAGCGTGACACCACCCGCCAGCCCCGCACAGCCCCCGCGGGGGGGCGCTCGCACGTCAGGAGTTGAAGCCCCCGTGCGTGCAGCGGGCGTGTGCCCCGCCCGCCCCTTAACGCCGGTGCCCTGTGACAACGGACCTTGAGCGTGTGCCATCGAAGATTGATCGCATCGCATCGAACATGCGAGGTGGGACGCATTGTCCGTTACTTGGATGCCCTGCCGGTCACCCAAGTGACGGACAGGGTGCGGGCGCGTGAGCGGGAAGGATCCTTGCGATACCCGAACGGGAGGATCCCGATGGACACGCAAGACAGCAATGCGGACATGCAGATCACCGGGGCAGCGATCACCGGTACTGGGAGCAGCCGGACGGCCTATCTGCTCCTGGGTGGCTGCTGGATCCAGCCGTACCGCAACACGGCAGGTCGATGGGCGGCGGTCACTCCCGAACCGCAGCCTCTCAGCAGGGTCTTCCCTGAAGTCGCCGGCCGGATGCCGTTCGGGGAGCAGCCTCGGGTGGACCTGATGTTCCACGCTGGGACCACGACCGACAAGAGCAGCTCCGAGGCCGGGCGCTGGCTCTCCTTCCGTCAATCCTCGCCCGGCGGGCGGGTGCATCACATCATCTACAACGCGGACACACGGGCCTCCGCAGATCGCCAACCCGACTGGTGGCCGGAGGGTGAGGAGAGTGTCGTCGGGGCTGCGGCCCTCCCCAGCGGCAGCGTCCTGTATGCCACCCGCGATCGGGTCCGCGTATACAGCCCCGGAGCTACCAGTCGCCGTGACATCGGCCTCGCTCCCGTGGGCACCACGGCGCTCTGCTACGACCCCGACCAGCGTGCCGTCTACTTCTTCACTGACCCCACCACCGTCCACATCGCCAAGCTTGCCGGCGCCCAACACTCCATCTACGCCTTCGCCGCCCCGCCTGCCCCGGAAAAGATCACCGCGATCTGGCCCAAGTAGAGGGCTCGGCATGCGCACCTGGTCTGAACTGGGCAATCAATCTTCACTGTCACGAGACAGCCGGTACCGGCATCAGCCTGCGGGTCGCTAGGCCGGACGCACCCGCGGTGCCGTCGCTCTCCACGTTGCACCGTGCGATCCGCCGGGACCTGACCCGCGGTGAACGGGCCGGTCTGAGAAGCGGGGAAGCCGCCGGGCGCGCGCATGACGTGTTCGGGCAGCGGCGGGCGACGCACCGCAACGCGGTGTGGGAGAGCGACCACACATGTGCCCGTCGAGGTGGACGTGGAAGGTGAGCTGGCCACGCCGTGGGTGACCTGGTTCATCGGCTGCGCCACCAAAGCCATCACCGGGTGGCGGTCACCGCGTACGCACCGAGGCCGACTCCCAGCACCCCGCCTGGGACGCCACCTGTGCCAGGACCCTTGCCCACGGGATCGGGCATCTCATCGTCTCCCGTACCGACCACCTCACATCCACCCGCTTCGGACAACTACTCGCCCTGCGGGACCGGACCGGGATCCGCCTCACCCTCCTCTGGCACCGGCCGGCCACCCCCACCCTGAAAACACTCCTCGACGGCATCGAGCACCAGATCATCGACACCCTCCCAGCAGCGCGCGCCGTACTCGGCCAGACGGCAACGGGTCACTCACCGGCCTCCACCAGGAGCACAGAACAGCACCGCCCACCCGAGCCGTCACCCGGCCAGGACAGCGGCCAATGGATCACTGGGCCGACGCTGCCTGCCAGCACAGTGGCAAAGCGCCTCGCACACACCCCGTGCCGGGGCGCCCCCGTGTCCGTCCCCGCCAGCGGCCCACCACCCGCGCCAGGAAACGAGCACACGGCGCACGATGTCCTCGCCGCCCGACTGACCACCGTGGCGCACCCCCTGCACGCAGCAGCCCTCACCATCACCGCCGTCACCGGAGCCAACACCCGCCAACTCACCCTGATCCGTGCCACCGACATCAACCCCACCGCGACCGCCGTCAAAATCCACGACAGCAACGCCCACCACCACTGCCGCATCTACCCCGCGCCCGGCTGGGCCCGCCCCCTCCTGAACGCCGCCAGCCTCCACGCCCAGCTCAACAACCGCTCCCCGGACAGCCCCCTGTTCCCCCTCATCACCACCCGCGGCGCACACCAACTCGCCCTCACCGCAACCGCAATCCGCTACACCCTGGACCCCACACCCCAAGAAGCACCGGCACCCCGCCTCCAACGACCACCCCGGGAGTCCAGCTCCAGGTGATCTGGTCCGGTGCCGAGAACCTCGACCGGCCCCGCCCCGGACGCACAGATACCAGGACCGTTTCCCGACCTGGCCCGGCACCGCTGACTCGCACGGAGACCAAGTCCGGGGCGTCAGCCACACAGTCCCGTCACCTGCCCATGGCCTCCCCCAACTCCCCTGCGATGAGCCGCAGTCCAGCGACACAGCAGCGCTCTTGACCGACCACCTCCAGGATCGTCACCGTGGTCATATGCGAGTGGAACGTCTGCCGCGACGAAGGGACACACACCGACGTCATCGCCCTTGCCAGGACGCCTGAAGAAACCTGGCGGGTATGCCGTTCCCATGACCGCAAACTCAAACTTGTGGCGGTCCACACGGTCCGCAGCCGACCGAAAGCACCGCCTCCCGCCGCAGAACCAGCGACAGCGACCGTGCAGTGCGGTGAGTGCCATCGCCCGCTCCACGAGCCGTCGGCCCTCCCCCTCGACGACCGCCAACCATGCCCGGACTGCGGCTCACTCCAGCGGCACGTCCTGATAGCGGATGCAGACACGCTGAGCACGCATGAAACGGCGCGAGTCCGTACCAAGCGAACAGGAAAAGGCGGCTGGATGGTCGACACCCGCGCCGGGGACAACTACACACGCGGCCTCGACGCGTGGGGCCACCGCGAGCTGACCACAAACCGGGAGCAGAACCTCTACCGCGAAGTCGTCGAACTGCTCGACGGCAGCCGCATCACGAGCACCGCACGCCTGAGCGACCACCGCAACTGAGAGCCAGTCACCCCCGACCAGCCCCACAACCGGACACGGGCACACCCCACGCTGTACCAACCTGCAACCAACCGACCCCGGCCACCCACCAAAACCAACAGCACCAGCCCGGCAACTACGTCAGCACCAAAAACCTCAACAGACCCCAGCTGAACAGCAATTACCCAACACCCACCCCACTGACATCACACTGCCGAACCACCACCGACAAAACCCCGCAGATCATCAGACATGCATGCCGCAGTGACGCTTTGGGCTGTCATAGGGGGAACCGCTCCGGGCGGAAGTCCGCAAGCATCTCCTCTCTCGTCCCGCTGAGGATCTCCGAAGCAAGCAGCCGGCCGATTGCCGGCCCGAGCGTGATGCCACTATGGGAAACGGCCTCGTAGTAGCCCGGCACAGACGGCACTGCTCCCACCGAGGGGAATCCGTCGGCGGGGATGGGGCGGTGGGCTGTCCGTGTCTGTGCGATGCGGGAGTTGCCAAGCTCGGGAACGACGTGCCGCGCCGATTCCTGGAGCAGCCGTGCGAGTTCCGCTGGATCTTCGCCGGTGTCGATCAGTGCGTCGATCTCGCGGCTGTGGAGGACCACCGAGGCGTCTCCGTCAGGGCGGATCTCGATGTGAGGTGCGTGCATGGCCCGGTGCACCGGGACCCGAGTACAGCCGATCCGGGTGACGACGCCCGGTTCCCGGCGCATTGGCAAGTGCCGCGCGACTAACTCGGCGACGCGGGAGGCTCGGGGCCCCGCCGCGTTCACGACCATGTCCACGTGGAGGCGGCTCCCATCGGAGAGAGCAACAGTCCGGATGCTCCCGTCTCCACCGGTGCCGATGTCACAGACCGCGGTGCCAGTCCGCAGCTCGGCGCCGGATGAGACGGCATGGCCGACCAGGCGCCCGACGAGATGACGTCCGTGCACCCAGGCTTCGTCGGGGTAGAACACGACGGGGACCTCGGCGGGAATCGTGAGAGCAGGTTCGAGGTCGCGGCGCACTGTGGCTCCCGTATACACCTCGACCCGGTAGTCCCAGCTATCCAGCAGTCGGGCTGTTGTCAGAAGCTTCGCTTCCGCTGCGGGCTCGTCCGCCCAGCGCAGGTGACCGCTGGGATACCACCATGAATCTGGCCCGATGGTCCTGGCAAGCTCGCGGTATGCCGCCATGCCCGCGACGTTCAGGTCGAAGTAGGACTTGCGTACCGTCTTGTTACTGGCATTCACCCACGAGAAAGACCAGTTGGTGACGCCTTCGCCCGGCTGGCCTGCATCAATGAAGACCACCTTTGCACCTTGCCTCGACAGGTTCCAGCCCACGCTGGCTCCGAGGACGCCCACACCGATGACAGCAACACGTGCAGGCCGATTCACGGACCCGATCCTCACGAACGCCCCCTTCCCAGATCAGGGCGAACTCCCCTTTCCAGCATGCAAGAGCGCACCACAGCCCACCAGTCACAGGACGTCACAGATCACCGGTTCTGACACAGGCACTCATGGCCCACGGTGTATGCCTGTTCTCATGTCTCCGCATCGGCATCGATGGCCCCTCGGGCGAGCCACTCAAGATGCCAGAGACCCTGGTTCATCCGCCCCGCGGCGGCATTCGTCCGGCTGTCACCCAGTAGCCAGAGGTTCTCCGCGAGGGCCGCGCGACGAACTTCAGTCGCGGTGAGCTCAGCAGAAACCTCGGGCGTGAGCTCCAGAGGAGAGATCCCAGCCGTCAGCCCGCGCCCAATGGCCACGCGCTGGTAGCCATGCGTGAGCTCCTTCACCACATGGGCGTACTCGGCATAGGCATTCAATCGCCGCTCATCCCACCGCACGGTCTGCTCACGCCGCCATCGCGCACGGTCATTCACACTGCTCACCAACAGCGACGCCACCGCTCCCAGCGCGACGCCGACGAGCGGAAGTATCTGACTGGTCAGGCTCACGAGGATCCTCCAGACACACGGGACAGGCCCCGTGATCCTCTCCAGCACGGGACCCGGCAGTCCAGACCCCGGACACCATCCCATGCATCAGTCACGATCCGCCGGACAGGTCCTAGCGTCGAGTGACAGTGCGCCTGCCCTGCCTGCGCTGCCGTCCAAGGAGAGCTGCCTGCTCGGATTTGAGTCGTACCAAGTTCTCGCTGGCGTAGGCGCGTATCGCGGTTGCCGGGAACGCGCGGGGCGGGTGCTCGATTGTCAGGTCCCCGCGTTCCCATTTCGCGGCGGACAGTTCGTGCCAGGCTGCGTGCGCGTAGACCTCCAACAGGACGGGTTGCATGTCGGCTTCGTCCATCAGGTCCGCTTTGGTGTTGACGAGGTCGCGGACGGCGCGGTGGGTGGGCAGGAAGACGGTGGTGATCCACAGCCGCCATTCGGCCTGCTCATCCTGGTGGGACAGCGGCTCGCGTCCTTCGGGGCGGGGGGGCTTCTCGCTGAACGCGTGGTAAAGACGACTGTTGACCTCAACCAATGCGAGAAGCGGCCCGTAGAACTCGGAGAGCTGGCGGTTCACCCGCGCCAGCCGCTCCTGCCGCTGCGCCAGCCGCAGATTGTTGAGATAGGTGACGAGGTACCCGGCGAATCCCGCCATGACGGTGACGACCACTGCGCCCATGGGCGGCAACGTTAACGTCTGACCGACGGCCGGGGACAGGGCGTTGCCCCTTACGCGCACGCGACCACCGGCCCATGCTCGTCAACAAGTTCCCCCACGGTCGTTCCCACACCCCGAGATGGTGTCAAAACGCACCGACATTCTCGGGCCCGCGGAGCAGGAACCGCTGCCGAAACTGTCCCTTCTCAGCGAACCGAATCGACCGCGATCCGTTTCACCGAACCGAGCCGCCGCAGCCCAGAGGGCCCGACGCCAAGACCGCTCAGGGAGCGGCCATCCCAACCAAGTCAGCCGCCGCTGGTCAACGGCTCGAGATCGACTGAGTTCGTTGCGAAAGGACAGAAACTCACCGCCATGCGCTGTCCCTTGTCATGTCCTTTGCCATCCAACCGGGCGTTTGACAGTGAACCCAGCCGTTTCGGCTTCTATGACAGTGAATCTAGTCGTGCGGGCTGGGTGGCCACGTACGGGCGCGACGCGCTGACCAGCTGTGGGATGCCCACCGGGTCCGACCAGTTGCCGGCGTCGCGGAGCCGCTGGTGCACAGACAGGGCGTGTCAGACCCACTTCCCCGGCACGCCCCGGAATCTCATGCGTACTGCAGGTAGTTGGCGCGCACGGTGGTGAACGCGGCAAGGTCGTCCTGCCACGAGGAGACGACGTCGTCGATGGAGGCGCCATTGTCGATCAGGTGGCGGACCTGGTCGGTGCCGGCGAGGTGGTCGATGTAGTGGTCGGGGAGCCAGGCGAAGTCCTTGTAGGTCTGCTTGGCGGTGACCAGGAGGGCGATGCCGGTGCGGACGGGGTCGTAGGCGGTGCGGTCGTGGACGTGGATCTGCAGGCCGCCGACTTCCCTATCGTGGTGCTTGTCGAAGGTGGGGGTGTAATAGGCCTCGCGGAAGTAGACGCCGGGCAGCACGAGTTCGTTAACGGCGGCGGCCCAGGATCCGTCGAGTCCGGGGGCGCCGAGCATTTCGAAGGGGTGGGTGGTGCCGCGGCCCTCGGACATGTTGGTGCCCTCGAACAGGCAGGTCCCGGAGTAGACGAGCGCAGTGTCGGGGGTGGCCATGTTCGGGCTCGGCGGCACCCACGGCAGGCCGGTCACGTCGTAGAAGTCCGCGCGCCGCCACCCGTCGAGTTTCACCACCTCCAGGTCGACCTTGCGGCCGGCGGACTGCGGGAGGAATTCGCCGTTGTAGAGCAGAGCGAGTTCGCCGGTGGTCATGCCGTGAGCCTGGGCGATGGGTTCGCGGCCGACGAAACTGGCCTGGTCCCTGTGCAGGACGGGGCCCAGCGCGCGGCGTCCGGTGACAGGATTGGGGCGGTCCAGGACCACGAAGCGGCGCCGGGTCATGGCCGCTGCGACCATCGCGTCGTACAGGGTCCAGTTGCAGGTGTAGAAGCGGGCCCCGCAGTCCTGGAAGTCATAGACGACCGTATCGATGCCCGCCTTGTCCAGCACGTCGGCCAGGGCCGTGCCGCTCTTAAGGTAGGTGTCGTAGATGGGCAGGCCAGTGGGCTTGTCGATGGCATCCCCTTCGGACTTCCCGGCCTGCGGGTTCCCGCGGTAGCCGTGCTCACCCGTGAAGATCGCGGTCAGTTGCACGCGCGGATCGGCATGCATGACATCAACAATGCCCCGCATGTCGTGGGTGACGCCGCTCATGTTGGTGAGCGCCCCGACCTTCTGGCCCGCCAGCAGCTCGTACCCGTCGGCTGCCAGCTGTTCGAAGCCCGGCCGCACCCGCGCAGGTGCCCGATCCGAGCCGCGGCCGACGGGGGCCGCACTGGCAGCGGGACCAGGTCCCGTGGCGAGCATGGTCACGGCACCAGCGGCGCCCACTGCCGTAGCGGTAGCCAGGAAGGACCTGCGCGAAGTCAACACAGTCACGCACGGTAATAGTGTGTGCAGCGCGCGCCGGACGCGCCGCGCCGACGGGCACGGCAGCGCATCAAACACGGCCTCCAGCAGATTGACGGCGGTCAAGGGGGGGATGCGCCTACGGTCCGTCGCGGTGGGACTGCACACGTCACGCACAGGGCCGGCTGAACACGGCGCACCGGTTCAGTCGGCGTCAGGGTCGTATCCGAGGCTTTCCAGGAGACGGCGGCGTTCGGCTTCCTCACGCTCAAGGAGTGCCGCCAGGACGCGCACGTCCCGGTGGGAGGTGATCGCGGCCTTCAGCACAGCGGCGAGGACGTCGGGCGGCAGGGCCTCGGCCTGGGTGGTGGAGGTGCCGCTGAACGAGCGGTGATCACTGGCCTTCGGCGGCTCGGTGGGCAGCCCGTAGTCGGCGATCTGCTGCTCGGTCACCGCCAGGCGCTCGAAGACGACCTCCGTTCCCGGCGCGTCCACCGCAGCGAACGCGCTGACATCCTCAGCCAGCGCGGAAAACAGGTGGACCCCGCTCTGGTCCCAGATCTGTTGACCGACCGCAGGAGCTCGCCTACGGGCTCTGAACTGCGACGATTCATAGACTACATGTCCGTGACAGCGAGTTGAGGCCGTTGCTGTCGCTCGTCCTGGTGGTCTCGAGGGGCGTTCAGGGAGACAGGCTCAGGTTGTTGATCCCGCTTCGGCTGGCTATTCGATGCGGTCGAGGAAGCCGAGCACCCGGTGGGTGGCCTGCGTCGCAGCGTGCTCGTCGTGCGACGGCAGGCTGCTGTCCGTGAACAGGTGCCTGTCGCCGGAATAGAGGAACAGCTCAGCATCCGCCGCCGTCTCGACAAGCGCGCGGGCCGCGTCCACATCGCCCTCGCCGGAGAAGAACGGGTCTGCGTCCATGCCGTGGATCTGGACTGGGACGCTCTGGGGCCAGGCACCGCCGAACTCCGAAACCGGGACGCATGCCTCGAGCAGCAACGCGCCCTTCGTGCCCGGGCGCATCTGGGCCAGCTTCTGCGCCGGCAGGACGCCAAGCGAGAACCCGAGGTAGACGAGCTCCGCAGGCAGCCCCTCAGCGACAGCGGTTCCACGCGCGATGACCGTGCCGAACCCGACCCTCTCGGCGTAGTCGATGCCCTCCTGGAGGCTGTCGAATACCTGCCCCTCGAACAGATCCGGGACATGGACGGTGTGTCCAGCCCGTCGCAGCTGCTCGGCGAACTCGCGGACGCCAGCGGTCAGTCCGTGCCCGTGGTGGAAAACCAGCACCTCAGCCATGTCACTCCCCTCGTGCTGCGCTGCCCGGGCGGCACCGCAGCACGAGTATGACCCGCAGCACTGACAACCGCGGGTCCCCAACCTGGCAGGGCCAGGTTGCTGATCCAGGACCGGCGATCTGTGCTTCGACGTCGGTCATGCGGCGGTCCTGGAAGCGCAGGTCGGAGCGGGCGGCCTTGAGCCGCTCGTCCAGAGTGCTTTTATCGGTGACGGCAGGGCGCGCGGATCTACTCCAACGCCGCCGAGGTCCCGAAGGACCAGGGCAACCAGGACTGGGTAGTCATCCAGGGCCAGGCGCTGGGGCCACCCGGAGAATTCTTGCCGCTCCCCGCCCGCGTGGCCGTGCGGGGAGCGGCTCGCCCGTTGCCTGGTTTACATCGAGCGTGAGCAACGGACCCCACGCAGTGGGTGGATCGGGAAGGCGCGCACCGTGTGGGGCCGCGCGGCCACAGCGAGACGATCGCGGTCAGGCGAGAGGGAACCGGGGGTCGTGAAGCTGGGGATGGGTATCGAACACCAAGTCGAGGCGGGCAAGCTCACCGCAGATCAGCTCGCCACCCTCGAGGCGATGGGCGTGGACTGGGCGTGACACTGGCCGCAGCTGGTCGTTGAACCGGACGTCAAGCGAAGTGCGCTGAGAGGCCCCGGGCATCATCTTGAGTTCTAGTGGTCGTCGCAACACCCCAGCTCAAGGGGCGCGATGGACTTCAAGACCAGAGAGAACCGGGGCCTTGGGGCCAGGGGCCTCTGACGCATGAGCGGGAGGTATGAACCAGGTGCAGCAGCTGTCGACCGGACGCGTTGCCGGCGGGCGGGGATGACCCCATGGGACGTGCCGGAATGCGGTGCCCGCGTGGTCTCCGCACTCTGGTCTGTGACCATCCCCAGCCGTGTGCCGGCGCGGTCCGTGCGCGTGTGCACTGCCCCGCGGTACCTTTGCGAAGGCACGACATGGGCTATTTCGTCCGCTACTTGCGTCGGCGTGCAGCCCGGATGCTCTGCGGTCCGGGCTGCACGCTTGTCTGACCTGGCGTCGCCCTCAACCGATCGCGGTGGCCTCGCGGTCGAGAGTGTTCTTGATGACGCGGAGTCCCAGATCGACCATCTCGGCGATGGGCGCACCGAGGCTTTCCGGCGTCACATCGATGATCCAGACGAAGCGGCTCCGGTTCTCCTCCCCGGCGAGGACCTGCATGGAGGCGTGGTGGTGGGTGGGCTCCAGGGAGCCGCCGACCACCGCGTAGGCGATGCGCCGGGTCTCATCGTCGATGTCGACGATGAGCTCGCGCACCACGGCGCCGTTGGCGAAAGTGACCGTCCTGACGTCGTTGTCGACGCGGGTGTCGGTGACGTACCCGGGTGCGAGGCGGTGGTGGACCTCGCCGAAGTCGCGAATCGCCGCCCACACGTGGTCAGGGGTGTCCTCGATCAGCACTTCGCGGTGGATGGATGCCATGGGTCTGTCCCTTCTCGGGGTGGAGCGGTCAGTCGCCGGCCGGGGCGGCGGTGAGGCAGAACGGGTGACCCTCTGGGTCGGTGAGGACGATCCACCGGCCCTCGCCCGGCTGGAAGCCGGGCCGGGACGCACCCAGGTTGAGCAGTTCCTCGGCCGCGGCGTCCAGGTCGGAGACGGTGAAGTCGAGGTGCATGTACATCGTGCCGTCGGGCCAGCGCGGCGTCTCGTAGCCGTCGACACGGACGAGGGCGAGCTGGACGGGGGTGCCGCTGCCCAGGGAGACGAAGTCCTGGTCGCTGTGGGTGATCTCCCAGCCGGTGGCCTTGTGGTAGAACGCGGCGAGCGCGGCCGGGTCGGCGCAGTTCACGACGACCGTGCTGAGCTGCTTCAGAACAGACATGCCGATGACTCCTGAGAATCGATAGGGGAATGAACGCAACGGCATACGAGGGCAGGAGCGGGGAAGCCCTCGTACGCCGCAAGCGTCCTCCCGGCGGCGCGCCCCGGTCTTGAAGATCCTTGCAGCCCGGCGCGGCTGTCAGACCTCGCGCGTAACGTGCAAAGGATGCTCACAGCCATTCCCGTCGCCAGCCGCCCCGACTTCAACATCAGCGCGGTGACCTGCCGTTCCGACCACGCCCGCTGGTCGGCGCCGGAAGTACGCACCGACTACCGCGTGGTGCTCGTGCGCCGCGGACGGTTCCACCGGAAAGCCGCAGGCGGCCCGGCCCACATCGACACGACCCTGGCCTACATGGGCGCACCGGGCGAGGAGGAGAGCTTCGCCCATCCCGCCGGCGGCGACATGTGCACGTCGATCAGCGTGACACCAAAACTGTGGCGCTCCCTCGCCGGAGACACCCAGGCACCGGCCGTCCAAGCCCTCTACGTCGATCCGGGCCTCGACCTTGCCCACCGCCGCCTGCTCGCCGCCGCCCGCTCCGGAGACGTCGACTACGCGCTCTCCGAGGAACTGCTGGCCCTCCTCGCGACCGCCATACGCCGCACCGCGACCGGACCGACCCCGCTGCACTCCACGCCCTCCGGGCGCGACCGGCCCCTCATCGCAGCCGCCCGCGAGGCGATCGCCGAAGCCCACCCCGCGTCGGACACGCTGTTGTCGCTCGCCGAGCTGCTCGGTGTCTCCCCCTACCGCCTGAGCCGGGCCTTCCCACGCGAACTCGGCGTGACAGTGACCCACTACCGCCAGCGCGTCCGCATCGGCAGGGCACTCGACCGCCTGGAAGCCGGGGAGAACAGCCTCAGCACCCTCGCCGCCGACCTCGGCTACGCCGACCAGGCCCACCTCACCCGCACGATGCGCCAATACCTCGGCCACACACCGACGGCGCTGCGCCGTCTGCTCAACCCAGCACGCTGACCCGCGCACCTGGAGCATCGTCCTCCCTGAAAGCCGAGGAACAGCTCTTGGCCCGACGCTCGGAAGCACAGCCTTCACCAGAACGCGGACGCGGAGAACAGCAGCGCCGCGGCCACGGCAGGGCCACCTTCGGCCTCCTCCGAAGCCGCATCCTGCTCACCCCCGTGAGCCGACAGGGCGAAAACACCGAACCGTACCCATCGGCCAGATCATCACCAACCTCCGCCGCAATGGCGGTCTCGGCAAGGACGACAAACAGGCGGATTAGCGGGCGAAACAGCTCACCGGCATCGCCCCGGACTGGAAAGGGTTCTTGATCGACCACTCGACGCCGGTACGACGTACGCATCTTCAGTGGCCGTCCTGATTTCGGTCTTCGCGGCAGAACTCAACCTTCAGCAAGAACGCTCAATCTTCGGTGCGACAGATCAGCGGCTGTCGTCTCACTCACGGCGGTCGCCGTCTCATCCAATCCAGTCGAGATACCGGAGTGCCGGCGATTGCCGCTGCCGTGCCGCAGCTTGCCATCAGCCAGAGCAACGCTGGGCGGTTGGTTTCGGCGAGACGGCCCAGGGCGAGGCCAACAAGGAGGTAGGGGAGGTAGGTCAGTGCCGGGTATGCACCGGTCAGCAGAAGCTGGTCGAGCGTCCTTGCCACCCCTGCCCAGCTGGTGAGATCGCTCAGGTCGGGGGCTGCGCCGCGGCCCGCGGTGCGAAAGCCCAGGAGCGGGCCGAGCACATAGGACAGGACGGGGCCAAGGATCACACCGGCGGCGGCGACGGCCAGCAGGCGGGTGCCCAGCCGCAGGAAGGGTTCGACGGCAAGGAAGTACACGGCGTAGAAGGACAGGATGACGAAGAACCCCGTCCGCAAGGTGGCCAGGCACAAGCCCAGGACCAGCAGGCAGACGCACCGAATCACGGTGCGGCGCAGCAGGACCGCGGCCGGGCAGGCGGAAGCGCGCTCGCGGGCGACGGCCAGCGAGCAGCCCGCGACGAGAACGAACAGGGCCGATGAACGCCCCTGGGCAGCGATCAGGAAATAGCCCGCACCACTGCGATAGGCAACCGGTCCCACGTGCACGGCAAACATGCCCACCACCGCAAGACCACGCGCCACATCCAGACCCACCAGCCTCTTCTCACCCACACCCCCCCTAACGCCCCACCCATGCCCCCGGTCGCTCCCATGCCGTTCCAGTAACCGAGGGAACGACCAGGTTCCAAGCCGCGCATCACGGGACAGGCCCCCCGAGAAGCTTCGAGACCTCCATCGTGTACGACGAGGAGATGTCGACGACAACGTGTGCCAGGAGCTGGAAGCGGCACGCGCCGAACACCATGCCGGCTTCGCCGAAGCCCAGCTGGTGGCTTCGCCTGCCGTGCTCCGCGAGCTGAACCCCGTCGCCATGGAGCTGGGCCGTGGGTATCGCAGGATCAAGTACCTCGAAGAAGGCAATCCAGAGCCCGAAAGATCGTTCCAAGAGATCGATGCGGACCTCACGCGATTTTGGGAGCAGTGGGGGCAGCGCGCACCGAGATGCGCCGAGACCTCCGTGTCGAGAACGACTGACCGCCCTCAACTCCGCAGTTCGGAACGACGGGCAGGAGCATCCCTCTCCCCACAGCCCCACCCCCGCCGCCCAACCAAGCCCCCACCTTCCATCGGGCGCAGGGAGACGGGTAGAAGGGGCCTCTCCGGATCCGGCCGGAGCAGGGAGACACTCCGGACTGCTTTGGGGCGGGCCCGGAGCGTCACGCTGTACAGGCCGGGCTCGGAGCGGATGCCGACCTGCACGGACCCCTCCGCGTCCTGTCCTGAATCAGGAGGGCCGCGGCCACCGCGAGCCCAACCGCCAGGCCCCCAAACCGGGGGTTGAGGAGCATCGGAAGGACAACCGGCAACAAGCCCGGGGGTCATGGGGCGTTCTTCCCGGTGGGGGAAGTGCGGGCGCGGCAGTGGGGCGGTGGGCCGCAAGATGAAGGTAGTCTCAACTTCACTGTCCCCAACGTGCCCACAACACGATGGATTCCTCAATTCAGGGAGAGGTGAGCACTGTGCCCGAGGCACCCCAGCGGCCGCCGCTGCGCGCCGACGCCCGCCGCAACGTCGAGAAGCTGCGCCAGGCCGCGGCGGACGCCTTCTCCGAGCACGGGCTCGACACGCCGCTGGAGACGATCGCGAAGCTGGCGGGTGTGAGCGTCGGCACGATCTACAACCGCTTCGGGAGCCGTGACGCGCTGCTGGACCAGGTCGTCAACGAACTCGCCGACCGGCAGGTGCGCGCGGCGATGGCCGTCGCGGACGACACGGCAGGCAGCGCGTGGGAGAGGCTGCTGGCCTACGTCGAGGCTATCTGTCAGGCGCAGGCCGACGACCCGGCGTTCAACGACGCGTTCTCCCGCCGCTACCCCAACGCCCCAGCTCTCAAGGCGGTCTGCGACCGGTCCCTGGCCTTCGCCACCGAGCTGGCCGCCGGCGCCCGCGCCGAAGGGGCCCTGCGCGAGGACGCCCGGATGGACGACATCGCCCGCTTCTTCCAGGTCAACGGTGACCTCGTGCGGGCCGGGGACGACGCCGGCCGCCGCCGCGTCCTCGCCCTGCTCTTCGAGGGCCTGCGCGCCCGCACCGGCAGTGGCCCACTGCCCGGCTGAGCACGGCCGGGAACGACGACGGTGTCGGTCCCGCCGAGGCGGGACCGACACAGTCGTCGCGCGCGACTACGCGGCGCGGGCCGCGTTCGCGGCGGCCTCGAACGCGTCGGCCCGCGACTGCTCGCCGAGTGGGACCAGGTGCTCCATGGCCGGGATGTGCGCGGCCAGCGTCAGGTCCGCGACGATGAAGGTCGCCTCCATCTCGAAGATCACCGACAGCACCGACTCCAGGTAGTTCAGCACGTGCTCGTGCGGCGCCCGGGGCGTGCCGGGGGCGTAGGAGCCGCCGCGGCTGGTCACCACCGTCACCGGCGTGCCCTTCACCTTCGACTCCGGCGAGCCGGCGGTGCGGCCGATCAGGATCACCTGGTCCAGCCAGGCCTTGAGGCTGGAGGGCACCGAGAAGTTGTACATCGGCGCGCCGATGACCACCGCGTCGGCCGCCTCCAGCTCCGCTATCAGGGCCAGGCGCTCGGCGAAGGCCCGAGCCTGCTCCTCGGTGTGCTCCGCCGGGTCGAGCGACCCGGCGGTGTGGGCGTCCGCGGTGATGTGCGGGACCGGCTCGGCGGCCAGGTCCCGGTAGATCACCTCGCCACCCGGGTGCTCTTCCAGCCACGTACGTCGGAAGGCCTCGGTGACGGCCCGAGAGGTGGACGCCTGGCCCGCGAACGCGGACGAGTCGATGTGCAGCAGTGTCGCCATGGTGCAACTCCGAAAAGGGGAGAGGGCGTGCGCACCCTCCCGCCGCAGGCGGTGGGAGAGTCGCAGCAGATAACTTGAACCTGGCATCAACTTTAGCCGCAAATTGAGGGCAGGTTCAAGTTACCGTCGATACACGCGCTTGAGCCGGCACTCCTTCGCGTTGGCCGCGCGGGGTTGCATGCGCGGGAGATACGGAGTGAGCAGGCCCTGGGCGAGGGAACCCCCGGCAGCGTCGAGATCGACCGAGGCGCGCTCGGGGCGCCCGTTGTCGAAGTTGTCCTGAGCTCGCAGAAGCCCAACCGCGGCCATCGCGCAGGATCCTGCGCCGGCGATTCCAGGTGGCTCGGCGCCTTCCTCCGCGTCAGGGTCGATGTCGGCGAGGCTTGGCGGGTTGACCACTATTGGAACCAGACCCTGCTCGTTGTCCTGGCGGCCGTCACGCTGGCCCTGTCCACCGCCCCCACGACCGCCAACGCCACCGTCGAGGAAGGCAAGGTCGGCCTCCACGTCAAAGGCCATGGCCTGCGCCTCGACAGCGTCGACGGCTACCCGGACGGCCACGGCGCCGACGTCCGCGCCCAGGTGTACGCATTCGCGGCAGAATCAACCCCGTACCACGTCACCGCTGCACACCAGCGGACTTGGGCCCGCCGGGCCGCGGGCAGGTTGTGCATTGGATGCGCGAGCACGGCTCCTGCCGGGCGCCGGGGTGGGATGCTGGGCGCGAGTACCTGGGACGGCCGCCGCTCCCGGCGCAAGGAAGCGGCGGCCTCATACACGCGGAGAGCGGTGAGCTCCCCCCAACGTCCCGCGCGCGAGGTGCCCTTCCGGCAGCGGGGATGCGGGAATCCCTGCCCTGAAGTCACCGGACGGGCCTCGGCTGGAGCCGCCGAGTCGGCTGCGGCTCCAGCCGGCCTGTCTGTCCTGTTGTTTGTGCCGCCTCGGGGTCCAGGAGAGCGGCAGTGCGCAGTCACCCCTCCAAGCACCGACGGTGGGGGGCTGCATCCCTCTGTATGCGCAGTAGGGCGGGTACCCCAGTTCCGGAACCTTGCCCCATGGCTTTCGGCCATGCACTCGGCCCTGGTGACCGTCGTTCGCCACCGCGCCCCCGCCATCTCGTCGACCGCGACGCAGATCCCAACCCTGCTCCGATACGGAGAAGCGGCAGCCTGGGCCCCTGCCGGCCGACTGCACCCCCACCAACCCTGATTGCACTGGCCGATGACCCGATCGGGCAGAGGTGGGGCGCGCGGGCTGCTGGAGCCAGTACCGCTCACACAGATGAATCAGCGACTGCCTGCACGTTTCTGCACCCACGCGCTTCTCTACCGTGAGCGGGTGTCACCCCAGACCCCGGTGGCCGTCTGAGCCAGCCACGCCCCGCCCATACGGGGCTTGTTCAACCGGGGGACGGTCATGGCCGACGAAACTCAACCCACGCACGTAGAACAGGCCCCGGCAGCACACGGGAGCGCGCACACCTACACCCTGGACGGATACACCGTGGTGGAGCTCCACGGCGAGCTCGACCTCTGCACGGTTCCCGCGGTCCGGGAACAACTGGACGCAGCGACCTCAACTGCATCCGTGGGTGCCCGCGTCATCGTGGGCCTGCGGCCCGCCCTCTTCCTCGACTGCTCAACCCTCGCGTTGATCTGCCACGCCCGACGCCGCACCCTGCACACCGGCGGCTCCATCGGAGTGGTCTGCACACACCCGTGACACCTGCGAGTACTGCGAGCAACAGGGCTCAGCGCGGTTCTCCGCCCGGCCGCCAAGGTGGAGGAGGCCATGGCACACGAACCACCTCGACCTCGGCAACAACCAGGCCGAAACACTCGATTCCGTCACCAAGCTCACCCTCACCGGCACCGCACTCGACATCGACTCCTTCCTCACCGCCAACGCCAAGGCCCCCGTGCCCCTGTGGGGCGACGTGGTCCTCACCCGCGGCGACACCCGGCACCCGGCCACCACCAACTGGGTCGAGGACGTCGAGAACACCGACACCCACCAGGACGTCATCCTCATCGTCGGCGACCCCACCTCCCGCCGCATCCGCCTCACCGACGCCTGGACCAGCGCCAGCTACCACCTGGACGAGGACGACGGCCCCGACGCGTTCGTCATCAGCTTCACCGACATCACGATCGAGAAGTAACGTCCCCACTTCGCCGACCTGTGGAGCGCGATGAGGTCACCGGACGCAGGAACGCCCCAAGACCTTCCAGCACCCCCGGGGTCGACACCCTCACCTTCGCGCTCCAGGGCATGGCCCTCGCCACTCCGTCTACCTGGGTAGCTTCGAGATGGGTGCAGCCTTGGGCTCATACAAGATTTTCGCAGCCGTTGATTGCCCAGAGGCCATCGTCGGGCGGGAGTTGGTGGTTGCGGCGTGAGTGGGCGACGAGGATGACGCGTTTGCGCAGGAGCCGGATTCCGGCTCGTCCTGCCATCTGGCGCTTGATCATTTTCAGGTCCGTGATTCGGCCTTCCGCCGCGCCCGAGCTGTAGGGGAGGGACACAGCGGCGTGCACCGCTTCGAGGTCGTCCAGCAGAGCGGTGGTGAAGCGGACAAGCGGTGCGATACGGCTCTGGCGGGCGCTCGTGATCCAGCGGTCCATCAGGACGGTGCGCTTCTTGGCGAAGACGTCCCGGAAGGAGTGCACCAGGCCGTGGAGGGTGCGCAGTTCGGGGCAGCGTTCCAGCAGGTGTTTGATGAAGACGCGCTGGGTTTCGTTCAGGTGCTCCGGGCGGGAGGTCAGCAGTCGGGAGACCTCGAACGCGCTGCGGGCGGGTGCGGGTGGGGGAAGGCCGGAGTCCAGGGCTTCGCGATGCGAGGTGAGGCAGAGGCGGACGGTGGCCTCGCTGCCACGGAAGCCGCGCGCGGTGATCTCGCGGGCGAGGGCCGCGATGGTGTGTTCACCCTCGGTCCAGCGGCGGTGCAGGTGCCCCTGATAGGGGGCGACGATGCCGGCACGGCGAGGCCAGATCGGGGCGACCTCCTGCCAGGTGGCGGCGCGGGCGTGGCGGCGGACGACGTTGCGGTCCAGGTCCAGGTGGCGCCCGATCGCGCGCAGGGCCATCCCTTCCTGGAGCAGGGTGTGGACGGTGGTGTGGATGCGGCGGGTGCGCGCGGCCATGAGCCCGCCGGGAGTCCGGGGAGCGGTCGTCTTGTCGCCGGGTTCGGGCAGGCAGTCGCGGTGCGCGGTGACCACTTCGTAGACCTTGCGGCCGAGGTTCTGCCACAGGTGGAAGCGGTCGCTGACGTCGATGGCCTGGGGTGCGCCGGCGCTGATCGCGCCGCGGCAGACCGCCGAGCCGTCGCGGCAGACCACCTCGATGCCGGGGTGGGCACGCAGCCAGGTGATCGTGGGCTCGGCGTCCCTGGTGTCCCAGGCATCGACGGGCAGGCGGGTCTCCGCGTCGACCATATGCGACATCCCGCGAGTTCCCCTGAGCCCCACTGAGTCCCTGACCCCGTGGCCAGGGGGTTCTTCCTCCTTCGGGTGCTCTGTGGCCTGGTG
>NZ_JBIWHT010000048.1:0-29230 GCF_044764265.1 Streptomyces sp. NPDC094147 | reverse complement strand
GGATGATCCACACCAACCAACCCAAGACCCCCAACATCACCAGCCACAACCGAACCCGAAAGCCAAAAACGATCACGCCGGAACGCATACGTGGGGAGATCGATCCGGTGGCCTCCCGGGTAGGTCGCGGGCAGGTCGAGCGCGCTGCCCCTCAGGTGCAGAAGGGCGAACGCCGCCGTCACGGTGACGGTTTCCGGGCGCCCGGACCGCAGGAGCGGGACGACCGCGCCCGGCTCCGCGGTCAGGCAGTCCTGAACCATGGCGGTGAGTACGCCGTCGGGTCCCAGCTCCAGATACTCGGTGACACCGGCGGACTCCAGGAACCGCACGCAGTCGTGGAATCGGACGGCTTGCCGGATGTGCTGGGCCCAGTAGTCCGGCGAGCGGAGCTGGTCGGCGGTCGCGAGTCCACCGGTGACGTTGGAGACGACGGGGATGCGCGGCTCGTGGAAGGTGAGGTGTGCGCACACGGCGCGGAACTCGTCCAGCACCTCGTCCATGTGCGGCGAGTGGAAGGCATGGCTGACCGGCAGCCGCTTGCTCTTGTGCCCCTTCGCCCGCAGCTCCGCGGCGATCGCGTCGACCACGGCCTCGTCGCCGGAGATGACGGTGGCCCGGGGCCCGTTGAGGGCGGCGATGGACGCGGCGGCCGGTCCGTGGCCGGCCAGTGCCTCCCGGGCCTCGTCCTCCGTCGCCTGGAGGGCGGCCATCGCGCCTCCTGCGCGCGCTGCCTGCATGAGCCGGCCGCGCGCGGCGACGAGTGTGCAGGCGTCCGCCAGGTTCAGCACCCCAGCCACATGTGCTGCGGCGACCTCGCCGATGGAGTGGCCGAGCAGGAAGTCCGAGGTCTGCCCACGGCTCTCGGCCAGCCGGAAGAGCGCCACCTCGACGGCGAACAACGCGGCCTGTGTGAAGGCCGTCCGGTCGAGCAGCGCCGCTGCGGCGGTGCCCTCGGAAGCGAACAGCACCTCTTGGAGCGGCCGTGCCAGCAGGTCGTCCAGGTGGGCGCAGACGGCATCGAGCGCGGCGGCGAACTCCGGTACCTCTGCGTAGAGTTCACGTCCCATGCCCAGGCGCTGGCTGCCCTGCCCGGTGAACAGGAACGCGGTCTTGCCGCGGGCCGCGGTGCTGCCGTCGCGTACGACCGCGTGGGACTCCTCGCCGCGGGCGAGGGAATCAAGGCCGTGCAGCAGGTGCGTGCGGCCTTCGCCGACGACCGCGGCTCGCCGGTCCAGCACGGATCGCGTCGTCACCAGGGACAACCCGACGTCGGCGAGGGACAGTTCGCTGTTCTCGGAGAGGTGGGTGTGCAGGCGCCGGGCCTGTGCCCGCAGGCCGGTCTCGTCCCGGGCGGAAAGGAACAGGGGGACGGCCGCGGGGTCCTGGCGTACGGGCTCGACGACCGTCCGCGCCGGGGTGTCGGCGATGTCCGGCTGCTCGATGATGATGTGCGCGTTGGTCCCGCTGATCCCGAAGGAGGAGACGCCCGCCCGGCGCGGCCGGTCCGCCACCGGCCACTCCCGCGCCTCCGTCAACAGCCGGACCGACCCGGCCTCCCAATCCACATGCGTCGACGGCTCCTGCGCGTGCAACGTCCGCGGCAGCACCCCATGCCGCATCGCCTCCACCATCTTGATGATCCCGCCGACACCCGCGGCCGCCTGGGCGTGCCCGATGTTCGACTTCAACGAGCCGAGCCACAGGGGCTGTTCGGGTAACCGGTCGCGCCCGTAGGTGGCGAGCAGAGCCTGCGCCTCAATGGGGTCACCGAGACGGGTGCCGGTGCCGTGCGCCTCGACAGCGTCCACGTCATCCGGCCGCAGACCCGCATTGGCCAGTGCCTGCCGGATGACCCGCTCCTGGGAAGGGCCGTTCGGCGCCGTCAGACCATTCGACGCACCATCCTGATTCACCGCACTGCCCCGCACCACCGCCAGCACCCGACGCCCATGACGACGCGCATCCGACAACCGCTCCACCAGCAGCAGCCCGACACCCTCCGACCACCCCGTACCATCCGCGGCGGCCGAGAACGACTTGCACCGCCCGTCCACGGACAGCCCCCGCAGCCGCGAGAACTCGATGAAGGTGTTCGGTCCCGACATCACCGTCACGCCGCCGGCCAGGGCCATGTCGCACTCGCCCTGGCGGAGTGCGTTGGCCGCCAGATGCAGCGCCACCAGCGACGACGAACACGCCGTGTCCACCGTCACCGCCGGACCCTCAAGACCGAACGCGTACGACAGCCGGCCGGAGACCACGCTGGAGAGGTTGCCCGCGAGCAGGAAGCCCTCGTACTCCTCGGGGCTCTTGGCGAGGCGAGAGGCGTAGTCGTCGTACATCGCGCCCGTGTACACCGCGGTGTTGGTGCCGCGCAGGGTGGCGGGGTCGATGCGCGCGTCCTCGAAGGCCTCCCACGCCGTCTGGAGAAGCAACCGCTGCTGAGGATCCGTCGCCACCGCCTCACGCGGCGACATCCCGAAGAACTCAGGATCAAACTCATCCGCCCCGTACAAGAACCCACCATGCCGCGTATACGACGTACCCGCCCTCGACGGATCCGGGTCATACAGACCCTCCAGATCCCACCCCCGATTCCCCGGAAACTCACCAACAGCATCCACACCCTCAGCCACCAGACGCCACAAATCCCCCGGAGAACCCACACCCCCCGGAAAACGACACGCCATACCCACAATCACAACCGGATCGTCCTCGACCGGCATACGGACAGCCGGCACCGCCGCGGTGTCGGATCCGGAGAGCCGGCTGTGCAGATGGCGCGCGAGGGCGGCCGGTGAGGGGTGGTCGAAGACAGCGGTGGCGGGCAGCTGCAAGCCGGTTGCCGCGACGAGGCGGTTGCGGAGCTCGACACCCGCGAGGGAGTCGAAGCCGATGTCCTTGAAGGCGTGGGCGGGGTTGACGCCGCCGGCGTCGGCATGCCCCAGTACGCCCGCCACGATGGCGCGGACCTGGTCGAGGACCGCGTCGAGCCGTTCTCCCTCCGGGAGTTCGGCGATGCTCCGGGTCCATGCCGGGTCCGTTCCGGTCGGCCCGGAGCCGGGGCGGGCCGCCGTGCGGCGGTTCGCGGGGGCGCGGACGAGGCCGTTGAGGACCGGCGCCACGGGGCCGCCGACGAGGGCCGCGGGGTTCAACGCGGCCGGAACGGCGAGGGTCGCCGCGCCGCCGAGGGCGGTGTCGAACAGCGCGAGCCCCTTGTCGACGGGGAGCGGCAGGAACCCGGAGCGCGCCCACCGGGCGAGGTCCGCGTCGGCGAGGGTGCCGCCCATGCCGCTGTCCCACAGGCCCCAGGCGAGCGAGAGCCCCGGCAGGCCCTGGGCTCGGCGGTGGGCGGCGAGCGCGTCGAGGAAGGTGTTGGCGGCGGCGTAGTTGGCCTGCCCGGCCGCGCCGGTGATGCCGGACACGGAGGAGAACAGGACGAATGCCGTGAGTTGTTGATGCTTCGTCAGCTCGTGCAGGTGCCAGGCTCCGTCGGCCTTCGGGCGCACGACGCCCTCGATGCCCTCGGGGGTCAGCGTCGCGATGGTCGCGTCGGCGAGTACGCCCGCGGTGTGGACGACAGCGGTCAGCGGGCGCTCCGCCGGGATCGCCGCGAGCACGGCCGCCAGTGCGTCACGGTCGGCGGTGTCGCACGCGGTGATGACCACGTCGGCGCCCAACTCCCTTAGCTGGGTGTGGAGTTCGGCGGCGCCCGGGGCGGACTCGCCCCGTCGGCTGACCAGCAGGAGGTGCCGTACGCCGTGCGCGGTCACCAGGTGCCGGGCCAGCACCGCGCCCAGTCCGCCGGTGCCGCCGGTGATGAGCACCGTCCCGTCCGGGGCGAAGGAGGTGGGTTCGCTCGCGGCGCGTGCGGCCTCCCGGATGAGCCGCGGCGCCAGCAACTGTCCACCGCGCAGGGCGGATTGGGGCTCGCCCGAGGCCAGCGCGTGTGCCAGTGGCGCGTCCGGGGTGTCCACATCGACCAGCACCACGCGGCCGGGGTGTTCCGACTGGGCCGATCGCACCAGTCCCCAGACGGGCGACTCGGCCAGTCCGGTCACCTCCTCGTCCGGCAGCACCGCGACGGCGTGCGAGGTGACGAAGACGAGCCTGGTCGCGTCGGACCACTCCTCGGCCAGGAAGCGCCGCAGTACCCGCAGTGCGCGGCCGGCGGTGGCCGATGGGTCGCCCGGGTCGCCACCGGCCATGCGGACCACGATGTCGCCGTGGGACGCGACCGGCAGTTCGTCGTCGGCCGTCTCGGTCCACTGGGGCGTTCCGGCCGCGGCAGCCAGGACGGGCTGCCACTCCACTGCGAACAGGGAGTCGCGCACCGCGTCGTCGGGCCCGCGCAGCGCTTTCCTGGGCGTCGGCCGCAGGTGGAGCGAGCGGATGGAGGCGACCGGTCCGCCTGTCGCGTCGGCCAGGGTCACGGTGACGGCGTCGGGGCCGGCCGGCGAGATCCGGGCTCGCAGTTCGGTTGCCCCCGTGGCGTGCACCGTGACGCCGCTCCAGGCGAAGGGCAGGCGGATGAGGTCCGGCCGCGCGGGGTCGGCGGTGGCGAGCACCAGCGGGTGGAGCACCGCGTCGAGCAGAGCGGGATGGAGGGCGTAGCGCGTGGCTTCGTCGTGCTGGTCCTCGGGCAGCCGCAGTTCGGCGCAGAGGTCGTCGCCGTCGCGCCAGAGCGCGCTCAGACCTTGGAAGGTGGGCCCATAGACGTAGCCGAGGGCGCTGAGGCGTTCGTACGCGTCGGCGAGGGGCTCCGGCGCGACGCCGGTCGGGGGCCACTGGGTCAGTTCCTGCCCCGCGGAGGCGGCGGCGCCGAGCAGGCCCGAGGCGTGCCGGGTCCACAGGCGGGGCTCGGCCTCGCCGGTGTCGGGGCTCGCGTGGACGGTGAAGGGGCGGTGGCCGGTGGCATCGGGCGCGGCGACCGCGACTTGGACGCGTACGGACTGGCTCCCGGGCAGGGCGAGCGGCGCCTCCAGGGTGAGTTCGGCGACCTGCCCGGTACCTGTCCGGTCGCCCGCGGCCACGGCGAGTTCGAGGAAGGCCGTGGCGGGGACGAGCACGGTGCCCTCGATGGCGTGGTCGGCGAGCCAGGGGTGGCTGCTGACGGAGAGTCGGCTGGTGAGGAGAGTCTCGTCGCGACCGGCGAGTTCCACCGCCGCGGTGAGGAGCGGGTGCCCGGCGGGGTCGAGGCCGAGACGCCGGGCGTCGCCGCGGGGCTCGGCGCCGAGCCAGTAGTGCTCGCGCTGGAAGGCATAGGTGGGCAGGTCGACGTGGCCGGCGCGGGGGAAGAAGGAGGCCATGTCTGCGGTGGCGCCGGCGGTGTGGGCGCGGGCGACGGCGGCGACGAAGGTCTCGGCCTCGGGGCGGCCCGCACGCTGGAGCGGCACCACGGTCGCCCCGGTGCCTGTCCGAGCGGCATCGGCCAGCGGTGTGAGGACGGCGTCGGGGCCGACCTCCACCAGCACCGTGACGCCCTGGGCCTCCAGGGTCCGTACGGCGTCCAGGAAGCGGACGGGTTCACGGATCTGGCGCACCCAGTAGTCCGGGGAGCACAGGGTGTGGTCCGGGGAGGGCTCGCCGGTGACGGTGGAGACGAGCGGGATGCGGGGGGCGTGGTAGGTGACCTGTTCGGCCACGGCCCGGAAGTCCGCCAGGACTTCGTCCATGTGCGGAGAGTGGAAGGCATGGCTCACCCGCAGTCGGTGGGTGCGCCGGCCGCGGGCCTCCCAGGCCTCGGCCACGGTCGCGGCGTCGTCGGCGTCGCCGGAGATCACCACGGCCTGGGGGCCGTTGACGGCGGCCACCGAGACCGTGCCCTCGTAGTCGTAGTCGGCGAGCATCTCGCGGACCTCGTCCTCCGTCGCCTGGATGGCGATCATGGCGCCGCCCGCGCGGGCGTCCTCCATGAGGCGCCCGCGCGCGGCGACCAGCCGGGCGGCGTCGGCGAGCGACCACACCCCCGCGATGTGCGCGGCGGCCAGCTCGCCTATCGAGTGGCCCACGAGGAAGTCCGCGGTGAGACCGTGGTGTTCGAGCAGCCGGGCGAGGGCGACCTCGACGGCGAACAGGGCGGGCTGGGTGTACCTGGTCCGGTGCAGCGAAGCGGCGTCCGCCGCGGCGGCCCCGGCCGGGTGCTCGGTGGTCCCGGTCGCCTCGGCCGCGAACAGGACGCTGCGCAGCGGGCGGTCCAGATGCACGTCGAGTTCGGCGCACACGGCGTCGAAGGCGTGCGCGAAGACGGGGTAGGTGGCGTACAACTCCCTTCCCATGCCCAGGCGTTGAGCACCCTGGCCGGATAAGAGGAAAGCGGTGCGCCCGCTCTGGTCGGAGCTTCCGCGCTGTACCAGGGGGGTCTGCCGGCCGACGGCGAGGGCGTCGAGTCCGGCGAGCAGGTCGGCGGTGCCGGTCCCGGTGACGACCGCGCGCTCCTCGAAGGCGGTGCGGGTCGTCGCGAGGGCGTACCCGACGGCGGCGGGTGCGTGCTCGCCGTCGCGGAGCCGGTCGGCGAGGCGAGCGGCCTGGGCGCGCAGCGCGGCTTCGGTCCGGCCGGAGAGCACCCAGGGCAGTGGCGCGTCGGGGATGCCCTCACCGGCCGTGGTGGCCGACGGCTCGGCGCCTGCATCGCCGGCCGGGCCTTCGGTGGACTGAGCCTGCTCGACGATGACGTGTGCGTTGGTGCCGCTGATTCCGAAGGACGAGATTGCTGCCCGGCGCGGCCGGTCCGTCTCCGGCCAGGGGCGCTGCTCGGTCAGGAGTGCCGCCGCGGCGCCGGCCCAGTCGACGTCCGGAGTGGGTTCCGTCACGTGCAGCGTGCGGGGCAGCACTCCGTGCCGCAGCGCCTGGACCATCTTGATGAGGCCGCCGACGCCCGCCGCGGCCTGGGCGTGGCCGATGTTGGACTTCAGCGAGCCCAGGTACACCGGCGCCCGGCCGGCGCGGTCGCTGCCGTAGGTGGCCAGGATCGCCTCGGCCTCGATCGGGTCGCCGAGGCGGGTGCCGGTGCCGTGCGCCTCGACGGCGTCGACGTCGCCCGGCGCAAGGCGCGCGTCGGCCAGCGCCCGGCGGATGACGCGCTCCTGGGAGGGGCCGTTGGGCGCGGTCAGGCCGTTGGACGCACCGTCCTGGTTGATGGCGCTGCCACGGATCACGGCGAGCACCGGGTGGCCGTTGCGGCGGGCGTCGGAAAGCCGCTCGACGAGGAGCAGACCCGCGCCCTCGGCCCACGAGGTGCCGTCCGCGTCGGCCGAGAAGGACTTGCTGCGGCCGTCGGAGGCGAGCCCGCGCTGCCGGGAGAACTCGACGAACATGCCCGGCGACGACATGACGGTGACGCCGCCCGCGATGGCGAGGGCGGATTCCCCCGAGCGCAGCGAGCCCACCGCCAGGTGCAGGGCCACCAGCGACGACGAGCACGCCGTGTCGACGGTGACGGCGGGTCCGATCAGACCGAGCTGGTAGGCGATCCGACCGGAGATGACGCTCGATGTGGTGCCGGTGAGCAGGTGGCCGGCGACGGTGTGGTCGGCCTCGTGCATGCGGGGTCCGTAGTCGAGGGCCGTGGCGCCGACGAACACTCCGGTGCGGCTGCCGCCGAGGGTGCGGGGGTCGAGGCCGGCGCGCTCGACGGCCTCCCACGCGGTCTCCAGGAGCAGCCGCTGCTGCGGGTCCATGCCGAGGGCCTCGCGCGGCGAGATCCCGAAGAACCCCGCGTCGAACTCGGCGGCGCCGTGCAGGAATCCGCCCTGGTCGACGGAGCTGTGCCCGGTGCGCTCGGGGTCGGTGTCGTAGAGGCCCTCGTCCCAACCCCGGTCGGTGGGGAACGCGGACACGGCGTCCACGCCGTCGGCGACCAGCCGCCACAGGTCCTCGGGCGAGGCGACGCCGCCCGGGTAGCGGCAGGCCATGCCGATGATGGCGATGGGCTCTTGGTCGTCGGCCGGGGCGGACTGCGCGGCGACGGCCTCCGGCTCTTCGGCGCCCAGCAGTCGGTCCGTCAGGTGGCCGATGAGCGCGGCCGGGGTCGGCCGGTCGAAGAGCAGTCCGCTGGGCAGCCGCAGCCCGGTGGCGGTGGCGAGAGCGGAGCGCAGTTCCACCGACATCAGGGAGTCGAACCCGAGCTCCTTGAAGGTGAGTTGATGATCGACGCGCTGGTGGTCCGCGTGTCCGAGCACCGCCGCGATGTGCGCGGCGACCAGGTCGGCGACGGCCCGCTCGTCGGCCGGCCGCACCGGGGGGTACCCGGGCGCGGCCGTGTCCGGGGGCCGGGGGCCGGCCGGGTCCGCCGGTGCCGTCCGGCGGGCCGTGGTGTCGAACCAGTGGCGTTCGCGCTGGAAGGCGTAGGTGGGCAGCGCGGTGCGGCGGGCGCCGGTGGCGGCGTAGGGCGCGGTCCAGTCCACGTCCGTGCCGTGCACGAAGACCGTCGCGAGCGCGGTGGGCAGGGTCTGGGTCTCGGGGCGCCCGGCGCGGAGCGCGGCGACGGTCACCGCGGCGTCGGCGTCGCGCAGCGAGTCGGCGGCCATGGCCGAGCAGACGCCGTCGGGGCCGAGTTCGAGGTAGGTGGTGACGCCCTCGTCCTCCAGGGTCCGTACGGCGTCGAGGAACCGGACGGGGCGGCGCACCTGCTGGACCCAGTACTCCGGGGAGCGGAGCTCGTCGGGCTCGGCCGGGCGGCCGGTGACGGTGGAAACGATGCCGGTGTGCGGGCGGTGGAACTCCAGCCCGTCCACGACGGCCCGGAAGTCCGCGAGCATCGGTTCCATCAGCGGCGAGTGGAAGGCGTGCGAGACGGTGAGCCGCTTGGTACGGCGGCCCGACTCGGCCAGGACGGCGGCCACTTCGGCGATGGCCTCGGCCTCCCCGGACAGCACGACGGCCGTGGGGCCGTTGACGGCGGCGACGGTCAGCTGCTCCTGTCGGCCGGCCAGCAGCGGCAGTACTTCTTCCTCGGCCGCGGCCACCGCGAGCATCGCGCCGCCGGGCGGCAGCGCCTGCATCAGACGGCCGCGCGCGGCGACGAGTGCGGCGGCGTCCGCGAGGGAGAGCACGCCCGCCACATGGGCGGCGGCGATCTCTCCGACGGAGTGTCCGGCCAGCAGGTCGGGCCGTACGCCCCAGGACTCGACGAGCCGGAACAGCGCGACCTCGACGGCGAAGAGCGCGGGCTGGGTCCATGCCGTGTCGTTGAGTCCGTCGCCGGAGTCGATCACCTCGGCGAGCGGCCGCTCCAGGTGCGGAGCGAGCTGGGCGCAGACCTCGTCGAACGCGGCCGCGTAGGCCGGGTGGGCGGCGTACAACCCCCTTCCCATGCCGGGGCGTTGGGTGCCCTGGCCCGGGAACAGGAGCGCGAGCCGGCCAGGTCGCGCGGTGCCGGTGACCACCGTCGGGGAAGGGCGCCCCGAGGCCAGTGCGTCGATTCCGCCGAGCAGGGCGCGGCGGGCCGCCGCGCGGTCGGCGTCGGCGGTGTCGGCGAGGACGACCGCCCGGTGGGCGAAGACCGTGCGGGTGGCGGCGAGCGACCAGCCGACGTCCACCGGGTCCCAGGCGTCGGGTCCGTCCTGCGTCGCCCGTACGGTGTCGCGCAGCCGTTCCGCCTGGGCCCGCAGGGCAGCTCCGTCGCGGGCCGAGACGACCCACGGCAGCGAGGCGGGCAGAATCGGGCCCTCCCCCGAGGGGACGGCGGGCTCGGGGCCATCGGTCACCACGACGTGGCAGTTGGTGCCGCCCATGCCGAACGAGCTGACGCCGGCGATCAGTTGACGGTCCTGGTGCGGCCAGGGAACGGTCGTGTCCGCAACGGTCAGGCCGAGCTCCTCGAAGGGGATCTCCGGGTTGGGGGTCTCGAAGTTCCGGCTCGCCGGCAGCATCCGGTGCCGCAGGCTGAGCAGTGTCTTGAGCAGCCCCACGATGCCGGCCGCGCCTTCGAGGTGACCGACGTTGGTCTTGACCGAGCCGATCAGGAGCCGGTCGCCGTCGGTCCGTCCGGCGCCCAGCGCCGCGCCGAGCGCCGCCGCCTCGATCGGGTCGCCGACGGGCGTGCCGGTGCCGTGCGCCTCGACGTACTGCACGCTGCGGGGGTCTATGCCGGCCTTTTCGTGCGCCTCCCGGATCACCCGCTCCTGGGCGGCGCTGCTGGGCACGGTCAGGCCGGGGGTGGCTCCGTCGTTGTTGACGGCGCTGCCGCGGATCACTCCGTATATGCGGTCGTTGTCGTCCAGCGCCCGCTCCAGCGGCTTGAGGACGACCGCGCCGCCGCCCTCGCCGGGCACGAAGCCGTCGGCCCTGGCGTCGAAGGCGTAGCTCGCGCCGCTGGGGGACAGCCCGCCGAAGCGCTCCTCGGTGACCGTGTGCTCGGCGAGGATGTTGAGGTTCACCCCGGCGGCGATGGCCGTGTCCGCCTCGCCGGTCCGCAGGCTCTCGCAGGCCAGGTGCACGGCGACGAGTGAGGAGGACTGGGCGGTGTCGACGGTGAGGCTGGGCCCGCGCAGATCGAGGTGGTACGAGACGCGGTTGGCGATGACGCCTCGGTTCAGGCCGGTCATGGTGTGCTGGGTGATCGCTTCGGTGCCGTGCTGGTAGAGCAGGTTCGTGTAGTCGTCGCGCAGGGTGCCGACGAAGACGCCCGTGCGGCTGCCGCCGAGCGCCGCGGGCACGATCCCGGCGTCTTCCAGGGCCTCCCAGGCCAGTTCGAGGACGAGGCGCTGCTGCGGGTCCATGGCTGCCGCCTCGCGCGGCGATACGCCGAAGAAGCCGGCATCGAATTCACCGACCGCGTCGAGAAATCCGCCGCGCCGCCCGTTGGGGCCGTCCGTGACAGCCGTACCACCGGTCCGCAGCAGCTCCCAGAACGCCTGCGGTCCAGGCACCTTCGGTAGGCGGCAGGACATCCCGACAACAGCGATTTCCTTCATAGCCGAGCGATTCCCTTCATAGCCGACGAACAACAGCCCAAGTGATTTCGGGAATGTGATCAACAGTCTGACTACGGGCACCCCAGTGCTCAGTAATGTGCCGGTAACTGCCTCTGACCAGGGGGCCGGTGAGCTGGCTGTTGCCTGACGATGAACCCCCGGTGGAGAGCGTTCGGCTACCTTCGGGCCACCGCTCGACCCCGGGCCTCTACACCAGAGAAAGTGGGAGCTGCTTCGACATGGCCAGCACTTCTGAAAACCCCGCAGCCGCCAACGACGCGGAGGAGCACGGAAATCTCTACGTGCAGGCATTCAATTCCGGTGACATTGCGACCCTGGATCGCATGTACACCGAGGACGCAATCTCCGTATGGGAGCCGGGAAACCCTCTCTCCGGTCAGGCCCGTAAGGACGCGCTCCGCGAGTTCATCGCGCTCAAGCCGAAGATGACCGCCAAGCTGCGCGAGTCGCACATCACCGGCGACACGGCCCTGCTGGTCGTGGACTGGTCGATCGACGTCACGACGCCGGAGGGGGACCAGCACCTGACGGGCACCGGCCTCGACGTGCTGCGTCGCGGTCCGGACGGCGGCTGGCTGTTCGCCGTCGACAACCCTTTCAGCGAGGGCTAGTCCAGGCGATTGCCACTCGGTTACCGAACATCGGAAAGGGAGAAACGATGACGACGCCCGACGTCGAATCGGCGTCCGTACTGGACGCAGTGAAGGCCATCGTCCCGAAGCTCCGGGACAATGGCGCGGAGGCCGAGGACCGGCGCTGGATACCGGACGAGAACATCGAACTGCTGGAGAAGGCGGGAGTGTTCCGGCTCGGGGTGCCCCGGCGGTTCGGCGGGATCGAAGCCTCCCTCGCCGACCAGATCGCGGTGGTCGCCGAGATCTCCCGCGGCTGCGGCTCGACCGGCTGGGTGGCGGGTGCCTGGGTGCAGGGAGCCTGGGTGGCCACGCTCTACCCGGACGACGTCCAGGAGGAGATCTTCGCGGACGGCGCCGTCCGCATCTCGGGCGGTCTCGCGCCGACCGCCACCATGGCCCACGCCGAGGGCGGATATGTGCTCAACGGCAGCTGGAACTTCAACACCGGCTGCCGAGGCGCCCGTTGGAACTTCGTGGCCGCGCTCCTGGAGCACCCCGGCGGCGAGTTCGAGCCGGTCTACGCGCTCGTCCCGATGGACGAACTGACGGTCGCCGACGACTGGGACGTCACCGCGGCCATCGGCACCGGCAGCTTCACCACCACGGCCAAGGACGTCTTCGTCCCCGCCCGCCGGGTCGCCGGCGCCGAGCAGTTGGTCACCGGCACCACCGGGGGGCGCTCCAACACCGGTGCCACCGGCCGCAATTACGGCCTCATCACCTATGTGACGGCCGTATCCGCCGCTGTGTACGTCGGTATCGCCAAGGGCGCCTTCGAGGCGTTCATCGAGCGGGTGCCGGGGCGTGGCATCACGTACACGAACTGGACCGACCAGAGCCAGCACCCGCTCACCCAGATCCATGTGGCGGGCGCCGCCAACCGGATCACGGCGGCCAGGGCCCTCATCGACGGCTTCGTACGGGTCCTGCAGGAGCGGGCCGACGCGGGCGAGCACCCCTCGGTGGCGGACAGCGTCACCGTGCGCGGCGAGTCCGGCTTCGCGATCCAACTGGCCAAGGAGTCGGTCGAGACGCTGCACGACGTCACGGGTGCCTCCGCGCTGTCCCGCAAGGAGCCCTTCCAGCGCTTCTACCGGGACATCGAGGGCCTGTCCCGGCACGGCATGATGACGCCGCTCACCAACCTGGAACTTCACGGGCGGTTCCTGCTCGGGCTCGACCCCGACACGCTCTTCCTCTGATCCCCGGCTTCTCGCCGGCAGCCGGCGGCCCAGCCGCCGATCCCCGACACACCGCCACATTCCGCGGACGGCTCCGCCAGGCACGAGCCTGCTGGAGCCGTCCGCTCCGTACGCCACCTCACTTCCAGAATCCGATGGGGGAACCGTGAACAACGGCACCACTCCGGCCGCTCAGAGATCAGCCACCAGCGCACTGCCGCGGCGCAGGGTCCTACAGGTCGCCGGCCTGACCGCGCTCGCCGGCGCGGCAGGCCTGGCCGGCCCGGGTCTGACCATGGCCCACGCCGACAACAGCCGGTCCTCGACGAAGGACGCCTATGACGCCATCGTCATAGGCGCCGGTTTCGCCGGGGTCACCGCGGCCCGTGAGCTGCGGGCCAAGGGCCTGCGCCCGCTGATCCTCGAAGCACGCGACCGGATAGGCGGCCGCACCTGGACGGCCGACTTCAACGGCACCGGTGTGGAGATGGGCGGAGAGTCCGTCGACGTGAAGCAGCCGTACGTGTGGAAGGAGGTCCAGCGCTACCAGATCCCGCTCGGGACGAGCCTGGGCGCGGACCGCATGTACTTCCCGACCGCGACCGGAGGGTTCGCCCCGATCCCGCCGGCGGACGTGGTGCCGCGGTTGAAGAGCCTGTTCACGCCGCTCTTCGACGGGTCCCAGGACTACTTCCCGCGCCCTTTCGAGCCGCTGTACCGGCGGGACCTGGTCCAGAAGGTCGATCAGCTGTCGATGCGTGACCGCCTGAACCAGCTGCGGCTGTCCCCCGCGGACGAGCTCTGGGTCAGCGGCTCCCTGGGCGGTCTGTCGGGCGGCTCCAGCAAGCGCGGGGCGTTCTCGATGCTCGCGCAGTCCTGGGCGTTGTCCGGGTACACCTTCGAGGGCTATCTGAGCGTCAACACGTACCACCCGGCAGCGGGCACCAGCACGCTGATCAAGGCCATGCTGGCCGACGCCAAGGCCGATCTGCGGCTGAACACCCCCGTCGCCAAGGTCGAGCAGACGGGCGGCCAGGTGCGGGTCACGACCCGCACCGGCCAGGTCTTCACCGCGCCGGTCGCCGTCCTCGCGGTGCCGGTCAACGTCTGGAAGAACATCACGTTCGCCCCCGCGCTGCCGGCCGAGTACGTGACCGTCTCCCGTGCGGGCATCGGCGTGCCCAACGTCCAGAAGCTGTGGCTGAGCGTCAAGGGCGTGCCGGGCCGGTTCGCGACGAACCCGGCGGAGGGCGCGGCGCTCGGCGCGGTCCGTCCGCACTCCCAACTCGCCGACGGCAGCACGCTCATGTTCGCCTTCGCCTACGACCCGAAGTTCAACGGGAACGACCGCGCCCAGGTCCAGAGCGCCTTGGAGAAGGTCGTGCCGGGTGTCGAGGTCACCGCCGTCAAGGCGCACAGCTGGGCCGCCGACCCGTTCGCGCTGGGCGGCTGGGCATGCCGCCAGCCCGGCATGCTGACCGGTCCCTTCAGCTCGATCCAGAAGCCGCAGGGCCGGCTGTCGTTCGCGACCAGCGACATAGCGAACGGCTGGAGCGGCTACATCGACGGTGCCATCGAGTCCGGGATCACCGCCGCCGGCCAGGCGGCCGCGCTGCTCGCGGGTCGGCACTCGGCGGCGCGGTAGCCGCGGGCACCCCGTCCCCCAATCGGCCGGGCGTCTCCGTCGCCCGCGCCGGGACGGCTCGCCCTCCTCCTGAAAACGCCTGTGGGCGCCCCCCGGACGAATCCGGCGGGCGCCCACAGGCCGTGGCGCGGTGGGTCACACGGAGGCCGTGAGCCCCAGGTCGACAGGGAGCTCCTGGTGTCCGTTGGTGATGAACGACTCCATCGGGAGCAGCTGCTCCGACGGCTTGGCGAGGGACATGGCCGGGAAACGCGCGAAGAGGGCGGGGAGCGCGATCTCCACCTCCATGCGGGCCAGCGGAGCGCCGACGCAGTAGTGCACGCCGTGGCCGAACTGGATGTGGTCACGGCGCGTGGGACGCCTGATGTCGAAGCTGTCGGCGGTCTCACCGTGCACCAGCGGGTCGCGGCCCGACGCCGCGAACGAGATCATGATGGCCTCGCCCTTGGCGATGGTCACCTGGTCCGAGATCTCGATGTCCTCGACGGCATACCGCAGCGGCATGTTGGCGAACGGGGCCTCCAGTCGTACGGTCTCGTCGATCACGTCCTCCCAGGCTGCCGAGCCGTTCCGCAGGAGCTCGACCTGGTCGGGGTGGGCGAGCAGGCTGTGGATGGACTGGTCGAGGAGGTTGGCGGTGGTCTCGTGTCCGGCGGTGAACATCAGCAGGACGGTGTCGACCAGCTCCTGCTCCGAAAGGCCGGCTCCCGCTTCGTCGTCCCGGGCCGCGATCAGGGCGCTCACCAGATCGTCGGCGGGCTCCGTGCGCTTGAGGGCTATCAGTTCGAGCAGCAGCTCGTAGCCCCGCTCCGCGTAGCGGGCCGTCTCCTCGGGCGAGTCCTGGCTGGTCATCCACGCGCCGATGGCGGCCAGCAGCTCGTGGCGGATCCGGTCGGGTACGCCGAGGAGTTCGGAGATGACCTGGGTCGGCAGGGCGTACGCCAGCTCCAGGCGCAGGTCCACCGGCCCGCGCTGCCCCTTGGCCTCGATGTCGTCGAGGAGGGCGGCGGTGATGGCCTCGATGCGCGGGCGCAGCAACTGGGTGCGGCGGGCGGTGAAGGCCTTGGCGACCAGCTTGCGCAGCCGGCGGTGCTCGTCACCGTACGACGTGATCATGTTCCGGTCGGCGATCCACATGGCCATCGACCAGTTCTTGGCGAGCTCGCCCTCGCCGTTCTCCCAGGCCGGCCAGTGCCGGTAGGCGTCGCGGGAGACCCGGGGGTCGGTCAGCAGCTGCTTGATCAGGGCGGTGTCCGTGACGGCCCAGACCATGACGCCGCCGGGCAGTTCCACCTGGGTGGCCGGCCCCTGCTTCCGGAGCAGGGCGGCCTCTCCCTGGATGTCGCTGCCGACGGGATCCATGACGTATGGGCAGGACGGAGTGGTCATGAGTGTTCCCCCTGAATGGGCGAGTGGGACGCTCCCGCTGAGCGCCGGGGCTCGTTCAGCCTAGGGACGAGCCTGTAACTGCGGGTTCACCAACCGCTCTTCGCGGTGGACGGCCGGTCGGGGGCGAGGCGCCGCGGCGGGGCGGCGACGGTCCGGCGCCGGGACAGTTCCCTTCCGGTCAGCGGCTGGACGGGTGGGACGCGCTCGGAGGCGCGCAGCCGGCCCGGCCTGGCCATCACCGACTCCAGGGTGTCGAGCGTCGACCTCAACTCGTCGATGGCACCGCTGATGCGGGTGCGTTCCTCGTCCAGAACCTCGGCGAGGTGGGAACAGAGCGGAGCCCGCTCGTCATCCCCGTCCGCCCGGCAGGGCCGGACAAGGCAGGGCAGTACGTCGGCGATGGTCGCGGTGCTGAGCCCGGCGCCCTGGAGTTCTCGGATGCGGAGCACCTGGTGCACATCCGCCTCGGCGTACTCGCGGTACCCGCTGGGCCGTCGCAGCGGTCGCAGCAGGCCCTGCTCCTCGTAGTAGCGAAGCGCCCGATGGGTGATCCCGGTCCGCTGGGACAGTTCACCGATCCGCATGTGACCCGTGCCACATCGCATTGACCTTCGCGTCGGCGTGAGAGTCTAGCATCGGCGACATGACGACTCATCAACTCCCTTATGATGCACGGCAATTACCGGTTACGGTCCTCGGGCTCGGCCCCATGGGGCTGGCGCTCGCCACCGCCTTCCTCGACCACGGCCACCCCACGACCGTATGGAACCGGACCGCGGCCAAGGCCGACTCGCTGGTGCCACGCGGTGCCCGGATCGCGGCCACGGCCGCCGAGGCAGTCGCGGCGAGCCCGCTGACGGTGGTGTGCGTGCTCGACTACGCGGCGGTGCGCTCGATCATCGCCCCGGCGGCCGACGCCCTCAAGGGCCGGGCGGTGGTCAACCTCACCGCCGACTCGCCCGACCAGGCCCGCGCCATGGCGGCCTGGGCGGCAGGGCAGGGCATCGACTACTTGGACGGGGCCATCGTGACCCCGACCACCACCATCGGCGGTCCGGGGGCCGCGGTCCTCTACAGCGGCCCCCAGACGGTGTTCGCCGCCCACCGGCCGACCCTGTCGTCGATCGGCGGGACCAGCCTGCACCTCGGCACGGACGCCGGCCGGGCAGCGAGCTACGAGGTAGCGCTCCTGGACATCTTCTGGACAACCATGAGCGGTGTCACGCACGCCCTCGCGCTCGCCCGCGCCGAGGGCGTCGAACTCCGGGAGCTGGCCCCGCTCGTCCGGTCCGGCATGCAGGCGCTGCCGGACATCGCGGCGGGCTACGCGGAGCGGATCGCGGCGGGCGAGCACCCCGGCGACCGCTCCAGCATCCTGTCGGCGGCGGCCGGGATGGAGCACGTCATCCACGCGGCCAGGGTGCACGGGCTCAACACCCAAGTCCTCGGCTCTGCCTGGGACATCACCCGCCGGGCCGTGGACGCGGGCCACGGCGACGAGGGCTTCTCGCGGATGGCGGACCTTCTCACCGCGGAGCCCGGCGCAACGGCCGAGCCCGAGCAGGACCCGGCGTAGCACGGCCGACGGGGACACGACAGCCGCTCCTGTCTCAAGGAGCGGTCCGGCGGAATTGCCCGTCGAAGAACAGCAGTCCGTCCCGGCCGGGTCCGGGAGTCGAGCTCAGCACCCTGCCCACGAACACCGAGTGGTCCCCGGCGTCGTAGGACTCGCTGAGCTCGCACTCCAGCCAGCCGAGTGCTCCCTTGAGCAGCGGCGCGCCGGTGTGCGGCCCCGGCCGCCAGTCGACGGCATCGAACTGGGCAGGACCCAGGGGACGTTCCTTGTCCGCGAAGTAGCGCGCCTGGTCCTCCTGGTCCGCCCCCATGATGGACACGGCGAAGTTCCGTTCGGCCAGGAGCGCCCGATGCATCACCGCACTGTGGGCGACACAGCACAGCAGCAGCGGCGGATCCAGCGACACCGAGCTGAACGCGTTGGCCGTCATGCCGTGGATGTGGTCCCCACCGACGGAGAGCACGATGACGCCGGTCGCGAACCGGGACATCACCTCGCGCATCGCGGCGGGCTCGAGGATTGGCACCATTGGCCCGTTGCTGGACATGACTGCAACGTATCCGCGCCTGCCGCTGTCACACCCACCGCAAGGTCATGCACCGCTAACCGGTGCCCCGCCCCGCGCGCTTACCGCTTCATGACCACACGCTGGGACGAGAATTCGGTACGCGCCCCTATGGTCGCCCCCATGACCTCACACACTCCTCAACTCGAGCTCGCCGAACCGATGATGCTGCAATGGCTCTCGATGCTCGGCGTCGATGTCGAGTACGTCCAGGGCGAGGGGAACACGCTCCACTATCTCGACGCGCAGGGCGAGCGGGCGTCCGTCATCGACTACGCCGGCGGGTACGGCGCACTCATCCTCGGGCACAACCATCCCGAAATCGTCGCCACCGCACGGGATTTCCTGGACGCGGGCACCCCGGTTCTGGCCCAGGCCTCCCGGCAGGCCGCGGCGAGCAGGCTCGCCGCCACGCTGAGCGGCATCGTGCAGCGCGAGTTCGGCGTCGACGAGCCGTACTTCTCGGTGTTCTCCAACAGCGGCGCCGAGTCCGTCGAAGTGGCCCTGAAGCACGCCGAGTTCGACCGGATCCTGAAGATACGAGCGCTCGGTGAGGAGATCACCGCGCACATCGACACGGCACGCAAGGCCCTCGCGGAAGCCGGCGCGAAGGTGGCGGACACGGCCTTCGAAGCGCTGGGCATCGCGCCCGCCGACCGGTCGGCGGGCGCGGTCGGCTTCGAACGGCTGGTGGCCGAGGTGGAGCGGCTCAATGCCGGGCGCACCGCGCGGCCGCCGCTCTTCCTCGCGATGGAGGGCTCGTTCCACGGCAAGCTGGTGGGCAGCGTCCAGCTGACGCACAACGCCGCCTTCCGTACCCCGTTCGCGGCCATGGCTCCCCGGGCCCGGTTCATCCCCTTCGACCGGCCACAGGCCCTGACGGAGATCTTCGAGGAGGAGCGCGGCACGGTCTTCGACGTGGTCGTCGAGGGCGGCGAGATCACCGTGGCCGAGCGGGACTTCCCCGTCTTCGGCGCGTTCGTCCTCGAAGTGATCCAGGGCGAGGGCGGCATCAAAGTGGTCGGGGAGGCTCTGGCCGCGGAGATCCAGCGGGCCTGCGCCACCGTCGACTGCCCCATCGTCGTCGACGAGATCCAGAGCGGCATGGGCCGCACCGGCGCCTTCTTCGCCAGCTCGCTGATCAACCTGCGGGCGGACTACTACACCCTGGCCAAGAGCCTCGGCGGGGGCATCGCCAAGACAGCCGTCACGCTGGTGCGCTCCTGCCGGTACCGGCAGGAGTTCGAGCTCGTGCACAGTTCGACCTTCGCGAAGGACACCTTCTCCTCGACCATCGCCCTGAAGGTCCTCGAACTCATCGAGGCCGAGGACGGCCGGGTGTACCGACTGGCGCGGCAGTGGGGCGACCGGCTCATCGCGCTGTTCGGCGCGCTGCGCGAGGAGTTCCCCACCGTGGTCAAGGACGTCCGGGGCAAGGGCCTGATGCTCGGTCTCGAATTCCACGACCAGTCGGGTTCGGACGTCCAGGGCCTGCGGGAGGCCGCCCTGACCGACACCTTCGGGTACGTCGTCTCGGGCTATCTCTTCCGCGCCCACGGCATCCGGACCTTCCCCACCGCGAGCGCCGTGAACACCCTGCGCTTCGAGCCGTCGGTGCTGCTGACCGATGCCGAGGTCGACCGGCTGGAGGCCGCTCTGCGGGAGCTGTGCGGCATCCTGCGCGACCAGGACGCCCAGCGGTTCTTCGGCGTGTGAGAGGGGTACCGGTCATGGGCGGCGAATGGTTCCGGCGTTACGGCACCGACGCGGTCGGGGCACCCCTGATGTACTGCTTCCCGCACGCGGGTGGCGCGGCCAGCGCGTACATCCCGCTCTCCCGGGCCCTGTCCCCCGCCGTCGAGGTGTGGTCGGTGCAGTACCCGGGCCGGCAGGAGCGCCGGCGGGAGGAACCCGTGCGCGACCTCGGTGAACTGGCCGCGCTGATCGCGGATCAGGTCCAACGGGAGGCCGGGAGGCCGTACGCGTTCTTCGGCCACAGCATGGGCGCCGTCGTCGCGTTCGAAGCGGCCCGCCTGCTGGCAGGACGCAAGGCCCAGGGGCCCGTGCACCTCTTCGTGTCGGGGCGCTCCGCCCCGTCGGCGGGCCCGCGCCGCAGTGACCTGCTCAAGGGAGACTCCGAGCTGCGGGCCGAGATGCGCCGGCTCGGCGGCACGGCCGGCCGAGTGCTCGACGACCCCGAGCTGATGGACATGGTGATGCCGGCGCTGCGTGCCGACTACCAGGCGCTGTCCGGCTACCGCTGGGCGCCGGGGCAGCCGCTGGACTGCCCGATCACCGTGCTGGTGGGAGACAGCGACCCGGTCGTCACTCTCGACGAGGCCGCGGCCTGGGGGCAGTTGACCACGCGTCCCGCCGTGATGCGGGCCTTCCCCGGCGGTCACTTCTATCTCGACGACCACATCGGCGAGGTCGCCGGGGCGGTTGCGGCGGGACTCGGCCTCGAACCGCCGGTCGCGGCGGCCCGCTGAGCCCGGCCGCCCCAGCCACGCAATCCGGTCCGGTCCCGCGGTGTGTGACCGCGGGACCGGACCGGAGGACGACGCCGGGAGGGCGGTTGCGCTAGGCCCGTCCACCGCCGGACAGCATCGGGCCGCCCTGGGTCACACAGCGGACGGCGTTCCCGGTGAAGAAGCGTCCCGGGGCACTCATCCTGAGCAGGGTGCGGATGTACTGGCGCCGTTCGTCGGGCCGGTCGCCCGCACTCGCGCACAGCCGCCGGTTGAACCACCGGGTCGCCCCCTTCTGCTCACTGCGTGCGGGCGAGAGGAGGTAGTCGATGAGCTGGTCCACCGCGGCGTCCGAGAGCGCCTCCAGGGTGATCGTGGTGACGTGCTGCTTGCCGCCGCCCCAGTCGGGGCGCCGCCGCAGCAGCTCCGGCCGGGCGGAGGCGACCACCAGCACCGGCACCCGGGACAGGTCGGCCAGTCCGCTGACGAAGTCGACCAGCTCGTCGTCGGCCCCGTGCAGATCGTCGACGACCAGGACCAGCGGCTGGTCAAGGACGGTCCGCTCCAGGAACTGCCGCCACGAGGTGAGCTCCAACTGCGTGTCGTACATGATGAGTTCGCCGACCGAGGGGTCGACGTACGGGCCGAGGCACTCCAGCAGCCGGGCCACCCGGGACTCGTCGTCGACCAGCCGCCGAATGGTGCCGATCAGCTTCTCCATCGCCTGCTGGGGCGAGTCGGCGGGCTGGATCGAGCAGATGGCGTTGATCATGTGACGCTGCACGGCGTGCACCGGGCTCAGGCCGCCGTACGCGTCCCCGGGCCGCACCCGGAACCGGGCCAGGTACGAGCGGTCGGCGATCTGCTGCTCGAACTCGGTGAGGAAACGCGTCTTGCCGGTCCCCGCGTCCCCGAGGACGGTCACCAGGTGCGAGGTGGAACGGTGCCGGGTGCGCTCCACGAGCCCCCGCAGCAGATCGAGTTCGTACTCGCGCTCCACGGTCGGCATGGAGTCCTTGCCCATGTCCTCCCGGCGGATGCCCTGGACCGTCCACTCCCCGTCCTCGATCCGGCGGTAGGCGACCGTGGCCTCGGTGGCGTGTCGGGTGGTCTCGCAGGCCCGGATCTCGCCCCTCCCGGCGGTGGACAGCAGCGCGTGGCAGCGGTCCAGCAGGCTGCCGGAGATCGACAACGGGCCGTCTCCCTGGGCCCGGTAGCGCACCAGGGCCTCGCCGGTGACCACGGCGGCACGGAACGACAATCCCTGCTGCAGACGCATGGCAGGGGCGCTGTTCTCGTCGGCTCGAAGTTCGTCACAGATGGTCAGGGCGGCCATCACCGCCCGCTCGGCCCCGTCCTCGCACTCCCCCTGGGCCCCGAAGAACGCGATGGACACCGAGCCGATGGTCGCGCTGACGGTGCCACCGAAGTGCTCGATGTTCTCCCTGATCCGCAGGGCGAGCTCTTCGAGCATCTCGTCCATGTCGGGCGGGTCGATGCCGGCCGCCTCGGGGCCGAGCCGGGGCTGGACCAGGAGCGCGCTCACGGACTTCCGCTCACCACGCGCGCCGCGCCGGCCCTGCGCCGGCCCCGCCCCCGCGGTGACCGGAGCGCTCGCTCCGCCGGGCAGTACGACCAGCTCCCGCAGCGGTGGTGTCTCCTGCGGTGCGGCCTTCAACCCGCCGAGTCGAGTGGGTGGTTGGGGCAAGGTGCCGGGTAACGGCTCGCCCGCGTGCTCTGCCGCGGACGGGCGCGCGGCCGACGGGTGGTGCCCGACGCCCTGGTCCGGACCGGCCGGTCGGGGCGTGCGGACAGCCGGTTGAAGCGTGCGGGCAGGTGGTTGGGGTGTGCGGACAACGTCCGGCCCCACGGCGGTCTCCGGTGCGAGGGGCGCGGCGGGCGCCGCCTCGCGCATCCCAGCCGCCTGGTTCAGGATCACCGCGCCGTGCTCGGCGGGTCCGCCGTGGCCGACCATGGTGGGCGAGGTGAGCGCGGGGTCGTGGGCAAGGATCGCGTGCTGCAACGTCTGCAGCTCCCGGCCGGGTTCGAGTCCGAGCTCCTCCACCAGCGCGGCGCGCACTCTGCTGTAGACATTGAGGGCGTCCGCTTGGCGTCCGCTGCGGTAGAGCGCCAGCATCAGCTGTCCGGAGGACCGCTCCCGCAGCTCCATGCTCTCGACCATGGCTTCCAGCTCGCCCAGCACCGCAAGATGGCGTCCGCAGGCCAGTTCGGCTTCGAAGTAGTCCTCCATCGCGGCCCATTGGGCGTTCTGGGCGGCGGACAGCTCCGGCCAGTTGATGCCGGCCTCGACGAGGTCCGCGAGGACCGGACCCCGCCACAGCGCCAGCGCCTCCCGCAGGATCTGCGCGGCCCGCTCCGGTTCACCGGCCACCAGCGCCTCACGCCCGGCATCCACCTGCCGCTGGAACCGGAACAGGTCGACGTCGTCCGGGTGGACGGTCAGCTTGTACCCGGGTGCCTGGGTCACCAGCACCGTCAGCTCGTCGGGCCCCTCGGGCTTCGAGAGGACCCGCCGCAGGCCCCACACGGCGTTCTGCAGAATTTTCCGCGCCGACATCGGGGCGTCATCAATGGACCATAAAGCATTCACCAGTTGACTTGTCGCCACTACGCGGTTGGCCTGCAACAGCAGATAGCCGAGGGTTGCTCTTTGCTTGGTCCCGCCGAGCACCAGGGAACAGCGGTCGTCGAATACTTCCATGGGCCCCAAGATCCGAAACTGCACTTCTTCCCCCTAGTACGATCCGCAACGTACACGCCATTTGGCACTAACCAGACATGAGTGGGAGGTATCGGAAGTGGCGCAAAGAAGGAGGCTGCAAGCGGGACATCGGATGGCGAGGGAAGGGCGGGTCAGACCCTTGACATCCCATCCCCCCACGTGAGCTCCCTATCCCCACAGACAGCGGCAGCGGTCCCCCGACCGGCCCTACGACAGGCGCCAACTTCAGGGTAAGCACTAACTTTGAGGAAAGCAATGATCTTTGGGTCAAGATGCATGCAACCACCCGCCGCGTATGGCCGAAACCCAACGGGAACCCGACCGGGACCCTCCGAGACATCGCCACCCATCAACAGGTAATCCCCAGCTCACCATTACTCGCAGAATGCGAAGTTACCGTCCCGTTACTAGGTCGCGAACACCTTCTGCCAGGCTTTTCGCAGCCTTCACACGGCTCACCACGGATGACACCACTGGAGAGTTGGGAGCAACAACCACCATGAGCGATGGCCCGGGATTCGACATACCGGAAGACCCTCACAAGCAGAACGAGCTCTTCGTCCGCATTTTCAACGAGGGCAACGGCGCCCTGTACGACTCGATGTACACCAGCGACGCGATCTCGAACATCTCCGGCAGCCCCCTCACCGGTGCCGAACGCACGCAGTTCTTCAAGGACTTCCTGGCCACCGGCCCGAAGATCAACTCCAAGGTGCTCCAGACCTACACGACCGGCGACACCTCGCTGCTCATCGTGGACTACAGCCTGGACATCCCCGGCGAGAACGGGGATGTGATGAACATCCACGGGACCTGCACAGACGTGCTGATCCGTGACGACAACGGGGAGTGGCGGCTCGCCATCGACCGGCCGGTCGCCGACACGCACGCCGCATAACTCCCGCCCGGAATACCGCGTTCCACATCAGTACCGGCTGGGCCCCTGTATCGGCAATTCGAACCCTGCCGGAACAGGGGCCTCTCTTCATTTCGCCCACCGGGTTTTCCGTTCCGGTCAGAGCGGGCAATTACCGTGCCATGAGTGAGATTTGAAGGACGTGTACCACCGTACGGGTAGTGTCATTCGAGCGGCTTGACATCCAGCGCCGCACCGCCGACACACCGAATATTTCACGGAAAGGGCGTGCCCATGGATCACATTTCCGAAGCCGTGCGGATGAGCACAGTCGATGCAGGCGACTTTCCACTTCCGCTGGTGCCGAGCAATGCCGAAATCCTGATCACCGTCCTCTCTCTTGCTTCGGCAACCGTCTGGCCTCCGACGAGTCCCCGTTCCGGCCGAGAGGGCTGACCGATGACGATCATCACGCCCGACCGGCCGGTGGCCGAGATACATACCCTCCCCGACGCCTTGCGACTACGAAGAGAGAAGCAGCCGGACGAGACGGCCTACGTCTTTCTCCGCGATGGTGAGGAACCCAAGGAGTCGCTCACCTATCGGAATCTCGACGATGCCGCCCGCGTTCGGGCCGCAGCTTTTGAGACAGCCGATCTGGCCGGCGGGAACGCGGTCCTGCTCTACCCGTCCGGGCTGGAGTTCATCCGCACCCTCGTGGGTTGCATGTACGCGGGAGTGGCCGGCGCCCCTGTCCAGGTTCCCCGCCGCCGCCAAGGCGTAGAGCGGCTGCGGCGCATCGCCGACGACGCCGCCACCACTACGGTGCTGACCACCGCCGAGGTCAAGCGGGACCTCGAAGAGCGCTTCGGCGACTGCCCGGAACTGGCCGGACTGACCCTGATCGACACCGAGGCGCTGACCGCACCGCCGGCCGTCGATCCGGCCCGCTATGAGTTCCGCGCCCCACGCCCCGAGGACATCGCCCTGCTCCAGTACACCTCCGGCTCCACCGGGGACCCCAAGGGCGTGATGGTGACGCACGGCAACTTCCTGAGCAATGTGGTGGAGACGGACGAGCTGTGGCCGTGCGAGCCCGACGGGACCGTGGTCTCCTGGCTTCCGCTCTTCCACGACATGGGCATGCTCTTCGGCGTGGTACTCCCCCTGTGGGCGGGAGTGCCGTCCTATCTGATGGCCCCGGAGTCCTTCATCCGCAGGCCCGCGCGCTGGCTGGAGGCAATCTCCCGCTTCCGCGGCACCCACTCGGCGGCCCCCAGCTTCGCGTACGAACTGTGCGCGCGCGCCGCCGAGGAGGGCAAAACCGCGAACGTGGGTGACCTGTCCAGCTGGCGGGTCGCGGCCAACGGCGCCGAGCCGGTCCGCTGGCGGGCCGTCCGCGCGTTCACCGAGGCGTTCGCCGCGAACGGCTTCAACCCCCGTGCCATGGCGCCGGGTTACGGACTCGCCGAGAACACGCTCAAGGCCACCGGCAGCCCGCAGGACCGTGAACCGACCGTCCTGTGGCTCTCGACGCGGGCGCTGGGCGAGGGCCGGATCGAGCTCCTCGGCGAGGGCGCCGAGGGCGCGACACCGGTGGTCGGCAGCGGCGTGCCCGTCCTGGACACCCGCGTGCGCATCGTCGCCCCCGCCACCCGCGCACTGTGCCCACCCGACCGGGTCGGTGAGATCTGGGTGAGCGGACCGTGCGTGGCCGCGGGGTACCTGGGCCGCCCCGAAGCAAGCGAGGAGACCTTCCGCGCCCGGCTGCGGGGCTCCGCCCCCGCCTCGGACGAGACCCATCTACGCACCGGCGACCTCGGCTTCCTGCACGACGGCGAGTTGTACGTCACCGGGCGCATCAAGGACGTACTGATCCGCAACGGCCGCAACTACTACCCGCAGGACATCGAGCTGTCCGCCGAGGCCGCGGCGCCCGGACTGCATCCCAACTGCGCCGCCGCCTTCTCCGTCGACGACGGCGCCGAGGAGCGCCTGGTGGTGCTCGTCGAGGCGGACGGCCGGGTGCTCAGGGCACCCGGTGAACAGGCGCTGCGCCGGCGGGTGCGTGCCGCGATCCGGGAGAACCATCGGCTGGAGGCCGACGTCGTACTCGTCGTCCGCCGCGGCGCGCTCTCCAAGACGTCCAGCGGCAAGGTGCAGCGCCGCGCCTGCCGGCAGCGGTACGAGGACGGAGCGCTGGACTCGTTCGTCGTACCCCCTGCCGGATCCGCGCAGGTGGCGCGATGATCACGAAACCACTGCGCGCGACGCCGGCCGTCTCGGGTTCGCGGATCGTCGGCATTGGCGCCTACCGGCCGGCCAGAGTGGTCGGCAACGACGAGATCTGCGCCCGCATCGACTCCAGCGACGAGTGGATTCGCCGCCGCTCCGGAATCGTCAGCCGACGCTTCGCCGCCGATGACGAGACCGTGATCTCGATGGCCGCCGAAGCCGCCGTGAAGGCGATGGCCCACGCCGGTGTCGACCCGGCGGACATCGGGATGGTCCTGCTGGCGTCCATGTCCCATCTGGAGCAGGCCCCCGCCGCCGCGCCCCGGGTGGCCCATCGGATCGGCTCGCACGCGGCGGCGGCCACCGACATCGGGGCGGCCTGCGCCGGGTTCTGCTACGCGCTGGCGCTCGCCGACTCGCTCGTGCGCTCCGGCTCCGTCCGCCACGTCCTGGTCATCGGCGCCGAGAAGATGAGCGACATCATCGACCCCGAGGACCGGGGCACGGCCTTCATCTTCGGTGACGGTGCGGGCGCCGCCGTCGTGGGCCCCGCCGAGACCCCGGGGATCGGCCCCGTGGTGTGGGGCGCCGACGGAGAGCGGCACGGGCTCATCGCCCACGACCGCAGCTGGCTGGACACTCGCGAGGGACAGGGTCCTTGGCCCGTGCTGCGCATGGCCGGCCCCGAGGTGTTCCGCTGGGCGACCCGGCAGGTGCCGGAGATCTCGCGGCAGGCGCTGGACGCGGCCGGCGTCACGGTCCACGACCTGGCGGCGTTCATCCCGCACCAGGCCAACGAGCGGATCGTGGACTCCACCGCCAAGGCGCTCCGCCTCGCCCCGCACACGGTCGTGGCCAAGGGCATCGTCGACTCCGGCAACACCTCGGCCGCCTCGGTCCCGCTCGCCATGGACAGCCTGCTGTCCCAGGGCGCCGTGCCGTCCGGCAGTCACGCGCTCCTGGTCGGCTTCGGCGCCGGCCTGGTGCACGCGGCACAGGTGGTGACCCTGCCATGACCCGTCCCGAGGGAACATCCGGGCACTCAGCACGTACAGGAGCGGCAATGCCGGTCGACGGCGGCAATGGCACGACCCAGCAACGGCTGGACGAACTGGCCCGACGACGCGCCCAGTTGGCCGATCCCTACGATCCGCGAGCAGTTGAACGCCAGCGCATCAAGGGCAAGTTGACCGCGCGCGAACGCATCGCTGCACTGCTCGACCCCGGCTCCTTCGTCGAGCTCGACGCACTGGCCCGCCATCGCAGCCACAACTTCGGCATGGAGCGCGAGCGCCCGCCGGGCGACGGCGTCATCACCGGGTACGGCACCGTCGACGGCCGCCAAGTCTGCCTGTTCGCCCAGGACTTCACCGTCTTCGGCGGCTCGTTGGGCGAGGTGTACGGCGAGAAGATCATCAAGGTCCTCGACTTCGCCCTGCGCACCGGCACTCCCATCATCGGCATCAACGACTCGGGCGGCGCCCGCATCCAGGAGGGCGTGGTGTCACTGGCCCTCTACGCCGAGCTGGTCAAGCGTCATGTGGAGGCCTCGGGCGTGGTCCCGCAGATCTCCCTGATGACCGGCCCCTGCGCCGGAGGTGCCGTGTACGCCCCCGCCATCACCGACTTCGTGGTCATGGTCGACGGAATCTCGCACATGTTCGTGACCGGGCCCGAGGTGCTGCGCACGGTCACCGGCCAAGACGTCGACCGCGAGGAGCTGGGCGGCGCGTACAGCCACAACACCGTCTCCGGCAACGCCCACTACCTGGCTGCCGACGAGAAGGACGCCTTCGAGTACGTACGGCAGCTGCTCGGACACCTGCCGTCCAACAACATGGAGGACCCGCCGGTCTACGCGGAAACCGGGCGGCTGGACGTCGTCACCGAGGCGGACCTGGCCCTGGACAGCCTGATCCCCGACGACCGCAACCAGCCCTACGACATGCTCCGCCTCGTGCACGCCGTCCTCGACGACGGTGAACTGCTGGAGGTGCAGCCGCTGTTCGCGCGGAACATCATCTGTGGTTTCGGGCGCGTCGAGGGCCGCAGTGTGGGCATCGTCGCCAACCAGCCGACCTTCATGGCCGGAGTACTGGACATCGACGCCAGCGAGAAGGCGGCCCGCTTCATCCGCACGTGTGACGCGTTCCACGTGCCGATCCTCACGTTCGTGGACGTCCCTGGCTTCATGCCCTCGCTGGAACAGGAGCAGGGCGGCATCATCCGCCGCGGCGCGAAGCTGATCTACGCGTACGCGGAGGCGACGGTGCCCATGGTCACCATCGTCACCAGGAAGGCGTACGGCGGCGGTTACGGTGTCATGGGCTCCAAGCACCTGGGCACCGACATCAACCTGGCCTGGCCGACCGCCGAGATCGCGGTGATGGGCGGCGAGAGCGCCGTCAGCGTGCTGCACCGCCGCACCCTGGAGAAGGCGGAGAACCCGGCCGCCGAGCGGGAGCGACTGCGCGCCGAGTACGAGCAGGCACTGTGCAACCCGTACGTGGCCGCCGAGCGCGGCTACGTCGATGTGGTGATCATGCCGCACGAGACTCGGCAACAGGTGGCCGGCGCACTGTGGGCGCTGCGCGACAAGCGGGTCACCCGGCTCGCGCGCAAGCACGGGAACATCCCGCTGTGAGCGGGCCCGCCGCAGGCCACGTACAGGTCGTACGGGGCAGGCCGACCCCGGAGGAACTGGCGGCCGCGCTGGTGGCGTTGCGGGCGCTCGCCGTGGCCCGCCAGAGCGAAACAGAGAGCGGGCACGCCGTACGCCGCCGACCGCGCCTGGACGCGCTGCGACGCCAGCCGGAGCAGCGCGGCCAGGGGGCCTGGCGCAGGAGCGCCTGGCGATGACCGGACGTCGGGCTTGTGAACCATCAGGGCAGGCAGGGGAGAGAAACGTCGTGCGCAAGGTGCTCATCGCCAACCGTGGCGAAATCGCTGTCCGTGTTGCGCGGGCCTGCCGGGATGCCGGAATCGCGAGCGTAGCCGTCT
>NZ_JBIWHT010000047.1:0-30598 GCF_044764265.1 Streptomyces sp. NPDC094147 | reverse complement strand
GGCCCCCCGAACGAGCCTGCTGTGGTTGACACTTCACACGCTACGCCGAGGGGACCGATCTTGTATCCAGCGATCAACTACCGGTGATCCACCCATGAATGACGCTTGGTCAAAACCGGGAAGAGAAGGTAAAGGAGTGGTTCTATTGCACAGGAAGACGAATGTCGACACCCCTGGGGATAAGCTTGTCCTTGGTGTCATTTCGCTTCATTGGGCCGAAAATCCATTCGTTCAGGCCGTGGATTTCCCGCCAACGCGTCCCGTCCCCGAGTTGACTTGCGGCGATCTCCTTAAAGGACATGGGCTTTGGCAGTCTGTAGACCCCAGAGGGTTCCGGCGTTGCCTCCGAGACGTTCTCCGACGCGCCGCCTGGCACGATTATGCGGATTTTTCCGTCACGTTTCAGAGCGATCATTGACTTGTTCCCCGACCAACTGAGGGTGTACGACGTAATGTTGTCATTTGACACCGTAATGTCGGTCCCACCTCCGGATACCACGCTGATGATATACGCATCAGGGCGACCCTCTATCGCCCCTATTATGCGAGTGGATGTCGAACCAAAATTTCGTCGCAGGCTGAACATGCGGGGATTTTTTGTCGACGCTTGAAAGACGGCCGTAAGGTCATCAACTTCGAAAGCATCTACCGTTTCTCTGTAATTGGGAGTGTAGTTCGCTGCGGCGCTGCCTATGATGGGTTCGGTACCGAAGTCTGTCTGGAGGACTCTTTTTTCTCCATAGCGGCCGGCCCACCTCTTGCCGTCCACCGACCCGCCGACGAGTACGTCTCCAAAGGCGCCTTGGGCGACCCTGTCACGGCTGGCTTTTGCGGCGACTTTGCCCAGCTCGTTCGAAAATGCCTGATGAATTATCGCGGCGGTGTCGTTGTCTTGATTTGCTGTCACCTCGACCTTGGGTCGCGCCGGGGCCTTCCCCATCTTAGAAGCAATGTAGCCCGATAGCTTGGGCCTACTGCCCACCAGCTTCAACCAATCGTTTCTGGCGCTCACCCCCTTCCCTTCCCAGGCTTTGTACTCATCGGACTGTTTCTCGTATGCCCCGATGTCGAGCTGGCAGTATTGCGTGGCACCCCCGTACTCGATGACGAGGATCCCTTTTCGATTTGGATCGAAATACATGCCGCGTATTTCTGTCAGGCCATTGGCGGGCAGCGGGAAGTCGTTCGGCAGTGCCACCTCTTTTGGGCCTAGATTACTTCGCGTGTAATCCTCGAATGCTCGAAGATAGTACGCTACACCTCCACCAATTATCTCTCCTCTGAACAATGCGTAGAGTACGCCACTGTCGCTGAACGCCAGGGCGTGAGGTCCCTTTTGGTCGGAATTGCTGGATCGGGTCCATACCGGAGAGCCAGTTGAGAACTGCTGGGTGAGATGGCTGTTGAGCTCCCTTTTCTCCTCGCATATGGTCACGCCTTGAGTCGTCGAGAACCAATCCTTCATGGTGACCAGGTGCGCTTGGCCGGTCGGCGTGACGTGCAGGAAAGTGCGACCTCCTGCTTCCCTGGGAAGGTATGTCACGGCCCCGCCGCTCAGCGCGCTGCCTTCTTTCACGATGCGGCCCCACATCTTTGGCCCGCGCGAGTCGATGCCGACACTTCCGGCGTTCAGGAACCTGTACAGCATGGCATCGATGTTTGGTTTGATTTGATCCTTTGTGTATTTCAGGTTGAGCATGCTCTTGTCGACTGCGAAGCCCTGATTGGACGGGTGCGTCTCCCAGGCCTTTTCGAAACCGGCTGCTTGCGCATCGGCCGCCTGGAAGGCCAGGATCGCGATCTTAAGAATTTCTCTCCGGTAACGTTTTCCGTGAAGACCGGCTCCCCCCTCATCCGCGAGGGTTGCCGCGTATTCGTCCGTCATCAGTCGACGTGCGCGATCCAAGGTTTGATCTATCTGCCTGACAGCGTTTTCCTGAAACTGCCTGCGGGCGGCATCTTTCGCTGCCAGTGTGCTGACGAATGCCTCTGCTTTCCCTTTGACGAAGTCCGCCACCGCAAAGAGCAGGCCAACGTGAGGGTACGCCAGCATGACCGGCAGGCTGACCAGTCGTGTCGTGTACCAGATGCGATCTGTTTCATTCGTCGCCCTTGCGACGCCCGCGAGGTCACCTGCCCCGGGCACCAGCGCTTCGATGATGGTCTGGTAAGCGACTCCCCGGTCAGGTCGTGTATTCCAGTCGATACCTCTCTCGACCAGCATTTTCCATCCGTCGAAGTCCAGCTCAGTGACGCTGCCAAAGGTATTGATGACATTGCGTCGTTGCCTGGACCGTACGGCCTGTTCCGTGCCTCGTTTTTCCTCCCCTGTCTGCTTGGCAGGCCGGGGCAACGGGGTGTTGGTGGGGGGGTTGGTGAAGGGGCGGGCAAGGAGGCTCTTGTGGCCTTCGAGGATGAGGCCGGCCCGCTTCTTGTAGGGGGTGACTTTGTGGCGGTTTCCGGTGACGATGCGGGCGAGGTTGGTGAGGGATTCCCGTGCGGGCTGGGTTTCGGTGGCTGGGTCGTAGTAGCTGGTGTGGGCTCGTTCCCGGTTCTTTTCCCAGTTGAGGGCGGGGTCGGGGGTGTACTCGGTCTTGAGGCGGGTGACCTTGCCGGTGGGGTCGTACCTGTAGTGGGTGGGGTCGATACTGAAGAAGTTGGACTTGCTGACGGGGTCCAGCTTGTGGGCGGCGGCGAAGATGCGGGTGGCGGGGATGTTGAGGTGCTGGGCGCGGCGGCCGGTGCCGGGGCTGCCGAAGAGGACGAGGTAGTCGGCTTCTCCGCCGCCGAGGGGTTCGCTCTTGTAGGCTGCGCGGGCTTGGTTGACGGAGCGCATGACGGTCGCTTTCACGGGGCGGTACACGTACGCAGCGGCTGAGACGAGCGTGGGGTCCGTGGCGAGCTCGGCGATGGGCAACGCCTTCATGGCGCCTTCGGTCACGGCTTCTGTCCAGGTGCCGCCCTGCATTCCCTTCTTCGCGCCGGCGGTGAGGGGGAAGAGGGAGAGGACCTGGCGGACCACCTCACGGTTGAGACCGGCGTAGGCGCCTTTGACTGTGTCGGTGACGCCGCCGGGCTGGGTGCGCCGCATGAGGGCGTAGCCGGCCACAACGCTTCCGTAGCTGAAACCGTTGACGGTGATCTGGGGCTGTTGCGGGAGGCCGGCGCTCTTGCGGGCGGTGCTGTTCTTCCAGAGGGCGCGCCAGTGGGCGAGGTCGATGTTGAGGAGCCTGGAGCCGTCCTTGGCATACTTGTCGTCGCTGGCGTCGCCCTTGCCCTTAAAGATGTCGCGGGGGGCCTTGTAGCCCTGCCAGGCGATGATGGCGACCTTCGCCCCGGGGGCGACGCTGCGGCATTCGTCGTGGACGGTGCGGGCTCGGCGGACGAGCCGGTCGAAGTTCGAGGGATCGCTGCCCATGCCGGGGACCAGGACGGCGACGTGGGCGGCGGTCTCGATGTCGCCGAGGGCGACGGCCATCCGGCCCACGCCCTCGAAATCCGGCTCGTATGACAGGACGTGGCACGGGAGCCCGGATCCGGCGGAGAGGGCCTTGTTGAGGTGGCAGGCGTTGGCCCTGCGGAGATCCTGGGGTGCCGTCTTCCGGGCGGTGCCGGCGATCCGGGACATGTCCTGGAACTCGGGCTCGCCGCCCTGGAGCGCGTCGGCGATGGCGTCTTTGGCGGCCGCCACATCACGGCGGGAAACTTCTGATGTGACGTCGGCGGGGCCTGCGGGTGCGGGCGCCGGCCGGGCCAGGTCCGCCGCAAGGTCCTCCCTGTTGGCCGTGTCCGCCTGGGCAAAGTCGTGGGGCTGGCCGGCCTCGAGGCTGAGCTCCTGCGCCGGTTCGATCCCCTCTGCCACAAGTGCGCCGGGTGCCCAGTCACGCGCGGTGCCAGACACATCATTCGATGCTCCCCGGGAATCCGCCCAGACGCCCAGAGCCGCTTCCGCGCCCGCCGGCACAGAACCGCTCTGCGCGGACGGTGGAACGGGTCGCTGAACGGGCCGCCGCTCCGGGGCCGGGGACGGTTGCGCGGAGGCGTACGGACCGATGGTCATGTCGTGGCTGTCCTAGCTTCTCGTGATGCGGCGAGGCGTCAGATTCATCAGGAGGCCCCGTCCATGCGATCTCGGCCTCTCGGGCAGCAGCCACCCACGTCTGCGCGGCGCCCGTGGAACCGCGAACGCGGGGAAAGGGGAAGGCGTGTCACATGGCCCCGCCAACCTATGGCGGGGCAAGAACGCCGGTCCGTATCTTTCCGAGGACACCGGTGCGCCAAAGGTCGACAGGTGACGAGGCCGGAGCTGGAGTCTTCACAATGCGCGGCGGCGTATGCGGTCGAGGTCATCCGCTGTATCGACCGGGGTGGTGATCAATTGACCTGCGAAGGAGCAACCCGATTGCCTCGACGGGGTGCGATGGTGTCCCGCCGGGTGGTGTAGCAGCGATCTTCACGCAGCTCCTGGTTATGGCGCGGCCATCGTGCAACTCTCCGAGTAGCGATGCTCGTTGAGAGGGGGTGACGCGATGGCCTTGCCCCAGTACTGCAGCCGGTTGTTCACGTGATGTGATGATGACGGACTTGTTGGGGTGTATGGGGGCTGATGCTGCCGCCGGGTCTGGTCCGGCGTGATGAGTTGACTGCGGACGAGGTCCGGTCCTGGGATGTGGATCTGGAGGCGCTGTGTGCGTCGGTGGACGATGTGTTCCGTCGGCCGGCCTCGCGGGAGAACCTGCGGGCGATGGTGCGCGGACTGCTGTCCGACTTGCCGCGCAAGAACATGTGGCAGGTCGCGGAGGCGGCCGGGCATGCCTCGCCGGACCGGTTGAGGAGATCAACTCGCCCTGGCGGAGGCTCGGTTGCTTCAAACAGGCCCTCCTCGCGCTGGCGCCCCTGCGGAAGAATGAGACGTTCGCCCAGGTCGGCGCCGGGTTCGGGGTATCGGAGACGACCGCGTGGCGCTACGTCGACGAGACACTCGACGTGTTGGCCGCGTGGGCCCAGGACTGCGGGAGTCGCTGGTGGGTCTGGGTGACGGCGACTTCGTCGTCGTTGACGGTACCCTGATCCCCACCGACCGGATCAGGGCGGACGAGCCGTACTACTCGCAGAAGCACCGGAAGCACGGGATGAACGTGCAGGTCATCGCCCGTTCGGACGGGACACCGCTGTGGTTCTCGCGAGCCCTGCCGAGTCGGACACCCGTGTTGATGATCCGGTGGGTGCGGGCCGCGGTGAGGTCGTGGGTGCGGCCGGGCAGCACCCGTGAGATCCACACGATCCTGCCCGCCGGGTCGGTGAGGACCTGCAGGTTCACCCCATGCCGGCGGTGCCTGCCGCTGTAGTCGCCGCGGCTGTCACCGACCCGGTCACACTCCGCCAGGGTGCCGTCCACCAGCACATACTCTGCTCGCGCTTTCACCTCCCGCAGGGCCGCGGTGAGCCCCGGCGCCCGGCGGGCCAGCAGCGCGACGACGGACCGGACATAGGCATGGGCGGTGCCGACACTGATCCGGAAGCCGACCGCGATCGGGGCCAGGGTGGTGTGCTGGCGCAGGTATACCAGCGCGGCCGGCGCACGTCCCGACGAGCGGAGCTTGCACCTCCGGTCACCCTCCCGGAGGACGATCAGCATCGTCACCGTCTCCACGAGTGCGTGCGGAAGGTCGATTGCTGCAGGATACGTAACCAACGGAGCAGTGATGATGGTGCCGTGGTTCACCGCCAGGCCTGACTCTCAACAGAGCTGACATCCAACGGGGTTGTCGTGTAGGGGATCTGTCGGCTCGCTGCGGTGGTCCACGACGCACACGGCCGGACGGACGTTTCGTGACCTGATAGGAGCTTGGGCTAGAAGCCCCTGTCACTGCTTTGTCCGCCCGCCCGACCGGCGTGTGCTGCCTCCTGGAACTCTGCGGAAGGACAGCACCACCATCATGGCCGATCAGCACCGTCCGCGCGGTCGGCGTCGCAGGCACCGGCTCCTACGGAATCCAACTCGCCCGCGTCCTCGCCGCGGCCGGCCTAACGGTCTTCGACATCAACCGACCCGATCGACGGATCCGGCATCAGCACGGCAAGTCCGACCCGATCGACGCCTATGTAGCCGCCCAGAACGTCGCCGCGGGCCGAGCAACCATCATCCCCAAAACCCACGCCGGCGCCGCTGAGGCACTTCGCCTCCTGCACACCGCCCGCACGTCTGCCGTCAAGGCCCGCACCCAGGCCATCAACCAAATCCGCAGCCACCTCGTCACCGTCCCCGACGCACTACGTGACCAGCTCCGCAATCTATCCGCCAGCGATCTGATCACCACGTGCGCCCGGCTGCGGTCGGCCACCGACCTGACCGGGCCGGTGGCCGCTGCCAAGTTCATCCTGCGCCGACTTGCCCGCCGCTACCAACAACTCGACCTCGAAATCAACGAGTATGACGCCGAGCTGAGCACGCTTGTCATGCAGGCCGCGCCTGACCTGCTCTCTGTCTACGGAGTCGGGCTGGAGACAGTGGCCCGACTCCTCGCCGCAGTGGGTGACAATCTCGAACGCCTCCACTCGGAGGCGGCGTTCGCCCATCTGTGCGGGGCCGCTCCGATCTCGGCGTCGTCCCCCCGACGTGACCGTCACCGCCTCAACCGAGGCGGGAACCGGTCCGCCAACGCCGCCCTCTACCTCATCGCCGTGGTCCGCATGCAACACGACCGCCGCACCCTCGACTACGTCACCCGCCGCACCGCACAGGGACTACAGAAGAAGGACATCATCCGATGCCTCAAGCGCTACATAGCCCGCGAGATATACAGAGCCCTGACCTGCACGATCACCACAGAGATCTATCTCCAGAACCCCGCTTGACGGGAGATAGGAGTATCCCCTGGGCTGGAGAGTTGAGCCTCGACACCTCTCTCAACAGCCCAGGGGCTCCGCCCGTTCTGCCCCACCACCATGTCACCCGATCAGTGGCCGCCCTGAAAAGGCCCCTCCATCGGTGGCGTCTTCCCGAGGCCGAGGGCGCCGGAGGCTGGGACTATGCAGGCTTCGCGGTGAGGGTTACGTTGTGGCCGAGGGCCTGGAGTTGGCGCACCAGTTTCTTGGTCCGGGCTGCGGAGTCGAGAGCCCGCAGGTGGTAGTCGGATCCAAGGTCGTGGAACCGGGCGTCCGGATCGTTGAGCAGGTTCCAGACGATGACGAGCATCGAGCGGGCGACGGCCACCAGAGCCTTCCCGTGGCCTCGGTGCTTCACCAGCCGTTTGTAGCGGGCGCCGAGGAACGTGTCGGTTCGGGCGGCGGCCATCGCGGCCTCGCCCAGGGCCGTCCTCAGCCAGGGGTTGCCCTGCCCGATGCCGCCGGGAAAATTCCTTCCGGCGGACTGGATGGTTCGTGGGGAGAGCTTGGCCCCCGAGACCAGATGGCCCGCGGTGGGGAAGATGGCCATGTCGAGTCCGATCCCGCCAGGATGACCTGGGCGGTCGTGGGACCGATCCCCGGAATCGCGTCCAGGCGTTCCTGCGGCGTCAGACCGCCGGCCCTGCGCGGTTCGGCCTCACTGGCATCGGCCAGGTCGGTGAGTGCTGCCTCTATGCGACCGGTGAGATCGTCGAGCTGTGCCTGCGTCCGGTCGATCGCCTCCAGCAGCGTGCTCAGCAGATAGGCGTGATGCTCGTCGAACTGGCCGGTCAACGCCGCGGCCAGCGCTTCTCGTTTGGCCTTGGCCTTGCCCTGGGCGAGCTCCGCGAGTTGCCGCGGATCACGTACTCCGGCGACCAGCGCGTCGAGCATCATGCGTCCGGAGAGCCCGAAGATGTTGGTGAGGACCGATGACAGCTTGATCTGAGCGTCTTCGAGGACTTTCTCCACCCGGTGCTTGTGGCGGGTGCGCTCTTGAGTGAGCGCGGATCGCAGCTGCGTCAGATCCCGGATCTTCCGGAGCAGCCGCCACACGACCCCATTTTCACGGCTGCGCCGACGTCCGGTATGCCGGATACAAAGACTCGTTGGTCCCGCGCTGTCAGGTGCCGCCATACAAGTGTGCCTGCCCCTTGGGATAGGAGTCCGGAAAGGGGCAGGCCTGTGCCGAGCGGGGGCTCCGTGGATCAGCAGCTGATTGTCTTGCCATTCACGGCGCAGCCCACTGGTTTGGGCGCCTTGCTGCCCGGTACGCCATTAATCTGGAACATCACGCTGTCGCCCGGCAGGACGTCAGCGGTGCCGCGAATGGTCACAGTCCGATTGCCCTCGGGGCCGTCCACGGTGGGTTTTTCAATGGGGCCTTGGACCCTTCCCGCCACCGTCATCCCGCCCCGCACCTGGAAGATGAGCGTCCAGCCCGCGGTCAGCGCGAGGCTGTTTTCCGGAACGGCGAGGTTGAACTCGCCCAGGTAGTAGCCGACATCCTGGTTCTTCGTCTTGAAGGTCAGAGACGGCTCGGCCTGCCTGGCCGACTTCACCTCCTTGAACTGCCAGCGCTGGCTGGCTGAATCACCGGGCGTGGAGATGGTCAGCGGCGCGCCCTCGGCCACCGCGTCGTTCTGTACGGTCAGGGTCGGCATTGCGCCGGAATAGGTCCGGATCGAGTACCTGCCGTCTGCCTGCTCCCGCAGGTCCCACACCACGCGTGCGGCTCCTTGGCTGCACGGGCCCTGCTCTACCCGTCCGCTGTTGTTCACCAGGCAGAGACCGCTGTGCCTGTTGAGCAGCTTCCTGAACGCACCTTCCGCGACGACTTCCCACTGCCCGTTTGGGGTGCTGGAACCGTGCTGGATGACTTCGGTCCCTCCCGCAGTGCTGGCGTTCTTGACGACGGCGTTGAGGCCGCTGTTCACGTTGGTCAGGGTGTACGTCTTCCCGACCACCGGTGTATCACCTGGGACGATGGCCGGAATACCAAGCGGCTTGAAGCGATCGTTCTTCGAGAGAACAGCGTCGATTTCACTCTCGGACGGCAGCCACGGAGTAGTGCGCCAGGCGTCCTGGAGCAGCGGGTTCCCCACCCCTTCGATGCTGTAGCGCCCGTGTGGGGAATCAGGGCCGGAAGTGCAACCTCCGGTGACCAGGTTGCACATGCGCTCAAAAATACTCTTGCGGTTCACGTGGATGAATTCCTCGGTGAACTTGAAGAACCCCGCACGTTGGCCCAGCCGGTCCAGGTACCACATTCGGTGGTCCTGGTTCTCGTGGTTCGGGTACCGCACCACCAACTTGTCACCGTCGTGGCCGTTGCCCGCGTACTTGTTGAGAGGCTCCAGCGTCCGGTCGTCGTGCGGGCGCGGATTGTGCAGCGCGTACCTGCCTCCGCCGATGCTCTCCAGGCGCCACTGCGCATTGGTGTAGTTGCACTCGCGCACCTGGGCAGTGGCCCCGTTCGTGTCCGCCCATGCCCCCAGACACTTGTTGTAATCCGCCTTGGAGTGCAGCTTCCAGAGGGCGCCGTACTTCTCCAGGACCCACTGCTGGTTCGCTCCGCCATGGCCGCGGTACGCATAGGCCCTGCCGCTCGCATCGTCGACCACGAACGAAGGCTTCGGCACACCGCGCAGGGCAATGGTCTCCCCGTGGTGCGGCGTGGGGTCGCCGTAGGCGAAGCCCTCGAATGCCTTGCGCGTGGTCTTGACCATGTGGTTCTTGAAGTCGCTGCTCTTCAGGGTCGTGCGCAGTTCGGCCCGCAGCCCGTCCTTGGCCGTCTCCGCCTTCCGCATCAGTTCCGGACGCCGGTCCGCCGGTGCATCCGCGACTGCGCTGTCGAAGACCGCCTCGGCCTGGGCCACCGAGTACGCGACCGACTGCTGGTACTGCTGCCACATCCGCTGCAGGTCACCGGGGATGGTGTCGTTGAGGACCTCGGTCAGCTTGTCCTTCCACGCCTTGTCACGGTCAGCCCGTGCCTCCTTGATGATCACGTCGAGCTTTTCCCATGGCCACTGGACCTGGCCGGTGGCCAGGCCGTAGATCCACGAAATGATGGCGATCGCGAAGGACACCAGCATGCCGACGGCGGGCAGAAACACTCCGACCACGGCATTGACCAACGTGGCCACCGCCAGCACGATGTTCCCGACATCGCCCGACTCAATGGCGTCGAGGAGACCGAAACCGGCCATCAAGATGCCAGCGTGGGAATTGAACATTCCCGCCAGATGGGCCCAGGTCGTGATGTCCGGCGCGGCTAGATTTGGGAACTGGCCCATCAGCGTGCCGAGATCAGGATTGCCGATGATGCCCTTGCCGCTGTCCAGCGCATCGTTCAGGCTGGCCTTGGCTCCCTGCATGGCGGTGAACGCGTACTTGTCGGGGTTGGCGACCTGCTGCTTGAGGTCGGTGGTGAACTGCCCGCCGTTCGCCTTCAGACGGGAGACCTGCCCCTTGGCCTCCGCCAGCATTTCGTCGTACGACTTGGCTTTGAACGCTTGCAGACCGTTTCGTTGCGCTTCGGCTCGCCAGGCGGTCGGATCGAACCTCTGAGGCTGCTGAAGGCTTTCCAGAAGCCACTTGCCCTGATCCTGTGTGGACCGGGTCTGGGTCTTCTCCAGCTCGGCGTACACCTTGTCCTTGAGATCGGCCGGTATTTTCAGCGGCGGGATCTCGACTCCGGCTTCAGCGCGAGTCATCGACGTCGAGACCAGGGTCGCCGCGTGCACGGGCGAAGGAGCCAGCATCGAGACGGCCAAGGCAGCAGCCAGCACACTGAGCAACAGCCGGAAGCGCACGAGTTTTGATGTGAAGGCACGGGCCCTGGGCGAGGTGGAAAGGTGTGGATGTCTCATGGTCGGCTCGACTCCAGTTCCGGCAAATACGCGTCACCCGTGCGACGCACGGTGCGAAGCTGTCACCGTATAGCGTCAATTCCGGCAATCGGTCGGAGAAAGTTGACACTTCCACCGGAAGTTGATCCGATTGCTTCGGGTGAGGTGCCCGGGCCTCCACATTCTGCGTAATGGGCGTGATCGAGGCCTGGGAGTGTGTGGGCGGATCATCGTCTCTCCGTCCGGACTGCTGCCATTGGTTTCGCGACAGCGGGCGCATCCGCAAGCAGCGGCGGAAGAGATGTATGCGACCGCGACGACAAAGGGCGAAAGACCCTGTGCTCAAATAACTGGCGGCGGTTTACTGGTCGCCACGCCGGTCGCCGTCACGCGACGCAGCCGCGCCAGTCGGCGTGGAGATATTGAACCGAAACTCTTCGGGTTCCTTATCACGAGGCTGTGACCTGCGGCGACGCCGCAACGGCGTTGGCAGACCAAGAGTTTCAGATCAATATGTCTGTTGGATCAAGTGGCGACAGGGGAACGGCGCACGATGAACACGCTCGACGATTTGGTGGCAGGCGCCACCGAGGACTGCGAAAAGCGGCAGGTGGCCAGGCCGCTGGCGGCGGTGCAGGCAGCGGTGGGGACAGAAGTACCCCGTGACGTCCTGACCGTGTGGGCTGGTCCCGATCTGGCGGTGATCTGCGAGGTGAAGCGCGCCAGTCCGTCGAGGGGGAAGCTTGCCGACGTCGACGACCCAGCCCGCCTCGCCGCCGAATACGCGCGGGGTGGTGCGTCGGCGATCAGTGTGCTTACAGAGGAGCGGCGCTTCCTCGGTTCCCTGGAGGACCTGCGAGCGGTGCGCGCCGCCGTCGACGTGCCGGTGCTACGCAAGGACTTCGTTGTGTCCGAGTACCAGGTGTGGGAGGCCCGTGCGTACGGCGCCGATCTGGTCCTGCTGATCGCGGCGGCGCTGGACGACGCGCAGCTTGCCGACCTGTACCAGCTGACCACGGAACTGGGCATGACCGCGCTGGTGGAGGTGCACGACGAGGAGGAGGCCGCACGGGCGGTCGAACTCGGGGCGCGGCTGGTCGGGGTCAACGCCCGCAACCTGAAGACACTTGAAGTGGACCGGGGGACCTTCACCCGCGTGGCACCTCTGCTACCTGACACCGTGTTGAAGGTGGCCGAGTCCGGGGTGCGCAACGCCCGGGACGTCAGAGCCTACGCGGAAGCAGGTGCGGACGCGGTCCTCGTCGGCGAGGCCGTGGTCACTGGGGCGGACACGGCCACCGCGGTGGCCGGCCTGGTCGAAGCGGGCCATAGCGCGCGCGTCAGGCAGAACCGCCTGTGAGTAGTACTCCGCTGTTCGTCAAGATCTGTGGTCTGCAAACGGAGCGGGACGTCGACGCCGCGGTCGAGGCCGGAGCTGACGCCGTCGGCTTCGTCTTCGCGGACAGCCCTCGCCGCGTCGATGCCGTAACCGCCCGACGCCTGGCACGGCGGGTGCCGGACCATGTCATGACAGTCGGCGTCTTCCGTAAGCAGTCGGTGGACGAAGTCCGCGCCCTGGCACAGGCTGGCGCAGTGGACGCGATCCAACTCCACGGTGGTGAGGGTCCTGACTACTTCACGGCACTGCGGGACGACGGGCGCACCCTCATACGCGCTGCTGGCTGTGAAGAAGGCGCGGGGCGCTGCGGTGACCTTGGTGAGGATCTGCTCCTGATCGACGCCCCGGACCCTGGCTCCGGCACGCCGTGGAACTGGGCCGCCGAGCACTTCACCCCACCAACCGGTCGCTGGCTGCTGGCTGGCGGACTCACCCCGAAGAACGTGCAGGAAGCGGTATGCGTCACCGCCGCGTGGGGCGTGGATGTATCCAGCGGGGTGGAAGTACACCGTGGCATCAAAGACCCCGGCCTCATCACATCCTTTCTCGAAGCTGCTCGTGCCGCACGCCCGCCCCTTGAGGGCCGTCAACCGTAGGCGGCTCTGGTCGCTGGTACCGGTAGTTTGTTGACTTGGGTGCGGGGTGTCGGTAGTCCGGAGGGGGTGGCGATGACCGCTCGCCGTCCGTGTCTGTCGGCGCCGGGCCCGCTGGAGGAGTACGCCGCGTGGTTCGATGGACTGTTCGCCTCCTTGGCCCAGCGACGGGGCTTCCGTGAGTACCTGACCGGGCTGTTGGTACCGCGGGACCGCAACAAGACGTTGACCTGCCTGGCCGACGCGGGGCGGGTGGTGGGTGCCCGCGACCCGGCGGTGCAACGGCTGCAGTTCTTCCTGTCCGAGTCGCCGTGGGACGTCGATCGCGTCAACTACCGCCGCCTCGAGCTGCTGCGCGGGCATCCGCAGACGGCACCGCACGCGGGCAGGGTCCTCGTGATCGACGACTCCGGGGACCGCAAGGACGGCACCGCGACCGCGCACGTGGGAAGGCAGTGGCTGGGACGGTACGGCAAGCCCGACAACGGAATGGTCACCGTGACCACGCTGTGGACCGACGGCCGGATCTACCACCTGCTGCATGCCCAGCCGTACACCGCCCGCCCACCGCTTCGCACGCGGCACGCACGATCCCGCATTTCGCACCAGGTCACAGATCGCCGCTGCCCTGGCCGCACGGGGCAAGGAGGCGGGCTTCGCGTGTCGGGCGGTGGTGGCCACTGCGCCTACTCCGTCAGCGACACCTGGTACGACGCGCTACGCGAAGCCGACCTGCCCTACGTGGCTTACCTCAAACTACGGCCGCCGCCCTACGGATGCGGCCTACTTGCCCTGGTACTGGGCGAAGGCCTCCGAGAACTCGCCCTGCTTCTGGTCCATGAGGCCGGAGTGGTTGTACAGCTCGTTCTTGCTGCCCGGCTGGTCGCGGTTGGCGGACCACATCGAGAGCATGCCGACACCCTTGCTCTTGGCCCAGTCGCGCAGCTTGGGCGCGTCGCTGGTCTTGAAGGTCTCGTTCGGCACGTCGTTCACGCCGATCATCGGTGTGACGCCGATCATCTTGTACATGTCCGCGGCCGACTTGCCGTAGATCTTGGCCAGCTGGGCGGCGGTCTTGTCCGTCGCGTCCGCGGCGGCCTTGGCCATGTCGGAGCGGTCGCTACCGTAGTCCATGGTCATGATGTTGACCTGGTCCACGTTGACCCCGGCCTTCTTGGCCTGGTCGACGACGGCCACTCCGCTGTCGTTCAGCCCGTGGCTGTCCAGGACGGCGAGGGTGTAGGAGATGTGCAGCTGGCGACCCTGCTGCTTGGCCCAGGCCTGGACCTTGGTCAGCGCCTTGGCACGCACATCGTTGACCTGGGTCTGCTGCTCGTGGGCGCCCTCGACGTCGAAGTCGAGCTTGGTGAGGTCGTAGTCCGTGACGATCTTCTTGTAGATCTCGGCGAGCTTGTCCGGGTCGGACTGCTTCTCGTCGATCATGGTGCCGTTGGCGCCGCCGAAGGAGAAGGTGACGTCACCGCCCTGCTCACGGATGCTGTTGACCACGTCGATGTAGGTCTTCTTGTCCGTGCTCAGGGTGGGCTGGCCGGCCCAGGCCGGCTTACCGGCGGTGTCCGCGGTGATGAAGGCGAGGGTGACGTTCTTCGTCCCCGGCGCCTTCTTCGTCATGTAGTCGGCGACGGAGAAAGTGTCCTTGTCCCACGTGATGGTGCCGTTGGACTGGCCCATCGTGGGGTCGATGTAGGGCGACCACGGCTGGAGGCCCTGCACCGTCTTGTCGGCCTTGACCGCCGGAATGGTGCTGGTGTCGAACTTGTACGAGAAGCCGAGCGTCAGCTTCTTCTTTCCGCCCTTGGCAATGGTCTGGTTCTCGGCCTTGCCCGCGGCGTCCTTCGGGCTGATCTTGATCTGGTCGCCGTGGCCGGAATCCTTGGAGGCCTTGACGACCTCCGCCTTCAGGTTCCAGAAGTCGCCCCAGATCTGGGGGGTGTCGACGGAAACCGCCTTGGGGAAGTTGAGTGTGGCGGTCCAGCCTGTCTTGACGTCGCCGGAGCCCTGGTTCTCCAGGTTGAGCTCCAGCTGACCGGAGGTCGACCAGTCCTGGATGGTGCCGATGGCGGCCTTCAGGCCGCTGCTGGCCTCCGCCTTGACGCCGGTCATGCCGTAGACCGTGGCCTTGCCGGGATGCGACCCGGCGGTGCTCTGGACGGTGGTCGGCGCGGGCGTGGCGCCGGCGGTCGCCGCTATGGCCGAGCCGCCGATCGCGGCGACGATCGCGGTGCACGCGACGATCTTTGACTTGCGGCTCTTGGGAAGGTTGAAACGCCGTCGATTCACCGGGGGATTCCATTCATTGACGGACTCATAAGGGGTGGGTGCGGCTGCTCGCTGTCAGAGGGGGAGTCAGCGGGAGCGGCTCGTTGAAGACGCTAGCCGGTAAGGGAGTTGTGAGCCCGAGGCGAAGGTTGACCGCCTGTCTTCGAACCGAGACGGTCACGCGAATTAGGCATTTTGCGTCGGGTCGGAGCTCTCCCAAAGGCGGCCCCAAGTCGACCCGTGCCGTCATTCCCAGTCAATTTGAGTGGGCCGATGGATGACCCAGTGGGGCGGGGGAGGGGAAGCAACACCGTGCCCCGTGACAGGAGGTTGCCGCTACCGGCAGCTCGCGGACCGGCCGTGCCGCACCATGACACCCTTGCGGCCGGCGCTCAATCAGCGCCGGCCGCCAAGCCCTCTACAAGGAACTCCTCTGTCAGAGGACGACGTCCAGCACGGCGTAGAAGGACTCGTCACTGTTATTGGAGCCGAAGATCTGCTCCTCCAGGGCATGGTTCGGCGACGCGTCATGGTCGGGCTGGAGCTGGCGCTGCCAGATGGCGTAGATGGTGTGCTTGCCATGCTTGTTCTCGGGCAGCCGAGCCGTGTGCCGGTAGGTGGCGACCATACCGTTGGGGCCCTGGGTGCGGCCGGCATGCGTATAGGCCACGAGGAACGGAGTCTGCTCCAGGTCGGACCACTTGAGCGGCTGCGACGTGTCCACGCCGTCCTTGGTAACGTAGTAGGAGATGTGGCCGGTGTGGGAGGCCGTCGCCTGCCATACGAACTCGTAGTTGCCGCCCTGCTTGCGGGCAGCGGACAGGTCGGTGCGGTGCCAGTCGCTGCGGGGCAGGTCCATTCCCTCGAAGCCGGGCACGTTGGCGCTCGCCAGCTTGCCGTCGGGAATCATGTTGCGATGCTTGCCCGCCACATTTCCGTGGGCCATCTGCTGCCAGGTCCCGTAGGCGCCCAGGTTCTTGCTCGCCTTCGCCGCGGCCTTGCAGGCCGGGTCCTTCATGGCCTCCGGGCTCCAGATGCTGCCCAGTTCGGGCTTGACGCAGTACCAGTTGCGTGCGATGGGGCCGTCGTTGGAGCCGTGGGCGGAAGCACTGAGGCTCAAAGGGCCGAGCAGGAGGAGTGGTGCGGTGCACAGGGCCGCGCCCACCCTGAATTTTCGGCGGAAATTTCGGATCTTCATCTTCACGGTAATTCTTCCCTCTCCGGTTACCCGATGGGGTGTCCGGGAAGCAGTGGGTCAGGACGGGTTCTACTTCGTGGAAACGGTCTTCTCCTTGGAGAATTCACCGAGGCTGCCGTTTTCGAGTACCGCGCGCACCTTCACCTTGTACGTCTTCTCCGGGCGGTCGCCCAGTGTGATCTCCGCCATGGCCTTGCCGCCCTTGGCGGGTCCGGGCTTCACGTTGCTGGCCGTATCCGGGTCGTAATAGCTCACCGTGGTACTGAACTTTCCGTTCAGATAGACCTCGTAGCGCAGGATCTTCTTCTGGTTCTTGGGGACGTCCCACGTCAGACCGAGATAGTGAATTCCCGGCCCGTCCTTGACGATCCACGACTTCGCGTCCAGGTCCGTCGGGGCGGTGCCGTCTACCGGCTTGTCCCCGGAGGAGGTCGTCGCGGAGGCCACGCCGGAGGCCGACTCGTTTCCGGCCGCATCCACGGCCCTGACCTCGAAGGTGTACTTCGTCGATGCCTTCAGCCCCGACACCACGGCGGCCAGCTCATCGGGACCGGTCGTCTGGAGGGGCTCCTTGGTTCCCTGGAGGTAAACGCGATAGCCCGTCACGCCCACGTTGTCCGTAGACTTGTCCCAGGCGAGGCCGACCGCCTGCGCCCCGCTGACCGTGGCCTTCACATTCTTCGGGGGCGTCGGCGGCTGGTCGTCGGGCGCGGGCGCCGCCCCCGTCGTCACCTTGACCGCATTGCTGGCCGCAGAGACATTGCCCGCACCGTCCACGGCCTTGACCGTCAACTCGTACGCCGTATTGGGCCTGATGCCGGCGTTCTCCTTCGTCAGCACCGCGTCGGTCCGGTCGGCAGCGGTGGCGAAGATCTTCTTGCCCTTGTCGAAGACCTCGTAATTGACGACACCCTTGTTGTCGTGGGAAGCATGCCAACCGAGCTTGATCGTCCCGTCCTTCTGGGCCTGACCGGTCACATTCGTGGGAGCGGTGGGGGGCTCGCGGTCGGTCTCGTCGCCGCCCTTGCAGGGGAAGGCTTCCCCATTGAGCTTGCATCCGCTGATCTCGGGAATGTTCTTGCCGTCACCCTGGATTCCGAATTCGATGCGCTGCCGGCCACCGGCGGGCACCGTGCCGTGCGCGGTCGACTTGATGGTGACGTGGCGTCCCTCCTGTGCACTGGACGCCGTCCACGTGGAATTTAGCTGGGCCTTGCCGGAGGAGGTGTCGAATTCGAGGGTCCAGTCCGCCGCCGGGGACGAGGTCTGGTTCGCCAGGCTGAACGAACCACTCGACCACCACGTGGTCGAACTGCCCATCTCCATTTTGGCAGTCAGCCCCTCCTGGCCGGCGACCGCGTACGAGGCCAGCGGCACCAGGGCCCCTGCCGCAGCAATACCGGCCAGCCAGACGAAGGCTTTCTTCTTGCTTCCGCGCTTGCGGCTCATTCAATCCTCTTCATGGACGTGGGTGGCTTCCCGTAAAGCCCTTGCAAAATCCACTAGTTGTGAGGACCGTAGCAGTGACGTCCGGTAGAGAGGTTCGGCAAAAGTTGGCCGACGGTTGACGATGGAGGACAGATGGCGGCCCTTGCTCAAGGTCCCCTTAGGAGGATCAAAAGCCCGGCGTCGCTCGGTACGTCTTATGGTTAGAGTGCCATTGCGTTCCGGAAATACGCTGCCGAAATATTCCGCCTTTCCTTCTGGTGCCCTCAGGTCGGCCCAGGATCGTTTGAACCACTAGAGGACACAGTGAAGCTTCTACCTGAGGGCCAGTTGGTTACGGTTGCGGTGTATGCCCTGGAGTTCGGGGCGTACACCGGGCTCTGCGGTGTGCTCGTGGCCCGTCTACGAGACCTCCTCCCGTGCCGACACCCTTGGATACGCGGGACAGCCTTCGGACTGTGGGGGACTCTCCTCATAGCCTCCGCTGCCGGTCTGCTCCTGCCCACCGGGCAGGGCCACGTGTGGCGCCTCTACGGGCTTGCCCTGCTGCTGCTCGTCGGGGGGCTTCTTCCTCAAGTGGTGGGCGGGGGAGACCGGCAGATGGGCCGCCGCCACACCGCAACCGTCACGGCGGCTCTGCTCCTGTTCCTGTGGGGCGCCACCTGGACGTTGGAGACCCATGGCCGCGGCGGCACGCCCCACCCCGCCATGCTGATCGCCTCGACGCTCCAGGTGGTGGCGACGGCGACGGGCCTGGGGACCTCGGCCATGTGTTGCCTGTCGCGTCGCTGGCCCGCCACCACCGTCAGGTTGATCGCCTGTGCGGCCGTGCTGTCTCTCACCACCGGCGCGTATCTGGCGACGGTCGAGTCGGCCTCCCTCTGGGGCCTGTTCCACACCGACTTCGGCACCGCGGCTCTCATACACCTCGTCGCGCTACTGGCGACTGGGGCGCTCGTCGCCGTGACCCGCGCCAAGACCGTCACCCGCGGGCGGAGACTCGGGAAGTCGGCCGCGGTCGGTCTGCTGCTCGCACTGACGGTCTTCGCCGCGACGGGCTACCTCGCGGCCATCCCTCACACTCCGGCGGATATCAGAGCCGCCCCGGTCGCCCGCACCCTCATCTACGACCCGCGCGCGGGAAACCTGTGCGGCCTGCACGGAAAGGGCCGACTGGACGTGGTGGTGGAACGCGCACGCTCGACGGGGACGGCCGTGACGGTGAACGCCACCGACCACAACGGGCCCGTCGGTGACCTGGAGGGCGTCTCGCTGACCTTTACGCACCTGGAGAGCGGCCGAACCGTCCGAACCGAACTCACCCGCCGTGACGGCGGCACGTGGACGGGGGACCGTGTCTTCCTCGGTCTGCCTGGCGCGTGGCAGGTGACAGCCGGTGTCGGTATGTCGGCCGTGAAGGTCCCGGCCGACTCCGCGCGCATCAACGTCCTGTGAAACAGCCTCTGTCGACGGCTCCGCGGCAGGGTCACCGTCCGACAGCGGCGCCGGTCCCACGCATACGCCGACGGTGCGCGGTGTCGAGCCCGCGGTGAGGCGGGCGAGGCCGGTCGGTCGACGCGGGGTATGTCGCCGCCGACTGCGGCCGGAAGACCAGGCGCGGGCCGGTCGGCCGGCCATGACGGGCGCCGGAGCGGAGGGAGGGGCGAAACAGGCGCTCCGGGCCACTTTGACGTGCCCGGCAGATGCAACCGAACGCGCTGTCTCTGTAACGGCGTTGGGCTTGGCGACGATCTGGGGTGGCCCGCTGTCCACGCCACGTCCGCCCTGGCAGGAAGGCCGCGGGCTCGAAGTGGGGCATCGTGGGTGACCGCCGCCACATGACACCTACCATGGTGCACATCTATCCTTTTTTCATGGAACCAACCAGATCTCCCGGCATATCCATATACCTAGTGCAATAGCCCCTGCCGGGGCAGGATGAAGGAGATCGCGGTGGTGGGCATGTCTCCCAGGGAGCGGGCGGCGCAATCGGGACCGGCCGAGAAAGCCGGAACGGGCGACGGGCCCCCGCCGCCCGATGCCCCCGCCCGAGCCGTCATGCGCTGCGTCAAGATCTGGACGCCGATGCTCCTACTGCTCGTTCTCGTCGTCGCGGGGGTGCAGCTGGTGCGCCCGCTGCCGGACCCGGCCCTGCGGACCGCCGCCGACGCGTCTTCGTACACCTTCGACGGCCGGTTCGACATACCGTGGCCCGCCAAGGGTCAGGCCGCGGTCCAAGCGCAGGGGGTGGGCGGCCTCGGCACGTTCGGGGACCCCAGGCCCGTACCGACGGCCAGTGTCGCCAAGGTCATGACGGCGTACCTGATCCTCCAGGACCACCCGCTGAAGAAGGACGAGGCCGGGCCGGAGATCGAGGTGGACGCGAAGGCCGTGGCGGACGGCAGGGCCGAGGACGAGTCCCGCATCGAAGGACTGTCGGTGGGCGCCAGGTTCAGCCAGCTGGACATGCTGAAGATGCTCATGATCCCCTCGGGCAACAACATCGCCCGGCTGCTGGCCCGTTGGGACACCGCGAGCGATTCCAAGGCCGCGTTCGTGAAGAAGATGAACGACGCCGCCGAGCGGCTCGGCATGAAGGACACCGTCTACACCGACCCCAGCGGACTGGACGCCAAGACCGTGAGTACCGCCGTCGATCAGCTGAAGCTGGCCGAGGCGGTGATGAAGCTCGATGCGTTCCGGCCGGTCGTCGCCCTGCCGAACGCCACCCTCAAGGGCCTTGCCGCGCCGCTGAACAACAACAACGACAACCTGCTGCTGTCCGGCCTGAGCGTCAAGGGCATCAAGACCGGCTCCAGCTCGGCGGCGGGCGGCGCGCTGATGTGGGCCGCGTACAAGTCGGTCGACGACAAGACCCCGCTCATCCTCGGCACGATGATGGACCAGCACGTGGACGGCCCCGACCACAATGCCGCCAACTCCCTGGCCCTGGTCAAGGAGAACAGCAAAAAAGTCATAAAGGCCGTCCACAACGCGCTCACGTCCGCAGTCGCGGTCCGCAAGGGTCAGACAGTCGGGTACGTGGATGACGGGCTCGGCGGCAGGACTCCGCTCGTCGCCACCGAGGACCTGCGGCTCATCGGCATACCGGGTCACAGACTCGCCCTCACGCTCAGCGACGGCGGCAAGACCCTGCCCCGCTCGGCGAAGTCCGGGACCCGGGTTGGCCGTCTGACCCTCGCCGGCGTCGCCGACGCGCCGAGCGTCCCGGTCGCCCTGGAGCACGACCTGGCGTCGCCGTCCCTCGGTTCCCGACTGACCCGCCTGGCGTGAGTCCGCGACCCGGGCCGTCGTCGAGCAGCTGGTCAACGCCCTTGTGGAACCGCTCTCGTGACGACTTCAGGCCCCTCGATGTGGTTGCGGCCGGGCCCTCGGCGGCTCGCTTCGCCAGAAAGCCAGACAGAATGAAAAATCCTTACATTTGCACAAATAAGCATTCGAAAAGTACGTTCGGTTGCCTGCCATGAAGGAGCGCCACAGCGTCGCGGCCGGGGATCCGGCACGGTGCCCGTGCAAAAGGTGTGAGGGATGACTGACATTTGGGGTCAGCCGGGTGAGCCCGGCCGCGCCCGCCCGGTGAACCTGCATACGGAGCACACGAGGCCGTCGCACCAACTCCGCCTGCCTCAGCAGCGGCAGGGCACCACGGAAGCCGGACTTCCGCGGACGGGCGCACTGGCCTCCCCGCCCGACCGCGACCGTAGCCGCCCGGCCGTAGCCGCCCTGCTCCTGGTCGGCGGTGCGCTGCTCGGCGCGCTGGTGTCCGGTGGGGCGGGGCCGTTCTTCGCGGTCTGCTCCGCCGCCGGTGCGGTCGGGGCGATGTGGTTCAGCAGCCGGTCCGGTGCCTGGTGGACGGTGACGGCGGCCCCGGTCGTGGTCCTGCTGGTGGGCATGGGCGTACGGATGCTGCTCGATGCCGACACCTCGACCGGCGCGGCCTTGGCCACGGGCGCACTCACCTGGTCCGCGCACGCTTTCTTCGCGATGCTGGCCGCCCTTGGGGCCGCCCTGGCCGTGCCCCTTGTCCGAAGGGTGCGGGGGAGGGGGAAGCGGCGTGGGTGAGCGTGGAGCAGGGGGGAGCCGGGCGGAGCGGCGCCGGGGCACACGGCCGTCACGTCTGACCGTCGTGGGGCGTACGGCAGCGGTCGGGGTGTGCGGCCTGTCGCTGATGGGCTCCGGAACGTCCTGGTACACCTACGAGTCGCTGACGAACGGTACGGCCACCTCGGACGCGTTGTCGCGGACGCAGAAGAACGCTCCGCCCAAGCTGGACAACTCCGTCAACCTGCTGCTGATCGGGCTCGACAGCCGCAAGGACATGGACGGCAAGGATCTGCCGCCCGAGGTCGTCAGCCAGCAGCTGCACGCCGGCGCGTCCAGCGAGGTCGGCGGCTACAACACCAACAGCCTGATCCTCATGCACATCCCGTCCGGCGGAAAGGCCAAGGCCCAGGCCATCTCCATCCCCCGCGACGACTTCGTGATGACGTACAACGGGGACGGTTCCCAGCAGGGCATGCACAAGATCAAGGAGGCGTACGGCATCGCCAAGGCGGCCGCCGAACCGGGGCTCAAGGCGAAGGGCGTCACGGGGGCGGACCTGGAGCGGCAGAGCCGGGAGGCGGGGCGCGAAGCGACTCTCGCCACGGTGCAGAAGTTCCTGGACGTGCACATCGACCACTTCGCAGAGGTCAACCTGATCGGCTTCTACGACGTCGCCAAGGCGATCGGCCCGATCGACGTATGCCTCAAGCGCGCCACCAAGGACCCCGCCATGAAGGGCCAGGGCTCCGGTGCCGACTTCCACAAGGGCATCAACACCCTGGCCACCCCGGCCCAGGCGCTGGCCTTCGTGCGCCAGCGCCACAACCTCGACGATCCCGAACACACCGGAAACAGCGGCGACTTCGCGCGCACGCACCGCCAGCAGGCGTTCATCACCTCCGCCGTGATCGCCCTGAAGAAAAAGGGCATCATCGGCGACATCGGCAAGGTGCAGGGTCTGCTGGACGTGGTGAAGAAGGACATCGTCATTGACAACCAGTGGAACCTGCTGGACTTCGCCCAGCAAGCGCCCAACCTCACTGGCGGCAACGTCGTCTACAACACCCTGCCCGTCAAGGCCCTGAAGGACGTCATGGGCCCCGACGGCGTCAGTCAGTCGGTCAACGAGGTCGAAGTCGAACAGGTCCGCAAGACCGTACGGACACTCTTCAGTGGGGATGGCGGCTCCACCCCGAAACCCTCGGCCACTCCGGAGAAGGCCGCCCCGGCGACGGTGGACGTCTACAATGGCTCCGGCATGACCGGCGCCGCGGAGACCACCGCCAAGGCCCTGGCTGCCGCGGGCTACACCAAGGGCGCCGTCGCCAACCGCGCCGCCAGCAAGACCCAGGTCCTCTACGGTGCCGGGGCGGACAAGGCTGCCGGGCAGATCGCCGCCAAGCTCAACGCCGGTACGGCGACGGCGAGTTCTAAAGTTCCCGCCGGGCACGTCCAGGTGATCCTGGGCGCGGGTTTCACCCCTCCCGCCAGCGGCCCCACCTCGGCTCCGTCGTCCAGCCCCCGTCTGGTCTTCCAGGGCCCGGAGGTCGACGGAGGCGGCATCCCTTGCGTCGACTAGCGGTGGTTTGTTGGACCCGGAAGGGATCAAGGGTGGCAGCGAGCCGACCATGATGCTGGACTGCGGCGGAGGGAAATCCCGCGCCTGCCGCCATCGAACATATCGAGGGCTTGGCCTGCGGTCATGCCCGGTCCAACAAATTACCGCTATTGCTGGATTCCTCAAACGGTGTACAGATATCGGCGTCGTAGAGTCCGGGTTGGTGGGGCGGGACGGCCCCAGATCCAGGGTCCGGCGCGGGCGTTGAGCTGGTCGGTGGCGACGCGGGTGGCATGGGTGATGTGGCCGGCGTCGCCGAAGGAGCGTCCGGCCAGGCCGGTCTTGCGGAAGAGGCGCCACCAGCCCTCCTGCAGGTTGAGCCAGCAGGCGCCGACGGGGATGAAGACCTGCCGGATACGCGGGTGGTCCTCGAGCCAGGTCCGGGTGGACACGCTGTTGTGCGGGGACAGGTTGTCGGTGACCACATAGATGTCGCCGACGGGGTTGGCGGTTTCCACCAGCTGGAGGGACTGCTGGTAGAAGACGCTGTTGCGGGAGCTGGCGGCCATCGTCACCTCCTGCCCGTCCCGGACCCGCAGAGCGCCATAGACCCAGGTTTTCTCCGGCCCGCGGGAATAGTCCAGCTCGTCCTTGATGCGGTGTCCGTCGGCCGACCAGCCCGGCGCCGACGGGAAGGTGCGCGGGATCACCGGGCCGAGCTCGTCGGCGCAGACCACCGTCGCGCCGTCGGGCGGGCTGGTGTAGAGCTCGACGATCCTTGTCCTCTTCCCTCGAAGTCCCGGTCCTGGGAGCGGATCCACGAGCGCGTGCGCCGCCAGCGCACCCCCTCCGCCAGCAGAATCCGGCGCACCTGGGAGCGACTGACCTCGATGCCAAGCTCTTGGGCCATGGCCGCCAGGGAGTCCAGGGCCCACTCCGAGGGCCCGGACTCGTCGAAGGACCACATCTCGTTCGAGAGCTGCACCTCCAACCGGCCCGGCGGCAGCAGTCGGACCAAGCCCACGATCCGCGAGCGCTCCGCCTCGGTGATCCGGCGCTTACGGCCCTGCCCGCCCAGGTCCTCCAACCCCTCCAGACCGGCGTGGTTGAAGCGGTGCAACCAACGCCGCACCGTCTTCTGACTGCACCCCAGCCCATCCGCGATCGCCGGGACCGTCCGGCCGGCCCAGCTCAGCCGGACCATCCGCGCCCGCACCACCAATCCAGCGGGGCCTTGCGCGCCCCCGCCAACCGCTTCACCAGCGCCTGCTCGTCCTCGTCACGGCCCGGCCGCGCCCGTAACACCATCGTCCAGCACCCACCCCGAACCGCGCGTCTATGCCTCTACCTGGGGTTATACCCATCAAAAGCGGAATCCCGCACTAGCGGGGGTGCGGAGCGGGCTCGGCGCCGGTCACGTGGCAAGCGCCGAGGCCAACGACCACGCATCAAAGGCGACGGCACCACCGGCCGCCGCCCGATCCTCACCCTGCCCGGACGGCTGCTGGCCATCGTGCTCCATCAGCGCCTGGCCCTGCCACAGGTTGCCATCGCCGACCTGTTCGGCGTCGCGGCAGAGACCGTCAACCGCCGCATACGCGACCTGCACCAGCTCCTGGAAGAAGGCGGAACCACTATCCGACCAGTCCGAACACGGCTACGAACCCTCGAAGGCCTCCACCGCTACACCGACCGGAAAGGCATCACCCGCCACACCGAGATCAAACCAGCGTGTTGATTACCGGCAGGCCCCAACGAACTACCGGTAGGACTCACGCCCGCGGCCCAACGGAGTTTCCTCCCGCCGCACCGCTGAACCTCCCTCCCCGCCACCGCCGAACACCGATCCGAACGGCCGGGCGCTCCACATCGGCTGCGGCGCCGCCCTGTTTACCCTGCGCGTTGCCGCGGCCCACCGGGGCCGCGTGGCGTCGGCACGGCTGCTGCCGGACCCGGAGCGGCCCGGTCTGCGCGCCGCCGTGCACCTGACGACAGCCGTGCGGCCGGACCACGATCTCGCCGATCTCTACGCGTCCATCGCGCACCGGCACACGAACCGCCATCCCTTCACCGGCGAGCCGGTCGCGTCAGAGCTCCTCGACGCCTTTGCCGACGCGGCCCGCGCGGAGGAGGCGCTGCTCGTCCACCCCGGACCCTGGCACGTCGAACATCTGCTGAGCCTCACTCGTGAAGCGGACGGCCAGGGCCACCAAGTCCCGGACCGCAGCTGGAGTTGCGTCGGTGGACCCGGAGCTAGTCGGAGCAGGCCGGGCACGGGGTGCCCCCGTACGGGTTCGGTCCCCGCGGCACCGGGCACGGGCGTCCTGGTCCGAGACTTCACGGCGGCGCAGGCGGTGGCAGATCGCCCGACCGCCGAGTTCGAGCGCAACCCCCGGCTCGCGCTGCTCGGCACGGCGGCGGACCGCCCGGTGGACTGGCTCCGGGCCGGTCAGGCCCTCCAGTGGGTGCTGCGGTTCGGACACGCGGCGACGCCCGGCCGCCGCAGCGTCCAGGACGTACTGACCGTCGACTGATGCCCAGTCCCACCGTCATCTCGCATCCCGTATGGCCTGTTGCGGGACCGGTGCCGGTGCGGACCGGACGCGCTGAACGTCGACTGACGCCACGCCCAGTCCCATCAGCCGTCCCGCATCCGTACGGCGTGCTGCGGACCAGTGCCGGGCCGGGACGGGCCGACGGGTTGGCCCGTCCCCCTCCGTAAGCGGTGTTTAGGCGATCCCTCGCCCCGGCCCCCGAAGCGAGCGCGAAACGAAATATCCCCTACGCCTATGTTCGTGCTGTCGGGACGCCACGCGGCGGCCGTCCGACGGCAGCCGGGGCCGACGCCAGGCCAACCACAGTCAGGAGGACACTCCATGAAGCTCCGCAAGCGCATCGTGATCGCCTCGAGCACCGTGCTGTTCGGCTCCCTCGCCCTCGGCGGCGTCGCCCAGGCGGCGACCCACGGTGGCGACACCGGTTCCCAGGGCTCGGACAACACCGCGGACAGCACAGGAACCGCCGAACTGGCCGTCCGCCTTGCCGAGGCAACTGGTCGAGACACCGCAGCCGCTGCCCGTCCGCTGGGCTGATACCGCAGACCCCGCACATACCTGCACTGCGTAGGCAACGACTCGCCCCTCCCCGCTCGCCGTACGGTCGCAGGTGGTCCGATCCCGTGTGCAGTGCGTGATCGAAATCACGCGTGAGAGCGGGATCAAGACAGGCCACACTGTTCGCGAACCTGGTCCCTGAGAGGCGAGCCATCGTGACGCACCGGCGCCGACACCGCAGCATGGAGCCGCTGGGCGCACGTGCTCGTCCATGGCGAGGGTCCGTGATGGGAGACCCGGTGGCACGAAGTGTCCACCTTCGGCGCGTAGTTGTATCCGATCGGTGCGGGCCGGTTCGCTCGCCTCGGCGCTACCGTTGCGGTGCCTGGTGCTCTGACGTGTTCTGCGGACGTCGCGGCCCCTGGGTGGCACGAAGTCGGGCGGTTTTTCATGAGAAGTCAGGACCGCGTGGAGGGAGCCTCTTCATGCCTCTGGCGTCCCGCCAAACGACGAGAGCGCCTACATGCCCAACGGCCAATACATACTTGCACCCCAGTCGTAGGACCAAGCAAGGAAGTCCGTCCAGACGTCCGTTCAGTCGACGGGGTCAGCCGCGCGCGGTGCGCGAGGGACCGGACCGGTCCCCTACCGACGGCGCCAGCGGCACTGGAAGTCCGGGCACGTTCCGGCCCGGAGGAGCAACAGCTCGGTACGGCGATCGTGGACATGGCGACGGCCGAGTACGTGGCGGTCCTGGTCCCGCGCATGGGAAGTTCAATGGAGTCCCTCGGTGAGGCGGTCGGCCACGCTCGCAATCCGCGTGAGCAGCGCCTGAACATCCTGGCCCGGGCGAGGGTTGCCGTCGTGGCCTGGAGAGGCTGCAAGGCCTCGAGACCGAAGAAGATGGCCTTCGAGGGCTCGGCCGCGGAAAGCAGCACACTGGCGCGGCAGGACCTGGAGAAGTGGCGCCTGTACTGGCGGAGGAGCGCCGTCCGCCGGAGGTTGCACCGCCAGGCGAGAGCAATGTGGCTCACGGCCCCGACCGCTGCCTGTGGCCGCGGGCGAGTGTCGGGCGGTCGGAGCCGGAGGAAGGATCGACGCCGCGGGAGCCGTCGTACGACGAGGGGCTGGCGTTCTGGCGGTCGGTGCCACGCGCGGGCCAGGTGCCCGACGGTGGCACACCGGCGGCAGGGCGGCGCTCTAGCTCGTCAGTACCGCGACCGGTCAGTTGGCGGAGAACGGCGACGCCCCAGGGAACGGGGCCCCGATCAGCGCAAGGGTGTCCCACCGGGGCCGCTGGCAGCAGCGGCGGCTGAAACCGGTCGGGCAGGCATGTACCTGGTGGTGAACCGTGCTGGGGACAAGGTTCTCGACGGCAAGAGCAGCACCGCCGACGGCGAGCCGGCAGTGAGTGGCAGTTCGACGGGCACCCCTGGCAGCGGTGGACGCTCACTGCGACCGACGAGGCGGGCCCGACCGTGGCGACGGACACAGCTACAGGCAAGGTCCTGGACACGGCTCCGAGACGGTTACGGCGTGCGCCTCGTCCAGTGGGACCGCGCCGAGGGGCGGCCCCAGTGATGGCAGTTCGAACTGGCCGGCGCGGGACGGCGGCCTCCTGCAGGCGGAGGCGACGACCGCCCGTCCTTGTCAGCAACGACAGCGCCGACAGGGACGGGCAGGACCGTGGCCCTGCGGAACCAGAGGGCGGGCTGGGCGCCAGCGCTGGGCAGACGCGACCCAAGAAGAAACCGCTGTAACAAGTAACAGGAGAGCAATCGTGTACGAAGACCAACAGCAACAGCAACAGCAACAGCAACAGATCCAGCGGTCACCCTCACCCGTCCAGAGCGTTGCCGCGGTCAGCGTGTCGCAGAGCGCGGCGCAGGAGGTCCACGGCCACTTCCAGGCGATGGCAGAGCATGTCGCCGCGCGGCAGGAGCGCATAAACGCTCTCCAGCAGCAGGTCAACGATTCTGCCGCCCGCTTGGAACAGATCAATCAAGCAAAGGCACGCGCCGCAGCCTTCACGAATGGGGTCGAGAACGTCGTGACCTCCGTGATGGATGCCTTCCATTCCGGCGGGGGCTACGTCCCCTCCTCCACCTACTCGGAAGCGGACCGGCAGCGGGATCGGGCCGCGCTCGATGAGTACTTCCAACAGAACGAGATACACGCCGCTGCCTCCAATGCCCAGAAGGACGCCGACGACGCGGCCTGGTACCAGCAGCAGGTTCTGGAGGACGCGGCGCACGCGGCGCAGCAGATCGCCAATCGGCGACGGTACGCCGACGAGCAGGCAGCACAGCTGCAGTACTGGGCCCACGAGGCGGAGCGGTCGAAGGCGGAGGAACAACGCAAGCAGGCGGAACACGCTGCCTGGGTTGCCCAGCTCACCGCTCCCAGCAGTGCGGAGATCGCCGCACGCAGCCACCCTTCCGCCGCCTATGGCAGGATCCAGCTCAAGCGTCTAGAGGTCTCGGGGCTCGAGAGCCAGATGCAGGCGGAGGAGCGCAATGTCGCCCAAAGGGTGCACGACGCGCTGAAACACCCCAAAGGAGTCGATGCCGTCCTCGCCAACTCGGCGTCGGCACACTACCTGAAGGTGCGGGGGGCCCTGTCCGGGGCGCGGCAGGAGCTGCGGCGCCTGCCGCAGGACGAGTTCGCGGCGGCGCCCCAGAATTTCCTGACGCAGATCATCGTGTCCACCGAGTTCGATCACGGGCTCAAGGGGCTCTACCCGAACCTGTCCCCCAGCCTGCGCGCGGAGTTCATCAACGCCATGGATCGCTGGGACCGGCACTGGTTCACGCTGGCGCCGGATACCCAGCGGGAGCAGAAGGGGGTCCCCGCCTTCACTCTGACTCCGGCCCTGGAGAAGTACGTGGCTGAGTTCCCCGATGATGGGTTGCTCGGCCGGATGAAGACCGAGGGGCGGATCGTCCCGGCTTCGTCGCAGGATGCGTATACACCGACCGCATACGTTCCCTACCGCACGGGGAAACCCAGGGCAGACGACTTCCCCGGCACGATCGGCAATGCTCACGTGCGCCGCGAACCCGATCCGTCCGGAGAGGAATTCAGCCCCGACTTCGTGTTCACAGCAGGGATGAACGGGTGCGCCTTCACCGTCACCGAGGGGGCAGACCCGCAGCACTTCACCGCCTGGCACTTCCAGTCGCCAGGCAGCAACAGGACACAGGCGGAGATGTTCCGGGAGGAGCACCACCCCAGTGATTGGTTCGGCCACGACGAATACGAGAGCGAGGTCCAGTCGGGACTCTACGAGGCGACGAACCTGCTCTGGCGGAGCCCCGAGGGGTGGAAGGTGCTGAGCCAGGAAACCAGGTACAGCCACACGGACAGGAGCGCCGTGCACGGCATGAAGTACACCGACCGGTCCCTGAACACGGGACCTACCGATCTTTCCGATGGGTTGCCAGCGTGATGTTGACGGTGCGCGATAGGCAGTACGTGGTAGGGGCAGGGAGGGGCTCAGGCCACGTGAACAGGCGCCGGTGAACGGATCCGAGTGGGAGCGGCTGAGAGGACTTGGCCGTCGGCAAAGCTATCGCGCCGTCGCGCGGGGCTTAGTTCGTCTTTGAATTGCGCCGTGAGGCGCTGTGTTTCGTGTGGAGGTGAGAGACCGTGCGCCACGAGGCGCTGTGATCCGCGTGCGGGTGTGAGACCCGCGCCGTTGTCCCGTCGCAGCGGGACGACAGAAGCAGGGGGCAGTCGGGCCCGGCGAGTCGGCCGGATCTGCTGGAGAGCAGCCCCGACAACGACGGGGCGCACCGGAACTACCGGACAGTGAGGGTCCGGCAAGCGAGACGGGAAGGTGGACGCGAGGAACCAGCGGTGTAAACACCAATGCCCCGCCGTTAGGCCGTTGACCTGCGATGCAAGCAGTTCCCGGAAGTTGAGGACGGAGAGGCGGGGCTCCGCGTAGGACAGGAGTCGACCAAGACATCTGCCCACGGAGCCCCATTGTTCACCGATTCTGGCATGCCTGCTGCTTCGCGGGGGCGGGACGTACTGTTCTCTCCCGGTCATCTGGGAGAGCTGACCCGGTTCATCACGGCTGCGCTTGTCGACGAGACGCTTACGGCGTCCTGCCGGATGCCCCAGCGGATTCGCCTACTCCCGGCCCGGGTGAGGTGATTCCCGGAGTGACTCTGCTGGTCTTTTCACGGGTGGTCTGGCGTGATCGTTGTCCCGGTGGGACGGTGAGGGCTGGTTGGCGTTCGCGGGGATCCGATGGGGT
>NZ_JBIWHT010000046.1:0-31045 GCF_044764265.1 Streptomyces sp. NPDC094147 | reverse complement strand
CAGGTGCAGATCGATGAAGAGAAGATCGGGCTCGCCCTCGGCACGCCTGACGACATGATCGTCCCAGACCTTCTCCGCCAGTGTCCTACCCATCGCCTTCCCTCCGGCCGGCGTCTTCGCCGGCACTACTAGAGACCGATTGCCCATGCCCGTACCGCACGCCCCGGACGAAGGCCGGATCCGTTGTACGGATCGCCAGTACAGCTTGACGACTTCCGGAGAAAATTGAACTTGCGTTTCACAGAGTGAGACGCGAATATCGTTGCATGGACAACTCTAGCGGCGTCGGCGTTCTGGACAAGGCTGCCCTTGTCTTGAGCGCCCTGGAGTCCGGTCCGGCCACCCTCGCAGGTCTGGTCGCGGCCACTGGGCTCGCACGACCCACGGCACACCGCCTCGCCGTGGCACTGGAACACCACCGGATGGTGGCGCGGGACATGCAGGGCCGTTTCATCCTCGGCCCGCGCCTCGCGGAGCTCGCTGCGGCGGCCGGCGAGGACCGCCTGCTGGCCACGGCCGGGCCGGTACTGACGCATCTGCGCGATGTGACGGGCGAGAGCGCCCAGCTCTACCGCCGGCAGGGCGACATGCGGATCTGCGTGGCGGCCGCCGAGCGCCTCTCCGGCCTGCGCGACACCGTCCCGGTCGGCTCCACGCTGACGATGAAGGCCGGCTCCTCCGCCCAGATCCTGATGGCCTGGGAGGAGCCCGAGCGCCTGCACCGCGGCCTCCAGGGCGCCCGCTTCACGGCGACGGCCCTCTCCGGGGTACGCCGCAGGGGCTGGGCCCAGTCGATCGGCGAGCGCGAGCCGGGCGTGGCCTCGGTGTCGGCGCCGGTGCGCGGCCCGTCGAACCGGGTGGTGGCCGCCGTATCGGTCTCCGGTCCCATCGAGCGCCTGACCCGGCACCCGGGCCGGATGCACGCCCAGGCGGTCATCGACGCCGCGGCGCGCCTGTCCGAGGCGCTGCGCCGCAACGGCTGATCTCCTACTGCCACTTCCCGGCCCACCGCTTCAACGCCGCAGCGGTGGGCCGGAGGTGTGTCCGGGGCCACTCAACTGATCGCGCGCGGCCGGGAGTTGACGGTGCGCCACTCCTGCGTACGGGCGCACGAAAAGGCCCTCCGCATGATGCGGAGGGCCAATTCTCTGTGCGTACCCCCGACCGGATTCGAACCGGCGCTACCGCCTTGAGAGGGCGGCGTGCTAGGCCGCTACACAACGGGGGCCTGCCTGCATTTCGGACCTTCGATGAAGATCCAGGATCTTGTAATGACCCGCTGGGCTACCAGGACTCGAACCTAGAATGACGGTACCAGAAACCGTAGTGTTGCCAATTACACCATAGCCCATGGTGGTTTAGACCAGTACCCCCGACCGGATTCGAACCGGCGCTACCGCCTTGAGAGGGCGGCGTGCTAGGCCGCTACACAACGGGGGCCCTAGCGATCCTGCATCGGATTCACCGGGTGCGACCCTGGTGATCCCGCGGGAAGGATCTGTACCCCCGACCGGATTCGAACCGGCGCTACCGCCTTGAGAGGGCGGCGTGCTAGGCCGCTACACAACGGGGGCGTTGCAGAAAAGCTCTGCGAGCTGGGCTACCAGGACTCGAACCTAGACTAACGGAACCAGAAACCGTCGTGCTGCCAATTACACCATAGCCCACCAAAGCGCAACTCCCGTTGGGGGTTTTGCTCGGCTTACGCTTTCGGTTCCGGGCTTTTCTCCCGCTCCCCTCGGCGCAGGAAGAACATTACCCGAAGGTGTCCGGCGCTCCAAAACGGGTATCGAGGCGCAGGAGGTCAGGGAGCTGGTCGAGCCCGGTGATCCGGATGAGTTCGGGCCGCCCGCCGGTCCCGGACCGGTCGAGCCAGACCCCCTTGAGCCCCGCCTCGACCGCCCCGCGCGCATCGATGTCCGGCTGGTCACCGACGTATACGACGTCTGCCGGGGGCAGCCCGAGCGCCTCGCACCCGGCGTGGAAGGCGGCCGCCTCCGGTTTGGCGATGCCCAGTTCGGCGGCGCACAGCAGCGCCTCGAAGCGGTCGCGCACGCCCAGGATCCGCAGTTTGCGCTCCTGGTTGCGCAGGGAGGAGTTGGACAGGATCGCGTGCCGGTAGTCGGCGGCGAGTACGTCGAGGACGGGCAGCGCGTCCGGAAAGAGGCTCCAGGCGGCTTCGTAGTGCGCGATGTGCCGCTCGAACCAGGCGTCGGCGTCGTCGTCGCTCATGCGCTCGCCCAGGAAGGACCGCACCCGGTCGCGCCGCTGCCCGTGCCAGTCGGTCTCCCCGGCCGAGAACCGCGCCCAGTGGTAGGCGGTGACCTCGTCCCAGCTGTCGAGGGCCGCCTCCAGGGAGTCGTACACGCGGGGCAGGCCCTCGATGTCGAGGTGGGCGCGCATGCCGGAGCGGGAGGCCGTGGCGTAGTCGAAGATCGTGTCGTCGATGTCCCAGAGGACGGCGCGGATGGCCATGCTTCGAGCTTAGATCGTGCGTCCGGGCCGCGGACGGCGTTCGCGCACAGTACGGACGGGCGGTCTCAGGGCGTGAGCGCCTCGGCCGGGACGACGAAGAAGTCGGTGACGAAGCAGGTGATCGCGCCGCCGTGGTCGCGGCCTATCCAGGTCGGGTAGGCGCCGTCGCCCCAACCGGAGCTGAAGGCGATCAGGTTGTGGCCCGAGGCCGGGTCGGTCACGGTGTGCGGGCCCGGGGACGGCGGGACGGTGTCGAAGGCGTCCCAGAGCGGCCCCTCGTCGCCCTCGCAGTCGGGGAAGGACCCGTCGGACCCGGCGTCGTAGAAGCAGCCGGTGCCCGCGTCGACGCCGTACCCGAAGAACTCCTCGTCATCGAGCTCGGCGATGTCCTGGCCCGGCTGGAGCGCGAGCTCCCAGGAGACGGTGGGGGCGTCCTGGATGACGAGCCGCGCGGCGGCCACCCGCAGGTGCGGGGTGTCCGGCTCGGGCTCCCCCGGCCGGACGAGCGTGGCCACGGCCGCGTCCACGCGGTACCGCCCCGGCTCGACGGCGGCCGTGAACGGCTCGGCCTCGCCGAATCCCAGCGAGACGAACGGATCGCAGGCGATGACCCGCCCGGTGTGCAGCCACAGCTCCCCGCCGGCCACCACGGACAGCGTGCCGGTGGTGCCGGACTCCTCCGTGAAGGTGTTGCCCGGGGTGAAGTGCCAGGAGAAGTCGGGGGCGGGCATGGGCATGAGGGTCTCCCGGTGTGACAGGCATGGCGGCAGCGGCGGTTCGCGACTCCACGAACATAACTCGCCGCACTGACAACGGCGTCGGGGCGGCCCCCGCCCGGGACCTGTTCTGCCGCAGGGCCAACTTCCGTACGGTTGAGGCACGCAGAAGCACTGAGGGGCGCCGGCCTCATCGGCCGGCGCCCCTCAGTCACGTACGTACGTACGCCTACGCCGCCAGCTTCGACAGCGCCGCGTCGATCCTCGCCAGGGTCTTCTCCCTGCCCAGGATTTCCAGGGACTCGAAGAGGGGGAGGCCGACCGTGCGGCCGGTCACGGCCACCCGGACCGGGGCCTGGGCCTTGCCCAGCTTCAGGCCGTGCTCCTCGCCCGCCGCCAGGACCGCGTTCTTCAGGGACTCCGGCGACGTCCAGTCCGCCGTCGAGAGCTTCTCCTTCGCGGTGCGCAGGAGCGCGTCGGAGCCCTCCTTCATGGCCTTCGTCCAGGACGCCTCGTCCTCGACGGGCTCGGGGCGGAAGAGGAAGTCGACGTTGGCCGTGATGTCGGAGAGGACCGTCACGCGGGTCTGGGCGTGCGGGGCGATGGCCTCCCACGCCGCCCGGTCGAAGTCCCCGGGGGCCCAGTTGGCGTGCGGGGCCGTCAGCCACGGCTCGCAGGCCGCCGCGAACGCCTTCACGTCCAGCAGGCGGATGTGGTCCGCGTTGATGGACTCGGCCTTCTTCAGGTCGAAGCGGGCCGGGTTGGCGTTGACGTCGCCGATCTCGAACTTCTGCACCATCTCGGAGATCGAGAAGACGTCCTGGTCGGCCGAGAACGACCAGCCCAGCAGGGAGAGGTAGTTGAGCAGGCCCTCGGGCAGGAAGCCGCGCTCGCGGTAGACGTTCAGGGACGCCTGCGGGTCGCGCTTGGAGAGCTTCTTGTTGCCCTCGCCCATGACGTACGGGAGGTGCCCGAAGGACGGGATCTCCTTGGCCAGGCCCAGCTCGATCAGCGCCTTGTAGAGCGCGATCTGGCGCGGGGTCGAGGAGAGCAGGTCCTCGCCGCGCAGGACGTGGGTGATCTCCATCAGGGCGTCGTCGACCGGGTTGACGAGCGTGTAGAGCGGGGCGCCGTTCGCCCGGACGATGCCGTAGTCGGTGACGTTCTCCGCCTGGACGGTGATCTCGCCGCGGACCAGGTCCGTGAAGGTGGTCGCCTCGTCCGGCATCCGGAAGCGGACGACGTGGCTGCGGCCCTCGGCCTCGTACTCCTGCTTCTGCTCGGCACTCAGGTCACGGCAGTGGCCGTCGTAGCCGGACGGCTTGCCGGCGGCGCGGGCCGCCTCGCGGCGGGCGTCGAGCTCCTCGGTGGTGCAGTAGCAGGGGTACGCGTAGCCGCCGGCGAGCAGCTTCTCGGCGACGTTCTTGTAGATGTCCATGCGCTGCGACTGGCGGTAGGGCGCGTGCGGCCCGCCGATCTCCGGGCCCTCGTCCCAGGTGAAGCCCAGCCAGCGCATCGAGTCGAGCAGCTGGTTGTACGACTCCTCCGAGTCGCGCGCCGCGTCGGTGTCTTCGATGCGGAAGACGAAGGTGCCGCCGTGGTGCCGGGCGAACGCCCAGTTGAACAGGGCGGTCCTGACCAGGCCCACGTGGGGGTTGCCGGTCGGAGAGGGACAGAACCGTACGCGTACGGGAGTCGCGTTAGCCACGCTTGATCACCTTGTTGGTGAGAGTGCCGATGCCTTCGATGGTGACGGCGACTTCGTCGCCGACGTTGAGGGGGCCGACCCCGGCGGGGGTGCCGGTGAGGATGACGTCGCCCGGGAGCAGCGTCATGGCCTCGGTGATGTGGACGACCAGGTCCTCGATGGAGCGGATCATGTCGCTCGTGCGGCCCAGCTGGCGCTGCTGGCCGTTGACGGTCGCCTGGATGGTGAGGTCCGTCGGGTCGAGCTCCGTCTCCACCCAGGGGCCGAGCGGGCACGAGGTGTCGAAGCCCTTGGCGCGGGCCCACTGCTTCTCGCGCTGCTGGACGTCGCGGGCGGTGACGTCGTTGGCGCAGGTGTAGCCGAAGATGACGTCCTTGACGCGCTCGCGCGGGACCTCGCGGCACATGCGGCCGATGACGACCGCGAGCTCGGCCTCGTGGTGCAGCTCGCTGGAGAAGGAGGGGTACTCGATGGCGTCCCCGGAGCCGATCACCGAGGTGGTCGGCTTGAAGAAGGCGACCGGCACCTCGGGGACCTCGTTGCCGAGCTCCTTGGCGTGCTCCGCGTAGTTGCGGCCGATGGCCACGACCTTGTTGGGGAGCACGGGCGGCAGGAGGCGGACCTTGCTCAGCGGGACCTTGGTGCCGCTGAGCTCGAATTCGCCGTACGGGATGCCCTTGATGATGTCGAGTACGAGACCGTCGGGGCCTTCGCCCTCGACGGCTCCGAAGGCGACATTGCCGTCGATGGAGAACCTGGCGATGCGCACGAGTGCTGTCGCCCCTCACTTCGCTTAGCTGGTACTGGCTGGAGTCTGACGCTCCAGGCTAACGCGGGCGGGGGCACCGGCTGTGCGATTGCTCCGCGGCGCGACCTGCGGCGGACCGCGGTCCGGGCCGTGCGGTCAGTTCGCGGCTGCGGCCTCGACCGGGGCTTCCATCAGGATGGTGCGGCGCGGGTTGGCCGTCTGGGTGGGGAGGTCGACGGTGTGCTCCGGCTGGGGCGCCCGCTGCAGCTCCTCGGCGTCCGCGAGGTGGGCGAGGGTGGTGCGGCGCGGGTTGGCTATGTTGCGGATGATCATCGTCGTCTTCATCTCTGCTACGGACCCTGTCGGTACGGGCGCGCGGGGGCGCCGGTTGTCGGATTGGCCATCCCTGTAAAGCGCCAGGCTAAACATTCGAATTCCCGGCAAAGGGCCCGAGAGACGACGATCAATGTGTGAGTTTCCTCACGAATCAAGCCACAAAAGGGAAATAACGGTCCGTCAACTGACGATCCAGGAACGGACATTCCAGTACTGAACCTTTCATTCCGCTCCTGATCATCGCGACTGGGACACCCCCCACCCGTAAGCGACTCGTAAGCAAAAGTCCGTTTTCTCCGTGATCACTTTCTACGTCTCGTGACACGCCCATCACAATGTGTCACCCAGGTCACAGCCCAGTACGCGGGCCTTGTTGGAGATCCGGCACTGTGCTGGAATTCCACGCACCGCCGCGGGTCACTGACCGGACCGGCGCGCAGGGGCGCAACGCAGCGCCGGTGAGCGGCGGGAGGGGGAGCAGGACAAGCGCCGGTCACTCAGACCACACAGGGGGCGCGCAGTGCCCCCCATGACGCCGACACCGTCCCATCCGTCTACGCGGGGGGACGCCTGGTCCAGAGGTTGCGACGCTAGTGCAGGGACGTTTCAAGAGGGATGGCAGCGCTGCGGCGGAGCAGGAGCCGCAGGGCGGGACTGGCCCCAGAACAGCCAGTTCCTCGCCCCAGCACGCCCAGAACCCCCGGGGCCCCGAGAACCCGGCCGCCTCGTCGGCCGGCGAGACGAGCGGCCCGACAGCGCGCACCGGCGGGCCTTCCGGCCCCACCGGCGGCGAGGAGCCGAAGGCTGCCCAGAAGCCGACGGGCCCCGTCGACACCGGCTCCCGAATAGCCCTGCGCAACTGGCGCATCTCGACCCGTCTGGTCGCCCTGCTCGCCCTCCCCGTGGTCGCCGCGACCACCCTGGGCGGGCTGCGCATCAACCAGTCGATGAACGACATGCAGCAGCTCGACCACATGCAGCTGCTCACCGACATGACCAAGCAGGCGACCGAGCTCGCCGCCGCGCTCCAGACCGAGCGCGACGACTCGGCGGGCCCGCTCTCCACGCAGACCTCCGACGCCCGCGTCCAGACCGACCGCTCGGCCACCGACCTGGTCAAGAAGTCGTTCATCAACGCGACCCAGGCCGTCAGCGGCACGGAGAACGACGCCGCGCTGGAATCGATCCGGCGCAACGTCACCAACATCGCCATCCAGCTCCAGGACCTGGAGAACATCCGCCGGACCGCGTACAAGGACGGCTCCACCAACTCCCAGACGGTCGAGTCCTACAGCCGTCTCATCCGCGGACTGCTCAGCCTCTCCCAGGACATGGCGCAGGCCACCTCCAACCCGGAGATGATCAAGCGGACCCGTGCGCTGGCGGCCTTCTCCTCCGCCAAGGAGTACGCCTCGGTCCAGCGCGCGATCATCGCCGCCGCGCTGCCGGCCACGAAGGACAAGCCCGGCAACCTCCTGGAGCCCGACCGCCTCTACGCCAAGGCCGCCCAGGACGGCGAGCGCCAGGACCTCGCCTCGTTCCAGAACGTGTACGAGGCCAACGGCGGCAACTCCACCGAGCTGATGGCCCCGCTCGACAAGGGCAACTCGGAGATCACCGCCGCCAACGCGTACTCGCAGCGCGTGCTGAAGAACACCGGCGGCATCAACCAGGAGCAGCGGCGCTCGTACCTCGACTGGTACGACCAGGACTCCAACAAGATCAACCAGATGAAGACCATCGAGCAGACCCTGCTCGGCGAGATGGAGCAGAAGGCGCGCGATCTGCGCGACTCCTCGCAGCAGGACGCGATCCTCAACGGTGCGCTGATCCTCATCGTCCTCGGTGTCTCGCTGGTCGGCGCCTTCGTGGTGTCCCGCTCCATGATCCGCTCGCTGCGGCGCCTCCAGGACACCGCGACCCGGGTCGCCCAGGACCGCCTGCCCGAGCTCGTCAAGCAGCTCTCGGAGTCGGACCCGCAGGACGTCGACACCTCGGTGGAGTCGGTCGGCGTGCACTCCCGGGACGAGATCGGCCAGGTGGCCGCGGCCTTCGACGACGTGCACCGCGAGGCCGTACGACTCGCCGCCGAGCAGGCGCTGCTGCGAGGAAACGTCAACGCGATGTTCACCAACCTCTCGCGCCGCTCGCAGGGTCTGATCCAGCGTCAGCTCTCGCTCATCTCCGAGCTGGAGTCCCGCGAGGCCGACCCGGACCAGCTGTCCTCGCTGTTCAAGCTCGACCACCTCGCGACCCGTATGCGCCGTAACGGTGAGAACCTCCTCGTCCTCGCCGGTGAAGAGCCCGGCCGCCGCTGGACCCGCCCGGTCCCGCTGGTCGACGTGCTCCGCGCCGCCGCGTCCGAGGTGGAGCAGTACGAGCGCATCGAACTGGCCGCCGTGCCCGCGACCGAGGTCGCCGGACGTGTGGTCAACGACCTCGTGCACCTGCTCGCCGAGCTCCTGGAGAACGCGACCTCGTTCTCCTCGCCGCAGACCAAGGTCCGCGTCACCGGTCACGCGCTGCCCGACGGCCGCGTCCTGGTCGAGATCCACGACACCGGCATCGGCCTCTCCCCCGAGGACCTCGCCGCGATCAACGAGCGGCTCGCGTCGCCGCCCACCGTGGACGTCTCGGTCTCGCGCCGCATGGGTCTGTTCGTGGTCGGCCGCCTGTCCCTGCGACACGGCATCCGCATCCAGCTGCGCCCCTCCGACTCCGGCGGTACGACCGCGCTCGTCATGCTGCCCGTCGATGTCGCCCAGGGCGGCAAGAAGGTGCCCGGCAAGGCGGGTGCCCAGCAGCCTCAGGTCCCGGCCGGCCAGAGCGGCCGTCCCGGTCTCGCGGGCGGTCCGCCCTCGCGTGCCGGGCTCGCCGCGGGCCCGCTCGGCGGCGGCCCGGGTGCTCCCGGCGGCCGGCTCGCCGCGGGTGCTCCGCGCGGCCAGGTCACCGGCGGTACGGGACCGCGCGCCGCGCTGCCGCCCCGCAACGGCGGCCCGCAGCAGGGCCAGCCGCAGGGCCCGCAGCAGGGCCAGCCGTCCGCCTTCGGCAGCAACCCGGTCGCTCCCCCGGCCGCGCCGCGCCGTGGCGACCGTCCGATCACCCCGCCGCCCGGTGCCCCGCGCGCCGAGCTGCCCGGCGGCAACCCGCAGCCGCAGCCCGCCCGGCCGCAGGCCGCGAGCTGGGGCAACGACCGCCCGTCCGGGCCGAGTTCGGCCCTGGACGCGCCGCGCGGCCACGAGGAGCCGGAGCAGCACACCGGCCAGTACCCGCGTCCCGCGCTCGACGACCGCCAGGGTCCGGGCTCGACCGCCGAGTTCGCCCGCCCCGACTTCGACGGTCCCCCGCCGGGCACCGGCCAGGACCAGTCCTCGACGACCGGTCAGTTCGTCCGCTCCGACGTGTTCGGCACGCCGGCCGCGCAGGACCCCTCGGCGACCGGGCAGTTCGAGCGCCCGGGTGCCTACAACGGGTACGGCGACCAGTCCTCGAACACCGGTCAGTTCGCCCAGCCCGGCCAGGGCGGCGACACCGGCCAGTACGGGCGCCCCGCAGCCGATGAGCTCCAGGGACCGGGGGCGACCTCCGAGTTCGCCCGCCCGGACTTCAACGCGCCCCGGCCGCCCGCGCCGCAGCCCGCCCAGCCGCAGCAGTACCAGCAGCAGGCCCCCCAGCAGGGCCAGGACTTCGGTCCGGGTGCCCCGCGTCAGCGCGAGGACTTCGGCGCCCCGCGCCGGCCCGCCGCGAGCCTGCCCGCGCAGCCCCAGCACGAGGCGCTGCCGCCGGCCGGTGCCGGTGACGGGCGCACTCCGCTGTACGACACGCTGGAGACCAACTGGTTCCAGCAGCAGGGCCAGCAGGGCGGTCAGCCGCAGCAGAGCGCTCCGCAGGCGCCCCAGGCTCCGCAGGCGCCCCAGCAGCGGGCCCCGCAGGGCAGGACGGCCGAGCCGCGGCAGCAGCCCCCCGCCGAGCGCCGCCCGGTCCGCGAGGGCGGCGCCGCGAACGGCACGGACGGCTCGGGCGGCCCCGGTACCTGGCGCAGCTCGCCCAACGACGACCTGGTCCGCCAGGCCGAGCGGGCCCGCAAGCCCGCCGCCGGCGGCGTCACCACGTCCGGACTGCCCAAGCGGGTCCCGCGCGCCAACCTGGTGCCGGGCACCGCACAGCAGCAGAACCACCAGGCAGGACCCCAGGTCTCCCGGGCGCCGGACGATGTCCGCGGCCGGCTGACCAATCTCCGCCGGGGCATCCAGCAGGGCCGGCAGGCCGGCAACGGCTCAACCGGCAGCTTCCACGTGGACCCCACTCACCAGCAGGAGCGTTAGTTGAGTCCGATGAGCCAGGCGGCACAGAACCTGAACTGGTTGATCACCAACTTTGTGGACAACACCCCAGGGGTGTCCCACACGGTGGTGGTCTCCGCCGACGGCCTGCTCCTCGCCATGTCCGAAGGCTTCCCGCGCGACCGCGCCGACCAGCTGGCCGCCGTGGCGTCCGGGCTGACCTCGCTGACCGCCGGAGCCTCCAGGATCTTCGAGGGCGGCAGCGTCGCCCAGACCGTGGTGGAGATGGAGCGCGGCTTCCTCTTCCTGATGTCCGTGTCCGACGGTTCCTCCCTGGCCGTGCTCGCACACCCGGAGTGCGACATCGGCCTGGTGGGCTACGAGATGGCCCTCCTGGTCGACCGAGCGGGCAGCGTCCTCACCCCGGACCTGCGCGCCGAGCTCCAGGGCAGCCTGCTCCACTGACCGCAAACCCCCGGCCGAGCCGCTCGCGAGGCCGGGGTCGGGAGCCCGAAGCGCCGCCCCCTCCGGCGCGGACCGGCCCCGCACGACGCAGATACCCGTCCCGGCCGCACCACTGCCCCCCACCGGCCCTGTCAGACGGCTCGCAGATGCCTTGCTGTCGCCGCCCGGAGGAACCAATGACCCCGCCACCCGCCTCACACGATTCGTACGGCGCACTGCACGACGCGGCGTACGACAGTGAGGGCGACCAGCCGCTGGTCCGTCCGTACGCCATGACCGGCGGCCGGACCAGGCCGCGCTACCAGCTCGCCATCGAGGCGCTGGTCAGCACCACAGCCGACCCGGCGCACCTTGCCACCCTGCTGCCCGAGCACCAGCGGATCTGCCACCTGTGCCGTGAGGTCAAGTCGGTGGCCGAGGTGTCCGCGCTGCTCCAGATGCCGCTCGGTGTCGCCCGGATTCTCGTCGCCGACCTGGCGGAGGCCGGCATGGTGGCGATCCACCAGCCGGGCAACGGAGAGGCCGGCGGCACGCCGGACGTGACACTGCTCGAAAGGGTGCTCAGTGGACTTCGCAAGCTCTAGCGGCGGTGCTGCCCGCTCCACCACTTCCGCGAAGATCGTGGTGGCGGGCGGTTTCGGCGTGGGCAAGACCACGTTCGTCGGCGCGGTCTCGGAGATCAACCCGCTGCGTACCGAGGCCGTCATGACCTCCGCCTCGGCGGGGATCGACGACCTCACCCACACCGGGGACAAGACCACCACGACCGTGGCCATGGACTTCGGCCGCATCACGCTGGACCAGGACCTGATCCTGTACCTGTTCGGCACCCCCGGCCAGGACCGCTTCTGGTTCATGTGGGACGACCTCGTCCGCGGCGCCATCGGCGCCGTCGTCCTGGTCGACACCCGCCGCCTCGCCGACTGCTTCCCCGCCGTCGACTACTTCGAGAACAGCGGCCTCCCCTTCGTCATCGCACTCAACGGCTTCGACGGCCACCAGCCCTACACCCCCGACGAAGTCCGCGAAGCACTCCAGATCGGTCCGGACGCTCCGATCATCGTCACCGACGCCCGGCACCGGGCGGACGCCAAGAGCGCGCTCATCACGCTGGTCGAGCACGCCCTGATGGCCCGCCTCAAGTAGGCAGTTCCCTACGGCAGTTGTTGTAGAGGAATTGGGGGCGGACTGTGTCCTTTGACACGATCCGCCCCTGTGTTCATAACGTTTCGACAGAGAATTCCCGTGTCACCGCAACCCGCCGCGTTCATCCGGTGTCGCTGCGCGCACAACGGCCCCGCCATTTGGCGGGGCTCGCTCTTTATGCCCGTTTTATCTGAGGTCTTGGCCACTCGGAACCTGAGATTCCATACGTTTGGATGGCAGACGTCTCGCGTGCTGGAATTCGGCGAACTCCCGAGTAGTACGGCTCTGAAACACAAAGCGGCACACACCATCGAGGTGCCGGCTCCGAGAGGTTGTTGGTCGAGTGAAGCGAAGCAAGACGAGCTCCGCGACGCAGCAGGCGCGGGGCAACTTCACCCCGCCCGAGCGCACGGCGGTGGCGCCCGCGCCCCAGACCTCTGCCCCGGATCCCGGCAAGGACGCCCCGGGCAGCAGCAGCCGCTTCTCGCCGCGCAACTGGCGGGTGGCCACCAGGCTGAACGCGATCCTCCTCATCCCCGTCCTCGTCGGCCTCGTCATGGGCGGCTTCGAGGTGAAGGGGTCCATAGCCACCTGGCGCGACGCCCGGAACGCCGAGAAGGTCGCGACCATCGTGCGCGCCGCCTCCGACTACGGTCAGGCCCTGCTCAACGAGCGTGACCTCACCGCCGAGCCCCTGCTGCAGAACAAGCGCGACAGCGACGTCGTCAGCAAGGCGTACGCCACCTCGGACGCGGCCCGCGCCAAGTTCAACGACGCCGTCCAGGGCATGCCGGACACGCCGAGCCTCAAGCGCCGCCTGGCCAAGGTCCGCGACGCCGAGAAGACCCTCGACGACCTGCGCAAGACCGCCTATGCCAAGGGCCTCGAAGCCAAGAACCCGGTGCTGACCGAAGAGGGCTACACCGCGATCCCGCACTACCTGAGCACGTTCTCCAACGAGCTCGGCCTGGGCACCGGCAACATCACCAGCTACGGCCGCATGGTGTACGCGGTCGACCTCGCCAAGTCCGCGGGGTCGCTGCAGCGTTCCATCGGCCTGCACCTCCTGCTCCGGCCGAGCGACGACCCCAAGACCTTCCAGATGCAGGTCAAGGCGTTCAACTCGTACAACTACCTGGAGTTCATCGCTCTCGGCGAGTTCGACGCGGGTGGTACGGACGCCGACAGCCAGCACCTCAAGGAGGTCATGTCCACCCAGGACTCCAAGGTCGCCCAGGACTTCCCCGGGGCGAAGCAGCAGGCCGACAACGGCCCGCACATCGGTGCCGCCCCGGCGGCCGACGGCTCGATCTACAACGGGATGGCCGCCGCGATCGGCCAGGGCCAGAGCGTCAAGCAGCTCAAGGCCGAGGGCATCACCCCCGAGTCCTGGACGGCCGCCTCCACCTCCAAGTTCGACGGCTACAGCCAGGTCGAGAACGACCTGGTCAGCCGGGCCGTGACCGAGGCCGGCCAGATCGCGGACGACGCCAAGACCACCGCCTACGTCAACGGCGCGATCGTCGTGGTCTCGCTGCTCGCCGCCTTCATCCTGGCCGGCATGGTGGCCCGCCAGATGAGCCGCTCGATGCGCCGGCTGCGCAACGCCGCCTTCGACGTGGCCGAGCAGCGCCTGCCGATGCTCGTCGACCAGCTCTCGCGCACCGAGCCGGGCCGGGTCGACACCCGGGTCGTGCCGATCCCGATCGACTCCACGGACGAGATCGGCGAGGTGGCCCGCGCCTTCGACCAGGTGCACCGCGAGGCCGTCCGGCTCGCCGCCGAGCAGGCGCTCCTGCGAGGGAACGTCAACGCGATCTTCACCAACCTGTCGCGCCGCAACCAGTCGCTGATCGAGGGCCAGCTGACCCTCATCACCGACCTGGAGAACAACGAGGCCGACCCGGACCAGCTGGAGAGCCTGTTCCGGCTCGACCACCTGGCGACCCGTATGCGCCGCAACGGCGAGAACCTCCTGGTCCTCGCCGGCGAGGAGCCGGGCCGCCGCTGGGACCAGCCGGTCCCGCTGGTCGACGTGCTGCGCGCGGCCTCCTCCGAGGTGGAGTCGTACGAGCGCATCGAGCTGTCCGGTGTTCCGGAGGCCGAGATCCACGGCCGGGCCGTCACCGACCTCGTGCACCTGCTGGCCGAGCTCCTGGAGAACGCCACCACGTTCTCCTCGCCGCAGACCAAGGTCCGCGTCACCGCGACCCGGCTCCCCGACGGCCGCGTGATGGTCGAGATCCACGACAAGGGCATCGGCCTGACCGCCGAGGACTTCGCGGACATCAACCACCGGCTGGCCAACCCGCCCACCGTGGACGCCGCCGTCTCGCAGCGCATGGGCCTGTTCGTGGTCGGCCGGCTCTCCGACCGGCACGGCATCCGCGTGCAGCTGCGCCCCTCGGGCGAGCAGGCCGGCACCACCTCGCTGGTCATGCTCCCGGACGCCATCACCCACGGTGGCGGCGGCGAGAGCGCCCCGCTGGGCGACGACTTCACGGTCTCCTCGATCATCCCCGAGCAGCGTCAGCAGCAGTCGTACGAGTCCGCCCCCACCCCGATCCGCACGGCGGCGGAGCTCGGCTTCGACGACTCCCGGTACGAGAGCGGCGATCAGCAGCTCGACCCGCGTGAACTCGACCCGGTCAACCGCTCGCTGATGCGCGAGGAGCGCCGCGCGGCCCTGGAGGCCCAGGCGCAGGGCGGCGAACGCCCGCTGTTCCGCGACGAGGTCGAGCCCCAGCAGGCCGGGCCGTACGACGGCTCGTACGACAACCAGCAGCAGTACGCCCAGGAACAGTCCTACGGCACCGCGTACGAGCCCCAGCAGCAGAACGGCTACGACGGCTCGTACCAGAACCAGCAGTACGCCCCCGAGCACACCGGTGGCTACGCGCAGGACTCCTACGCACCCCAGGGCGACTACCGGGAGTCGACCTATCCGGAAGGCTCCTACCAGGAGCCCACGGCCGACCAGGGCCCCTACGAGGCTCCGTACGCCACCCGGGCGCCGCAAGGCGACTGGCAGCCGGAGAGCGGCTACCAGGAGCCGTACGCGGCTCCCTTCCAGCCGGAAGCGGAACCCGCGGCGGACACCCGGGGCGTTCCCGAGGCGGCCGCGGAGCGCGTAGGCTTCGACCGTCCGGGCCCCGGCCCGACCACCGCCCACGAGCTGACCGACGCCGGTCTGCCCCGGCGCGGCGGCCAGCAGAGCTGGCCGGCCGAGCCCGAGCAGGAGCAGAAGCAGGCCGAGAAGTCGGACGGACCGGCGGGCGACTGGCGCTCGACCAACGACGAGCGCTGGACGCGGGCCGAGAAGCTCCGTGAGCCGAAGGCCGGCGGGGTCACTCCCTCCGGTCTCCCCCGGCGGGTGCCCAAGGCCAATCTGGTCGAGGGCGCGGCCGAGCAGACCCCGCAGGGCGGCCCTCAGGTCTCCCGCGCTCCGGAGGACGTCCGCGGCAGGTTGAGCAACCTGCGCCGCGGTGTCCAGCAGGGCCGTAACGCGGGGTCGGAAACAAGTAACACCTACAACCAGGAGCGTTAGTGTGAGCCCGATGAGCCAGGCGGCGCAGAATCTGAACTGGTTGATCACCAACTTCGTGGACAACACCCCCGGGGTGTCCCACACGGTGGTGGTCTCCGCCGACGGACTCCTGCTGGCGATGTCCGAAGGCTTCCCCCGGGACCGGGCCGATCAGCTGGCGGCCGTGGCCTCCGGTCTGACGTCCCTCACCGCGGGTGCCTCCCGGATCTTCGAGGGCGGTGCCGTCAACCAGACGGTGGTGGAGATGGAGCGCGGCTTCCTCTTCATCATGTCGGTCTCCGACGGCTCCTCCCTCGCCGTTCTCGCCCACCCGGAGGCCGATATCGGCCTGGTGGGTTACGAGATGGCCCTCCTCGTGGACCGCGCCGGGAGCGTACTGACTCCCGATCTGCGCGCGGAACTCCAGGGAAGCCTGCTCAACTAGTCAATAGTTACCGATCAGTTCTCAATCAGCAGACAGGCAGTGCGTTTCTCGCCACCGCGCCATAAGGTGCGGTGGCGCGGCCCCCACGGGACGGGCGCCGGTAGTCGGAGGAGGAAACGTGACAACACCCCCAGGCGGGCACCCGTACAGCGGTGGACAGCAGTCTCCGGGTGAGCACGGCCAGAACCGCTTCAACTTCCCCTCCGCGCCCAGCAGACACGATCAGCGCCAGGGTCAGTACCAGCAGCAGCCGTACCAGCAGCCGAACCGTCAGCCGAGCCCGTACGATCAGCCGCCGCAGCCCCGGATCGAACCGGTGCAGCCGAGGCAGACCCCTCAGCCCTCACCGGCGGGCGGCACGCACAACCCCCTTGTGCGTCCGTACGCCATGACCGGCGGCCGCACCCGGCCGCGCTACCAGCTCGCCATCGAGGCGCTGGTGCACACCACGGCGGAACCGGCCAGGCTGCAAGGGCAGTTGCCCGAGCACCAGCGGATCTGCCACCTGTGCCGCGAGATCAAGTCGGTCGCCGAGATCTCGGCACTGCTCACCATTCCCCTCGGCGTTGCCCGGATCCTCGTAGCCGACCTGGCCGAGGCCGGACTTGTCGCCATCCACCAGCCCGGCGGCGACGAGTCCGCCGGCGGACAGCCAGACGTGACACTGCTCGAAAGGGTGCTCAGTGGACTTCGCAAGCTCTAGCGGCGGTGCTGCCCGCTCCACTACTTCCGCGAAGATCGTGGTGGCGGGCGGTTTCGGCGTGGGCAAGACCACGTTCGTCGGCGCGGTCTCGGAGATCAATCCCCTGCGTACCGAGGCCGTCATGACGTCCGCGAGCGCGGGCATCGACGACCTCACGCACACGGGCGACAAGACGACCACCACGGTCGCGATGGACTTCGGCCGCATCACCCTCGACCAGGACCTGATCCTGTACCTGTTCGGCACCCCCGGCCAGGACCGCTTCTGGTTCATGTGGGACGACCTCGTCCGCGGCGCCATCGGCGCCGTCGTCCTGGTCGACACCCGCCGCCTCGCCGACTGCTTCCCCGCCGTCGACTACTTCGAGAACAGCGGCCTCCCCTTCGTCATCGCACTCAACGGCTTCGACGGCCACCAGCCCTACACCCCCGACGAAGTCCGCGAAGCACTCCAGATCGGCCCCGACACCCCGATCATCACGACGGACGCCCGGCACCGCGCGGACGCCAAGAGCGCGCTCATCACGCTGGTCGAGCACGCCCTGATGGCCCGCCTGCGGTAGTCGCCGTACGTACGGGAAAGGCCCCGCACTCCGTCACCGGAGCACGGGGCCTTCGTCATGCGGCTACCGCATCAACTCGGCCAGTTTCCGGGCGAATTCGGCGGGGTGGGTGACGACGCCGACGTGGCCGCCGGGGAACTCCGCGAGCTCGGTGCCGTACCGGCCGGCGAGGTGGGCGGCGGGCCGGTGGAGCCGCAGCCCGTAGGAGGCCCATCCCGCGGCCGGGACCAACTTCCCCGCGTGCGCGTCGAGTTGGGCCAGATCCGGCACGTGCCCGCTGAACTGGCCGAGGATCCGGGCCAGGAAGAACGCCGAATTGCCGTGCACCCGCTGGAACGTCTCGGTCATGGACGGCGGCAGCGCGCTGAGGTCCGGCTTCTCCCCGCGCTCCTCACCGCATCCCGCGCCCAGCTCCGCCATGGCCGCGCCGACGCCCTCGCGGTGGAAGGCCGCGACGACGGAGTCGAAGAACGCGTGCTGCTCGGCCGCGTCGGGCAGCAGTCCCACGAGCACCGGCTCGTGCGCGACCACCCGGGCCAGCCGTTCGGGGTGCCTGATCAGCAGTTCCACCGCGACGATCGCGCCCGAGCTGCTGCCGAAGACGTACGCGGGCGCCCCGCCCGGCGACACCCGGGTGAGCAGCCGGTAGGCGTCGTCGGCCTGTACGTCCACGCGCTGGTCGACGTCCGGGCCGTCGAGCGGGCTGCGTGAATGGCCGCGCGGATCGTAGGTCACCACCGTGAACCGGTCGGCGAGCGCATCGGCCACCGGCTCGAAGATCCCGGCGTCCCCGCCGCCGCCCGCGATGAGCAGCAGTACGGGTCCGGTGCCGCGCACCTCGTAGCGCAGGGTCGCGCCGGGCACCTTCAGGGTGCCGGTTGTCGCTTCAGCCATCGTTCTCCCCGTTCGTGGGCCAGTGCTCCAGGAGGATGTGCAGCGCCTCGACCCCGCGCTCCCACGACTTCTGCACCTCGCGGGGGTGGCCGAATCCGCCCGCCGCTTCGAGGCTGATGTAGCCGTGGAAGGTGCTGCGCAGCAGGCGTACGGCGTCGGTGAGGTCGGGCTCGGCCAGGCCGTAGGCGCGGAGCATCCCGTAGGTGGTGTCCACGGTGCGCGCCAGGACGGTCGAGCCCGCGAGGAGCTCCGGGTCGACCCGGAGCTGGGTCGCGGCGTACCGCCCGGGATGGGCCAGCGCGTAGGCGCGGTAGGTGTCGGCGAAGGCGACGAGAGCGTCCTTGCCGGCCCGGCCCGCGACGGCCGTCGCGATGGCGTCGACGAATTCGCCCGCCGTGTGCAGCGCGACCCGCTGGCGCAGCTCGCGGAGGTTCTTGACGTGCGAGTACAGGCTCGCGTCCTTGACGCCGAAGCGCCGTGCGAGCGCGGACACGGTGATGTTCTCGAACCCGACCTCGTCGGCCAGCTCGGCCGCCGCCACGGTGAGCCGCTCGGCGCTCAGCCCCGCTCGCACCATCCCGCACCCCCCGAAACCAGAAACCTAGGACCTCTAGGTTGGGCCCTAATATACATAGGCCGCAGGCCTCCGGACAGCGAAAAGCCCCCGCCGATGTCTCGGCGGGGGCCTTTCACGCAGTGGCTCCGGAAGGGGTCATCCCTGCCAGGAGTGGGCGGCGCGGAAGCCGGGGGTGCGTTCCAGGCGGCGCCAGCCGGCGGTGTTGCGGCGGCGCTTGGGTGCGGGGGCCTCGGACTGGGCGGCGGCGCGGGCAAGGAGCACCGCGGTGATCGCGGCGAGTTCCTCGGGGGCGGCGTCGCCCTTCTCCACGCGGAGTACGGACTGGGAAGGCGTCGGGGTGTTCAAGGTCGGTCTCCTCTTACTGAGGGGGGTTGCCGTGCTTGCGGGACGGCAGGTCGGCGTGCTTCGTGCGGAGCATCGCGAGGGAGTCGATGAGGACCTGGCGGGTCTCGGCGGGGTCGATGACGTCGTCGACCAGTCCGCGTTCGGCCGCGTAGTAGGGGTGCATCAGCTCGGCCTTGTACTCCTTGACCATGCGGGCCCGCATCGCCTCGGGGTCCTCGGCGTCCGCGATCTGGCGGCGGAAGATGACGTTCGCCGCGCCTTCCGCGCCCATCACCGCGATCTCGTTGGTCGGCCAGGCATAGGTGAGGTCGGCGCCGATGGACTGGGAGTCCATGACGATGTACGCGCCGCCGTAGGCCTTGCGCAGGATCAGCGAGATCCGCGGCACGGTGGCGTTGCAGTACGCGTACAGGAGCTTCGCGCCGTGGCGGATGATGCCGCCGTGCTCCTGGTCGACGCCCGGCAGGAAGCCGGGTACGTCCAGGAGAGTGATGATCGGAATGTTGAACGCGTCGCACATCTGCACGAAGCGGGCGGCCTTCTCGGAGGCCTGGATGTCCAGGACCCCGGCCAGGGACTGCGGCTGGTTCGCCACTATCCCCACGACCTGGCCGTCCAGGCGGGCCAGCGCGCAGATGATGTTGCGGGCCCACCGCTCGTGGACCTCCAGGAAATCGCCGTCGTCGACGAGCTCCTCGATCACCTTGTGCATGTCGTAGGGGCGGTTGCCGTCGGCCGGCACCAGGTCAAGCAGCACCTCGGAACGGCGGTCGGCCGCGTCACTGCTGGGGTGGACCGGCGGGTTCTCCCGGTTGTTCGACGGCAGCATCGAGATCAGATACCGGACCTCCGCCAGGCAGGTCTCCTCGTCGTCGTACGCGAAATGCGCCACACCCGACGTCTCGGCGTGCACGTCCGCGCCGCCCAGCCCGTTCTGCGAGATCTCCTCACCCGTCACCGCACGCACCACGTCCGGCCCCGTGATGAACATCTGCGAGGTCTCCCGCACCATGAACACGAAGTCCGTCAGAGCGGGAGAGTACGCGGCGCCACCCGCGCACGGGCCCAGCATCACACTGATCTGCGGGATCACACCCGACGCACGCGTATTGCGCTGGAAGATGCCGCCATACCCGGCGAGCGCCGAGACGCCCTCCTGGATGCGGGCGCCCGCGCCGTCGTTCAGGGAGACCAGCGGCGCACCGGCCGCGATCGCCATGTCCATGATCTTGTGGATCTTCGTGGCATGTGCCTCGCCCAGCGCACCGCCGAAGATGCGGAAGTCATGCGCGTACACGAAGACCGTCCGGCCCTCCACCGTCCCCCACCCGGTGATCACACCGTCGGTGTACGGCTTCTTCGCCTCCAGGCCAAAACCCGACGCCCGGTGCCGACGCAGCTGCTCCACCTCACGGAACGACTCCGGATCAAGCAACAACCCGATACGCTCACGCGCCGTCAGCTTGCCCTTCGCATGCTGCGCCTCGGTCGCACGGTCACTCGGCCCGCGCCGGGCCTCCTCGCGCAGGGCCAGCAGCTCGGCCACGCGTCCACGCGTGTCGCTCGGCTCGCCCGGGGTTTCGTCCACAACGGTCATGTACCGACCCTACGAAAGCGACCAAGGATTTCCTCCGTCGACTCCGAACAGTCTCCGGACCGCTTTCCTAGTGAGGGATGACAGTAGACCTGCACCAAGCAGCCGACTCGACAGTGTGAGGGGGCCTAGATCTGTTGGGTCCCGACAACGGCCCCGGGCGCGGTTTCCGCGTCAGCCGAGCACGACCTCCGTGCGCACCGTGCCGCAGAAGGTGTCCGGGGTGATGCGCAGCCGCAGTGAGCGGCCGGTGGCGAGCACCTCGATCCTCGGGTCCCGGGAGGCCACCGAGCGTACCGGCCGGTCCAAGGTGAGCTCGACGGGAGTCCCGGTGCGCTCGGGCGCGGCGACGTACAGGGTGGCCGTGCGGGGCGCGGTGCGGACCAGGACGCTCGCGGGGCCGTCCGCCGTCAGGCCGCCCGCCGTGCCCGCCGTCCAGAAGTTCGCGGCCAGCAGGCCGAGCCGGTGGGCCGAAATGGCTTGCGCGGAGGCCGAGTTGGCGAGGATGCGCACGCGGTCGCGGTCGGCGGCGCGCGCCGCGGTCTCCGGCTGCCGGGCGCCGGGCAGCACGACGTACGCGTACGAGGCGTCGACCGGGTCGGTGCCGTGGTCGGTCCAGAGGGTGAGGTAGCGACGGGTGACCGGGTCGCCGGTCCCGCCGGTGTTGATGGCCTTCCAGGTGCCGGTGCGCTCCTCGCGCAGCGCCTGCACGGCGGCGCCGCCCGGGAAGACATAGCCGCCGTGGCCCGCGAGGTGCGCCCAGCGGGCCCGCTCGAAGGTGTCGTGGCGGCCGGGCGTGGCGGGCAGGCGGCGGCCGTCGACGGTGAGGGCGGCGGTGCCGGTGGCGCCGAGGTTGCGGTGGTCCACGACCGACTCGACGGGTTCGCCGTCGGTGGCGGTGATCCCGGCGCCGAGGCACACGATCTCGTCGCCCGCGAAGAACCACGACTTGCGGGCGGTGAGGGTGGAGGAGAGCCCCTTCAGGTGCTGGCCGACGGCCGCGTACGTGCCGTCGGTGGCGCCGCCGACCCACTTCACGGCGGGCCTGGCCGCGCCCCACGCGCCGCCCTCGCCGTCCGCGAGCGGCTTGCGCGAGACGGTGGTGCCGGGCATGCGGTACGGGTCGGCGGTGGGCCAGAAGCCGTCGCTGTACTGGTCCCCGGCGAATCCGTCGCCCCACCAGGCGAGCATGCCGGAGCCGGTGTGCCAGCCGCGCAGGTTCTCGCCGTTGCCGTTCTCGTAGTAGGCGATCCGCTCCGAGGCCATGCTCAGCGAGGCCGCGAAGCGGGTGCCCCGGTGCACGGCACGGTCCATGGCGGGGAACAGCCGGTGGCCCGTGGGGGCGGGCGCCGCGGCGGGCGCGGCGTCCACGGCCGCCCGCAGCAGGGCGAGGTTGGCGACGGAAAGGCGCTGGTCGGTGAGGACGGGCGCGGTCTGGGCCCGGTCGACCCAGCCCTTGATCAGCGCACGCCAGCGGTCGCGCTCGGCGGGCGAGGCACCGAGGGCCAGCATGGCGACGTGCGCCATGACGGTGCGGCCCATGAGCTGGTCGTCGGTGGCCTGGCGGGAGATCGCGCGGCCGTTGACGCAGTCCATCATCAGGCCGTCGTGGATGAGGGGTGCGTAGCTGCGCTCGACCGAGTCGAGGACGATCTGCCGGTTCGGGTCGGTGACCGCCCAGGTGGAGCCGGCGAGCAGGGCGAAGAGCCGGGAAAGGCCGTCGATCTGGACCTCGCCGTACGAGCCGGTGTAGGCGATCCAGGTGTGCTGGATGAAGGAGCCGTCGGCGTACAGCCCGTCGCCCGAGGTGACGTACGGGAAGACGGGCGACAGGGCGTCCCGGGCCAGCGCGATCTTCGCGGCGTGCCTGCCGAGCACGCCCCGGGTGGCGAGCACCCGGCACAGGTCGGTGCGGTTGGCTCCGGTGGAGGTGCCGGTGTAACGGGCGACCGCGCTGTCCGGTACGAAGTGGTCGATCGCGGCGGTGTAGTGGGCGATCTGCTCGGCGGTGAGGGTGTCGTACACGATGACGGCGGTGTCGAGGAGCAGCCGGGGACTGCCGATCTGCCAGTCCCACCAGTTGCCGAAGGTCTTGGTGTTCTCGTTGTAGATCTGGGTGTGGAGGTGGTCGAGGCCCCGGCCGACGGCGGCGATCAGGGCGGGGTCGCCGGTGGAGCCGGTGGCGGGCTGCGCCCAGGCCTGCGCCATGGTGCTGAGCCGGCCGTAGCTGCCGCTCATGTTGGCGGAGCCGGTCGCGGGGACGGTCAGCGGCTGGTCGGGCCAGAGCGAGCCGGTCGCGGGCCGCATGGTGGCCAGTGCGGTACGGGCGGCGGTGCCGAGGGCAGCCAGCTTGGTGGCGTACGGCTCGGCGGTGGCGTCGAAGCCGGTGCCGAGCGTGAGGTCGCGCCATCTCCGACGCAGGGTGTCGAACTCGTCGCCGGCGACGGCCGGTTGGACCGCCGCGCCGGGTGCGGCGGGCAGGGTCAGTCCGAGCGCGACGGCGGCGGCGCCGGTTCCGGACGCGGCGAGGAAGGTGCGGCGTGAACGGCCCTGGGCGGATGGCATGGGCGGAACCTCCGGAGCGAATGCGAGGCGGGGAGGAGCACGGGGGGCCGGGAGAGCACGGGGGGACGTGCTGAACACGGCGTACGCGAGGCGCGATTGAGCGGTTTCTCTCACAACTTCGAAATAACGCGCAAGACTTCGCACATTCATCAGGGAAATTGATCGTTCGCACAGAATCGCGCACGAACGATCCGCCGAGGGTTACGCTCCTGGTCAGCGATTGACGACGGTCGGCCGGAGGGGCGGAATCACGTGCACGCCGAGGACAGGCACCAGGCGATACTGCGGCGGCTGCGGGAGCGCGGCTCGCTGCGAGTGACCGACTTCGCCGAGGAGTTGAAGGTGTCCGCGGTGACCGTGCGCCGGGACGTGGAGGCGCTCGCCGAGCGCGGTCTGGTGGCGCGGGTGCACGGCGGCGCGCTGCTGCCGGAGGCCGCGTCGGCTTCGGCTACGGCCGCTCCCGCGTTCCGGTCTCCCGGCGGGCCGGGCCCGGGGCCGGTCTTCGGACTCGTCGTGCCCGCGGCCGACTACTACTACCCCGAGGTCATCAAGGGGGCCGGGGAGGCCGCCGCGGCCCGCGGCATCCGGCTCGTCCTCGGCATCTCGCAGTACCGCCCCGACGAGGAGCAGGCGCAGGTGCGCCAGTTGCTCGCCCACGGGATCGACGGGCTGCTCATCGCGCCGTGCGGCCCGGCCGGCGACCAGGACTGGCTGGCGGCGCTGGGGGTGCCGTTCGCCCTGGTGGAGCGGCGTTCCGGGGACGACGTCCCGGGTGCCGAGGGAGTGGTCACCGACCACGTGTACGGCGCCCGCCTCGCGGTACGCCACCTCGCGCGGGCGGGCCGCGAGCGGATCGGGCTCCTGCTGCGCGCGGACAGCCCGCACAGCGCGCCGGTCCTGGAGGGCTACCTCGGCGGGCTCGCCTCCCTCGCGCTCCCGGCGCCCGGGGAACTCCGCTTCACGATCACGGCCCCCGAGACCGATCCGGTCCGGCGGGACGCCCAACTGGACGAGTTCACCCGGGCGGTGGCCGCGGGGCTGCTCGACGCGGTTCTGGTCCACAACGACCACGACGCGATCGTGCTGCTCCCGCGGCTGCGGGCGCACGGGCTCCGGGTGCCGGGCGACCTCGCGATCGTGGCGTACGACGACGAGGTCGCGGCGCTGGCCGACATTCCGCTCACGGCGGTGGCGCCGCCGAAGCGGGCGGTGGGGGTGGCGGCGGTGGATCTGCTCGCCTCCCGCATCACCGATCCCGCCCGGCCCCGGCACCGCCTGGCGATCCTGCCGGAGCTGAAGGTACGCGCCTCAAGCGCCTGACCCCGCGCAGACCGAGCGCCGACCGGGACCGCTCCGGGTCAGCGTCGCACCCCCCACTCCACGACCCCCCGCAGCCCCGCCGCGATCGCGGGGTCGCGGACCGACGGCGTGCCGTCCGTCACCCGCGCCGTCAGGCGGTGGTCGCCGCGGCCCAGGCCCAACCCCCATACCGGCACGGCCGTACGGCCCGCGAACCGCTTCAGCTCCTTGCCGTCCAGGTACCAGCGGATCCCCAGCTGCCGGGCACCGGCAAGCCGCGGCACCGTCACCTTGGCGGTGTCGTACGACCGCAGCGTACGAGCGGTCGGCGTCCCGGCCGTGGCGATCGAGGCATGGCGGTAGAAGCCCGCGATCATGGCCTCCACCCCGGGGAGGTTGAACGGCTTGCCCAGGACCCGCATGATCGAGCCGTCGGTGGGCCGGTACAGGCCGGTGACGTAGTAGCCGCCGCCTTCGTAGGCGCCGACCGTCCCCCCGTCCGGCGAGGTCGCGCCGAGCCAGCGGTACCACTTGGTGCGCTGCGCGGCCATCCGGTCGGCGGGCAGGATCGAGATGTTGGACTGCGCCGCCTCGGGACCCGAGTAGTGCTCGTAGCCGGGGGTGCCCGGGTAGAAGTACTCGTCGGCCAGCTTGCCCAGCGAGTGGCCCGTCTCGTGGATGGCGACCTGGCCGGACTTGGCGTTGCCCGCCGAGGCGGTGGATATGCCCTCGTAACCGAGCGTCTTGGACGGCTCGTTGTAGCCCGCGCCGCCGTACTTGGCGCTGTTGGCGAGGACGATCACCAGATCGGCCTGGGGCACCTTCGCGACGTACGAGTCGACCTTGCCCTGGTCGACGCAGAGCAGCCGCTCGACGCCGTCGCACCAGAAGTACGCGCCGAGCGCGGTGTTCTTCACGTCGCCCTGGGCCGGGTCGCCGGAGACGCCGGACTGGGCGGAGACCGCGTCCACCGTCCAGACGTTGAAGAGGTTCTGGTACGTGGTGTACGGCTCGACGCCGGTGACCTCGCCCCACTTCTCCTTGGCGTCGGCGTGGAACTGCGCCAGCTGATCGGCCGTGTAGCCGTCGCCGACGATGACGACGTCCAGGCGGTCGGCGGTCGAGCCGTTGTCGATCATCTTGGTGACCTGGCCGTCGGCCGCGACGGCCGCGGGCGCCGAGAGGTGCGGCGCGGGTCTGCCCTGTCCGTTCGGGGGTACGAGCGCGTGGCCGGAGCCGGCGAGGGTCTCCCCGGTGCCGGACTCCGGGCCGGGTATCTCGACCTGCACCTGCCGGTGCGGCTGCGGCGGCCCCGGATCGGCCGCGGCCGCGGTGCCGGGTCCGGCGGCGAGCGCGGCCATGACGGCGGTGGTGGCGAGCGCCGCCGCCAGGATGCCTCTGCGCATGGGTGGACGCACGAAGTCCTCCTCCTGTAACGGAAGTTAAGCAGTCGGGTAAATGCGTTGAACGGCCTGCTTAAATTAGGGGGCGCACGGGGCGTGCGCAATGGCCGGGGCCGAGGGGATGCCATGGACGAACCTGCCGTGATCGGCCGCCGAGTTCAGCAACTGCGCGCCCAACTGGGCCTGACTCAGCGCCAGTTGGCCGAGCCCGCCTATACGCCCGCCTATGTCTCGACCCTGGAGTCCGGCAAGGTCCGCCCCTCCGAGGCCGCCCTGCGCCATCTCGCCGGGCGGCTCGGCACGACGTACGAGGAGCTGGCCACCGGGCGCCCGGCCCACCTCGCCACCGAACTCCGGCTCGGCCTGACCGACGCCCAGCGGGCCCTGGCGACCGGCGAGGCCGACGAGGCCGCCGTCCGCTACCGGCAGCTGCTCACCGAGGCCGAGCTGCACGGCCTGGACGAGGAGCGGGCCGAAGCCCTGCTAGGGCTCGGCGACTGCGCGCTCGAAACCGGTGAACTCGCCGACGCGATACGGCACTTCGAGGCCTGCGAGCAGATCCTGGCGGCCGAGCCGCTGCCCCGCCGGGCGCGCGCGATCCGGGGCCGGGCGGTCGCGCACACCCTCGCGGGCGAGCTGCGCTACGCCTGCTACCTCCTGGAGTCGACCATCGACGCGCTCGGCATCAGCGGGCTCGCCGACCCGGAGGCGCTCGTCCTGCTCTACGCCGCGGTCATCGGCCCCTATCTGGACATGGGCGCCCAGGCCCGCGCCGCGCGCGCCGCCGAGCTGGCGCTCGCGCTGGCCCCGCAGGTCTCGGACCCGGCACTGGTGGCCGGAATGCACCGGCAGGTGGCGCGGACCTTCCTCGCGGAGGGGCGGACGGCCGACGCGGACGCCTCGCTCGCCAAGGCCCAGTCGATCTACCGCCAGCTGCGACTGCGCACCGACCTCGCGCACTGCCACTGGATGCGCGGCTACGTGTACGCCCAGGAGGGCGAACTCGACGCGGCCGAGCGGGAGTTGAGTACGGCGCGGGACATGCTCGCCGCCAAGCGGGCCGCGCTGTTCACCGCGCAGGTCGAGGTGGAGCTGGCGGACGTGCTGCGCCGCCGGGGGCGGCACACGGAGGCGATGGCGCTGCTCACCCCGCTCACCGAGCTCGGCGATCGGCACGGCGCGGTGCACGCGGGCGGGGCGCACCGGCTGCTCGGGCTGATCTGCGAGGAGCGGGGCGAGCCGGAGTCGGCGGAGGAGCACTATGTCACCGCGCTGGGGCTGCTCGAACGGAGCGGGGCGAGCGGTGACGTGGCCGACTTGTGCCGGCTGCTCGGCGATCTGCTGCGCCGCACCGGCCGCATCGAAGCGGCCCTGGACGCCTACCGCACCGGCCTCGGCCACCGCGCCGCCCCGGGCACGACGACCCTGGGCCCCGCCCCCATGACGCCCCGCGTCTAGAGCGTCGTCGCACCCCTCACACCCCACCGGAACGGCCGCCCGCCACACCACCGGAAGAGAGTTATTGAAACTTGAACGGAATGGACCTAACCTGAATCTCGTTGAAACTTAAACCGCTCCGGCGCAAGGCCGCAGCGCGTCCCCAAGGAGCAGTCATGGGTCTCTTCGGCCGCAAGAACAGCAGCACCCCTACTTCCGCCGCCCCCGCCGCCCTTGCCGAGGCCGACCCGGCGCTGGCCGCGCTGAGCGGTACGTACACGATCGACCCGGCGCACACCAGGATCGGCTTCGTGGTGCGGCACGCCATGGTCACCAACGTCCGCGGCTCCTTCAGCGAGTCCGAGGGGACCCTCACCCTGGACGGCGCGAACCCGGCGAACTCCACCGCCTCCATCGACCTCAAGATCGCCAGCATCGACACCGGCATCGCCGACCGCGACGCCCACCTGCGCGGCGCCGACTTCTTCGACGCCGAGCAGTTCCCGGTGATGAGCTTCCGCTCGACCGGGGCGAAGGCACTCGGCGGCGACAAGTACCAGCTCACCGGAGACCTGACGATCAAGGACGTGACCAGGCCGCTCGCCATCGACGTGGAGTTCAACGGCACGGCCACCGACCCCTACGGCAACCAGCGCATCGGATTCGAGGGCGGCACCGAGATCCGGCGCTCGGACTGGGGCCTGACCTGGAACGCGGCCCTGGAGACCGGCGGCGTCATGGTCAGCGACAAGGTGAAGCTGACCCTCGACGTCTCCGCCATCAAGGCGGCGTAACAGCGATACGCAGCGCTTCAGCTGCGCGATGACGTCAGCGCGAAGGCCGCCAGGGCGGCGGCGAGCATGACGAGGACCAGTGCGGCGGCCGCCTTCTCGCGGGGCGTGTACGGCGGCACCGGCGGCAGCGCGGGGAACGCGCTGTGCGAGGACGGCCCGGCGGGGGCGGCCGGTACGCGGCCGCGGGCCCGGTGGCGGGCCGCCCGCAGCACCCCGTGGAGCAGCGGGAAGAGCGCCGGGCCGAGCAGCGCGGCAAGGCCCGCCCACACCGGGAGGTGCAGGGCGGCCACCGCGAACAGCCAGCCCGCGCACCAGGCCCAGCACCCGATCCCGCCGGTCAGCGGGGCCCGCACGAGGAGCCGCAGCGGTGCCCGGCCGGGGCGGGCGAGCGCGGTGAGGGTTTCGGCGAGGACGGCGATCCGGTCGTCGGCGGGCCGCGCCTGCGCCTGGCCCCATGCCTGCTGGGCGGCGCCCGCCGGATGGCCGATGACGGCGAGCACGAGGCGTGCGTCGTGCCGCTGCCGACGGCCGGCCGACGTGGCCCTGGGGTCCGGTCCGCCCCGGCCGGCGGCGGGGACGGGGACGACGGCCGCCTGATCGGCGTCGGCCGGTCCCGGCGAGGGCGCATCCGCTCCCGTGACCGCCGCCGCCCGACCAGCGGCCGCAGCTCGACGCGCTTCGGCGTCCAACTCCCTTGACCGGGCGGCGATTTCGGGGTCGTCCGCCCGCTCTCCCGCCACGCGCAGATCCGTGTACGCGGCGAGCAGGACGGGGTCATCGGGGAAGGCGGCCAGGCCTTCGCGGAGGACGGCGCGGGCCCGGTCGGCGTGCTGCTCGTCGGCCTCGGCGGCGTGTGCGCGGCCGAGCACGGCGTAGAGCCGGGGGTCGGGGCCTTCCGTGTACAGCGCGGCCCGCGCGGCCTTGCGGGCCGCGCTGTTGCGGCCCGCCCGCAGCAGCGCCTCCGCGTCGGCGCAGGCCGTTATGACGTCGTCGTGCCCGGCGTGCATGTATCCCCAACCCTGGATGTCCGGCTCGCAACTATCACCCGCTGGAACGCGGCGGGTCAACAGCGGGCCGGCGGGCCGGGCGGGGTCACCAGTCGCCGCCGCCGAAGCCGCCTCCGTCGCCGCCGCCCCCGCCGTCGCCCCAACCGCCGCCGAAGTCGGAGGAGTTGAAGTCGGCGCCCGACACGTCGCCGCCGTCGAAGCCGGAGCCCGCGTCGTAGGCTCCGGCGCCGTAGTCGGCCGCGTACGCCGGGCTCGACAGCATCGAGCCGAGCATCGTGCCCATCAGCAGGCCGGGCAGCATGCCGCCGCCGAAGTAGCCGCCCGCCCAGGGACCGTACGCCGGGCCCGCGTCGTAGTAGGGGCGGCGGCCCTGGTCGGTGTCGACCTCGCGGACCATCGGGTCCTGGCCGTCGCGCAGCCGGGTCGCGTCCGCCTGGCAGACCGGTACCTGGCGCGGGGCGCCGCCGGCCGGGGTCCAGGTGGCGTCCTCGACGGAGGGGCCGTGCCGCGGGTCGAAGAAACAGGGGGCGCGCCGCTCGGGCAGCGGCTTGTGCTCGCGGCGGGCCGCGAGGGTGGCGAGCGAGAACCGGCCGTCCTCCAGGGCCTGCGTCACACCCGTCACGTCGGCGGGCCGCTCGGCCTTCGCCATCAGGGACTTCGCCGTCTCGTACGAGTCGAGGGCACGCTCGTAGTCGGCGCGCATCGCGTCGTCCGCGCCGGACTCGGCCGGGTGGAAGTCGAGCCGGTCGAGCTCCTCGCCGAACGCCGTGATGTCCTCGTCCACGACGACCTGGAGGCGCTGCAGCGCGGCCCGCTCCTCCTCGGCCTTCTTCCGGCGGCTGCGCCGCACCAGGGCGTACCCGCCCGCGCCGCCCGCCACGACCACCGCGCCCACGCCGACGAGCGCGCCGGTGCTGACCCCGCCGCCGGAGCCTGAGCCCGAGCCACCGCTCCAGGAGGCGGGGGCGTGGCCCTTCATCTGCGGGAGCGCCTTGTCGACGAAGGTGTTGAGCTGGGTCGCGGCGTCGGTGTTGGTGCCCGGCGCGCGGACGGCGCTGTTCAGGTTCTGGACGGCGCGCTTCGACATGACCTTGCCGTCGGCGCCGGAGGTGAACGCGTCGCCGAGGCGGATCGCGTACAGGCCGGTGACGCCGGTGTCGGTGCGGAGGTTCGGGAGGATGGAGTCCTTGGGGAACGCGGCGCTGTTGGGGAGCACGGCCACGAAGAGCGGTTTGTCCGCGTCCTTGATCTTCTTCGCGAGCGCGTCGGCCTGGGCCGGACTGAGCTGGTTCGCGGCCCCGGGGTCCACGTAGACGGGGCTCTTCTTGAGCTGGTCGGCCACGTCGGACACGCCGGTGGCGGCCATCGCGGGGGCCGCCGTGGCCAGCGCGGCGAGCGCGACGGCGGAGAGTGCGGAGAAAACCCTGAGCCTCATGGGCCCGACGCTACCTGAGGCCGCCGGGAAACGGACATACAGGATGGAGCAGGAGCGGCGCGCCCCGCTCCATCCTGGATGGATCCGCCGGCACCGGCCGGGCTACCGGAGCGGCTGGGCTCCGGCGCGCAGCAGACCGTAGGTGTACGCGTCCTGGAGGGCTTCCCAGGACGCGGCGATGACGTTGGGGCCCGCGCCGACGGTGGTCCACTCGCCCGTGCCGTCCGTGGTGGTGATCAGGACGCGGGTGGTGGAGGCGGTGCCGTGCTTGCCTTCCAGGGTGCGCACCTTGTAGTCGACCAGCTCGAACTTGGCGACCTGCGGATAGAACCGCTCCAGTCCCTGGAGCAGCGCGGAGTCCATCGCGTTGACGGGGCCGTTGCCCTCGGCGGTGACGATGATCCGCTCGTCGCCGACCCAGAACTTCACGGTGGCGCCGTTGGCGTGGGTGCCGTCCTTGAGGGTCTCGATGATCGCCCGGTACGACTCGATGCGGAAGTAGTTGCGGGGGCCGCCTTCGACTTCGTCGCGCAGGAGGAGTTCGAAGGAGGCGTCGGCGGCTTCGTAGGTGTAGCCCTGGAG
>NZ_JBIWHT010000045.1:0-33525 GCF_044764265.1 Streptomyces sp. NPDC094147 | reverse complement strand
GCGGTCAGACCCCCACCCTGCGCATACCGCATATCAACGGCATACCGCAGGGATCACCCACCGTCACCCCCGACACCAACCCGAAAACCTCAGTAATTCACCGAGCGCCACCAGCTTTTCGTCATCATCGCGCTCGGCGAATCACTCATCGCCATGGGCCTGGGCGCCACGGACCATTCGGTCAGCACACCACTCCTGGCGGCCGCCGTCCTCGGTGTCGCCGCCGACGGATTGTGGTGGCGCTACTTCGACATGGTGAGCCTGCTGGTGGAGCACCCCCTCCGCGAGGTCCGCGGTCAGACCCGCCTCACCCTGGCCGTCAACGCCTTCGGCTAAGGCCACTTCCCTATCGTCACGGCGGGTCCGCCGTCTATCTGGTCGGGCTGCTGCTCTTCGAGCGGCTGACCGTGAGGGTGTGGGGCCCGTTCCGACTCGCGCCGTGTGCCTGCTCTTTGCCTGGCTGCCGGGCAGCCGCCGCTGGCCGGACTCTCGGGCGTCGTCGCGGTGCTCGCGGCACTCGCCGCCGCTGAGACCAAGTGGTATGGGGAACTGCGCCGGAAGGTGCGCCCAACGCGTCGTGAAACTTCCCTCAACCTCACCGGGATCATGGACCTCACCGGACTGTATAAGCGAGCCGGTGCCGACGCCATCGAAGGTGCCACGGCCAAGGCTTAGGAACTTCTTGCCCAGGCCGACGCCTCCCGTGGACTGGCGGCAACCTCGGCCACGACGACACCAACGCCTGACAGCACCCTGATGCAGCGGGCACGTCATCTGCCCGCCCGGTGCATCAGCCTCGGGTCAACCCGCTAAGCGCCGGTGGCTGCGTGCGTGGGAGTGGTGGCGATTCGCTGCGCGTTGAGTATTTGCGCAAACCGCGTGACTTCCCTCAGGGAACTCCGAGAGTATGGGGTCCTGCCCGTCAAGGACTCGCTACTGCAACGCCATTCTCGATGTGCCCACGGGTGGGCACACTTCCCTGGCTGAGAGGGATCGAACAGGATTCAGCCGGATCGAGAAGGATGGAAAAGCCCGGGATTTCGGTAAAACCGCAGGTGAGACGCGTCTCAGTTTCGGGTTCGAATCTCCTAGGCTCCACAGAAGGAAAGCCCTTCTGACCTGCGGAAACGTGGGTCGGAGGGGCTTTTTGCGTCGTGGTGTGCGCGCCGTGCCCGAGGCGGTCGGCCCGGCGGGCGGGTGCCGCGGAGCCCGGCGGCGGTCTTCACGTCCGGGCTGTGGGAGCGGTGGGTCACCGGGGGGCCGGTTTCGCGTACGTCGGCGGTTCCGCGACGCGTCCGGCGTGCGCCGGGGGAGCGGCTGCCTCGGCCGGCCCCGGGTGACTGTCATGCGCAGACCTGGGCAGGTGTTCGACCAGTGCCATGTACCCTGCCGTCGGCAGTCGTTGTGACACAGTCGTGTGCCCATCTTCGGGGGGAGATTCCACCATGCACGGAGGTCTCTGTTGACGCGCGGAAACCTGTGGCGGGCGTTCATGGAAGTCGCCGAGGCCCATCCCGGAACCGAGGCGTTCGCCAGTCCGGAAGCGGTTCTCGACTATCGGCAACTGGCCGCCGCGGCAGCCGCGTTGGCGGACGAGCTGGCCGCCCGGAACATAAAAAAGGGCGATCTCGTCGCCATCGAGATGCCGGTCGGGCCGCACTTCGTCGTCAGCGTGCTGGCCGCGGTCGCGGTCGGTGCGGCCTATCTTCCGCTCGACGTGTCGGGCCCGGCGAAGCGGCGCGAGCAGATCCTGCGGGACGCCCGGCCCTCGGCCGTCCTGCGGGCCGAGGACGCCCGGCGCGCGTTCGCCTCGCTGGCGGACGCCCCGGCCGCGCGACAGGACATCGCCCGGCACGATCCCGCAACCGGCGACGACGATCCCGCGTACGTCATCTACACCTCGGGCTCCACCGGCGTACCCAAGGGCGTCGTGGTTCCGGCGCGCGGTGTGCACAACCTGCTGGCGGCGTTCCAGCGCCGCGCGCCGCTGGAACCGGGAGCCCGCCACAGCTGGTGGACCTCCCCCGGTTTCGACGTCTCCGTGTACGAGATGTGGAGCGCGCTGTGCAGCGGCGGGACCGTCGTCCCGGTGCCGGACGCGTACCGGCGTGACATCGACGCCACCCTCGACTACCTGGACCGTCAGCGCGTCGAATCCGCTTACCTGCCACCGCAGTTCCTCCCGGCGCTGCGCGACCGGGTCCTGCGCGGCGGCCCGGCGCCCTCGCTGCGGCGGCTGCTGACCGGCGTCGAGCCGATTCCCATGGGGCTGCTGGTCCAACTGCGGTCCTCGCTGCCGGAGATGACCGTCATCAACGGGTACGGGCCGACCGAGACCACGGTGTGCGCCACGCTCTACACCGTTCCCGACCAGTGCGACGACCCGCAGCAACGGACCCCGATCGGCACCGTCGTCGAGGGCAACCGCGGCTTCGTCCTGGACGAACGGCTCGCGCCTGTCGAACCGGGGCGGCCCGGGGAGCTGTTCGTCGCCGGTGCCGGTGTGGCGATCGGCTATCTGCACGATCCGCGCCGCACCGCCGAACGCTTCCTGCGCGCCGCCGACGGCGATGGCCTCATGTACCGGACCGGGGACCTGGTCTCCGCCGACGCAACGGGCAACCTGACCTTCCTGGGCCGGATCGACGACCAGCTCAAGATCGACGGCGTACGCATCGAACCGGCGGAGACCGAGGCCGCCCTGCGGCGCCTTCCGGAGACAGCGGACGTCGCCGTGCTCGCCCGACCGGCCGGACCCGGCGGGCCCTCGCTGCTGACGGCCTTCGTCGTCCTTTCGGAGGCCGTCACCGATACCGAGGCCCTGTGGGCCGGGATCAAGGAGCGGCTGGCGGAGGAGGTCCCCGCACAGGCCGTGCCCCGGCGCTTCCTCGCGCTGGAGCGGATACCGATGACCAGCGACGGCAAGCTCGACCGGGCGGCGCTCCCCCGGCTGGACGACCGGCCGGCGCGGCAGGCCCGGGACGCGGGCGAACAAGCCGTCGAGAACGCCTGCCGCGAGGTGCTGCGGCACGCGCCGTCCTCACCGCTGGGCCTCGGATTCGCCGAGATGGGCGGCGACTCCCTCCAGGCCGCACAGCTCTCGACAGCGCTGCGAGCGATAACCGGCCGGGCCGTCACAGCCGCCCACGTGCTCGGCGCGCGGACACTCGCCGATCTGGCGGCCGAGCTGAGGACTCTGCCCGCCCTGGCCGCGCCGGGCGGTGACGGGCCGGGGCAGGACACGGCACCGATGACGCCGGGCCAGGCCGGGATCTGGGCCGCCGAGCTGACCGGCCCGGCTCCGGGTGCCTTCCACGAGGCCGTGGCGGTGGAGCTGACCGGCGCGGCCGACGCGCATCGCATCGCCCGGGAGTTGACGGCCGTACTCAACCGGCACGTCGTCTTCCGCGGCCGGATCGACATCGACACCATGCAGTTCGTGACCGACGGGGAGCCGGTGTCGGTCGCGGTGTGGCCGGTCGAACCGGGTGAGACGGTGGACGACGTGTGGCAGCGGGCCCTTGCCGCGATGCACCGGCCGGCGTTCGACCTCGGTACCGGGCCGCTCGTACGCGCCGTCGTCCTCGCGGCACCGGACACGGTCCGCCTGCTGATCGTCTGGCACCACCTCGTGGTCGACGCGTGGAGCGCCCGGATCGTGATCGAGGAGCTCGCGGCGGCCCTGGACGGCCGTGCGGCCGGTGCCGGGGCGGAGCGCGGGCACGCCCGCTACGCGCGCCGTCAGCGGGAGTACCTCGATTCGACGGACGGCAAGCTGGCCGTCCAGGCGGCGGCCGAGCGAGTACGCGCCTGGCTGCCGCATGGCGACGCGCCTGCGCCCGCGGCACAGGACTCCTGCCAGGTGCACGACCTGGCGGTCGGGCCGGGCGTGTGGGCCAGGGTCCGCGACTGCGCACGCCGCCATGGCAGCACGCCGTTCGCGGTCACCCTGGCCGCCGTCCTCGACCCGGTGTGCCGACTCGCGGGCACCGACGGCAGGTTCGCGCTCGCCGTCGCCGACCGGGACGAGGCGGCCGACGCCGACGCGGCGGGGTACTTCCTCACCACCGTCCCGTTCGGGCCGGCTCCGGCCGACGGCGGGGACGCCGCGCTGAGCCGGGCGGGCGAGGTCATCGCCGAGGCGCACGGGATGGCGCGGGTGCCCTTTCCGTCCCTGATGGCCGAGCTCGGGCTGCGTGACGCGCGGTCCGTGGTGCCGTTGCTCATCGCCTGGAACCGGGATCCGGTGGGTGTTCTGTCCGGTCCCGGTCGCACCGCGCGGTCCCTGGACGTACGCCCCCTGGGGGCGCGCTGGCCGTGGACGGTGCTGCTCACCGACCACGGAGACCTCGGTATGACCGGGCGGATCGAGTTCCCGCCGTCGGTGCCGGAGGACCAGGTGGCGCGGTTCGGTGCGCGACTGGAGCAGCTGCTGGACGCGTTCGCCTCAGAGGCCTGAGCGGCCGGGCTCGGTCCGCCGAGGCGGGCCGAGCCCCGGCAGGGTGTCAGGACTGCCGCGTGTTCACGAACTCGGGGGCGGTGGTGAGCAGGTCCTCGATCGCCTTGACGAACCGCGGCCGGTTGACGGGGTCGAAGAGGGCGAAGTGGCCGCCAGGGAAGACCTGCACCTCGCAGCCCGCCGTCGAGTGGGCGCCCCAGTCCGCGAGAGCGGCGACGTCCACCAGCCGGTCCTCGCTTCCGCACAGGACGCTGATGGGTGCGTCGATGCGCAGCTCGGCGCCGCGCTCGGCGGCCTCGGCGCCCAACTTGAGATCCTCCCGCATGTTGCTGAGCAGCGAGGTGCGCCAGGCCTTGTCCTTGAACACCTCGGGAGGCAGGTCGCCGCCGAGTTCGAGCATCAGCCGGAGGTCGTCGTCGCTCGACCGCTCGGAGAGCCGGGCGCCCCGGCCGCGCGGCACCTGGCCGGACGCGACCAGACCGAGACAGTGCTCCCCGAGGGCGTGCGCCAGGTGGAGACCGAGGGTGGCGCCCAGGCTGTGCCCGAACACCACGGTGGGCACCTCGGTGGTCCCGAGGTTCGTGATCACTTCTTCCAGGGTGGCGCCCGGCGGCTCGGTCAGCCGGCGCTCCCGGCCCGGAAGCGTGAGCCCCAGCACCTCCACGTCGTCGGGGAGAGCGCCGACCAGGCGCAGATAGCGGTTGGGGCCGCCGCCGGAGTGCGGTACGACCAGGAGCCGGACACGGGGTGCGCGGGCGGGCTCCAGCTGCGGCCGCAGCTGCGACCACCACGGCGGTGTGTACGGGACGGGTGGTGCCACGGGGCCTCCGGAGCCGGGAGGAGAGGTAATGGGACGAGGCCGTGCGGCGGGCGGCATCACGTGAGCCACGAGCCGGGCGCCGGGTTGCCGATCACCTTGATGGCGCCGGGCTCGTCCTCCAGGAGGTGGCTGCTGCCGACGATGGCGAGGTCCCAGACGTCCAGCTTGAGTCCGAGCGAGTTCAGGACACCTGCGAACTCCCGCCAGGGCAGCACCTCGCCGCGCTCCGCGGCCTCCAGCCAGGCGCAGATCTGCCGCGCGGCTCGGGCGAGCTCCGGGCGCTCCTCGCCGCGCTCGCGTGCCATCGTGGCGATGCGGCGTACGGCGCCCGCGCGGTCGAGGGTGACCCCGCCGAACTCCCCCGAGTGCAGCACCCGGTCCAGGAGCTCCTCGTCGGCCGGGGACGGGGCCCCGGCCACCAGGCGGTCGAGCAGCCGGCGGCGCGGTGCGGGATCCATCAGCAGGTTCAACTCGCGTACCAGGTCGGCCGGTTCGTCGGCGCAGTGGATCATGCTGCACATCCGGTTGGGCCGGTTGAGGATGCTGCGCAGGCTGTCCGCGGCCTGCTCCGACATGTCCGCCTTCCCCTTGAGCGAGCTGAGGTGCACCGTCGCGGGGGCGGCGTGGCCGCCGTGGCTGCGCAGGAGCAGCAGCAGGGTGGGCCCGGCCTGGAGTACGACGTCGTTCACCGCGAGGCGGTCCAGGGTGGCCAACGTGTGCTGGTGGCGCCAGAGTTCGCGGCCGGTGTGGCGGTTGAAGTGGAACATCTCGGCGCCGATGACCGTGAACTCGTGGCGGGCCAGGAAGTCCAGGATGAGCCCGAGCTTTCCGGTGGCCATCCCGTCGGGCTTGACGAGCATCAGCGCGGAGCGGTGCAGGATGCCGTCCCGCTCGTCGCCGAAGGCCTCGCGGCACTCACTGAGCCCTTCGCGGAAACAGGTGTCGAGCTCGTAGTGGTACGCCTTGACCGGCATACGCGTGAGGGTGGTCCAGTTCGTGGGGCCCATGTCGCCCATCGCTTTCTCGTTCATAGGGGTGCGGATCGGGCGGTCAGCCGTGCAGGACGGCCGCCAGACGTTCGAAGTTGGTGTCCAGGTCGGGAGTGAGGCCGAATTCGAGGACGGCCAGGTCCGAGAGCAGCCCGCGCAGATCGCTCTCCACCCGCTCCAGTGCGGCGGGACTGCTCTTGCCCGCCGCGAAGTCGCTGCGGCACAGGTCGAGCACGGCGTCGACGTCCAGCGCCCGTACGCTCTCGTGCTGCCGGGTCAGCACAAGCAGGGCCCGCGGGCGCATGGCCGGGCGCAGCCGGTTCTCGTAGAGCGCGGGCCATTCGACGCGGCTCTTGTCCCGCGCAGGCACGGGCGCGGCCGGTGCCTCTGCCAACTCGGGCCTGCTCTTGATCAGCGCCGGGTCGAGGTAGGCGCAGCGCGGATACCCCCAGAACCGGGGCTCGGCGTCGTCCAGGTGACGCATCATGGCGTCCTCGCCGCCGAAGGCGGCGCCCTTGAACAGGCCCCACGCGGTGAACGTCGACTTGCCGACGCCGCTGTCCGCGGTGACCAGTGCCGCGCGGCCGTCCACGGACAGGGCGCCGGCGTGCAGCCCGTAGTGGTTCTCGGAGCGGAGTGTGAGGACGAGGAAGGCCTTCTCCAGGAGCCAGCGGCCCCACACGACGGGGTCGGCGAGGTCGGAGCGGGCCAGCGTCACCCGGACCGTCCAGCGCGCGGGGTACACCACCGCCCGGGAGCTCGCCGTGTCCAGGACGACCTCGTCCGTTGTGTCCCAGCCCGGCGGGAAGTACGGCGGCGGCACGGGGGCGCGGTCAGTGTCGGACAGCTCGACGGACAGGTGCACGGTCTGTGCGGCCGGGGGCGTCAGCCCCATGGCGTCGGGCGGCAGGGGGGCGCCGAAGAGCCTGCCAACCATGGCCTCGGCTTCGGTGGGCGCCGTGCACAGGACCCGGTATCCGTAGAACTCGTAGAGGTTTTCTCGCATGTTCCTGTCCAATCCGTGCTGTCCTCATGGGAGTTGGGGACAGCTGCGGTGGTGGTGTCCCTGGGGTGTGGCCGTCAGAAGGGCTCGGCGCCGTCCCGGGCGTGCCGGTCCCGGTCGGTGCCCTGCGCGCGCAGGGCACGCTCGGCATCGTCGTACTGTTCGAGGACCAGCCGGCGCAGCGCCGGCGAGGCGGCGCGGTGCCGCTCCAGCCACGCCCCCGTCGCGTCGAGGACGGTGCGGTCGTCCGCCGGCGCCGGGTAGAGGCCGAGCACGATCTGCTTGGCCATCTCGTGGCTCCTGGTCGCCCAGACGCCGTGGAGTGCCTCGAAGTACCGGTCCGTGTACGGCGCGAGGAGGGCGGGGTCGTGGGTCTCGGCGAAGCCCGCGATCACCGCTCGCTGCATCTGGTTGGGCAGCTCACCGCGGTCCACCACGGCCGCCCAGGCCGCCGCCTTGGCGTCCGCGTCGGGACGCGAGGCACGGGCCGTCGCTGCCCGGCACTCGCCGGCGGGCGTGGGATCGCGGCGCTGCTCGGCCGCGATGGCGTCCTCGCCGATGCGTCCGGCGGCGGCCAGGCGCACCACGATCGACCAGCGCACCTCGGCGTCCACCACCAGCCCCGGTACCGGCGTCGTCCCGTCGAGCAGGCCGCAGAGCACGTCGAGGTGGGCTTCGGTGCGCGCCGCCGCCACGAAGGCGCGCAGCCAGGCGAGTTGGTGGTCGCTGCCCGGCTCGGCCGAGCGCAGCCGTTCGTGGGCGGCCCCGGCCCAGTGGACCAGGAGGGCCGTGCGCGCGGCCGGGTCTGTGTAGTGCTTCAGGGCGTGCGGGACCTGGCGGTGCAGTGACTCAACGACGCCGATGTCACGCTCGGAGCCGACGGCGGAGAGCACCAGGCGCAGATAGTCCCGGGCGGCCAGCTCGCCGTCCCGCGTCATGTCCCAGGCCGCCGCCCAGCACAGGGCGCGGGGCAGCGGATCGGTGAACGAGCCGAGGCGCGCGGTCAGGGTGCGCAGGGACTCCCGGTCGAAGCGGACCTTGGCGTAGGTGAGGTCGTCGTCGTTCAGGAGCACCACGTCGGGGCGGTCGAGCCCCACCAGACCGGGGACTTCCGTGCAGGCGCCCGCGACATCCAGCTCCGTGCGGTGGGTGCGCCGCAGCTCTCCGCTCGCGCCGTCCAGGCTGTAGCAGCCGATCGCGACGCGGTGCGGGCGCAGTGCCGCCTCGCCGGGGACGCCGGGCGGCAGGGCCGGGGCCTCCTGGCGGACCCGGAAGGCGGTGATGCGGCCTGCGGTGTCCGTCTCGATCTCGGGCCGCAGCACATTGATCCCCGCGGTCTCCAGCCACAGCTTCGACCAGGTGCCGAGGTCGCGCCCCGAGGCCTCCTCCAGCGCACGCAGCAGGTCGGCCATCCGCGTGTTTCCGTAGGCGTGGGCCGCGAAGTAGCCGCGTACGCCCGCGAAGAAGGCGTCCGTGCCGACGTACGCCACCAGTTGCTTCAGGACGGACGCGCCCTTGGCGTAGGTGATGCCGTCGAAGTTGACCAGCACGTCGTCCAGGTCGCGGATCTCCGCGACGACGGGGTGCGTGGACGGGAGCTGGTCCTGGCGGTACGCCTTGGCCTTCTGGTGGTTGGCGAACGTCGTCCACGCGTCGGACCACGGCGAGTCGGGGGCGAGCGCCTGGCAGGCGAACGAGCAGTAGGTGGCGAACGACTCGTTGAGCCACAGGTCGCTCCACCAGGCCATGGTGACCAGATCGCCGAACCACATGTGGCTGAGCTCGTGGAGGATCGTGGCGGCCCGCTTGCGGTGGGCGGCCTCGGTGGCCCGCGAGCGGAAGACGTACTTCTCGCTGAAGGTGACGGCCGCCGCGTTCTCCATGGCGCCCGCGTTGAAGCCGGGGACGAAGATCTGGTCGTACTTCTCGAAGGGGTACGGGTGACCGAACCGCTCCTCGAACCAGTCGAAGCCCTGCCGTGTCACGGCGGTGATCTCGTCCGCGTCGAGGTGCTCGGCGAGGCTCTGGCGGCAGTACACGCCCAGCGGGACGCTGCCGGCGGCGCGCCGGTGCTCGGTGTGGACGGCGTGATAGGGACCGGCCACCAGGGAGACCACGTAGGTGGAGAGCCTGGGTGTCTGCCCGAACGACCATATGGAGTGGGCCGGTTGGGTTCTGTCAACCGTTTCGGGCGTCGAGTTGGAGATGACCGTCCAGTCGGTGGGGGCGGTCACGCTGAACCGGAAGCGTGCCTTCAGGTCCGGCTGGTCGAAGCAGGCGAAGACCCGCCGGGCGTCCGCGACCTCGAACTGGCTGTAGAGATAGACGTGTCCGTCCACCGGGTCGGTGAAGCGATGCAGGCCCTCGCCGGTGTTGGTGTACGCGCAGTCTGCCACCACCCGCACCTCGTTGCGGCCCGCCACCAGGTGCGACAGCTCGATCCGGGAATCCCGGAACACCTCGTCCACCGCGAGCGCCCGGCCGTTGACCACGACCTCTCGCAGCGCGGGCGCCCGCAGATCGAGGAAGACCGGTGCGGCCGGGTCGGCGCAGTCGAAGCGGATCTCGGTCACCGAGCCGAAGGTGGGGCTGTCGGCGGCCGCGCGCAGATCGAGGGCGATGTCGTACGTCTCCACGGCGACGGCGCGGGAGCGCTGCTCGGCCTCCTGGGCCGTCAGGTTCGTACCGGGCATGTCAGCGGCCTTCGTCGGTGAGGCGCCGGGACCGCAGCTGTTCGACGGTCTCGGCGCAGAGCTCGACCCGGTCCGGCCGATGGCCGCCCAGGTCGCGGAAGTGGTGCAGCCGCTCGAACGCGACCTGCCGGGTCATCGGGTCTCTCCTTCGCCGCCGGGGCCGTCGTCGCCCGCCGCACCTGCCGACGCGGCGAGCTCGCGGTTGCTCCAGGCCGGGCTGCCGGTCACTTCCTCGCCGAACCAGCCGGGCGGCTCGAAGGCCCTGGCCTCCTCGACGCTGTCGAACTCGACCTCGACCACGCGCAGCCCGGACAGCGCGCCGTCGTACTCGTCCACGGTCGCCACCTGTCGTTCCAGGGGGACGCTCCAGCGGAACTTGCTGAGGCAGTCGCCGTCGGCCAGCTCCCACAACTGCTCGAAGACCGCGGCGTCGATCTCGAACTCGACCTCCTGGCGCACCATGGCACCGGAGGCGGAGTCGAAGGTCTTCACCGTCATGAGGCGGGCGTCGCGCCGGGCCCGCACGCGGAACTCGACCGGGGCGCCCGGCGGCGTCAGATACGCCTGGCGCAGCTGCTCACCGCCGGCGTCGGCGGGCACCCGCCAGCCTTCCGCGACCGTGAACTTGCGCTCGATCTCCAGGCTCATCGCGCCATCACCCGCAGCCCGCGGTCCGTGGCGAGCCGCGCCCGGTCGAGCTTCCCGGACGGCGCGAGCGGCATCTCGGAGACCAGGACGATCCGGTTGGGCCGCATGTGCGCCGGCAGCCGGGTCCGGCACGCCTCGTGCAGCCGCTCCGTGAGCTCGGCATCCGGGGCCTGCCCGTCGGCGAGGGCCACATAGGCGACGAGCAGGAACTCGCCGCCCGCCGCCTCCTCGGCCAGGGCCACCGCGTCCAGCACCTCGGGCTGCGCGCGCAGCGCCGCATCGACCTCGCCGAGCTCGATGCGGAACCCGCGCAGATTGACCTGCCGGTCGTTGCGGCCCAGGTACTCGTACGTGCCGTCGGGCAGCCGCCGGGCGATGTCGCCGGTGCGGTACCAGGTGCACGGCTCGGTGTCGTCGTCCAGCGTGAGCCGGGGGAAGCGCTCCGCGGTGAGCTCCGGCCGCTTGACGTATCCCTGGGCGAGACCGGCGCCCGCGATGTGGACCTCGCCCGGCTCGCCGTCGGGCACCGCATGGCCCTCGGGCGTCAGCAGCGCCATCCGGTGGTGTGCGAGCGGCGCTCCGATCCAGGTGCCACCGCCGTCGGACGCCACCCGCTCCTCGGTGAGCGCGCCGAACGTGGTGTGCACGGTGGTCTCGGTGATCCCGTACATGTTGACCAACGTCTCGGTGCCCGGCCGCAGTTGCATCCACCGGCGCACCGACAGACGGTCCAGCGGCTCGCCGCCGAAGACGACGTAGCGCAGGGCGAGCTCGACGGGGGCCCGCTCGTACGCCTTCGGCAGGTACTTGAAGAAGCTCGGCACCGCGTTGACCACGGTCACCCGCTCCCGGGCGAGGAATTCGAGGAAGGCCGCGGGACGCCGCGCGGTGTCCGGCGGAACGATCACCAGTCGGCCGCCGAACAGCAGGGCGCCCCAGATCTCCCAGACGGAGAAGTCGAAGCTGTAGCTGAAGTACTGCGTCCAGGTGTCGTCGGGACCGAACGCGAACAGTCCGTCCGCGCAGGAGCGGAACAGTTCGAGCACCGCGCTCTCGGGGACGGCGACGCCCTTGGGCACCCCGGTCGACCCGGAGGTGTAGATGATGTAGACCGGTGCGCCCTCGGGCCGCGGCAGCGGGGCGTCCGGGGTCGCCCCGGCGTCGCGCGACCGCGACGCCCGGACGACATCGGCCGGCAGCGCCGTGTTGCCCGGCGCCGTGATCACCACCCGCGTCCGGCTGTTGCACACCATGTGGGCGAGCCGCTCCACCGGGTACGACGGATCCAGCGGGACGTAGCCGCAGCCGTGGCCGAGGACGCCGAGGATCGCCGCGACGACCTCCCAGCCCCGTTCGAGGCTGATGCCCACGCGGTCCCCGGGCCGCACTCCGTGCTCCGCGAGTCCGGTCCGGAACTCCCAAGCTGCGCGCACGAGTTGGCCGTACGTGATCTCCGACGCGCCGTCGGTGACCGCCACGGCGTCCGGGCGCTCCGCGGCCCGTGCGGCGAACACCTCGTACAGGGAGGTGGCGTGCTTCAGGTCTTGCATGGCCTTCCTAACAACGACTCGACGTGGTGGCGGTGCGCGCGGCGGAGCCGGTCACTCGGCGGGTCCCGTCGGCAGGGCGGTGAGGGCCGCGTGCAGCCGGTCGTAGCTCTCGTCCAGGTCCTCGGAGACCTCGAACTCCCAGAGCGGCAGCCCCGCCAGGAGCGCGCGCAAGTCCTCCTCCACGGCGGCGAGCTCCTCGTCGCTCTTCGCGGTCGCATAGTCCTCGCGGCAGCGGTCCAGCGCCTCGGCGATGCTCAGCTCGCGCGGTGCGCCGCCCTCGCCCCGGACCAGGAAGACCAGGCACGAGGGTCGGGCCCGGGACAGCAGCCGGTCCTCCAGCGCCTGGGGGACGGTGACCCGGCACTTGGCGCCGCCCTCGATGGCGGCGGCGGCCGCGTCCTGGAGCGCCGTGCTGCGGGCGATCATCTCCGGCGTCAGGTACAGCGCGCGCGGATAGCCCCACAGCACGCCGCCCGGCTCGTCCATGTTCCTGGCCAGGATGTCCTCGCCCACCAGGCGCGCCCCGCGGTGCAGCGCCCAGTACGTGAACGTCGACTTCCCCACCCCGGCCGCGGCCGTCAGGACGGCGACCCGCCCGTCGGCCTCGACGGCCCCGGCGTGCAGCGGGTAGCTGCGCGGCGAGCGGCAGATGACGTACAGGAAGAGCCGTTCGAGGATCCAGCGGCCCCATACGGCCGAGCTCTCCAAGTCGGCCCGCGCCAGGGTGAGTTCACCGGACAGGGGCCCCGGGTCGAACACGCAGCGGGAGCTGGCCGTGTCGATCACGATGGGGTCGCCCGTCATCACCTCCAGGTTGTGCGGCGGGTTCTCGGGCTCGACCTGCGGGCCGTCCTGCACCGAGAAGCCGAGCCGCACGACGCGGGTGTGGGCGCCGGTCGGGGCATCCTGGTCCAGCGCCGGGCCGAAGAAGTCCCGCACCACGCCGCGCGCCGCGATGTCGTACGAGCACTCGACGCGGTAGCCGTAGCACTCGTGGACGGAGTGGATCCGGGCCGCGCCGAGCGTCGGGGCGGTGACCCGCATGGTGGCCGACACGTCCTGCGCGGTGGGCACGAGGTGGAGCTGCTGGATGTCGGAGTCGGTGACCGGTCCGCAGTCCGCGCACGGCTGCCGGCTGAATCCGGCGAACCGGTACGCCACTTCCATGATCCGGTTGCGATCGGTGGCGCGGAAGTCCGCCCTCAGGTGCACCCCGGCGCGGTGGGCCTGACCGATGAGCCAGCGCAGGACCGTCGCGCCGGTACCGAAGGAGACCACCCGGCACGACGTGGCCAGGAGCTTGAGGTGCCACAGCGTGCTGCCGCGTTCAATCAGCATCACGCCGACGGCGCCGTGGCTGCCGAAGCGGTCGGACAGGCTCATGACGAGCACGTCGTGGTCCGGGTCGGCGAGCAGGGCGCGCAGATCGGCGTCCGAGTAGTGCACCCCGGTCGCGTTCATCTGGCTGGTGCGCAGGGTCAGTTCCTCGACCCGGGCGAGGTCCTCGTCCCGCGCGTGGTCGACGACCAGGCGAAGGTCGAGCGAGCGCAGGAACTCCTCGCTGGAACCGGCGTGCTCCTCGCGGGCCTGCTCGCGCTGGAAGCCGGCCTGGTACATCGCGCGGCGGCTCGCCGCGTCCTGGGTCACCTGCGCGGGGCTGAACTCCGCCAGACCCGTCAGCTCCAGCGCCCGCTCGGCCTCGTAGGTGCGGACCGCGGGCAGTTCGTGGGTGACCTCGGCGCGCTCGGCGGGCTGGTCGTCGATGAAGGCGATCACCGACTCGGCGAACTGGAGCTGCTCCGCGACGGCGCGCACCGAGTCCGACTTGCGGCCCCAGCCGATCTGCGGCAGGACGAAGTACTCGGCGAGGCCGAGCTTCTCAAGGCGCGCCCAGGCGTGGTCGTGGTCGTTGCGGCTGGCGACGGACTGCAGGATGCCCCGCGCGTCCAGCTCCACCACGGTGCGCCGGATCTCCTCGGTCACCTCGACCTCTTCGTCCTCAAGGAGCGTGCCGCGCCACAGGGTGTTGTCCAGGTCCCAGACCAGGCACTTGACCAGGGGTGCGGCGGCCGCGCTCGAAGCCGGCTCTGCTGCGGTGTGCGACATCGTCAGATCTCCCAGAGTGTGGCGGCCCAGGCGGCGACCGGGCTGTTGTTCAGGACGAGGACGTGGTCGCCGCGCTTCAACCCGCCCTCGGCGAGCAGCCGTTGGAGGTTCAGCACGACGTCCATGGCCCCCAGGTGGCCGTACTCCGCGAGGTGGAGCCGGCAGACCTGGTGGATGGGCAGGCCGAGCAGGGACTCGTAGAACTCGAAGGCCCCGGCGGTGACGTTCTGCATCAGGGTCGCGGCGACGTCCTGCTTGCCGATCCCGGCGTCGGCGAGCGTCTCCTGGACCAGCCGGCCCAGGCGCTGCCTGCTGTGCAGGGCCAGCTCGAACCGGTACCGGTCCGCGGACTGGCACTCCTCCCGCCACTCGTACCAGGGGGCGGACTTGTAGTCGACGCGGAACAGGTCGTGGAAGGACCCGTCGCTCTCCATCCGGTGGGCCCGCAGCACCGGACGGCCGCCGCGCACCATGGTCATGGCGTACGCGCCGTCGCCGATCACCGTGACCGGGTAGCGCACCCGGTCGGCCCCGGTGGGGCGGCTGGCGTGCGCGATCACGGCGCTCTCGCGGCCGGGGTCGGCCACCAGCAGGTCGCGGGCCAGCGCCCACGCCGCGCTGGAGCCGGTGCAGCCCAGGCCGTCCACGGTGAAGGAGAACGTCCCGGCGAGCCCGGATTCGGCCTGCACCTGGCCGACGTCCGAACCGAGCAACACGTCCGGCGAGCGGGGGCTGACAAGGATCAGCAGGTCCGGCGAGGCGGCGGCGCCGAGGCCGAGCCCGCGCACCGCCTCGGCCGCCAGAGGGGCGGTGGCCCGCCCTTCGAAGACGCCCACCGTCTCCACGCCGGAGTCCCGGGCGAACTCGGCCTCCTCACGGGCGAGCAGCCCCGTCTCGGGCAGATCGCCCACCTTCATCCGCTCGTCCGGCAGCAGACAGTGGATGGCACCGATGCCGATCTCGCCGCCCCGCCCGTCCCGTGTCGTCATGCCCACACCGTCAATGCCTCGTCGGCAAGCAGCAGTTGGCTGATCTCGTTGCTTCCTTCGATGACTTCCATCAGCTTGGCGTCCCGATAGGCGCGGGCCACCACGTGCGAGTTCCGGGCCCCGGCCGAGGCGAGGACCTGGACGGCGCTCGCCGCGCCGCGTGCCGCGTGCCCCGCGGCCACGTGCTTGGCCAGCACGGCCGCCGTCGTGTGCTGGGGCCGCTTGGCGTCCCAGTCCTCGCTGGCCCGCTCGCAGGCCAGTGTCGAGGTGCGCTCGCCCGCGTGCAGCTCGGCTATATGACGCCGGATCAGCTGGTGCTCGGACAGCGGGCTGCCGAAGCTCTCCCGCCGGGCACTGTGGCGTACGGCCGCGCGCAGGCAGGCCCGCATGATGCCCACGCAGCCCCAGGCCACCGAGATCCGGCCGTGGGTGAGCGGGGACGTCGCCAGCATCGTCACCGGCAGGCCCGCGCCGCCGAGCAGATGCGACGCGGGCAGCCGCACGCCGTCCAGGCGCACCGTGGAGTGCCCGGCCGCGCGGCAGCCCAGCGGGTCGGGGACGCGCTCGATGCTCACCCCGGGTGCGTCGGCCGGCACCACGGCCATCGCGGCGCCGCCGCCGAACCGGCCGAAGACCACCAGCAGCGAGGCGTAGTACGCCCCCGTCACCCAGGCCTTCTCACCCCGGACGGTGATCGAGTCGCCCTCGCGGGTGATCTCGGTGGTCATGGCGGCCAGGTCGCTGCCCGCCCCGGGTTCGCTGAGCGCCACGCCCGCGCTCTCGCCGGACGTGAGCCGGGGCAGGAACTCGGCCCGCTGCTCCGCCGAACCGAACCGGGACACGGTCCAGGCGGCGATGCCCTGCGACGTCATCACGCTGCGCAGCGAGCTGCACGCCTCGCCGGTGGTGGCGATCAGTTGCCCGTTGTCGAGGCTGCTCAGGCCCAGACCACCGAACTGCTCGGGCACATCGGCGCAGAGCACGCCCTTGGCGCCGAGCTCGCGGATCACCTCGCGCGGCAGCTCCGCGCTGTGGTCCCACTGCTCTGCGCGGCCCTCGGCGAGCCCCGTGGCCAGGGCGGCCGCCTGCTCACGGGCCTCACTCATGGGAGAGCCCGTCCGTCGCACGCAGCCGTCCGATGAGTCCCACCATGGCCTGCACGCTGCGGAAGTTGTCCATCGACAGTTCGTCCCCCAGGACGGCCACGCCGTACGTGGTCTCCACGTGGACGACCAGTTCCAGGGAGAACAGGGAGGTGACCGCGCCCGAGGCGAACAGGTCGGTGTCGGCGGCGACCGCCACCTTCGCACGGCCCTCCAGGAAGGAGAGCAGCTCGGACTCGATCTCGGCGGCGGTCGGCTGGGCGGATTCGGTGGTGGTCATGGTGATCAGAGGCCTCTCGGTCAGGGGTCCCGAAGGGACGTCGGTGGTGGGGTCAGGATTCGTACGAATAGAAGCCGCGCCCCGTCTTGCGGCCGAAGTCGCCCGCGTCGACCTTGCCGCGCAGCAGGTCGCACGGTGCGTACCCGGCGTCGCCGGTGCGGTCGTGGAGGACCCGGAGGCTGTCCACGACGTTGTCCAGGCCGATCAGGTCGGCGGTGGCGAGCGGCCCCGTCGAGTGGCCGAGGCAGCCCCGGAACAGCGCGTCGACGTCCTCGTGGGAGGCGAGGCCCTCCTGCACGATCCGGGCGGACTCGTTGATCATCCGCTGGAGTACGCGGTTGATCACGAAGCCCGGACCGTCCCCCACCACGATCGACTCGCGGTCGAGGGCGGTGAGCAGGTCCAGGGTCCGGCCGAGCGCGGCCGCGGAGGTGCGCGGGCCCTGGATCACCTCGACGGTGCGGATCAGGTACGGCGGGTTCATGAAGTGCGCCCCGAGCACATCGGCGGGGCGGACGGTGTGCCCGGCGAGCTCGTCCACCGGGATGCCGGAGGTGTTCGTCACCAACGGCGTGCCGGGGGCGACCAGTTGGGACACCTCGCCGAGGACCTCTGCCTTCACCGCGGGCAGTTCCACCACGGCCTCCACGACGGCCGTGGCGTGGCGCACCTCCTCCAGCGAGGCGGTGGTCACCAGCTTCGGGACCTCGGCGCCGCGCGGCAGCTTGCCGAGCAGCTGCCCCTGGCGGATGCGCAGCGGCACGGCCGCGGCGGCCCGCTCCAGCGCGGCGCCGTCCACGTCGACGAGCACCACCGGGACGCCGTGGCCCAGTGCCAGCGCGGAGATGCCGACGCCCATGACCCCGCCGCCCAGCACGGCGAGCAGATCGGGCTGTTCTCGTTCTGTCACGTCATCCTCACTTCTGCATCAAGGTCGGGTGCGAAGTGCTGCCCGAGGAGTTCCAGATAGGCCGGGTCCTTGGCGCACAGGTGCCGCAGCGCGGCGCGCAGCAGCTCCCCGGTGGGCACCGGGCTGTGTCCGCCCGCGGCCAGCCAGGACCGCCAGGCCTCGGCCTCCACCACGCCGTCGGCGCCCTCGTGGTCGGCGAGGTCGTAGAGCGCCATGCTGGCCAGCACTTCGTTGTCGCCGGCGCGGGCCCGGTCGGCCACCGCGGTCAGCCAGCCGGCGCGGCTCAGTCGCTCGGTGGGCAGCCCGCTCTCGCCCAGCAGCGCGAACAGCCGCTGTGCGCCGAAGCCTTCGGGGCCCACCAGGTGGAAGGCCCGACCGGCCGCACCGGGTGTGAACGCGAGGTCGACCACGGCCCGCGCCACGAGATCGACGGGTGCCATCGGCATCGGCCGGTCGTCCTCGGGATGCGCCCCCGCGGCGAGACCGGCGGCCAGCATCCGCCACAGCATGTCCTTGGGGTTGCAGGCGCCGTCGGCGGTGGAGCCCAGGATCAGACCGGGCCTGAAGACGCGCACCCGCATGCCGTCCGGCTCGGCGCGCTCAAGCAGCCGCTCGCAGACCCACTTGCCGACGCCGTAGCCCCCCTGGGCCGGGTCGAGCGGCTGCTCGCGGCTCTCCAGCGTCCGGCCGTCTGAGCCCAGCGCCGGGCCGGTCGCCGCCAGCGAGGAGACGAAGCTGAACTCCCGCACCCCGTACTGCCGCGCCCAGCGCAGCAGAGCGAGGGTGGGCAGCACGTTGTCCTCGCGCAGTTCGCTGTACGGCTCGGTGAACACGACCCGTGCGGCGCAGTGCAGGACGTGGCCGACGCGCCGGGCGAGTTCGCCGTCCCGGTAGTCGGCGCAGACCTTGTCCACCTCGCGCAGGTCGCCGGTCACCACCCGGATGCGGTCCGGGTCCGGCGCGGGCAGCCCGTAGGAGGCCGCGGCGGCGCGCAGCCGCTGTTCGCCCTCGGCTTCCCCGTCGGCCCGCACCAGGCAGTACACGCGGCGCGTCGTCGTGGTCAGCAACTGGTGCAGGAGGAACGCGCCGAGGAAGCCGGTGGCCCCGGTGAGCAGCACGTCGGTGCCTGGGGCGGGTCCCGGCGCCAACTCGCCCAGGGGCAGGGCGAGATCGGCGTCGACGAGGCCGCCCTCGCCGTCCGCGATCTGCTCGTCGGCGGGCGCCGCCTCCTGGGCGGTCCGTCCGGCCCGCACGGTGGCGGCCAGCTTGCGCACGGTGGCCCGGCTGCCGCCGACGCGGTGCAGATTGACCAGGACGCCGAGCCGCGCGTGGATCTCCAGGCCCATCCGGACCGCAAGCAGGGACGTTCCGCCGAGCGCGCCGAACTCGTGGTCGAGACCGATCGACGCGGTGCCGAACAACTCGGCCCAGATGCCGAGGAGCACGTCCTCCACGGTGTCGGAGCCCGCCGGGCGGCCGGCCGCCGATTCGGCCGGGGCCTCGCGCACCGGGGCGGCGCGCAGGTCGACGTGGTCGAGGGCCCAGTGACGGCGCCGCTCGTAGGGATAGGTGGGCAGGGCGAGCCGGCGCCCGCGGGCGCCGCGCGCGGCGTAGGCCCAGTCGACCTCGCCGCCGTGCAGCCAGGCCGTGGTCACGGCCTCGTCCACGACGTCCGGATCGGGCATGCCCTGCGGGCCGAGCACCAGCAACTGCCCCTCGCCGTCGGCGGCGTCGGCGGACAGCCGCAGGACGTGGGTGTCCGCGGCCGCCGCGGGCGCCGCGGCGACCACCTCGGCCCGGCCGTTGAACACCTTCACCAAGTGGTCGAGGAACTTCGCCGGTACGGCGTCGCCCGCGACCAGCACGACCTTGCGGGAGGTGGCCCGCACGGTGCGTGCGTACGGCGGACGCGGCAGGCGCAGCGCGGCGGCGAGCCGGTCCGGGGCAGCCGTCACGACCCGGCGCTCGGCGAACGAGCGGCGGCCGACCCGCAGGGTGTGGGCCACGTCCCCGGCGGGGGCGCCGGCGTCGAGTCGGTCGGCCAACAGGCGGGACAGCGCATCCAGTTCGGTGCGGTTGCGTGCCGACACGACCAGGCGCACCCGGTCGGTGTCCGGTGCCGCCGGGCGGGTGGGAGCCGGCGGCGGGGCGAGCACGACACTGGCGTTGGTGCCGCCGAGACCCATCGAGTTGACCAGGACGTGCCACTCGTCGCCGCCGTCGACGGGCGCCGCTTCGGTGGGCACGCGAAACGGGCTGTCGGCGAGCACGCCCGGGTCGCGGGGGTGCTCGAAGGACGGGTGCGGCGGCAGCACGCCGGTGTGCGCGACGTGTACGCCCTTGATGAACCCGGCGATGCCGGCCGCCCACCCGGCGTGGCCGATGTTGGCCTTCACCGAGCCCAGCGCGCACCCGCCGGGGCTCGGCTGCGGCGTGCCGGCGCTCTGGGCCGCGGCGCGGAACCCCTCGGTGAGACCGCGGAGTTCGAGGCTGTCGCCCAGCTGGGTGCCCGAGCCGTGTGCCTCGACGTACCGGAAGGTGTGCGGCGCGCTGTCCGCCACCGCGAGTGCCCCGGCGACCACTCCGGCGAGCCCCGTGGCGCTGGGGGCGGTGAAGCCGGAGCGCATCGATCCGTCGTTGCCGACCGCGCTGCCGCGTACCACCGCCAGCACCCGGTCGCCGTCGGCGAGCGCGTCCGTGAGGCGGCGCAGCACCACGGCTCCCGCGCCCGCTCCCGCGGCGGTGCCCGTGGACCGGGCGTCGAAGGGGCGGCACTGCCCGTCCTCGGACATCACCCCGCCGGGCTGGTAGGCGTAGCCGACCAGCGGGTCGCTGACGGCCGCGCCGCCGACGACGGCCAGATCGCATTCGCCGGACAGCAGGCTCAGGACGGCATAGTGCACCGCGGTGAGAGAGGACGAACACGCCGTCTGCACACCGACGGAGGGGCCGCGCAGGCCCAGCTTGTACGCGACCCGCGAGGCCAGGAAGTCGGACGTCCCGCCGAGTGTGAGGTCCAGGTCGTCGACCGCGGCGGCGAGCCCGCCCTCCCGCAGCCGGACCGCCTGCAGGGCCACCGTGTAGGGGCTGGGGCCGCCGCTGGCGAACACGCCGACGACGGGTCCCGTACCGGTGGTGGCGGGTGCGTGCCCGGCGGATTCCAGCGCCTCCCAGCAGACTTCGAGGAAGAGGCGCTGGGAGGGGTCGATGAGCTCGGCCTCGGCGGGTGAGTAACCGAAGAACTCGGCGGCGAACAGATCCACGTCCGGCACGGTCGCGGCGACCGGTACGAAGGAGGGATCCTGCAGCTCTGCCTCGGACAGGCCGGTGGCCCGTAGCCGCTCCTCGGACTGCTCACGCGTCGATACGTTCCCCGACACCAGGTTGGTCCAGAAGACGTCCTGGTCGGGGGCGTCGGGGAAGCGGCAGCCGACGCCGACCACCGCGATGTCCGTCGCGCGGCTCATCAACACTCCTTGGAGACGTCGGAGCGGTTGCGGCCGAGCAGCTGCGAGCGGGTCCGCGCGCCGAGGCCCGCCTCGACCGGAGCGGCGCCGCCGGGCCCGGCGGCGAGCAGGGCGGCCTGCGCACGGACGGTCGGGTGCTCGAAGAGGTCCTCCAGAGCGATCTCCCGCCCCACGAGCTCCTCCAGGTGCTCCTGGAGCACCATCACGAGCAGCGAATGGCCGCCCGCGTCGAAGAAGTTGACGTCCGTGTCCTGGACCTCGGTGCCCAGCACCGTGCTCCAGATCCGTCGTATGTCCTCGATCGGATCCGTCATCGCTGTTCTTCTCCAGTCTCCGGGCCCGCTTCGGGCTGTTCGGCGTGTGCGCCCTCGGGCGCGGGGTGCGGATCGAGGACCGAGGCGTCCGGGTGGGCGGCCAGCAGGTCCGCGGCCCGCGCGAGCCTGCTCACCAGGCCGTCCACGGTCGGCCGGTCGAACAGGGCCGTCGCACCGGCCAGTTCGAGCTCGATGTGGTCGTCGGTGTCCCGCAGTGTCAGTTCCAGTTCGTACTTGATGCGCAGACCGGGCGGCGGCAGCTGCCTCGCCCGCACCCCGCCTCCGAGGTCGGGCACCGCCGGCGGTCCCGTCACGGTGGTCACCAGGACCGGGGTGACGGGCGGGCGGCCCAGGCCCCGGCCGGGGTCCAGAGCGGCCACGAGTGCCTCGAAGGGGACGTCCGCGTACCCGTAGCCCGTCAGGCTCTCCTGCCTCACCGCCGACAGGAGCTGGCGCCAGGTGGGGACGGCCCGCAGGTCGACCCGCAGCACCAGCGTCCTGATCAGCATGGCCACCGCCTCGGTTGCGGCGGCGGTCTCCCGGCCGGCCCACGGGAAGGCGAAGAGGAAGTCGCGCTGGGCGCCCGACTGCGCGAGCACCGCGGCCAGCAGCGCGGGCGCGGCCATCGAGGTGGTGGCGCCCGCCGCGGCCAGCACCGCGCGCAGGCCGGAACTCGTCGCCGCCGGCAGCCGGACGGTGCGGCTGTGCGCCGCGGTGTCCTGCGCGGACGTACGCGCGCGGTCACGCGGCAGCGCGATGTCGGTGGGCGCTCCGCGCAGCCGCGCGAGCAGTGCCTCGGTGCGCCCGGCGCGCTCGGTGGCGTCCAGCGCGGCCCAGCCGTCGGGCAGCGTGGCAGGGTGGACCGCCGGGGGCAGCTCGGGCCGCCGGCCCGCCACGACCGCCCGGTACGCCTCGCCCAGCTGCCGCAGCAGAAGCTGCTGGGCCCAGCCGTCGGTCACGATGTGATGGCACACCAGGGCCAGCACCGTCCGGTCGCCGACCGCGGCGATCTCCGCGCGGGCCGGAGCGTCCTTCGAGAGGTCGAACGGCGTCCAGCAGAACTCCCGCAGCCCCTCCGTGAGCCACTCCTCGCCCTGCCCGGTGCGGTCGCGCACCACCACCTCGGGGGCGGTCTGGTCGGTCGTGTAGAAGACCTGTCTGGTGTCGCGGTCGAGGGCGAACCTGGAGCGCAGCGCGGGGTGGTGTCCGAGGACGTGGCCGAGAGCTCGCGCCAGCGCCTGCCGGTCGACCGCACCGGTGAACTCCACGACGGTGGGCGCCAGATAGGCGGCGCGCTGGCCGGCCAGCCGGTCCAGGAACAGCATGCGCTGCTGGATCGGGGTCGCCGGGTGGCGGCCGTCGTGCCGCTCCGGCGGCGCCTCCGGCCCACGCTTCCCGCCGCGCGCCGTGTCGCGCAGCCGGGCGAGCCCGGCCACGGTCGGCTGTGCGAGGAAGGCCCCGAGCATGGGCGCGCCGCCGTCCTCGCGCTCGATGGCGGCGAGCATCCGCACGGCCAGCAGCGAGTGCCCGCCAAGCGCGAAGAAGTCGTCGTCGGGCGAGAGCGGCCCCGCCGACGCCGCCTGCGGGAAGGCGTCGAGTCGGCCGTCGGCGGCCAGCGCCGACAGGAACCGCTCGCTCGCCCACCGCTGCGCCTCATCGAGGACGGCCGCCCGCCGCTCGGCGCGCGGCAGCGGGGCGCCGCGCAGCGCGCGCAGCGCCCGGAAGTCCGTCTTGTCGTGCACGGTCATGGGCAGCGCGTCCACCACATGGACCGCGCCGGGCAGGACCGCGGCGGGCAGCCAGCGCAGCAGCGGCCGGACCAGTTCGTCATGGCTCGGCGCAGCGCCGGGGCCGGCCAGCACCACGTACGCCACCAGGCGCTCGGGGTCGCCCTCGGCGGCGACCGCGGCGGCCAGCACCGTGTTGTGCTGCTCCTCCAGGAGGGCCGCGACCTCGGCGGGCTCGATCCGGTTGCCGAGGATCTTCACCTGGTCGTCGGCTCGGCCGAGGTACTCGATCAGCCCGTCGCCGCGCACCACCACGCGGTCACCCGTCCGGTACATCCGGGCGTCCGGCTCGTCCGCGGGGGCGAACGGGTCCGGTACGAACGCCTGCGCCGTGAGCTCGGGGCGGCCGAGATAGCCCCGGGAGACCCCGGCTCCCGCGAGGTGCAGCTCGCCGGGCACGCCGGGCGGCAGCTCCTCCCCGGCGGGCCCGAGCACATAGGCCCGGGTGTTCCACACCGGCAGGCCGATCGGTGGCGCCTGTGGGTCGTCGGGGTCGACCGGTGCCGACAGGCTGGTGCAGGACACCTCGGTGGGCCCGTAGACATTGCGCAGCGGAACGTTCCAGCGCCGTGCGCACTCCACGGCGAGCGCGCGGGTGAGCTTCTCGCCGCCCAGGTAGACGAGCCGCAGACAGGACGCGGGGTGGCCGTCGGTGGACGCGGGGTGTTCGTCCCGTTCGTCGTCCTCGGCGTCCAGCGCCGCGCGCAGCAGTCCGGGCGTCATGGACACCACCGTGCTGGTGCGCAGCAGCCGCAGCAGAGCCCGGCCGTCCTTGCGCTCCACGTCGTCGGCGTAGACGAGTTCGGCGCCCGAGACCAGCGCGCGGAACGTCTCGAAGGTGGCCGGGTCGAAGGAGGTGCCCACCACGCACAACAGCCGGTCGTCCGAGCTCAGTTGGGAGTCCTCGGCCCACCACAGCACCGTGTTGGCGAGCCCGCGGTGCGGTACCGGGACGCTTTTGGGCCGGCCGGTGGTGCCCGAGGTGTAGATGACCACGGCGGTGTCCTGACCGGCGGGCGCGGGGGAGCGGCGTTCGCCGCGGGGGCCGTGCCGCAGCGCGGTCAGGTCCAGCACGTGTACGTCGCAGTCCATCTTCCGGAGCACCTCGGCCCCCGCCTCGTCGGCGAGGACGACGGGGTGGCCCAGGTCGCCGAGTACGTACTCCAGGCGCTCGACCGGTGTGTCCAGGCCCAGCGGTACGTATGCGCCGCCCGCGCGCAGGGCTCCCAGCCAGCCCGCCACCAGGGCGGGGCCGCGCGCTGCGAGGACGGGGAAGACGCCGCCGGAGTCCAGGCGGGCGGCGACGGACCAGGACCAGTCGTCGAGCTCGGCCCGGCTGAGTCCGGCCTCGCCCGAGCGGACGGCGATGGCGTGCGGGTCCTGGGCGAGCCGGGCCGCGATCAGGTCGAGCAGGGTGCGGTCGGCGGGCGGCTCGGTGCGGCTCAGGTCGCGGCGGGGACCGGTGAGGACGCCGGGGACGGCGGTGCCGGGCAGGCGGCTCGACAGCGGGAGCGCGCGGAGCTCGGTGCCCGGGGCCTGCACGGCCGCGGTGAGCAACGCGAGATAGGCGTCGCGGAACTGCCCGGCCATCTCCTCGGAGCACAGCGCGAGGTCGTACTCGATGGTGGCGAGCACCCCGTCGGCCCGGTCCTCGACCAGGAACAGCAGGTCGTACCGAGCGGTGCCGGTGGGCAGCACCTCCGGCTGCTGCCAGCGCTGGTGGCCCGAGGTCCGGGGCGCCGGCATGTTCTGCACACCGAAAGCGACCTCCACCAGCGGTCCGCGGCCGGTGCCCCGCTTCGCCGCCGTCAGCGCGGTGAGCCGGTCGAAGGGAAGGTCCTGGTGGGCCAGCGCCCGGAACGACTCGGTCCGCGAGCGCAGGCACAGTTCCTCGAACGTCAGGTCCGCCTCCGGGCGGCAGCGCAGCGGAACGGTATTGACGAAACAGCCGACCACGCCTTCCAGGACGGGCTTGGGCCGGTTGGCCATGACCGTGCCGACGACGAAGTCCGACGCCCCCGACCATCGGCGCAGCACCTCCTGGAAGGCGGCGAAGAGCACGACGAAGGGCGTGGCCCGCAGCTCGGTGGCGAGTCGGCCGGTGCTCTCCCACAGGCCGGCGGGTACCGGGAAGGTCAGATGGCCGCCCGCGCGGATGTCCTCGGTGCGCGGGCCGCGGCCGGGGAAGAGCGGTGAGGCGGCGGCATCGGCGAGCTCACCGGCCCGCCGGGCGGCCCGGTCCTCCACGTCGCGCTGCTCCCGGGATTCGAGTTCCCAGACGGCGAAGTCCGCGTACTGCACCGCCGGTTCACCCGACGGCGCGGGCCCCCGGACCAGAGCGGCGTCGTACGCCTCGCGCAAGTCGTCCGTGAGGGTCGCAAGCGACCATCCGTCGAAGGCGATGTGATGGATCGTCAGCAATACGGTGTCGCCCTCGGGCGCCCCCTGCCACACGTGGCAGCGCAGCAGCGGCCCTTGCTCCAGGTCGAACGGTGCTCGGGCGTGGGCGGCGAGCTCGTCGGGGCCGGGCCGGACGGCGAGCCGGCTCACCGTGACGTCGACCGGCCGCGGCGGGCCCACCTGCTGCACCGGCCGGTCGCCGCTGGTCCGGTACGTGGTGCGCAGCGTCTCGTGACGGGCCGACAGGTGCAGCAGCGCCCGGCTCAGGGCGGCCGTGTCCACCGGCTCGTTCCAGCGCAGCAGCAGCGGCACGTTGTAGGCGGCCGTGCCGGGGCGGGCCTGCTCGATGAACCACAGGCTCTGCTGCGCCGCCGACAGCGGTGCCTCGGCCGCGCCGCGCCGGTCGAGCACCGGACTGTTCTGATCACGCATCTGTCCCCCCAAGAAAACCGTCAGCGTCCGACCGGGACCGAGCGCCGCACCGCGTCGATCAGTTCGGCCAGATCCGCTGCCAACAGGACGTCCGCCGGGCCGAGTTCGACCGAGGCGGCCTCGCTGATGCGGGACGAAAGCTGAATCGCGAGAATGGAGTTGCCGCCGCGCTCGATGAAGTTGTCGCCGTCGCGGGCGTCGGGCACCTGGAGGACCTCGCACCACAGGCGCCGGACCTGGCCGGCGGGCCCGTCCGCCCCGGACGGCTCCTCGCTTGCGGAGCCGACGGCTTCCGGCCGCGTCGCGAGCTCCGCGAGCAGGGCCGCGCGGTCCACCTTGCCGGTGGGGCCGAGCGGCAGCTGCTCCAGGACGGTCCACCGGGTCGGCAGCATGTAGTCGGGCAGCACCTCGGCGAGCGCCGACTGCAACTCCGCTGCCGCAAAGGCATGTTCAGGCCCTCTGTCCGCGGGCAGCACGAAGCCGACGAGGGCGGCGGAGGGTCCTTCGCCCGTCTTCTCGACCACCGCCGCCTCGGTGAGCCCGGTGGCGACGGCCGCCCGCTCGATCTCCTCCAGCTCCACGCGGAAGCCGCGCACCTTCACCTGCCGGTCGAGGCGGCCGAAGATCTCCAGGCGGCCTTCCGGGCCCCTGCGGACCACGTCGCCGGTGCGGTAGAGCGTGCCCTCGTCGGGGAGGCCCGGGACGGTGATGAACCGCTCCGTGGTGAGTTCGGGGCGGCCGAGGTAGCCGAGCGCCACGCCCGGTCCGCCGACGCACAGTTCGCCGCGCTCGCCGTCCGGGACGGGCAGCAGGTCGGGGCCGAGCACCTGGAGCGTGGTCTGCTGGATGGCGTGGCCGATCGGCACCCGGTCCACCTGGTCGAGCCGGTCGGGCGTCAGGTCGTAGTACGTGGCGAAGGTGGTGGCCTCCGTCGGCCCGTACACGTTGACCAGGCGGTTCGGCGGCCCGGCCGCCAGCACGCGGCGCGCGGCCCCGGGCGTGAGCGCCTCGCCCCCCACGAGCAGGGTGTCCAGGCAGCCCAGGGCGGCGGGCCGCTCGTGGGCGATCATGTGGAAGAGGGACGTCGTGAGGAACAGCGCCTCGACCCGCTCGGCGCGCAGCAGCTCCAGCCAGCCGTCCAGGCCGACGGCGGCGACGGGCGGCAGGACCACCACGGTGCCGCGGGCGGTCAGGGTCGCCCAGATCTCGAACGTGGTCGCGTCGAAGGCCGGGTTGGCCGCGTTGCCCACCCGTGTGCCCTGCCCGAGGGTGCAGTACACGGGGGCGTCGACGAGGCGGCGCACCGCCCGGTGGGGTACGACGACCGCCTTGGGGATGCCGCTCGTGCCGGAGGTGAAGTTCACATACAGCGGGTCCTCGCCGCGGCTCGGACGGCTCGTGCCCATCGGGTCATCGGAGCACTCCCGTACCACCTCGACCACGGGCAGCTCCGGCGCCAGTGCCTGCGCGCGGGAGGCTTCCCCCGGTGCGACGACGAGTACGCGGGCCGCGGTGTCGGCCAGCTGCGCCGCGGTGCGCGGCAGCGGCGCCCCGGCGTCCAGCGGTACGTAGAAGGCTCCGGCGCGGGCCACGGCGAGCAGGGCCACCACGAGGTCGGCGCTGCGGTCGACGGCGATGCCGCACGCGTCGCCGGGGCGCACGCCCGCGGCGGCCAGCCGGGCCGCGACAGCGCCGGCCAGGTTCCACAACTCGCGGTAGCCGAGCCGGCGTCCGGTGGCGGCCTCGTGCACGGCGGACGCGTCGGGGTGACGCAGCGCGTGCAGTCCGATGGGGTGGTGCACACCGGCCGTGAGGTCGGTCCGGGCGTGCTCGTTCGTTTGGGTGTCCATGACGAGTGACGTCTCTTGAAAGGTGGGATACGGGTGGGATGTTCGGCGAAAGGGCCGGGTCAGCCCCCGGTGTCGGCCTGCCGCCAGAAGGTCCGCAGCCAGCAGAGGACGTTGCGCATGGCGTGATGGTTCGCGTCCGGCTTCAGCGCCCCGCCCTGGAAGAACCGCTGGCCCTCGATCGCGGGGCCGAGCACGGAGATCCGGTCGTCGGTCGAGCCGTCCGGGCGAATCACCCGGAAGTCGTCGGTGAGATCGAGCCCGCCCGGTTCGAAACCCTCGCCGCCCCCGGTGTGCGGGTTGTGCCACGTGCGTACGAGACCGCGGCGCAGCAGGTTCGGATAGAGCGGGGCGATGTCCGCCGAGGCGTCGAAGGCGGGCACCCGGGCGTCGACCAGTACGTCGACGGGGCGGACCGCGCCGGTGAGCGGGCCGGTGACGACGAGGGAGTCCCCGTCGGTGTCCACCCGGGCCCCGGGCCCCGCCGACACGTCGAGGATCCCGTGCTCGATGAGCGCCTGGATCCGTTCCATGATGTCCGGCACCGGGCCGTACGCCAGCCGGTTGTGCTGGCGCAGCCAGGTGCCGAGGAAGGTGCGGTGGGCGTCGGCGTGCAGGCCGCCGAAGTTGACGGCGTGCACGATGACGGGACGCAGCCCGCGCCACACACCGTCGGCGGCGGTCTTGGCCGGATTGACGAATGTGCCCTGCCGTGCCCAGAGGTGATCGGTCGTCATGAACTCGACCATCGCCTTGCGGTACTGCTCGGGTGAGGTCTGATCGCTCGGTGCGATCGGCTGGAGCGTGCGCTCCCAGGAGAACAGATTGCCCGAGGGAAGCACGGCGTGCCGGGTCGGCGACTCCAGACCGGCGACGGTCGAGGCGACTTGGGCGGGGTCGTCGAGAACGGCTTCCAGGCGCTCCCAGGCGCCCTCGCCGAGTACCACCTCGGCATAGCGCCGCAACAGGGCGTCGAAGGGCCAGGGTCGCGTCTCCGCGCGGAGCGAGGCGGCGGACGACCGGCCGAGGAGCAGGGACTCAAGGGCGTCGACGGCCTCCGCCACGCCGCGCTCGACCGGCTGCGTCAGCAGGCGGACCGCGTCCTGTGCCGACGCGGTTCCCGCGGCCCGGCCGAGGAACTCCCGGCGTGCGGCGGCCGATGCCTGAGCGAGGTGCCGGCCGAAGTCGGCACCGAAGAGACACTCGTAGTAGAGCAGCGACATCTCGGCGACGATGAGCGGGAAGAGGTGGCGCTCGTAGTCAAGTTGACGGATCGTCACTTCGCCCACCCGGACCGGGTCGCTCCCGAAGTTCTCGCGCAGCAGGTCCACGGCCTCGACAGTGAGGAAGACGCCCTTGCGCTTCGGCTTCTTCACTCCGGGCCCGGTGCCGTCGTGCGGCCGGGCGAAGGCGAACAGGCCGGACTCGCTGAAGGCGACGATGGAACGCGGCTCCTGCCCGGAGGGCACATAGCGGAGTTCACCGGTCGTGGCCCGCTTGAAGCGGCCGCCGCGGCCCTCGGTCAGGTGCAGGACGACATCGACCCCGGTCAGCATGGTCCCGGCGCAGCCGACCACCTGTCCGGGCCCGGCCGTGTCCGGCGTGAGCCGTTCGCGCAGCGGATAGGCGCTGGGTACGAAGGCCGAACCGGCCGCCCTCTGCGCGCACTTGACCCAGTGCCGGGTGCGCGCGGAACGCATGGGGTCGTTGTAGGAGTGGCCGGTCAGGAGCAGGACCTGGTCCACGACCGTCCGGGTGGCGGCGCCGTCGCCTCCGTCCCCGGCGGGGACCGATGTGAGGGCCAACGGCCCCCGCACACCCGGCGGTTCGGTGAGGTCCGCCACATCGACGACCTCGTGGTGGTGCAGCGTCACGGTCACCGAGGGCTGGGAGCGCAGGAGGTCCACGTAGGCGGAGAACTGCTCGCGCAGGGCCAGCCCATGCAGGTAGCGCTTGGGCCAGCTGTCCGGCTCGATGTCGAAGCGGGGGTCGGCGGTCTCCTCGTACTTGCGCCGGCACCATTCGTACAGGGTGGGGCGGAGCGCCCCGGGGAGCAGCGGGCCCGCGTCCTCGACGCTTTCGTCCGCGCCGAAGGACACATGTCTGGCGATCCGGTTGAGGAAACTGGTGGGCGCCTGCAATTGGCTGTGCACCGCGCCCGCGCCGAACTGACCGGTGCGATCGAAGACATGGATGTCGAGTTCGACCGGGCCCTCCTGCGCGGCCACCGAAGCGGCCAGGCGCTCCATTGCATAGGTGCAATAAGGGCCGCCACCGACTATTGCCAGGCGTGTCAGGGCCACAACTCCCTCTCTACCTGTGAGTTCCTTACCGAGACCGGTTCCGGACATCGAATCCGACGTCGGCGGATTCGTTGCAGATTGCACTGACACCCTATTTCCCCGTCATTAAGGGCGACTTCCGGCGGCAAAGGCCGACCGGCCCGCGCATCGCAGCTGTATTGGACGTCACATGCGCCATGGCAGTGAGCAGAACAAACAGCTAGGCAGAACGGCGACAGCGCAAACGTACCCTCCCTCTCATCCCCCGTGGCAACCCCTCCCGGTGTATTGGAAATGGCCGGGAGGTGTCTGAGATCGATCGAGTGTAGCCCGAACAATTTTCCTTGACTACCCTAATTTTTCGGGCCCTATGTAGTAGGAGCGACCGAAAGTACCTATTCGTCATGGACGGCACCGAAGCGCGCTCTGCACAGGTGGAACCCTGTCTGCGGGCCCGTGACGAGGGGGTCTTCGGTGGCCGAACCCCTTGTGCCGCAGGGCCTCCCGGCGTGCCGACGCTGTCCGTGCCGGGGAGCACCCAGACGCCCCTTATGCGGCTCAAACCACAGACATACAGGGACAGTTGGACCGTTGCGAGCGAGTCCTGACCGATGCGGACAAGGGCGGCCGGACTGCGGCGGCCGGTCCGGGCGGCCGGGGCGCCGACGGCGCGGATGGCTGGGATCCGACCCTCGTGACCGGTCAGCGGGCACGCCCCGATGCAGGCGATCCGGGGCGGGAACCTGGCTTATTCGGCGGGCCGCAGGTCAATGCGTGGCGTCACCGGATCCATGCCGAGAAAGGCCCGGCATTCGCTGAGCTGACCGTTCACCGCATTCCCCAGCTACCGGTATGAATGATTCCGCTTCTGCTTTGGCAGTCATGGGTCCGGCACGTGTTGTACCGGCTTGGACGGATTGCCGTGCTTGGTGGGTTTCGGCGCGCCTTGCTCATGTCTGCGTATGAGCCCGATGTCAAATATGTTCGGCGGAGAACCCCAGGTTGTCGGGTGGCTCACACCCCTGCGTAACAATTCACACCGTCGTTGACGCGACAAGCGTGCGTCGGGTGATTAACCTGCGTTATGGGAGCCGCGCATCGGCCGGGTACAGAAGCCCGCCCCGAGGCCGGCGGCAGCCATGGACGGACCCGGACAAAGACGCCATGCGTCCGACGGTTTAAGCCGCCATGGCACGATGAGTTCCTCTACTATCCTCTGCAATCCGACATCGAGACAGGTTCTACCCATGGGGGAATTGTGCCGGGAGTAAACAGCAGTGTGCGTGAAATGGGAGAGCTCGAAGCGCCGGCCGGCACGCTGCACTCCTGGTTCGCCCGCCAGGCCGCCAGCAGCCCCCGGGCCATCGCGCTCACCGCAGGCGGCACCTCGATGTCCTACGCGGAACTTCACGACCTGGCCGGACGCATCGCCGGGCGTCTGGTCGCGGCGGGCGTACGCCCGGGTGATCTCGTACCGGTGTGCGTGACCCGATGTCGGTCCATACCGGCGATCCTCGGAGTGCTCATGGCGGGCGCGGCCTACGTGCCACTCGACCCGCGCTACCCCGACCCACGTCTGGCGAGCCTGGCCGAACGGGTCGGGGCCGGCGTGATCGTGACCGACGACCAACTCGCCGCCCGGGTACGGGTCTGGCACGCGGGCCCGCTCGTGCTCGCCGAGGCGGACGACGACGCGGACTGTCCGGCGGCGAGCGTCGAGGTGGGCCCCGACGACCTCGCCTATGTGATGTTCACGTCCGGCTCGACCGGCACCCCCAAGGGTGTGAAGATCACGCACCACAACGTGACACGGCTGATGGCCACGACGGCGGCGCTCTACGACCTCGGCGCCGACGACGTATGGACGATGCTGCACTCCTACGCCTTCGACTTCTCCGTCTGGGAGATGTGGGGGGCGTTGCTGTTCGGCGGCCGTCTCGTCGTCGTGGAGGACGACGAGGCCCGTGCCCCCGACGAGTTGCTCGGGCTCATCGACCGCGAAGCCGTCACCGTGTTGAGCCAGACCCCCTCCGCGCTCGCGGCGCTCGCCGCCGTGGACGAGCAGCGGCCGGCCCCGCTCGACGCCCTGCGGCTGATCATTCTCGGCGGCGAACGGCTGGACCCCGCCACCCTCAGCGGCTGGTTCGCCCGCAGGGGTGACGACCAGCCGCGCGTGGTGAACATGTACGGGATCACCGAGACGACGGTGCACGTCACGTACTGCCGGATCACGGCACAGGACGCGGCCGCCGGCGCGGGCAGCCCGATCGGTGTGGCGCTGCCGGACCTGGCCGTTTCGCTGCGGGACGAGGACGGCGCACCGACCCCGGTGGGCGAGGCCGGCGAGATCTGGGTCTCGGGCCCTGGTCTGGCCCGTGGATACTTCGGCGACGACGACGCCACCGCACGCGCCTTCCGCCCGCAGACCTGGGGACCGGATGACCACCGGCTCACCTACCACAGCGGCGATCTGGCGCGCGCGACCGCCGACGGACGGCTCTTCTACGTGGGGCGGCGCGACGAGCAGGTGAAGGTCCGCGGCTACCGCGTCGAACTGGGGGAGGTCGGCGCGGCGCTCAAGGACCACCCGGACGTCATCGACGCCTGCGTCGCCACTGACACCGGCGACTCGGTCGGCTCACGACTGCTGGCGTGGGCCACCGTCCGCCCCGGCGGCCCGGACACCGAGGTGCTCCGGAAGTTCGTGGCCGACCGACTGCCCAGCCACATGGTGCCCAATACGCTGCGGATCGTGGACCGTATGCCGTTGACCCCCAACGGCAAGGCCGACCGCCGGGCCCTGCTCGAACAAGCCCGCGAGGCAGTGAGGGACGTGGGCCCCGCCCTCATGCGGGACGTTCCCGAAGAGGGCTCCCTGGAAGCGACGGTGGCCGGCATCTGGGCGGAGGAGCTCGGGGTCGCCGAGGTCGGGCTCGGTGACGACTTCTTCGCCCTCGGCGGTCACTCGCTGATGGTCATGAAGGTGATGAGCCGCACGCGCAAGGCGGTCGGCGCGGAGGTGCCCGTGCTCGCGCTGTTCGAAGCGCCGCGGCTGGCCGACTTCGTCGAACGGGTACGCGCCGAGAGCGAGAGCCGCGTGGGCGCGGCCGGCTGACACCGGTCCGAGAGCGTGAACAGCCCTTGGTCTCCTGCCGGTTGAGACGGCTCGGGCAAGCCGCGGCGCGGTATGGGCGGGGGCCTTCGGACAGCGGAATCCGCGTCAGATCATTGCGAAGAGGATGGAATCATCGTGCATAGAGGACGTATGCGTAGCGGCCGCGCGGCAGTGGGGATCACGGCCTGCATAGCGGCGATCGCGCTCACGGCCGGTTGCAGCAGCTCGGGTGGTAGGGGTTCCGAGGACAAGGGTTCGGGGTCGGCGGGTGGTGGCAAGGCGGTGGGGACGCCGCGTCTGAAGATCGCGATGGTGACTCATTCCGGTGAGG
>NZ_JBIWHT010000044.1:0-33628 GCF_044764265.1 Streptomyces sp. NPDC094147 | reverse complement strand
AGCTAAGCCTTTCAGCGCCGATGGTACTGCAGGGGGGACCCTGTGGGAGAGTAGGACGCCGCCGAACAATTTTTGGGGAAAGCCCCGCACCAGGTCCCTTCGGGATCACGGTGCGGGGCTTTTCTGCGTTTAACCTCGCTTCTTTCATGCCAGTGCTTTGCGAGGGGGAGGATGCAGCGCCGGCTGGTGGTTGGCGCGGCGCGGGCCTTATGCCGCGGCGCCAGCGCTCGCGATATCGACTGATCCAGGGCGGACTTGCGGTCGGTGGTCCTCTGAGACGAACTTCTGCGTCTTCGCGTGGTGCATCTCCAGTGTGAGGACAGTGGCGTGGTCGAGGTCGATTTCATGGTCCGCCATCAAAACCGTTGGCATGGCGATGACGTGTCCCGACTTCTCCGCTGTCTCCTTGCTGTGGGAGATGACATTGTTGGACAGGCCGATCAGGTCGCATGCCAATCGGGTCTGGGCTCCGACGTCCTGGCGGAGGATTTCCTCGTCCGGAACGACATATCAGGTCACTATTTCGGACAGCCGGATACATGTCAGGGCTGCGCCGCAGTCCATCCGCACGTGCAAATAGTCCACCGGCTTCGGCTGCGCGCCGAGGGAGAACAGACAGGGTCTTGATGGATTCTTCAACCCTGTCCGACCCCGTCCTCATCGCGAGTCGCGGGCATCCGGACCCTGCCCTCCTCGGGCTCAGAGTGCGGCACACCTCCGTGCCGCCGACTCGCCCTTGCAGCCCGTCACTTCGCACCATCCGACGGCCTCCGGCCCTTCAGAAGGGGCGTGCGGCCCCGGCGCGTGGGGCGACCCACTGGCCGTGAGGCGCGCGGCCTCACAACCCGCGCTGTTCTGAGCGCCGCCCGTGCCAGGCCCGTTTGCGGCAGCGGGAAGAGGCCCTGTTCTCGTAATGGCCAACTGCGCGGTAACGGGGTGCGTGACGGATCTCGTGAGCCACCGCCGCATTTCAGAGGCACACCCGCGCTGTTCTGCCGGCGGTGAACACCGGCTCCACCGGGCTCGACGATCACTATCGTCCAGTCTCATGACGACGGTTACAACGCGCACGGTCGAGTACCCGGCCGACGGGCTGACGATGATCGGGCACCTCGCTCTCCCGGCCGGTGTCGACCGCCGGCCCGCGGTGCTGCTCGGACCAGAGGGCATGGGGCTCAGCGACGTCGAGCGCCGCAGGGCCGATGCTCTCGCCGAGCTGGGATATGTAGCGCTGGCCTTCGACCTTCACGGCGGGCGCTATTTGGGCGACCCAGAGGAGATGCTGGCCCGTTGCATGCCGCTGCTCGCCGACCCCGACCGGATGCGAGGCATCGGCCACGCGGCGCTCGACGTGTTGCGCACCGAACCGCGGACCGACCCCGACCGGATGGCGGCCGTCGGCTACGGCACCGGGGGCGCCATCGCGCTGGAACTCGGGCGCGATGGCGTCAACCTGCGCGCGATCGGGACAGTCAACGCAACTACCACGGGCCGACCGGGCGAGGCGGCGCGCATTCGCTGCCCGGTGTGGGCCGGGGTCGGGTCGGAGGACCCGATCATGCCGCCCGCGCAACGGGACGCGTTCACCACCGAGATGCAGGCCGCGGGCGTCGACTGGCGCCTCGCGGTCTACGGCGGCGCCTTGCACGCCTTCCACCACCCACCGGTCGACCACCCCATGGTCCCCGGCGTCGGCTACCACCCACAGCACGCGCAGCGAGCCTGGCGCGACGTCGTCGACCTGCTCGCCGAGTGCCTGCCCGTAACGGAGTGATCCGGTCGCCGACCGCGATCCCGGGGCACTTCAGCCGTGACAGATTCCGATCAGCGGCGGCACGCGACTCAGCGGCGGCATACGACAAAGAGCCGGACCCAGTAGAACTGGGTCCGGCTCTTGAAGTCTGGCACTTCAGCAGGTGAGCGACCTTGCGGTGCTGTTCCGGCTGCTGTGCCCCCGGCAGGATTCGAACCTGCGCACACGGCTCCGGAGGCCGTTGCTCTATCCCCTGAGCTACGGGGGCGTCCGCCGCGTTCGGCGGCGACGGGTAGAACCCTACCAGCTCTCCCGGGGTGGCCGTGAACAGGTATTTCCGTCCCGTCCGGAGGCCGTGTCCCCCGGGCGGGGTGGAAGTGGGGAAAACCCGGACGCGGTGCCCTCCGCGGACCTAACCTCAAGGTGTGTCAGGCGCGTCCGGCCGGGTTCTTGTTGTCGACGACAACAAGGTCATCCGGCAGTTGATCAGGGTCAACCTCGAGCTGGAGGGCTTCGAGGTCGTGACCGCGGCTGATGGTGCCGAGTGCCTGGAAGTCGTCAACCAGGTACGCCCCGACGTGGTCACCCTCGACGTGGTGATGCCCCGGCTCGACGGACTGCGTACGGCCGCGCGGCTGCGGTCGGATCCGCGCACCAGCCGGCTGCCCGTCGCGATCATCAGTGCGTGCACCCAGTACGAGGTGGAGACCGGGCTCGCCGCCGGGGTCGACGCCTTTCTGGCCAAGCCGTTCGAGCCCGCGGAGCTGGTCCGGGTCGTACGGCAGCTGCTGCACCGGGAGGCCCCGCCGTCTGCCGACGGCAGCAGGGAGTCCGGGCGGGCCGGCAGCACCCGGGGCTGACCTTCGACCCCGTTCCACCGAGCCTCGCCAAGCCACAAGGTCACGCCCATACGGGCAGGTGGTGGCCCCCGCCTGCCCGTATGGCGAAACCGGTTCGCGGAGGGACCCCCCCTCTCCCATACGCTGGACCCGTGACCCCCGCAGAGCTCTCCCGTACCGTCGTGCGCGTCGTGCGCAGCGCGGTCGACGAGGGTGCCCTCGTGGTGGCGGGGGACGCGGTGCCCGAGGTCGTCAAGGTCGAGCGGCCCCGGCCCGGTGGCGGGGGCGACTACGCCAGCGGGGTCGCGCTCAAGCTCGCCGCCGCCGCGGGCCTCCCCCCGCGCCGCGTGGCCGAGCTCCTGCGGCAGCGGATCGCCGACCAGCCCGGTATCGCCCTGGTCGACATCACCGGGCCCGGGTTCCTCAACATCACCCTCGACCGCGGTGCGCAGTTCGATGTCGTACGGCGCATCGTGCGAGGCGGCACGTCCTATGGGTACGGGGATGCTCTTCGCGGGCAGAGCCATGCCTTCGCGGACGCGTCCGAGAGCCGGGCCCGGGTTGTCACCGAGGTCGTCGTGCGGCTGCTCCGGGCTCAGGGGGCCGATGCGCGCGTCGTCCGGCACGGGGGGCAGCCCCTTCCCGTCGTGGCCTGCGAACAGCCCCGGCTCGCCGAGCTCGTCGGGCGGGATGCCGCTCGCTGGGCCATGCTCCGGGCCGCCCGGCACGACCGGCCCCGTACCGATGTGGCGGAACTGCTCGCTCAGCGGGAGAGCAGTGCGTTCTTCCGGGTGCGGTACGCGTACTCCCGCAGTCGCGCTCTTGCGCGCAACGCGCTCCAGCTGGGGTTTCGGGCCGAGGCCGGGGCCGTTCCCGAGGGGGACGCGCTGCTCGGGCTGCTCGGGGACCATCCCGGTGTGCTCGAAAGCGCCGCCCGGCACCGGGCGCCCGACCGGCTGGCGCGGCAGCTCGAAGCCGTGGCCGACGAACTGCTCTGCTTCCAGCACGGCGTACTGCCGCTCGGTGACGAGAAACCCTCGGCCGCCCACCGCTCCCGGCTCGCCCTCGCCGAGGCCGCCGGGACGGTGCTGGCCGGCGGCCTGTCCCTGCTCGGCGTCGACGCCCCAGAGTTTGTATGACGTGTGCAGACGTGTCTGGACATGTGTGAGAGAGAAGACGGTAGAGAACGATGAGCCGATCCGCGCACCCCGCCGGTCCCCGCCACGCCGACGTGCTGACCGAAGGGCACTACTCCGCGCCCCCCGCCGACCTCAACTCCCTTGACGCGAAGGTCTGGTCGAGGACCGTCACGCGCAACGAGGAGGGCGCCGTCACCATGGGCGGCCTCGAAGTGGCGCGGCTCGCCGAGGAGTTCGGCACGCCCGCCTACTTCCTGGACGAGGCCGACTTCCGTGCCCGGTGCCGCGCCTGGGCCGACGCCTTCGGCGCGGACGCCGACGTGTTCTACGCAGGCAAGGCCTTCCTGTCGCGCGCTGTCGTGCGCTGGCTGCACGAGGAGGGGCTCAACCTCGACGTCTGCTCCGGGACCGAGCTCGCCACCGCCCTCGACGCCGGGATGCCCGCCGAGCGCATCGCCTTCCACGGCAACAACAAGAGCGAGGCCGAGATCCGGCGGGCCGTCGAGGCCGGGGTCGGGCGGATCGTGCTCGACTCCTTCCAGGAGATCGTGCGCGTCGCGCACATCGCCCACGAACTGGGGAAGGTGCAGAAGGCCTTCATCCGGGTGACCGTCGGCGTCGAGGCGCACACGCACGAATTCATCGCCACCGCCCACGAGGACCAGAAGTTCGGCATCGCGCTCGCGGACGGGCAGGCGGCCGAGGCCGTGCGCCGCGCCCTCAAGCTCGACGGGCTCGAACTCATCGGAATTCATTCGCACATCGGGTCGCAGATCTTCGACATGGCCGGCTTCGAGGTGTCCGCGCGACGCGTCGTACAGCTCCTCGCCGAGGTGCGGGACGAGCACGGTGTCGAGCTGCCCGAGATCGACCTCGGCGGCGGGCTCGGCATCGCGTACACCTCGGACGACGACCCGCGCGAGCCGCACGAGATCGCCAAGGCGCTCGGCGAGATCGTGTCCCGCGAGTGCGCCGCCGCCGGGCTCGCGGCCCCGCGCATCTCCGTCGAGCCGGGCCGCGCGATCGTCGGACCGACCGCCTTCACGCTGTACGAGGTCGGGACGATCAAGCCGCTGGAGGGGCTGCGGACGTATGTGAGCGTGGACGGCGGCATGTCCGACAACATCCGGACCGCGCTGTACGACGCCGAGTACTCCGTCGCGCTCGTCTCGCGCACCTCCGAGGCCGAGCCGATGCTGGTCAGGGTGGTCGGAAAGCACTGCGAGAGCGGTGACATCGTGGTCCGTGACGCATTCCTGCCCGCGGACCTCGCGCCGGGTGATCTGATTGCCGTGCCGGCCACCGGTGCGTACTGCCGCTCCATGGCCAGCAATTACAACCACGCACTTCGCCCGCCGGTCGTCGCCGTGCGCGACGGACGGGCCCGGGTGATCGTCCGGCGTGAGACGGAGGAAGATCTCCTGCGTCTCGATGTCGGTTAAATGAAATAGTTGTCTCAGGATCCGGACGAGGGGCAGAAACTCCCGTCCGGTGAGTGAGACTGGTTCGCATTCCAGGTTTGAACAGGAAACGAGGTCGGATGATGCGTACGCGTCCGCTGAAGGTGGCGCTGCTGGGCTGTGGAGTGGTCGGCTCAGAGGTGGCGCGCATCATGACGACGCACGCCGACGACCTCGCGGCGCGCATCGGCGCACCCGTGGAGCTCGCCGGCGTCGCCGTCCGCCGGCCCTCCAAGGTGCGCGAGGGCATCGACCCCGCCCTGGTCACCACCGACGCCACCGCCCTGGTCAAACGCGGCGACATCGACGTGGTGGTCGAGGTGATCGGCGGCATCGAGCCCGCCCGCACCCTCATCACGACCGCCTTCGAGCACGGCGCATCCGTCGTCTCCGCGAACAAGGCGCTGCTCGCCCAGGACGGCGCCGCGCTGCACGCCGCGGCCGCCGAGCAGGGCCGGGACCTGTACTACGAGGCCGCCGTCGCCGGCGCGATCCCGCTGATCCGCCCGCTGCGCGAGTCGCTGGCCGGCGACAAGGTCAACCGCGTGCTCGGCATCGTCAACGGCACGACCAACTTCATCCTCGACAAGATGGACTCCACCGGCGCCGGCTACCAGGAGGCCCTGGACGAGGCCACCGCGCTGGGCTACGCCGAGGCCGACCCGACCGCCGACGTCGAGGGCTTCGACGCCGCCGCCAAGGCCGCCATCCTCGCCGGGATTGCCTTCCACACCCGGGTCCGCCTCGACGACGTGTACCGCGAGGGCATGACCGAGGTCACCGCCGCCGACTTCGCGTCGGCGCGCCGGATGGGCTGCACCATCAAGCTGCTCGCGATCTGCGAGCGGGCCGCCGACGGGCAGTCGGTCACCGCCCGCGTGCACCCCGCGATGATCCCGCTCAGCCACCCGCTGGCCTCCGTGCGCGAGGCGTACAACGCGGTGTTCGTGGAGGCCGAGGCGGCCGGGCGGCTCATGTTCTACGGGCCCGGCGCTGGCGGCGCTCCGACCGCCTCCGCCGTCCTCGGCGACCTCGTCGCGGTCTGCCGCAACAAGCTCGGCGCGGCCACCGGGCCCGGTGAGTCGGCGTACACCCAGCTGCCCGTGAGCCCCATGGGAGACGTGGTGACCCGCTACCACATCAGCCTCGACGTGGCCGACAAGCCGGGCGTGCTCGCCCAGGTCGCGACGGTCTTCGCCGAGCACGGGGTGTCCATCGACACCGTGCGCCAGCAAGGCCGGCCGGACGGCGGCGGCGAGGCCTCCCTCGTCGTCGTCACCCACCGCGCGGCGGATGCGGCCCTCACCGGAACCGTGGACGCCCTGCGGAAGCTCGACACCGTGCGCGGTGTCGCCAGCATCATGCGTGTTGAAGGGGAGTAACCAGCAATGACCCACCAGTGGCGCGGAATCATCGAGGAGTACCGGGACCGGCTCCCCGTCTCCGCTACGACGCCGGTCGTCACCCTCCGCGAGGGCGGTACGCCGCTCGTGCCGGCCCAGCTGCTCTCCGAGCGCACGGGCTGCGAGGTGCACCTCAAGGTCGAGGGTGCCAACCCGACCGGTTCCTTCAAGGACCGCGGCATGACGATGGCGATCAGCAAGGCGAAGGAGGAGGGCGCGAAGGCGGTCATCTGCGCCTCCACCGGCAACACCTCGGCGTCCGCCGCGGCCTACGCGGTGCGCGCGGGCATGGTCTGCGCCGTGCTCGTGCCGCAGGGCAAGATCGCGCTCGGCAAGATGGGCCAGGCGCTCATCCACGGCGCCAAGATCCTCCAGGTCGACGGCAATTTCGACGACTGCCTCACGCTGGCCCGCGCGCTGTCCGACAACTACCCGGTGGCGCTGGTGAATTCGGTCAACCCGGTGCGCATCGAGGGCCAGAAGACCGCCGCGTTCGAGATCGTGGACGCGCTCGGCGACGCCCCCGACATCCACGTCCTGCCCGTGGGCAACGCCGGCAACATCACGGCGTACTGGAAGGGCTACAAGGAGTACGCCGCCGACCGGATCTCGACGCACACCCCGCGCATGTGGGGCTTCCAGGCGTCCGGTTCGGCGCCGATCGTGCGCGGGGAGGTCGTCAAGGACCCCTCCACGATCGCCACCGCGATCCGCATCGGCAACCCGGCCTCGTGGCAGTTCGCGCTGGCCGCCCGCGACGAATCGGGCGGTTTCATCGATGAAGTGACGGACCGTGAGATCCTGCGCGCCTACCGGCTGCTGGCCTCTCAGGAGGGCGTCTTCGTGGAGCCCGCCTCGGCGGCCTCGGTCGCGGGCCTGCTGAAGGCCGCCGAGCGCGGTCTGGTCGACCCGGGCCAGAAGATCGTCTGCACGGTGACCGGAAACGGCCTCAAGGACCCGGACTGGGCGGTCGCGGGCGCCCCGCAGCCTGTCACCGTCCCGGTGGACGCGGCGGCCGCCGCCGAGCGCCTGGGCCTGGTGTAGTCGTCCCATGCGGCGCGTTACGGGTCCCGCCGCACCGGGACCCGTACGTAAAGCAGGACAAGGCCGCACGTAGGGGCACAGGGGGCTTGCGACACGCATCGTGCGCCTCCTGTGCGCCCTATGTCGCCACAGAACCTTCCTTCGATAGGCTGTACTCAACCCGCCCCGCCGCATATGCCGTGGTGCAGTTGCCCACGTGGCCCTCGGGTGTTCCGTACGTCTTCGAAAATCCCGCAGCAGAGTCATCAGCCGCAGTCTCACAAGGAGAGTCATCAGAGCGATGGCCGGTCCCGCATTCCGCGCCGCCGCCGTACGGGTGCGCGTCCCCGCCACCAGTGCCAACCTCGGTCCGGGCTTCGACTCCCTGGGCCTGTCACTGGGGCTGTACGACGACGTGGTGGTCCGCGTCGCCGACTCCGGCCTGCACGTCGACATCGCGGGCGAGGGCGCCCAGACGCTGCCCCGCGACGAGAGCCACCTCCTCGTACGTTCGCTGCGTACGGCGTTCGACCTGCTCGGCGGGCAGCCGCGCGGCCTTGAGGTCGTCTGCGCCAACCGCATCCCGCACGGCCGCGGCCTCGGCTCCTCCTCCGCCGCCATCTGCGCCGGCATCGTCGCCGCGCGCGCCGTGACCATAGGCGGCGACGCCCGGCTCGACGACGCGGCCCTGCTGGAGCTCGCGACCGAGATCGAGGGCCACCCCGACAACGTCGCCGCCTGTCTGCTCGGCGGTTTCACCCTGTCCTGGATGGACGGCGGATCGGCGCGGGCGATCCGGATGGATCCCGCGGATTCCGTCGTTCCGGTGGTCTTCGTGCCCGCCAAGGCGGTCCTGACGGAGACGGCCCGCGGGCTGCTGCCGCGCACCGTCCCGCACGTGGACGCGGCGGCCAACGCCGGCCGGGCGGCGCTGCTCGTCGAGGCCCTGACCAGGCGCCCCGAGCTGCTGCTCGCCGCCACCGAGGACCGGCTCCACCAGGAGTACCGCGCGCCGGCGATGCCGGAGAGCGTGGCACTGGTCAACCGGCTGCGCGCGGACGGTGTCCCCGCGGTCATCTCCGGCGCGGGGCCCACGGTGCTCGCGCTGGTCGAGGACGGTGCGGCCGACAAGGTCGCACGCCTGGCGGGGGAGGGGTGGGCCGCCAACCGGCTCAGTCTCGACGCCGCGGGTGCGAGCGTCCTGCCGCTCGGGTCGTAGGCGCGGGCGCAGGGAGCACGGCTTGCCGGTGAACGAGAGGGGGAATGTTTGTTGGATCCGGTAGTGTTAACCTCAAGTCTGCATCGGTCGTCTTCGTGGCGCGGTGCTTCGTGTCCCCTTCAGGGACCGCCTTTCTTCCGAGAGCCTCCCCAACTGCCTGCGCAGCCTGCCTGAGCAGTTTCGAGCACGCTCCGGAACCGGCACGACACCCCACGCTTTTCCCAGCAGGGGCCGAGCAGGGGGATCTCGGGCCGGAACCCACGCACGTTTACCTCTCCGCCGTACGCGGCGGACCACCGCCCCGGCACGATCCGTGGTCGACAAGATCACAGGCCGCAGCCGGACAGCACAACCGGTCGCCGAGCCAGACAGGCCGACGTCCGCTCCAGGGAAGGACCCTTCGTGAGCGACACCACCGATCTGATGGGCGTGACTGCCGACAGCTCTGTCGACAACTCCGCGCCCGCCGCAGGTGCTGCCTCTGGCACCACCTCACGGCGCCGCCGCTCCGGCACCGGCCTCGACGGCATGGTCCTGGCCGAGCTGCAGCAGGTCGCGTCCGGCCTCGGCATCAGGGGCACCGCGCGGATGCGCAAGAGCCAGCTGATCGAGGTCATCAAGGAGGCGCAGGCCGGCGGCGGTTCCGCTGCTCCGGCCAAGGCTGCTGCGTCTTCCGCGGACGCCGAGGCCAAGCCGAAGCGCCGTGCCACCTCCAAGGCCCGTACGGGCGAGGAGGCCGCCGCGCCCGCCGCCGAGAAGCAGGCCACGCAGCAGCAGATCGACATTCCGGGCCAGCCGTCCCCCAAGGTCTCCGACCAGGGCGGTGCCTCCGGCGACGACCAGCCCGTGGGCGAGCGCCGCCGGCGCCGTGCAACGGCCCCCTCCGGCAGCCCCGAGGCCACCTCGGCGGCGGTCGAGACCGTCACCAAGACGGAGGCCAAGGCCGAGGTCAAGGCCACCGAGACCGTCGACAGGGCGGAGGCGAAGGCCACCGAGGCCGTCGACACCGCCGAGGGCCGCCGGGACCGTCAGCGGGGCGAGCGCGGCGACCGCCGGGACCGTCAGCGCGGCGAGCGCGGCGAGCGCGGCGAGCGCGGCGACCGCGGTGAGCGGGGCGACCGCGGTGACCGTCAGCGCGGCGACCGCGGCAAGGGCGAGGACCAGCAGGGCGGCCAGCGCCAGCAGCGCCAGGGCGGCCAGCCGCAGGGCCAGCAGCAGAACAACGGCCCGCAGGACGACTTCGACGACGACGGCAGCCGCCGTGGCCGGCGCGGCCGTTACCGCGACCGCCGCGGCCGCCGCGGTGGCCGCGAGGAGTTCGGCGCCGAGCCGCAGGTCGCCGACGACGACGTCCTGATCCCCGTCGCGGGCATCCTGGACATCCTCGACAACTACGCGTTCATCCGTACGTCCGGCTACCTGCCGGGCCCGAACGACGTGTACGTCTCGCTCGCCCAGGTCCGCAAGAACGGGCTGCGCAAGGGTGACCACGTCACCGGCGCCGTCCGTCAGCCCAAGGACGGCGAGCGCCGCGAGAAGTTCAACGCGCTCGTCCGCCTGGACTCCTCCAACGGCATGGCCGCCGACTCCGGCCGCGGCCGCCCGGAGTTCAACAAGCTGACCCCGCTCTACCCCCAGGACCGGCTCCGTCTGGAGACCGACCCGGGCGTGCTGACCACGCGGATCATCGACCTCGTGTCGCCGATCGGCAAGGGCCAGCGAGGCCTGATCGTGGCCCCGCCGAAGACCGGCAAGACCATGATCATGCAGGCGGTCGCCAACGCGATCACCCACAACAACCCCGAGTGCCACCTGATGGTCGTCCTGGTCGACGAGCGTCCGGAAGAGGTCACCGACATGCAGCGGTCGGTGAAGGGCGAGGTCATCTCTTCGACCTTCGACCGCCCGGCCGAGGACCACACCACCGTCGCCGAGCTGGCCATCGAGCGCGCCAAGCGCCTCGTCGAGCTCGGTCACGACGTGGTCGTGCTGCTCGACTCGATCACCCGTCTGGGCCGTGCGTACAACCTGGCGGCCCCGGCCTCCGGGCGCATCCTGTCCGGTGGTGTCGACTCGACCGCGCTCTACCCGCCGAAGCGCTTCTTCGGTGCCGCGCGCAACATCGAGGACGGCGGCTCGCTGACCATCCTCGCCACCGCGCTCGTGGAGACCGGCTCGCGCATGGACGAGGTGATCTTCGAGGAGTTCAAGGGCACCGGCAACATGGAGCTCAAGCTCGACCGCAAGCTCGCCGACAAGCGCATCTTCCCGGCGGTGGACGTGGACGCGTCCGGCACCCGCAAGGAAGAGATCCTGCTCGGCAGCGACGAGCTCGCCGTGGTCTGGAAGCTGCGCCGGGTGCTGCACGCCCTCGACCAGCAGCAGGCGATCGAGCTGCTCCTCGACAAGATGAAGCAGACGAAGTCGAACGCCGAGTTCCTGCTGCAGATCCAGAAGACGACCCCGGGGCCGGGCAACGGCAACGACTAGTCAACTCCGGCCTCAGCAGGGCCACTTGGGAGCGCCCCCGTCAATTCATTGACGGGGGCGCTCTCGTGTTCCGGCGCCGTCGGCGGGCCGTCGGCCGGCTGAGGCGTTCGACACACGCCCCGCGGGCCCTCAGCCCGCGGGCACTCCCCGTAACCGTCGCGAAACCGCAGGTGAGAGCGGTGGGGTCGGCCGCGAGTTGCGCGGCGGGCCCGATGCGTTCTTATGGCCTTCTTAGAAGCCTGTGCAACCCTTCTTGGTGCTTCGCCGTCTGACAAGTGTCGACAATCCGTGCCTGAACACCAGGGCAGGGGGGTACCCGGGGGAGCACCGAGGACTGAGGAGACCATGGCCGAGCAGAGTGCGCGCAGCAGCCGAATACGCGGGGCGGGCAAGCGCCGCAAGCAGCCCAGCACGCGCCGTCGCGCCGTGCGCATAGCCGCGTGGAGTGCCGCGGGCGTCGTACTCGTCGGCGGCGCGGGCCTCGGCTACGTGTACTTCCAGCTCAACGGCAACCTCAAGGGCGTCGACATCAACGCCCAGCTCGGCACCGACCGGCCGCAGAACGTCGACAACGGCTCGATGGACATCCTGGTCCTCGGCTCCGACTCGCGGGCCGGCGCCAACAAGGAGTACGGCCAGGACGAGGGCGGTGCCCGCTCCGACACCGCGATGGTCATCCACGTCTACCAGGGCCACAAGAGCGCCAGCGTGGTCTCCATCCCGCGCGACACCCTGATCACCCGCCCCGCCTGCACCACCCCGGGCGGCAAGTCCGACCCCGGCGGCAAGCGCCAGATGTTCAACACGGCGTACGAGGTCGGCGGCCCGGCCTGTGCGGTCAAGACCGTCGAGCAGATGTCCGGGATCCGTATGGACCACTACATCGAGGTCGACTTCACCGGCTTCAAGAAGCTCATCGACGAGCTCGGCGGGGTGCCCGTCACCACCGCCAAGCCGATCAAGGACGACAAGAGCCACCTGGACCTGCCGGCCGGCAAGCACGTCCTCAACGGGGAGCAGGCGCTCGGCCTCGTACGCACCCGGCACGGCGTGGTCGGCGACGGCAGCGACCTCGGCCGCATCCAGCTCCAGCAGGCCTTCATCAAGGCGCTGATCCAGCAGGTCAAGAGCGTCGGAGTGTTCACCAGCCCGACCAAGCTCTACGGGCTCGCGAACGCCGCGACCAAGGCCATCACCACCGACTCCGAACTCGCCTCGGTGAACTCGCTGATCGGCTTCGCCAACGGGCTCAAGGACCTCGGTTCGCAGAACATGAAGATGGTCACGATGCCGGTGACCTACGACAAGCGGGACCCGAACCGCGTCGTGCCGCTCGACAAGGAGGCGCAGCAGGTCTGGGCCGCGCTCCGCGCCGACCAGCAGATTCCGGCCTCCGCGACCGCCGACTCGGCCGGCGACAAGGGCGCGGCCGGAACCTACGTCAGCGGCCAGTAGCGGATTTCGGACCCGGCGGGACACCTCGGGGAATACCGGGGGCCCCACCCCGGTTTTGGGAGATACGGCCAGTCCTGGCAGACTGGTACGTCGGCCCCGGTTCACGTACGCGCAATCCGCGCTTGCGACCCGGCGCCCTCCCGAACCTAGGAGACACCTTGAAGCGCGACATCCACCCCCAGTACGTCGAGACCCAGGTCAGCTGCACCTGTGGCGCGGCTTTCACCACCCGTAGCACGATCAACGGCGGCTCCATCCGCGCCGAAATCTGCTCCGAGTGCCACCCGTTCTACACGGGCAAGCAGAAGATCATGGACACCGGCGGCCGTGTGGCCCGCTTCGAGGCCCGCTTCGGCAAGGCTGCCGGCTCCGCCGCGAAGTAGCGAGCCAACTGCGCCGGTCCGCGGCGCCTCCGTTCCGGGGGCGCTGCGACCGGCGCTTTGCCGTCCAGCCCTACTTCTTCGTTTGAAACCCAGGAGCCACCGATGTTCGAAGCGGTCGAGGACCTGATCGGCGAGCACGCCGATCTCGAGACGAAGCTCGCCGACCCTTCGGTCCACGCCGATCAGGCCAATGCGCGCAAGCTGAACAAGCGCTACGCCGAGCTGACGCCGATCGTGGGGACCTATCGCGCCTGGAAGCAGACGGGTGAGGACATCGAGACGGCCCGCGAGCTCGCGGCCGACGACCCCGACTTCGCCGCCGAGGTCAAGGACCTGACCGTGCAGCGCGAGGAGCTCACCGAGAAGCTCCGCCTGCTCCTGGTCCCGCGCGACCCGAGCGACGACAAGGACGTACTGCTGGAGATCAAGGCGGGTGCGGGCGGCGACGAGTCGGCCCTGTTCGCCGGCGACCTCCTGCGCATGTACCTGCGGTACGCCGAGCGGGTCGGCTGGAAGACCGAGATCATCGACTCCACCGAGTCCGAGCTCGGCGGCTACAAGGACGTCCAGGTCGCGGTGAAGACCAAGGGCGGCCAGGGTGCGACCGAGCCCGGCCAGGGCGTCTGGGCGCGGCTGAAGTACGAGGGCGGCGTGCACCGCGTGCAGCGCGTGCCGGCCACCGAGTCGCAGGGCCGCATCCACACCTCCGCCGCCGGCGTGCTGGTCACGCCCGAGGCCGAGGAGGTCGACGTCGAGATCAACATGAACGACCTCCGCATCGACGTGTACCGGTCCTCGGGCCCCGGCGGCCAGTCCGTCAACACCACCGACTCCGCCGTGCGCATCACGCACGTCCCGACCGGTGTCGTCGCCTCCTGCCAGAACGAGAAGAGCCAGCTCCAGAACAAGGAGCAGGCCATGCGCATCCTGCGCTCCCGGCTGCTCGCCGCCGCCCAGGAGAAGGCCGAGGCCGAGGCCGCCGACGCCCGCCGCAGCCAGGTGCGCACCGTCGACCGCTCCGAGAAGATCCGGACGTACAACTTCCCGGAAAACCGCATCTCGGACCACCGGGTCGGGTTCAAGGCGTACAACTTGGACCAGGTGCTCGACGGCGACCTGGACGCGATGATCCAGGCGTGCGTCGACGCGGACTCCGCCGCCAAGCTCGCGGCCGCCCAGTAATCCCCCACCCCGTACGACTGCCGGAGGAACCAGCGTGCAGCATCATTCTGGGGGGCGACCCCCAGGCCCCCGAAGCGTGCTGCTTGCCGAAGTGGCCCAGGCCACCCAGCGGCTGGCCGACGCCGGCGTGCCCTCACCCCGCTTCGACGCGGAGGAGCTCGCCGCGCACATCCACGGGGTCAAGCGGGGAGAGCTGCACAACGTCAAGGACTCCGACTTCGACGCCCGCTACTGGGAGGCCGTCGCCCGCCGCGAGGCACGTGAGCCGCTCCAGCACATCACCGGCCGCGCCTTCTTCCGCTACCTCGAACTCCAAGTGGGGCCAGGGGTGTTCGTGCCCCGGCCGGAGACCGAGTCGGTGGTCGGCTGGGCCATAGACGCCGTACGCGCGATGGACGTCGTGGAGCCGCTCATCGTCGACCTGTGCACCGGCTCCGGCGCGATCGCGCTCGCCATGGCGCAGGAGGTGCCCCGCTCGCGGGTGCACGCCGTCGAGCTGTCCGAGGACGCCCTGGAGTGGACCCGGAAGAACGTCGAGGGGTCCCGGGTCGTTCTCCACCAGGGCGACGCGCTCACCGCGCTGCCCGACCTGGACGGCCAGGTCGACCTGGTGATCTCCAACCCGCCGTACATCCCGCTGACCGAGTGGGAGTACGTCGCCCCCGAGGCGCGCGACCACGACCCCGAGCTCGCGCTGTTCTCCGGCGAGGACGGCCTCGACACCATCCGGGGCATCGAACGCACCGCGCACCGGCTGCTGCGGCCCGGCGGGCTCGTCGTCATCGAGCACGCCGACACCCAGGGCGGCCAGGTGCCGTGGATCTTCAACGAGGAGGCCGGCTGGGCGGACGCGGCCGACCACCCCGACCTCAACAACCGCCCGCGCTTCGCCACGGCCCGCAAGGCCACGCTGTGACCCGCCCCATCATTCAGACCGTGTACGTGTACGAGGAGGCCCGTTAAATGGCTCGGCGATACGACTGCAACGACGCGACCGACCGCACGACCGGTCTGCGCGAAGCCGCGTCCGCCGTCCGCCGCGGCGAGCTCGTGGTGCTGCCGACGGACACCGTGTACGGGATCGGCGCGGACGCGTTCAGCTCGCAGGCCGTGGCGGATCTGCTCGACGCCAAGGGCCGCGGCCGCAATATGCCCACCCCTGTCCTCATCGGCTCGCCGAACACGCTGCACGGCCTGGTCACCGACTTCACCGAGCAGGCCTGGGAGCTGGTCGACGCGTTCTGGCCGGGCGCCCTGACGCTGGTCGCCCGCCAGCAGCCGTCCCTGCAGTGGGACCTCGGCGACACCCGGGGCACCGTCGCCATCCGGATGCCGCTGCACCCGGTCGCCATCGAACTGCTCACCGAGGTCGGCCCGATGGCCGTCTCCTCCGCCAACCTCACCGGCCACCCGGCACCCGAGGACTGCGACGCGGCCCAGGGCATGCTCGGGGACTCCGTCTCGGTGTACCTGGACGGCGGCCCGACGCCGGGCATCGTCCCCTCGTCCATCGTCGACGTCACCGGCAAGGTCCCGGTGCTGCTGCGCGCGGGCGCGCTCGACGCGGACGAGCTGCGCAAGGTGGTACCCGACCTCGAGGTGGCCAATTGACCGCCCCTGAGGGGCGTGGCATAGGCACGGTTCACCCTGCGGGGAACTCGTTCCGCATCCTCCACGTCAGCACCGGCAACGTCTGCCGCTCGCCGATCACCGAGCGGCTGACCCGCCATGCCCTGAGCGACCGACTCGGGGACCCGTTCACGGGCGGCCTGATCGTGGAGAGCGCCGGCACCTGGGGGCACGAGGGCGCCCCGATGGAGGCCAACGCCGCCGCCGTCCTCGCCGACTTCGGCGCCGACGCCTCCGGCTTCACCGGCCGCGAGCTGCTGGACGAGCACGTCATCACCGCCGACCTGGTGCTGACCGCGACCCGCGACCACCGCGCCCAGGTCATCTCGATGGGCCACTCGGCGGGCCTGCGCACCTTCACCCTGAAGGAGTTCACCCGACTCGTACGGGCCATAGACCCGGCCACGCTGCCCGATCCGCTCCAGGAGGGCATGGTGGAACGGGCCAGGGCCCTGGTGCGGGCCGCGGCCGCGCTGCGCGGCTGGCTGCTCGCCCCCAGCGCCGAGGCCGACGAGGTCAACGACCCGTACGGCGCCCCCATCACGTTCTTCCGCTCCATCGGCGACGAGATCAACCAGGCCCTGGACCCGGTGGTCACCGCCCTCACCGGCAAATCGAGCCACTCCGGCGTTTGAGGAGCGGGGGTCCGGGGGCAGAGCCCCCGGGTCACGCCGGGCGCGCTCGGCAGCCGAGACCTACGCTGGTGGCATGTCCGTAACCTCCGCAGTTGCCACAGAACTCGCGGGGTTCGAAGCCCTGCGGCGGCACGACCCCGAAATGGCAGACGTGCTGCTCGGCGAGGCCGAGCGCCAGGCGACCTCGCTCCAGCTGATCGCCGCCGAGAACTTCACCTCGCCGGCCGTGCGCGCGGCCCTCGGCTCGCAGTTGGGCAACAAGTACGCCGAGGGCTACCCGGGCGCCCGGCACCACGGCGGCTGCGAAGTCGTGGACGTCGCCGAGCGCATCGCCGTCGACCGCGCCAAGGCCCTGTTCGGCGCCGCCCACGCCAACGTCCAGACGCATTCGGGGACTTCGGCGGTACTGGCGGCGTACGCGGCGCTCCTGAGGCCCGGAGACACCGTCCTGGCGATGGGGCTCCCGTACGGCGGACACCTCACGCACGGATCGCCCGCGAACTTCTCCGGCCGGTGGTTCGACTTCGTCGGGTACGGCCTCGACCCGGACACCGGACTCATCGACTACGGCCAGGTGTGGGACCTGGCGGTCGAGCACCGGCCCAAGGCGATCGTGTGCGGATCCATCGCCTACCCCCGCCACCCGGACTACCAGGCCTTCCGGGAGATCGCCGACGACGTGGGCGCCTACCTGATCGCGGATGCCGCGCACCCCATCGGCCTGGTCGCCGGGGGAGCGGCGCCGAGCCCGGTCCCGTACGCCGACGTCGTGTGCGCCACCAGCCACAAGGTGCTGCGCGGACCGCGCGGCGGGCTGATCCTGTGCGGCGCGGACCTGGCCGCCCGCATCGACCGCGCCGTCTTCCCGTTCACCCAGGGCGGCGCCCAGATGCACACGATCGCGGCCAAGGCCGTCGCCTTCGGCGAGGCGGCCGCCCCGGCGTTCACCGCGTATGTCCATCAGGTGGTCGCCAACGCCCGCATTCTGGCCGAGGGGCTGCTCGCCGAGGGGTTCGGCGTGGTCACCGGCGGCACCGACACCCACCTCGTGCTCGCCGACCCGTCGCCGCTCGGCGTCGACGGACGCACCGCGCGCGGCCGCCTCGCGGGCGCCGGGCTCGTCCTGGACACCTGCGCCCTGCCGCCCGCGGACGCCCGCGGCATCCGGCTCGGCACCGCCGCCGTCACCACGCAGGGCATGGGCGAGGCGGAGATGGCCAGAATCGCGGTGCTCTTCGCGATGGCGATGCGAGAGGATCCAAGGACGCGGGCAGCGGTACGAGAACTGGCGGAAAGATTCCCTCCTCCTTGAGGGGACGGGCCTTCCCGCAGGGTTCTCGTACGGGACAAGCGGGTACTTATCGCCGCTTCACAGGGATCCCTGCAACCATCTGCTGGATCCGGATGTCCTCAACCACATGCGCGCGAAGCTAGGGTGTGGGGCTGAGATGGCCAGCGATACCTCTGGGGCAGCCCGTGCGTGAATACCTGCTGACGCTCTGCGTCACGGCCGCGGTGACCTACCTGCTCACCGGGCCGGTGCGGAAGTTCGCCATCGCCGTCGGTGCGATGCCGGAGATCCGCGCGCGTGACGTGCACCGGGAGCCGACGCCGAGGCTCGGCGGCATCGCCATGTTCGGCGGCCTGTGCGCGGGTCTGCTGGTGGCCGACCACCTCGACGGCCTCAACGCCGTCTTCCAGTCCAACGAACCGCGCGCGCTGCTGTCCGGCGCCGCGCTGATCTGGCTGATCGGCGTCCTGGACGACAAGTTCGAGATCGACGCCCTGATCAAGCTCGGCGGCCAGATGATCGCCGCGGGCGTCATGGTCATGCAGGGTCTGACCATCCTGTGGCTGCCCATCCCCGGCATCGGATCGGTCTCGCTGACCTCCTGGCAGGGCACCCTGCTCACGGTCGCGCTCGTCGTGATCACCATCAACGCGGTGAACTTCGTGGACGGTCTCGACGGCCTGGCGGCCGGCATGGTGTGCATCGCGTCGGCGGCGTTCTTCATGTACGCCTACCGGCTCTGGTACGGATACGGGATCGAGGCGGCCGCCCCCGCCACCCTCTTCGCCGCCGTCCTCATGGGCATGTGCCTGGGCTTCCTGCCGCACAACATGCACCCGGCCAGGATCTTCATGGGCGACTCCGGGTCGATGCTGATCGGCCTGGTGCTCGCGGCCGGCGCGATCTCCATCACGGGCCAGGTCGACCCCGACGCGATGAAGCTCAACTTCGGCGGCACCCGCGATGCCACGCACGCGATGCTGCCGGTCTTCATCCCGCTGCTCATGCCGCTGTCGATCATCGCGATCCCGATGGCCGACCTGGTGCTGGCGATCGTCCGCAGGACCTGGAACGGGCAGTCGCCGTTCGCCGCGGACCGGGGGCACCTGCACCACCGGCTCCTGGAGATCGGTCATTCGCACAGCCGGGCGGTGCTGATCATGTACTTCTGGTCGGCGCTGATCGCCTTCGGCGCGGTCGCCTACTCGGTGCACTCGGCGTCGATGTGGATCGTGCTGCTGATCGTCGCGCTGAGCGCGGTGGGGCTGGTGCTCCTGCTGCTGCCGCGCTTCACCCCGCGCACCCCGCAGTGGGCCGAGCGGTTCGTGCCGCCGCGCTACCGCCGTGCGCCGGGCGAGCCGGAGGCGGTGCACTCGCTCGCACGGCCGGAGGAGGACGAGGTGCGCGGCGAGCGCACTCCCGTCGTGGCCGGAGTCTCGGGCGTCAACGGAGCGACCGCGATCGGCCCCCGTTCGCGTTTCCCCGACCGACGGAAGACCGGTGCGTCCCGCTGACGATTTGCCGCGTCGACGCCCAATACCAGACATCTCGCTGCCCGTTGCGCACAAACGCGCAGCGCCACTCTCAAGTGTGATGGGCAGCACACTTCCATGGTAAAGACCTCATCAAATAGTTTGTGATACGGTTCACGAGACCCGGCGCCAGAGCCGAAGGACCGTAGTGCGACGGTCCGTTGGCCCGAGGGATCAACTCGGCCCGGGATTACGCTCGTCCATGACGACACCACTTTGCCCCCACCAGCAAGCGGAGCTGCCGCCATGCCGTCCAACGATGCACGCACTCTTCTCCAGACCGCCCTACCCACCGCTGCCGCCGGCGCTGTTGCCGCCGTCGTCAGCGGTGTGGTCGCGGGCGGCAAGGGGGCGGTGGGTGCCATCGTCGCGACGCTGGTCGTGATCCTCTTCATGGGCATCGGACTCGTCGTCCTGGAACGCACTGCCAAATCGCTTCCGCATCTGTTCCAGGCCATGGGGCTGATGCTGTACACCGCGCAGTTGCTGCTGCTCTTCATCTTCGTCGCGGTCTTCAAGAACACGACGCTGTTCAACCCGAAGTGCTTCGCCGCCACGCTCGTCGCGCTGACCCTCGTCTGGATCGGCTCGCAGGCGCGTGCGCACATGAAGGCGAAGATCCTTTACGTCGAACCGGACTCCTCCGAGGCCGGCAAGCCCGAAAAGACGGGCCCGTCGTCGTGAAGGGTAGGGCCGGAATAAACGCGAGTTCAGGACCCTGCTATCGTCCGGTGCCAACTGCGGCACTGCGGGCGCGGGCATCTGAGCTGACGCCTGCTCATTCGCGAGGCTTGATGCCCGACCGCCGCCCCATCATCCGTAACACCAGTCCAGTGCCGAACCGCGGCTGCGCGCCGCGCCGACACATCGAGGTTGCCGTACCTATGCGCCACGCTGAAGGAGCCCGCGGTGAGTGCTGACCCGACGCAGGTGCTCGCCTTCGATCCGAGCTGCCACATCTTCCAGTCGAACGGCTGTGGCTTCGAGGGTCCCGGCCTGCACTCGTTCCTCTTCGAGCCGCTCTGGGGCGACGCCAACGGCCTGTACTTCAACAAGCCGATGCTGCTCGCCCTGCTGGGCTCGCTCGTCGTCGTGGGCTTCTTCTGGGCCGCCTTCCGCAAGCCGAAGCTCGTCCCGGGCAAGCTGCAGATGGTCGCCGAGGCCGGCTACGACTTCGTACGCCGCGGCATCGTCTACGAGACCATCGGCAAGAAGGAGGGCGAGAAGTGGGTCCCCCTCATGGTCTCGATCTTCTTCTTCGTCTGGATGATGAACCTCTGGTCGATCGTCCCGGTCGCCCAGTTCCCGGTGACGTCGATCATCGCGTACCCCGCGGTCCTCGCACTGATCGTCTACGTGATCTGGATGAGCCTCACCTTCAAGAGGCACGGTCTGGTCGGCGGATTCAAGAACCTGACCGGCTACGACAAGTCCCTCGGCGGCGTGCTGCCGCTGGTCATGGTCATCGAGTTCTTCTCGAACGTGCTGGTCCGCCCCTTCACGCACGCGGTGCGACTCTTCGCGAACATGTTCGCCGGTCACACCCTGCTGCTGCTGTTCACGATCGCCAGCTGGTACATGCTCAACGGCATCGGCATCGCGTACTCCGGCGTCTCGTTCGTGATGGTCGTCGTGATGACCGCCTTCGAGCTCTTCATCCAGGCCGTCCAGGCCTACGTGTTCGTGCTGCTGGCCTGCGTCTTCATCCAGGGCGCTGTCGCCGAGCACCACTGATCGCCCCCTCCATACCCCAAGTCGTCCGGTGGCCAACCCCCACCGGTCCGTGAAAGAGAAGGAAGAACTGGCATGTCCCAGATCCTCGCTGCTGCTTCCAATGGCGTCACTGGCTCGCTCAGCTCCATCGGATACGGTCTGGCCGCGATCGGCCCCGGCGTCGGCGTCGGCATCATCTTCGGTAACGGCACGCAGGCTCTCGCCCGTCAGCCCGAAGCGGCCGGCCTGATCCGCGCCAACCAGATCCTCGGTTTCGCGTTCTGTGAGGCACTGGCCCTGATCGGCCTTGTCATGCCGTTCGTCTACTAAGACGAACCACGACCAGACCGACCGACGAAAGGCACTGATGTGAACCTCACCATGGTTCAGCTGGCGGCCGAGGGCAAGGAAAACCCCCTCGTTCCGCCGTGGCCTGAGCTCGTCATCGGCCTCATCGCCTTCGTCATCGTCTTCGGCTTCCTCGCCAAGAAGCTCCTCCCGAACATCAACAAGGTTCTGGACGAGCGCCGCGAGGCCATCGAAGGCGGGATGGAGAAGGCCGAGGCCGCTCAGACCGAGGCCCAGAGCGTCCTTGAGCAGTACAAGGCGCAGCTCGCCGAGGCCCGCCACGAGGCTGCCCGCCTGCGCCAGGAGGCGACCGAGCAGGGCACTGCTCTCATCCAGGAGATGAGGGCGGAAGGCCAGCGGCAGCGTGAGGAGATCATCGCTGCCGGCCACGCCCAGATCGAGGCCGACCGCAAGGCCGCCGCGCACTCGCTCCGTCAGGACGTGGGCAAGCTGGCGACCGACCTGGCCGGCAAGCTGGTCGGCGAGTCCCTTGAGGACCACGCCCGCCAGAGCCGCACCATCGACCGTTTCCTCGGCGAGCTCGAGGAGAAGGCCGAGGCTGTCCGATGAACGGCGCGAGCCGCGAGGCACTGGCCACCGCACGCGAGCGCCTCGACGCGCTGATGGACAACACGTCCGTCGACGCGGCGAAGCTCGGCGACGAGCTGGCCGCCGTCACCGCGCTGCTCGACCGCGAGGTCTCGCTGCGTCGGGTCCTGACCGACCCGGCGCAGGCCGGCGAGGCCAAGGCCGAGCTGGCCGGGCGTCTGCTCGGCGGCCAGGTGGGCGGCGCGACCGCCGACCTGGTGGGCGGCATGGTCCGCTCCCGCTGGTCGCAGTCCCGTGACCTGGTGGACTCGCTGGAGGAGCTGGCGAGCACCGCCGACCTCACCGCCGCGCAGCAGTCGGGCGCGCTGGACGACGTCGAGGACGAACTGTTCCGGTTCGGCCGCATCGTCACCTCAAGCACCGAGCTGCGCGCCGCGCTGACCAGCAAGACCGCCACGGCCTCGGCCAAGGGCGAGCTGCTGCGCAGCCTGCTCGGCGGCAAGGCGAACCCGGTCACCGAGCGGCTGGTCGGCCGTCTTGTGACCCGGCCGCGTGGACGTAGCCTGGAAGCGGGACTGGAGTCCCTTTCCAAGCTCGCCGCGGCACGCCGGGACCGCATGGTCGCGGTCGTCACCTCCGCGGTGCCGCTCACCGACCTCCAGCAGTCGCGCCTCGGTGCGGCTCTGGCGAAGATCTACGGCCGTCAGATGCACCTGAACCTCGACGTGGACCCCGAGGTCCTCGGCGGGATCTCGGTGCGTGTCGGCGACGAGGTCATCGAAGGCACCATCGCGGAGCGCCTCGAAGAGGCGAACCGACGGCTGGCGCGCTGACCCAGCGGTCGGCACACCAACTGAATTAGCAACACCAGCGGCCCGGTTGGGCCGTGCAGAGATTGCAGAAGATTCCTGGGGGTCGGCCCCCAGACCCCCTTAGAAACTTCGGGCCCAACAAGGAGAGCAGGGAACCCAGATGGCGGAGCTCACGATCCGGCCGGAGGAGATCCGGGACGCGCTGGAGACCTTTGTCCAGTCGTACCAGCCGGACGCGGCCTCGCGCGAGGAGGTCGGTACGGTCAGCGTTGCCGGTGACGGCATCGCGAAGGTCGAGGGTCTTCCCTCGGCCATGGCGAACGAGCTGCTGCGTTTCGAGGACGGAACGCTCGGTCTTGCCCTCAACCTCGAGGAGCGCGAGATCGGTGCGATCGTCCTCGGCGAGTTCAGCGGCATCGAAGAGGGCCAGCCGGTGCAGCGCACCGGTGAGGTGCTCTCGGTCGGCGTCGGCGAGGGCTACCTCGGCCGCGTCGTCGACCCGCTCGGCAACCCGATCGACGGCCTCGGCGAGATCGAGACCGACGGCCGCCGCGCCCTGGAGCTGCAGGCTCCCGGCGTAATGGTCCGTAAGTCGGTGCACGAGCCGATGGCCACCGGTTACAAGGCCGTCGACGCGATGGTGCCGATCGGCCGTGGCCAGCGTCAGCTGATCATCGGCGACCGCCAGACCGGCAAGACCGCTCTGGCCGTCGACACGATCATCAACCAGCGCGACAACTGGCGCTCGGGCGACCCGAAGAAGCAGGTCCGCTGCATCTACGTCGCCATCGGCCAGAAGGGCTCGACCATCGCCTCCGTGCGTGGCGCCCTGGAAGAGGCCGGCGCGCTGGAGTACACGACCATCGTCGCCGCGCCCGCGTCCGACCCGGCCGGCTTCAAGTACCTTGCCCCGTACACCGGTTCGGCCATCGGCCAGCACTGGATGTACGACGGCAAGCACGTCCTCATCATCTTCGACGACCTGTCGAAGCAGGCCGACGCCTACCGCGCCGTGTCGCTGCTGCTGCGCCGTCCGCCGGGCCGCGAGGCCTACCCGGGTGACGTCTTCTACCTGCACTCGCGTCTGCTTGAGCGCTGCGCGAAGCTGTCGGACGACATGGGCGCCGGTTCGATGACCGGTCTGCCGATCGTCGAGACCAAGGCGAACGACGTGTCGGCGTTCATCCCGACCAACGTCATCTCCATCACCGACGGCCAGTGCTTCCTGGAGTCGGACCTGTTCAACGCCGGTCAGCGCCCCGCGCTGAACGTCGGTATCTCCGTCTCCCGAGTCGGTGGTTCCGCGCAGCACAAGGCGATGCGCCAGGTCTCCGGCCGACTCCGCGTCGACCTCGCCCAGTACCGCGAGCTGGAGGCGTTCGCCGCCTTCGGTTCCGACCTGGACTCCGCCTCCAAGGCCTCCCTGGAGCGCGGCAAGCGCATGGTCGAGCTGCTGAAGCAGCCGCAGTACTCGCCGTTCCCGGTCGAGGAGCAGGTCGTCTCCATCTGGGCCGGCACCACCGGCAAGATGGACGACGTCCCGGTCGAGGACATCCGCCGCTTCGAGGCCGAGCTGCTGGAGTACCTGCGCCGCGAGCGCAAGGAGCTCCTCACCTCGATCGCCGAGGGCGCCAAGATGTCGGACGACACCCTGCAGTCCGTGGCCGACGCCATCGCCAACTTCAAGCGGCAGTTCGAGACCTCGGACGGCAAGCTCCTGGGCGACGACGCACCGGTCAGCACCAGCAAGTGACGACGACGGAAGGGACCTGACTCATGGGAGCGCAGCTCCGGGTCTACAAGCGTCGCATCCGATCCGTCACCGCGACCAAGAAGATCACCAAGGCGATGGAGATGATCGCCGCCTCGCGCATCGTCAAGGCGCAGCGCCAGGTGGCGGCCTCCGCGCCGTACGCGACCGAGCTCACCCGTGCGGTGACCGCGGTGGCGACCGGCTCCAACACCAAGCACCCGCTCACCACCGAGGCCGACGCCCCGGCCCGCGCCGCGGTCCTGCTCATCACGAGCGACCGCGGTCTGGCCGGCGGCTACTCCTCCAACGCCATCAAGGCCGCGGAGCGGCTGACGGAGCGGCTGCGCGGCGAGGGCAAGGAGGTCGACACGTACATCGTCGGCCGCAAGGGTGTCGCCTACTACGGGTTCCGTGAGCGCAAGGTCGCGGATTCGTGGACCGGCTTCACCGACAGCCCCACGTACGCGGACGCCAAGCGGGTGGCCGCGCCGCTGATCGAGACCATCCAGACGGAGATGGCCGAGAGCGGTGCGGACGAACTGCACATCGTCTTCACGGAGTTCGTGTCGATGATGACGCAGACGCCGGTCGACAACCGGATGCTGCCGCTGTCGCTTGAGAAGGCTCAGGAAGCTGAGACATCAGCGGCATCCGCCGCGGGGGGCACGAAGGACCAGATCCTTCCGCTCTTCGACTTCGAGCCGTCGGCGGAGGACGTCCTCGACGCCCTGCTGCCGCGCTACGTCGAAAGCCGCATCTACAACGCGCTTCTGCAGTCGGCCGCTTCCGAGCACGCCGCCCGCCGCCGCGCGATGAAGTCGGCGACCGACAACGCCGGAGAGCTCATCAAGAGCCTCTCCCGGCTTGCCAACGCGGCCCGCCAGGCCGAAATCACCCAGGAAATCAGCGAGATCGTCGGTGGCTCCAGTGCGCTGGCCGACGCGACCGCGGGGAGTGACAAGTAATGACGACCACTGTTGAGACGGCCGTTGCCACGGGCCGCGTCGCCCGGGTCATCGGCCCGGTCGTCGACGTGGAGTTCCCCGTCGACGCGATGCCGGAGATCTACAACGCGCTGCACGTCCAGGTGGCCGACCCGGCCGAGGACGGCAAGCTCAAGACGCTGACGCTCGAAGTCGCCCAGCACCTGGGCGACGGCATCGTCCGCGCGATCTCGATGCAGCCCACCGACGGTCTGGTCCGCCAGGCCCCGGTGACCGACACGGGCGACGGCATCACGGTGCCGGTCGGCGACTTCACCAAGGGCAAGGTGTTCAACACCCTCGGCGAGGTGCTGAACAAGCCCGAGGAGAACGCCAACATCGGCGAGCGCTGGCCCATCCACCGCAAGGCGCCCAACTTCGACCAGCTCGAGTCCAAGACCGAGATGTTCGAGACCGGCGTCAAGGTCATCGACCTTCTCACCCCGTACGTCAAGGGTGGAAAGATCGGTCTGTTCGGTGGTGCGGGCGTCGGCAAGACCGTCCTCATCCAGGAAATGATCTACCGCGTGGCCAACAACCACGACGGTGTGTCGGTGTTCGCCGGTGTCGGTGAGCGCACCCGTGAGGGCAACGACCTCATCGAGGAGATGCAGGACTCGGGCGTCATCGACAAGACCGCCCTTGTCTTCGGTCAGATGGACGAGCCGCCGGGCACGCGTCTGCGCGTCGCGCTGGCCGGTCTGACGATGGCGGAGTACTTCCGTGACGTCCAGAAGCAGGACGTCCTCTTCTTCATCGACAACATCTTCCGGTACACCCAGGCGGGCTCCGAGGTGTCGACCCTGCTCGGCCGCATGCCCTCCGCGGTGGGCTACCAGCCGAACCTGGCCGACGAGATGGGTCTCCTCCAGGAGCGCATCACCTCGACCCGTGGTCACTCGATCACCTCGATGCAGGCGATCTACGTCCCCGCGGACGACCTGACCGACCCGGCCCCGGCCACCACCTTCGCCCACCTCGACGCGACGACGGTTCTCTCCCGTCCGATCTCCGAGAAGGGCATCTACCCGGCCGTGGACCCGCTGGACTCCACGTCCCGCATCCTGGACCCGCGTTACATCGCGCAGGACCACTACGACACCGCCATGCGTGTCCGGTCCATCCTGCAGAAGTACAAGGACCTCCAGGACATCATCGCCATCCTCGGCATCGACGAGCTCGGCGAAGAGGACAAGCTGGTCGTGCACCGCGCCCGCCGCGTGGAGCGCTTCCTGTCGCAGAACACCCACGTCGCCAAGCAGTTCACCGGCGTCGACGGTTCGGACGTCCCGCTGGAAGAGTCGATCGCGGCGTTCAACCAGATCTGCGACGGCGAGTACGACCACTTCCCCGAGCAGGCGTTCTTCATGTGCGGTGGCCTGGAAGACCTCAAGGCCAACGCCAAGGAGCTGGGCGTCTCCTGACTCGCTCGACTCCTGGGGGCCCGACTCCCAGGAGCCGTGTGAATCGCGTCTTCGGCGGAGAGGGGCGGGTGCGTCCCGCCCTTCTCCGTACGCCTACTAGAATTCGACCCAACACCCGGCCGAACCGCCGGGTGGTGACCCGAGGAGCCAACCATGGCTACTGAGCTGCACGTCGAGCTCGTCGCCGCGGACCGCAGTGTCTGGTCCGGCGAGGCCACCCTGGTCGTCGCGCGCACCACGTCCGGCGACATCGGCGTCATGCCCGGTCACCAGCCGCTCCTTGGTGTGCTGGAGTCGGGCCCGGTGACGATCCGTACGAGCGAGGGCAGCACCGTCGTCGCGGCGGTGCACGGTGGATTCATCTCCTTCGCCGACAACAAGCTCTCGCTGCTGGCCGAGATCGCCGAGCTGGCGGACGAGATCGATGTCCAGCGCGCCGAGCGTGCGCTGGAGAGTGCGAAGTCGGAGTCGGACGCCGCCGCCGAGCGGCGCGCCGATGTACGGCTCCGTGCGGTGGCGGTGCGCTAGCACCCCGCCGACGTTTTCCCTCAGCCGCGGCTCGGTCCGGAATTTTCCGGAGCCGGTCGCGGCTGAGGCGATGCAGGCAGATTTTTCCGTTGCTGGATTACTGGTTGAGCGAGGAGGTCGGTGTAGATGACTCTCGCTCTGCTTGTGTGTGGCCTGGTCGTCGCGCTGGTACTGGTGGGACTCTTCGTCTTCGGTCTGCGCCGGCGGCTGATCCAGCGCTCGGGCGGAACGTTCGACTGCAGTCTGCGCTGGAACCTTCCGGAGACGCCGGACACCAGTGGCAAGGGCTGGGTGTATGGGGTGGCCCGCTACAACGGTGACCGGATCGAGTGGTTCCGCGTCTTCTCGTACGCGCCTCGGCCGCGGCGGGTGCTTGAGCGGTCGGCCATCGACGTGGTGGCCCGGCGCCTGCCCGACGGCGAGGAGGAACTCGCGCTCCTCTCCGACGCGATCATCCTGGGTTGTACGCATCGTGGTACGCGCCTCGAACTCGCGATGAGTGAGGATGCGCTGACGGGTTTCCTGGCCTGGCTGGAGGCGGCGCCGCCGGGCCAACGGGTGAACGTGGCTTAGCCGGGAGTTTTCCCCCACCCCGCCCCTTCCCGAAACCCTCCGGGGGTGGGGAGGGAAGGTGGGCGCTCTTCATCGGGGGCTCCGCCCCCAACCCCCCGCGGGGGCTGCGCCCCTCGACCCCCTACGGGGCTCCGCCCCGGACCCTCACGGGGGCTGCGCCCCCGAACTGCCTACGGGGCTGTGCGCCGGACTCCAGCCGGGTCTGTGCCCCAAACCCGTTGGGGGTTGCGCCCGTCGACCTCCTGCGGGGCTCCGCCCCGGACCTCCACGGGGGGGTGCGCCCCCGAACTGCCTACGGGTTGTGCGCCGGACTCCAGCCGGGTCTGCACGCCGGACCTCCTGCGGGGCTGCGCTCCGGGCCTTCGCGGGGATTGCGCCCCAAACCCTCAGCGGGGCTGCGCCCTGGACCTCCCCGGGGGCTCCGCCCCTCGCCGTTGCGCGGCTCCGCCTCGGACTCCTGCGCGGAGGCGCCCCCAACCCCCTGGAGGCTCCGCCCCTCGACTCCCTATGGGGCTGCGTCCGCAATCCTCCTGCGGGCCGCGCGTCCTCGATTTTCTTGGTTGGGGGGGGCGGCCCTTCGCTTTGCGTGCTGGGGGGGGGCAAAAATCAGCCTCTCCGGCGTTTGAGGAGCGGGGGGCTGGGGGCGGTGCCCCCAGGACGACGGGGGAGGGCCGGAAGACGGGGGACGGACCCGGCCTCCGGCCCTGGTGGGCGGAACGGGTTACTTCAGGGCGGAGTCCATCGCCGAGATCAGCTCGCCATTCGGCGTGTCTCCGCTGAACTCCCAGAAGAACGCGCCCCTCAGCCCCTGATCCTTCACGTACGTCATCTTTCCGGCGATCGTCGACGGCGTGTCGTAGCTCCACCAGTTGGAGCCGCAGTGGGCGTACGCCGTGCCCGCGATCGTGCCCGTTGTGGGGCAGGTGGACTTGAGGACCTTGTAGTCCTCGATGCCCTGCTCGTACGTGCCGGGCGCCGGCCCCGTCGCCGTGCCGCCCGGTGCGTCCTGCGTGACGCCCGTCCAGCCGCGGCCGTAGAACCCGATGCCCAGGTTGAGCTTGCTCGCCGGGACGCCCTTCGCCTTGTACTTCTGGATCGCCGCGTCCGTGTTGAAGCCCGCGATGGGGATCCCGTTGTAGGAGGTGAGGGGCGAGTGCGGGGCCGTCGGGCCCTGCGGTGCCCACGCGCCGAAGAAGTCGTACGTCATCACGTTGTACCAGTCGACGTACTGCGCGGCGCCCCCGTAGTCGGCGGCGTCCATCTTGCCGTTGTCCGAGCCGTCGGCCGTGACCGCCGCCGTGACCAGCGCCGAGCCGCCGAACTTCGTGCGCAGCGCGGCGAGCAGGTTCTTCAGGGCCGCCGGGCCGCTGGTGTCGCAGGACAGCCCGCAGGCGTTGGGGTACTCCCAGTCGATGTCGATGCCGTCGAACACATCGGCCCAGCGCGGGTCCTTGACCAGCGAGTAGCAGGAGTCCGCGAACGCCGCCGGATTCGCGGCCGCCGCGCCGAAGCCACCGGACCAGGTCCAGCCGCCGAAGGACCAGAGGATCTTGAGGCCCGGGTACTTCGCCTTCAGCTCGCGCAGCTGGTTGATGTTGCCTGCCACCGGCTGGTTCCACGTGTCCGCCGTGCCGTCCACACTGGAGGACGCGTCGTACGTCTTCTGGTAGTCGGCGTACGCGTCACCGATGGCGCACTGGCCGCCCGTGACATTGCCGAACGCGTAGTTGATGTGGGTCAGCCTGCTCGCCGAGCCCGAGGTGACGATGTTCTTCACCTGGTAGTTGCGCTGGTAGATGCCCCAGTCGGTGAAGTAGCCGAGCCGCACCTTGTCGCCGCCGGGGCCGGGGCCGCCCCCGCCGGTGGTCGTCACGGTGACCGAGCCCGAGGAGGGGCCCGTCTGGTCGGCGGTGTCGCGCGCGGTCACGCTGTAGGTGTAGGTCGTCCCGGCCGTCAGGCCCGAGTCGGTGTACGTGGTTCCGGTGACCGTGGCGATCTTTGCCGCGCCCCGGTACACGTCGTAGTTCTTGACGCCGTGGTCGTCGGTCGCGGCCGACCAGGACAGCGTCACCCCGGTGTCGGTGACGTTGCTCGCGACCGGGGTGCCGGGGGCCGAGGGCGGGTTGTCGCCGGGGGCCGAACCACCGTCGCAGGAAACGCCGTTGAGCTTGCAGCCCGAGGGGGATCCGGATCCCGCGCCGTTGAAGCCGAAGGTGGCGCTGGCGCCGGGGGCGAGGGTGCCGTTGTACGACTTGTTCTTGGCGGTCCAGTGGGTGCCGGAATTCGTGACGTCCGCGTCCCAGGCCGAGGTCACGGACGTGCCCGAGGGGTAGTCCCACTCCACGGTCCAGGAAGTGAGCGTGGTGGTGCCGGTGTTCTTGATGGTCCAGCCGGCCCCGAAACCGGTGCCCCAGTCCGAGGACTTGGCATAGGTGGCGGTCGCCGAGGCCGCGGCTTCGGCGGGGGAGGCCAGACCGATCAGCGCGGCCAGGGGGAGGGCGAGTGCGGTCAGGGCCGCTGCGGCTCTTGATCTGAAGCGCGTACGCATACGACGTGCGGTACTCAAGGCTGCTCCCGAATGGTGCGACGGTGGTGGGGGTGGGACCCTGCTCCGTCCGGGTGGGCGTGCCGCAGAACGCCAGGGATGGCATGCCCACCACAGCAGTGTGCGGTGAGCGTAGAAAGGTCTGGACCAACCGTCAAGAGGTCCAGACCTCCGGCGGGGGAGCCGTCTCAGATCCCCAACTCCTGGGCCAGTACGGCCGCTTGGACCCGGCTGCGCAGCTCCAGCTTGCCCAGCAGTCTGCTGACATGGGTCTTCACGGTGGCCTCCGCCATGTCCAGGCGTACCGCGATCTCCGCGTTCGACAGGCCCCGGCCCAGACACGACAGCACCTCGCCCTCGCGCCGGGTCAGGGTGTCGAGCGCCGCGGGGCGCTGCGGGGCGACCGGCTGGGGCGCCGAGGCGAACTCCGCGATGAGACGCCGGGTGACGGCCGGGGCGATCAATCCCTCGCCGCGCGCCACCGTGCGCACCGCCTCGATCAGGTCCTTCGCGTCGGTGTTCTTGAGCAGGAACCCCGCCGCGCCCGCGCGCAGCGCCCCGAAGACGTACTCGTCCAGGTCGAAGGTGGTCAGGACCAGCACGTCGGCGAGCCCCTCGCCGACCACGGTCCGGGTCGCCGAGACCCCGTCCAGCTTCGGCATCTGGACGTCCATCAGGACCAGATCGGGGCGCAGTTCGCGGGCGAGCGCCACCGCCTGCTCGCCGTCCGCCGCCTCCCCGGCCACCTCGATGTCCGGGACGCTGGAGAGGATCAGGACCAGTCCGGCCCGTACCGCCGACTGGTCCTCCGCGACCAGTACCCGGATCGTCATGTGCTCAATGTCCTTTCGTCGGCGGGCAGTTGGGCCCGCACCAGCCAGATCTTGGTACCGTCCGGCGCCGTCTCGGGGCCCGAGGCGAAGCTCCCGTCGAGCAGTTCGACCCGCTCGCGCATCCCGATCAGACCGGCGCCGGACCCCGGTGCGCGCGGGCCCGGCCGGTCGCCGTAGGGGCTCGTGACGTGCACGGTGAGCAGCCCGTCGGCGCGCGCGAGGGCGACCTCGACCGTGCCCGGCGCAGCGTGTTTGAGGGCGTTGGTGAGGGACTCCTGGACGATCCGGTACGCGGCGAGCTCCACCGGCGCGGGCAGCGGGCCGTCCTGCGCGCGCCGGTCGTCGAGCGCGAAGCGCAGCCCGCTGGCGGCCCCGTTGGTACCGGCCTGGGCGATCAGCGCGTCGAGCCCGGCCAGCGTCGGCGCGGCTGCGGGCTGTTCATGGCCTGCGGTGTCGCGCAGCAGACCGATGAGCCGGCGCATCTCGGCGAGCCCGGCCACGCTGTTCTCGCGGATCACCGACATGGCCTGCCGGGTGGTCGCCGGGTCGTCCAGGGAGAGCGCGGCCGTGGAGTGGATGGCGATCGCCGAGAGGTGGTTGGCGACCATGTCGTGCAGTTCGCGGGCCATCCGGGCGCGCTCGGCGACCACGGCCTGGCTGCGGTCCATCTCGGCGAGCAGCGCGGTCTGTTCGGCACGCAGCCGGGCGCTGTCGGCGGCTTCGCGGTGATTGCGCACCAGGGCCCCGGTGGTGGCGGGCGCGAACGAGACGATGGCCGTGATCACGCCGATGAGCAGCGCCTCCGGCCGCTGGAACCAGGCGTAGAACCCGATCGTCACGCCGACCGTGATCAGCCCGGTGCTGACCGGGATGCGGCGGGCCGCGGTCGGGGAACCGTACAGGACGGCCGCGTACACGAGGTCGGTGAACATCACGACCGTGGCCAGGCTGCCCAGCGTGAACTGATCGGCGAGCAGCAGACAGGTGCCTATGACCAGCGCGGGCTGCGGTGCGGTGCGGCGCAGCAGCTCAAGGCCCGCCGTCAGCACCAGTGGCATCAGCACCCAGGCGCCGGGCAGCGGGCGGCCGGTCTGGGTGTGCAGTCCGACGGCCCACAGCACGAGGCCGCCGAGCAGTCCGGCGCAGGCGATGAGCACGTCGTCGCGGTGCGGGCGGGAGATCGGAGTCACGGTCCCATCCAACACGGCCCCCGGAGCCTCGGCCTCCACGTATCAGCCGATCTTCCGCTACACCGAAGGATGCAGTCGCGTTTCGTCCACGGCGACGACGAGCGGGCGATGGATGCGGGCGAGCCTTGAGGAGGACGGAAGGAGACCACCGTGATCGTCACGCTGATCATCGCCTGTGAAGTCGGCTTCTGGCTGCTGCTGGCCGGCGGGCTCGCCCTGCGCTACCTCGCGAAGATGCGGCGGACGAGCGTGGCGGTGCTCCTGTGCGAGCCGCTCCTGGAGGTGGTGCTGCTCGTGGTGACCGCCGTCGACCTGAAGAACGGCGCCCAGCCGGACTGGAAGCACGGCCTGGCCGCCGTCTACATCGGCTTCTCGGTGGCGATGGGCCACTACCTGGTGACCCGCGCCGACGCCTGGGTGGCCTACCGCTTCGCGGGCGGCCCCAAGCCCGCCAAGGCACCCAGGGGAGGCAGCGCGAGGACCGCGTACGAATGGAAGACGGCGGGCCGCTTCACCGTCGCCTCGGTGCTCGCGATCGCCCTGCTCCAGGCCGCGATCTGGTACGTCGGCGGCGACGGCGGCACCGACTCGCTGCGGATGTGGCAGCAGCGGATGCTGCTGGTGATCGGCGTCAACGTGATCATCGCGCTGAGCTACACGCTGTTCCCGAAGCAGATCGAGGAGGCGCGGTCGCGGCCCTCGGTGCTCGACCGGCTCCTGAAGCCGCCGTCGGAGCGGGCCGGGTCGCACACAGACAAGGACCGTACGCCGACCAAGGGGTAGGGAACTGCTGCTGGTTGAGTGGCCAGGAGTGTGTTTAAGAGGTCCTAACAAAGGCGTTGGACGTGCCGGTGTGTGATGAGGCAGGTGGCAAGTCCGAGGAACGCTTCGTGGATGTCATCTCGTCGTTCCCAGCGGATGCGTAAGCGACGGAAGCCGTGGAA
>NZ_JBIWHT010000043.1:0-35679 GCF_044764265.1 Streptomyces sp. NPDC094147 | reverse complement strand
GACCCCAGAGCTCAAAGGCTCCGGCAGAGAAAGTGCTCACCTGCTGGCGGCTACAACATCAAGTCTCTACGACCCGATACGTCCCATTAGGCAGGTCTGTTGCAGAGTCGTGGCCACGGTCGTTGGTGCTGGCGATGACGGAGGCGGCGGGCTGCTTCTCGGCGATCTCGCGGGCCAGGTTCGGGCCGGACACGACCGCCACCCGGTCCGCGGGCACCCGGGTCACCTCGGTGACGACTTCCGACATGCGCAGGCCGCTGTGGGTCTCGATGCCCTTCATGAGACTGACCACGACCGTCTGCGGCTCGATCAGCGGCGCCCACCGGGTGAGGTTGGCGCGCAGCGACTGGGCCGGGATGGACACCACCATGAAGTCGGCCCCGGCAAGAGCCTTGACAGGGTCGGTGGTGGCCCAAAGCGTCGTCGGCAGCATGATCCCGGGCAGGTAAGCAGGGTTCTCGTGACTGTTGTTGATCGCGTCGGCAATCTCGTCGCGGCGGACATGCAGCAGGACGTCGTTGCCGGCAGCGTCGGCCAGGACCGCCGCGAAGGCCGTCCCCATGACCCGGCCGACAGAACGGCGATCTTCATCCGAACTTCCTTGATGTACATCGGGGATTGAGTGTCGGAGCCTATTGGGGCGCGGTCGGGTCGGGTGGGCGGCACAGAGGTCAGGACGAGCGAGCGGCGCCGGAGGCTTCTTCCCGCCCGCCACCGACCACGGGCACTACGGGGCCAGGGCTTCGAGGTAGGCCACGACGCCGGTGCGCCGGGCCTCGTCTACGGCGATCAGCCGGGCCAGGCCACGCGGGGGCATGAGCTGGCCCCACTCTTCCACCGTGCGCACCCGCACCTCGCAGTGCTCCTCGGGGTCCAGCTCGATCCCGTTGATCTGCCGGTCCGTCAGGGTGCCCCCGTCGAAGACGAACCCGATGTGATTGACCGGCCATTCCCCGTCCTGCGCGGCGAAGTGCACGGCCAGAAGCCGCTGTGGCCCGGTGAAGTCGATGCCGGTCTCCTCTCGGCATTCACGGACCGCGCACTGCCACGGCGTCTCCCCGAACTCCAGATTGCCGCCGGGCCACTGCCATGTCTCCCGACTGCGTACGGCCCGGAGCTGGACTGGACGACCTTGGGTGTCGGTGAAGTAGAGGCAGGCGTAGGAGGTGGCCTGCGCGATCGTCTTCACGTACTCCTCGGGCGGCAGCCAGATATTCGTCATAGGGACCTCCTGCAGATCTCACCGAGCCAGCTGTTGAACGCGGCCTGATAGGCACGTGTGGCTTCGCAGCCGGGCACGGCAGGGAAGTTTGGCGCTCGGGCCCGTTTTCCGGGCCCGCCGCAGCAGTCCCGCAGGCTCGCACGCCGGGGCCGGGACGTGATGCCGTCCCAGTCCGCGATGGTCAGGCCGGCGGCCGGGAGCACCGGGGCGTGCGTCGCGTACAGGGAGGGCTGCGACCTCGACTAGGTCGGGCGGGTTGGTCCCGTTGCCCTCGACATCGACGACGAGCAGCGTGAGCCAAGAGGAGAAGATCATGCGGCTGGATCCAGTACAGGTGTGGGCACGGGGCTTCCTCCAAGGCTCGGGCACCTATTTGACGGAATGGCCCCGCGATCTATTACAGCCCATGTGCCACCTGTGGTGAGACTGCTGCCACCTGTGGTGAGACTGCTTCGCGCTCGGCTGGCACGAAGCAGTCCTCCGGAATCAGTTCTCAGGCCAGTTGTGGTAGGTGAGGCCTCCGGGCTGTGTGAGGCTGCCGTTCAGGCCGATGGCGGGGTAGGGGATCAGGTTGTCGGGCAGGTCGTTTTCGGCGAACCATTGCAGCGCGAGGCACTTGTCGGTTTCCCGGTTGACCAAGTCGCCGGTGTACTTGGTGGTCTCGAAGAAGAACCCCAGGCGGTCGGGTGTGCCGTCGCCCTGGTGGTGGATGACGGTGTGCCGGAGCGTCATGGTCTCGGGGTCGGCGTCGAGGTTGGTCTCTTCGTAGAGCTCGCGAGCGGCCGCCTCGGCGGGAGTCTCGTTCTGTCGGCGTTCGAGCTTGCCGGAGGGCAGGTGCCACTGGCCGTATCCGTAGGGGCCGCCGCGCTGTGAGAGGAGAATTTCCTGTCTGTTGCGGACGATGACGTGGACGTCCGTGATCGGCGCTGTGACGGTGGAAGTGCTGTCGCTCATGGTCTCGGAGTCTCTAACTCGGCGGGGGAGCAGTCGGGTTGACGCTATCGCCCGGGGCGGGCGTGGCGCGGGCGATTGGCTGGGCGACATCCTCAGGGGTGAGGTGCGTGGTGTCGATCGTCACGGTGGGTAGCCTAGGGGCGGGCATGTACGGGCCCGGTCTCGAACAACCGGCGTTAGGAGGTAACACGGAGCGTCAGCTCGCGAAGTTGGCGGCCTGTGGCGGTGATGTCGTATCGACGCGCGTTATTGAGAGCCGCCGTGGTCAGGGCCTGGCGCCGGTGGACGTCCTGGCCCATCTCGTCTAGGGCCACGGCCAGCGAGCGCGGATTGCCGGGAGTGTAGGGAATACCAGCGTTCCCGAGGATCTCCTTCACACCGGGAAGCTCGGAGTAGGCGACCGGGAGCCCGTGGGCTTGGGCCTCGATGAGGACGAGCCCGAAGGCCTCCAGGCCTCTGGTTGTGAAGACGAAGGCGTCGAAGTCTGGCAGGCGGCGCCACAGTTCGGCGCGGGGCAGGAACGGATCAAATTGGACCCGGTCCCGCAGCCCGAGTTCGATGGCCCGGTGTTCGAGATGGTTCCGTAGAGGTCCGTTGCCGATCACGGTCAGGTGGTGCGGCTGGTCCGTTAGAGCGAGGGCTTTGACGGCGGTGATCGTGGATTTGTTGTCGTCCAGGCGGCCGGCGTGCACCAGAGAGAGGGGGCCGGCTCCCGAAGGCGGTTGATCGCGTACCTGGGCGTCGGCCAGACGGATGCCCCACGGAATGACGGCGAGGCGGTCGGTGAATCGGCGCCCGGTGAGCCGGTCGATGCGGTCGGCGAGGACGGAGGTCGGGGTGACGATCGCGGCGCTGGCGGCGGCGACTTCGAGCATGGCCGCGTGTTCCGTTGTGTTGCGCTCGGCAGCCATCACTTCGGGGCCGTGGGCGATCGAGACGATCGGAATGGTGCCGGCGGTACGGCTGAAGGCCAAGCTGAGCGCAAACCCGAGGTACTGGGCGTGGATGGCGTCCGGCCGGAGCTGCTCGATGAGCGCCCCAACCTCTTGCGTCAGCTCGTCCACGTAGTCGTCGAAGCCGGGGCCCTGGAGGCGTTTCGTTGTGGAGAGGGGGATCAGGTGACCGAACGCAGCTTTCCACGCCTGATCGACCGGTCTCCTGCCGAGGTAGGTCGTATGGGTGTCGGGCATGGCGCGGTAGAGGTCGCTGACGAGGATCAGGCTCCCGGACGAAGGCTCGGACGTGCGGTTGATGCCGGTGAGGATGGTCAGGGGTTTCATGGTCATGCGGAGATCCCCTTGCTGGATGACCGGTGGGTGGGGAGCGGAGACGGGTCCCCGTTCCACCGTGATCCGTGAGTCGGCGGTGGGCTTCTGCCCGCGGTGACGAGGTGGCGCCCACCACGACGCCAGGTGCGGCGTGAAGGCGGCGGTGACCTCCTGGGCCGGGTGCAGGAAGCCTTTGCTGTCCTGCTTTGCCGTCCACGCCCGGATGGCCGACCGGGGGTAGATGGGGTGTATCCCGATCTCGCCCTTGGGGAGGATGCCGTTGAAGGGCGTGGGGATGCCCGCGTGGTTCCAGTAGTCCCATGCCTCCAGCGCCTTGGCCTTCTCGAAGCAGTGGTAGAGCTGCTCGTAGCGGGGCATGTACCGGATCTCGCGGAAGATCATCTGTCCAATCAGCCCCGGCGCGACGTGCCGGAGTGTGCTGAGACCAGCGCCCTGGAAGGTGACCGAGGCCGCGTCCTGGGACGGGTGCAGCGCGGTCCGGGCGAACAGGTGGGACAGCCGCCGCCGTACATACTCGGCGGCTCCCGGGACGAGCGCCGGTTCCACGCCGTCGATGAGCTGGAGGAGCCGCTGGTGGCGCGGATGGAAACGGGCCAGGTCGAACAACTGGTGCATGCCGTCCACGGCGGCGAATGCGATCCTCTTGTACAGCCAGTTGTTCAGCTCCCCGGCCTGGGCGTGGGTCTTGGTCTCCGGAGTCGCGGAGTGGAGCATCAGGTACTCGGACAGCACCTCGAAGTACAGATAGCCGAGGAAGGGCACGGCGGGCACGGCGGCAGCCAACTGGTCGATGAACTCGGGTGCCGCGGTGGCGCGGCCGGCGGCGTTGCGCAGGGCCGTGTCGAGGAACACGGCGGCGGTGCGCAGCCCGGCCGTCAGGGCACATTCGAGGTGGTCGTTCTCGGCCGGGGTGAGGAAGCTCTGGTAGCGCACGTACGTGCGCAGGTGGATGGCGCCGAGGTGCAGGTAGTCCACGCCCTTGGTGGGGATCGGGGCGTCCGGGGTGACCTCGAAGATCATGGGCGTGGTGTTGGGCTTCGTCTGCATGAGGTAGGCGCCGAGGTTGTGCGGGCGCCATCCCTCGCGCTGACGGACGAGTGGGGAGCAGTACAGGGCTCCGACCAGGCATCCGGTGGAGACGTGCAGTTCACCGCTGGTGCGGATGGCGGAGATGTCCTTGGTGGTGTGCAGCAGGTACATGGGCCGGCCGCTGGCGAGCGCTTTGGTCATCGCGCTGTGCTGGATCAGCCAGCCGTTGGGGGTGTCACCTTCCAGGTAGCGACGCCAGTCGTCCTCGCTCTCGGCCAGAGAGGCCGGGGCCGGGCGCTGCGCGGGCTTGGTGTAGTCCGTGTGGGCGTGCTCCCATTCGTCGCGCAAGAGAACTCCTGGGGGTTGAAGTCAGCGGCGGGCCGGGGGAGTTCGGGAGCTACAGGGTCTCGACGTTCGCTCCGGACAGGCGATTGCGGCAGTCGAGAACGTACGAGGCGTCCTTCTCGATCATGGTGAGGTCGAACCGGGTGTGGTCCATGAGGAGCACCACGGCATCAGCGGCGGCTACCTCCTGCGGGCTCGCATCGACCCGGGTCACGTTCAGCTTGCTGGTGTCGCTCTCCTGGACGTTGGGGTCGGCGCCGCGGACATCGGCGCCGAGGCCGGTGAGGAGTTCGGCGACCCTCGCCGAAGGGGAGTTGCGCAGGTCGGTGGCGTTGTACTTGTAGGTCAGGCCGAGCAGGAGGATGCGCGACCCCTTGACGGGCAGACCCCGCTTGTCGAGTCCGTCCACGACGCGCTGGACGACGTAGTCGGGCATGTGCCGGTTCACGTCGTCGGCGAGGTCCACGAACCGGAAGGGGGTCCCCAGCTCCTGCTCGACCTTCCAGGAGAGGAACAGCGGATCGACGGGCAGGCAGTGCCCGCCGACTCCCGGCCCCGGGGTGAACCGCGTGAAGCCGAACGGCTTGGTCGCGGCAGCGTCGATCGCCTCCCAGAGGTTCACGCCGAGGGGCGCCGCCAGCGTCGCCAGCTCGTTCATGAGCGAGATATTGACCAGCCGGAAGGTGTTCTCCAGCAGCTTCGCCAGCTCGGCGACCTTGGGCCCAGACACCGGGACCGTGGTCTTGAAGATGCCGTCGTAGAACCCCTTGATCACGTCGAGGGACTTGGCGTCGATCCCGGACACCACCTTCGGTGTCCCGTCGAACGACCAGCGCTTGTTCCCCGGAGCGATGCGCTCGGGACTGAACCCGGCCAGGAAGTCGTCCCCGGCCCACAGGCCCGACGCCTTCTCCAGGATCGGCACCAGCAGTTCCTCGGTGCAGCCGGGATAGGTCGTGGACTCCAGGACCACGGTCGCGCCGGGGCGAAGGTGCTCGCCCAGGGTCCGGGCGCAGGTCTCGATGTAGGTCAGGTCGGGCACGCCGTCCCGCAGCGGGGTCGGCACGGTGATCACCGCGATCTCGAAACCGGCCAGCGCGGAAGCGTCGGCGGTCGCCGCGTAGTCCCCGGAGTCCAGCACGGCGCGCAGCCGCGCGCAGGTCACGTCCTCGACGTAGGAGTGACCGGCGACGAGCTGCTGGACCCGGTGCGCGTCCACGTCGTAGCCGATCACGCGATGCCCCACCTCCGCGGCACGTACAGCCAGCGAAAGCCCTACGTAGCCCTGACCAGCGACGACTATCTGCATGTCAGCTCCTACTCGGTTGCGGTGCTTGAATGAACCGTCATTCCTGATCTGGCAAGGAGATGTGCTGTGCCCCTGGTGTCAGTCGTGATGCCCGTCTACAACTCGGCGGCCACCCTCGGCGCGGCCGTCCGATCGGTGCTCACACAGACGCACAGCGACGTGGAGCTGCTGGTCACCGATGATCAGTCCTCCGACGGCTCGATGGATCTGCTGCGCGAGTTCGCCGCCCAGGACGAGCGCGTGCTGCCGCAGTCGGCGCCCGAGCGGGGTGGTGCGGGCCGGGCTCGCAACCTCGCGATCGAGCGGGCCCGCGGGGACTACGTGGCGTTCCTCGACTCCGACGACATGTGGCTGCCGGAGAAGACCGAGAAGCAGCTGGCCTTCGCCGCCGAGGGCGATGCGCCGCTGACGTTCACCAGCTACTTCAAGATGGACGCCGACTACGACGGCGAGAGCACCGACTGGGTCCCCAACGGGCGGGTGATCCGGGCGCGGGCGCACGTGGACTACCGCGCGATGCTGGTCCAGGACCACATCGGTGCTCTCACCGCCATGTACGACCGCACTGTCCTGGGCACCAGGCTCATGCCGGAGATGCGCAAGCGCCAGGACTACGCGCTGTGGTTGTCGATCATGCGGGACGGCGCTGACGCCCGCGGCCTGGCCGAGCCGCTTGCGGTGTACCGGGCGGGTCAGGCGGGATCGCTGTCCTCCAACAAGATGTCCTTGGTCAAGTACAACTGGAAGCTGTACCGCGAGCACGAGGATCTGTCGGTCCCGCGGGCAACGTGGGCGCTGGCCGGCGCTGTGTGGCAGTCGCTGCGCAACTCGCGCGTCTAACGCGCACGGGCCCGGGAAGCCCGGTGCGCGACCGTTCCGGCAGGCACCCGACCATGCCGAGCACTGCGGCTGTGCCGCGTGCTCGGGGGCTGGATCTGGGGGCGGAACTCGGTGGGGCACCGGTGCCATCGGCCGGCTACGCGGCCGAGCCGTTGGCGTCCCTCGCACGCAGGAACAACTGGAGGAGTAGCCGACGGTCGGAGACTGGGACGGTCTCCTGACCGCTGCGGAGCGCCTCTCGGCCGTGCAGAAATCTGCGCTGGTTCACGATGAGGTAGTCCCCGGGCTGGAGCATGAAGGAGACTTGACCTCGGACGAGTTCTTCGACGAGCTGCCTGGCGGCGTCGGCGTGCGCCTCGCCGAGCGCGGACCTCTTCAACATCTTGGCGGTGAACCGGACGAACCCCTCGCCCTGGTCGGAGCCGTCCAGGATCGGGAACGGCTTGTACTCCTCGCCGACGCCGAACAGGTCGAAGAAGGTCCCGTAGTAGTAGGCCGACTCGGCCAGCAGCGCGCGGCCGTCCTCTGACAGTCGCGCCACCGCCGCGTGGGCGTCGGAGAGGATGCTGCGGCCGCCACCGAGCGGGTCGGGGCGAACGCACAGGAGCGTGGTGTAGTCCGGGGGGCGGGTCGCGTTCACCAGATCCATGTGGAAGGCGTTGTACCCGATACCGCTGGACTTGCCCGGGTCTTTGTCGACCTTGACCCCGATGTCCTTCCACAGCGGCCACCGCGGGAAGGGCGAGAAGGGGACAGCCACCTCGGCCGCGAAGCCCGTCACCAGCCGCAGGAACCGGTCATCGTCGGCCCCGAGCACCTTGGCGAGGTTCCCCAGGCGCAGCACGGCGTACCCGCCATAGTCGCCGTGGAGAGCACCGAGCAGCGAGCTCCTGACCGCGGTGAAGTGCGGAGCTGACTCCAGTTCGGACCGGTACTGCTCGATGGTCGAGTCTGCCAAGAAGATGTCCTGCACTTCCCAGGCAGGCAGCGTGCTTCCGATCTGGATCAGGCTGTCTTCCAGCTCCTTCGGCAGGTCGATGAACGGGCCGGCATTCATGGCTTCGGACATGGGGGGCCTTTCTCCGGTGTCGTGCCAGGAGAGTGTTGTGCCCGGCCCCGCCGCCGAACAAGAGGGGGAAGCGGCGGGGCCGGGCGGGGGTGCTGTGCCGGCGGTTCGGTGCCGGAACAGCGGCCACAGAGTGGGGCCCGCAGCCGGAGCTGTGGCGTGCCGTCTGTGGCCAGGGCCGGACCGGATGGAGTCCGGGCCCCGTTCGAGGGGTGCCGCGCCCGGCCCCGGGCTAGAGCCGGGCGCGGCCACCGCGGGGCGAGACGTGCGCTCGGGGACCGTCCCCGCTTAAGAGGGTCCCGAACTCGCGCGCCGTTGCCCTACGGCCAGGCCCGGGGCAACCCGGGCCGTCTTGGGGGGGTGTTCAGGAAGGGCGGTGGCCGCGCACGATCACGGTGGACGCCATGCCTTCCTTGCCTGGCGGGGGCGACACGGTCCAGGCCTCCGCTTCGACGGGCCGCCGTCGTCGCTCAGCTGCACTTGCCCCAGGCGGGGCACGGTGTAGAAGGCCCGTAACAGCTCGTCCAGGCGGTCCTGATCGGATACGTCGAAAGAGGGCATCGGGTTCCTCTTGTTGAGGGGATCGGGCCGCGGAGTGCGCTAAGTTCGCCGCGCATGGCGCATCGACGGCAAGGCGAGTTCAGGCCGTCTCAAGCGACGTGTTGCGGGGGGCGTATGTGGCGGATGGTCACCGCTTGGCCTCCCGGTCACGACCCACGTGCGGAAGTAGTCGTCGCTGTACGTGGGCGTGAGCAGGCCCTCGCGGGACAACTGTGCAAACGCGCAGGTGACATCGGCCGGGGACACGCCTAAAGAGCGCGCGATCCGCGACGCGAACAGGCGTTGGCCCCGTTGGAGCGTGCCGTGCCGGATGCGGTCACGGATGCGCTTGGTAACTGGTGCCGCGTGCTGGCCGTGACGCTGACGCTGCTCGTCGAAACGCATACTCATGTCCTTCCGGTCACCGAACCCGCCCCAGGCCGGGGCGGGGAGTTCATGTACCGACCGGCCCGCCGCCTCCTCGGGAGATGGAGAGGAAGGCGGCGGAACCGGGCAGCAGCCGCACACGGTGTCCGGATGAGACACCGCACGCGGCGCAAGAAGCAGGGAAGGGGGCCAGAGCTGAGGCCGTAGCTCTGGTTGTCCTGCTCCATGCCAGTCCGGGCTCCTGTCAGCTCCCAGACCGTCCTTGGGGCTCTCAGGCGGCGAAGCCGCCGAGAGAGGTAGGCCGCGAGCCGCGCCGGCCTACCCCCTTCAGAGAGCGGACTGGAACGCCGACGCCGACGGCACGTTGCCCGCCGTCTCGGTGACGCGGCAGACGACGGCCGGTACGTCGCCGTCGTGCTGCCTGTGGGCGCGCTCGGCAAGCGGCACCCGCGGACCGGCCGGGACGTTCGGGGTGGTGCGGGCGGCGGCAGAGACCAGAAGGGGCATGATGTTCCGATCAGTAGAGGCGGTGGGGCCCGGAGCAGCGCGGTCGCCGCGCAGGGGAGGCCGCTCAGGCTCGGCCCAACGGTCGCGCTGCTCCGGGGATTTGTGGCCGCCTGCCGGCCGGGCCTCCGTCACGGGCATCGGGCCCTGGCAACCGGTCGGCAGGCGGAAGCTTCTCCTTGTGGTGCTGAAGAATCACCGCGGTAGTTGATGAGGTGGTCAGCCGCCGTAGCCGGTCAGGGCGATCGCCATGTGCGACGCGTTGACCAGCCACGTCACGCGCGTCGACCAGCCGGTACCCAGGGCGTCGAGCTCGGCGAACGTCAGGCCCCGGTGATAGAGGTCCTGGACCTGGCCCTCCTTGACGATCGGTGTGATCGCGTAGAACGTTCCCCACGGGGCGAGCCAGCGCCCGGCGTCGACGAGGAGCCGCTGGCGGTCGAAGTACGGCAAGCTCAGGCGGCATGACACCAGGTCGAGGCTGCCGGGGGTCAGGTCCTTCGGGATTGGCTCGGAGTCGACGTCCCACAGCTCGAACGTCACGTCAGGTGTCGCGTGCTCGGCGTGCGCTTTCTGGATCGCGGTCAGGCTGTTGTCGTAGCCGACGACTTGCATACCCCACCAGCCCAGGCGGCGCGTCCACTCACCTGTCCCGCAGCCCAGATCGACAGCGCGCTGACCATGCGTGGGTGCCACCCGGGTGAGGAACTGCTCCTCTTCGGGCTGTGTCGTGAGCCTGTTCGACTCCTTCTCGTGCCACCGGTTCCAGGTGGCCACGTCCGGTGTGACGGCGTGCGTTGTTGTCACGATCCCGCTCCCTGCTCGTTGCGCACTGTGGCGATCTTCGACATGCGGTGCAGACGGCCCAGGCCAGTGCCAGTCCCGGCGGGCGTCTGCGATGCGGGGACCGCGAAGAGATCCACCGACGGGGCTCCGTCAGGCCCGGGTTCGGGCATCGGCAGGGACGCCTCGATCCGCTGACGGGCGTCCTGCGGGCTGCGTTTCTCCAGACGCGCAGGGGGACGGCTGTCGCCGAACGCCTCGAACATCTCTCTCCTCATTTTGAGTTCGCCGACACGAGGACCGGCATGACCACAAGGCTTGCCAGGGCGACGATCAGCAGGTTCAGGCACCACTGCCGCCAGCCCCAGCCGCGTTTGTCCATCCACGCGATGGCGCGCGATAACGGAGCCACAGCGCCCTTCACACGTCGGTCTCGGCCACGACCAGGGCGACGAACCCACGGCGGCCGCACACGAATTCCAGCTCGGCGACGTACTCGTGCTCGTCCGCGCTGATGTGCCTGCGGTCCAGGACGATCACCCCATCCGCGTAGCCCTCGTATACGTGTTTCCGGGCCATCAACCAGTCATCGCGCTTCCTGGGCGGCAGCGTCCCGACCGGGTCGATGAACACCTTCGTCATGTCCCAGCCGCGCCGGTCAGCGTCCGTGCGCAGCGTCGCTTCCGCATCCGCCGTGGCCTGGCCGGGCAGCGCCTGGAGATACCCCACGACCCTTCGGCGGCGAGGCGGCCGCTCGGCGAGGACCGGATCGTTCAGCCTCTGCCTCAGCGCCTTGAGACGCTCTCCTGTCGTCGGTATCCGCCCCGGCGCCTTCCCAGTGATCTTCGCGAGGACGTCCCGCTCCGGGTCCGTGTCCGTCCACGTCGTGTCGTTGCTGGGGACTGCTGTACGTGCCGTACTCGGTGACATTGAGGTGTCTCCGTCAGTGGGCTTCCAGTGGTCTGGGAGGCGCCGCCCCCGACCTGGAATGCAAGGGGGGCAGGGACGAGAGCGGCGCCCACACGGCCGGCGGGGAGATGAGACCGGCCCTTGTGCAGCCCAACAAGCCTTGGCCAATACGTCACAGATGCGACTCAACTGCCGTATAGCAGTGGCCTGTTGGGCTTTCAGCATGCTCCTATTGCTCGTATCAGCGCAACATGAACGACAGGACCCGCAAAAAGACAGAACGCTTATCCCCATCGTCAGACCAGTCTTCGACGTGCCAGACTGCGTCCATGACTGACAACTCCGCGACGGCGACGGCTAAAACCGCAACGCCGACTCTCAAGAGGCGTCGGGTAGGTGGCCAACTGCGGCGCTGGCGCGGCACGTTGAAGTCCGGCGACGCAGCGAAGCTCATGACCTGGGACAGCACACGCCTGAGCAGGGTCGAACGCGGCCTTTACAAGATCTCGGCACAGGACGTACGCAAGCTTGCCGCGTTCTATGGCATCGACGACGAAGCAGCGGTGGACGAGGTGGCACGGGTCGCCGAGGATCCGCCGGGCGGTGGCTGGTGGAGGCCATACATCGGGCGCGTCAGCGACAGCCTGATCGACTTCATCGACCTCGAATCGGACGCTGTCACTGTCCGCATGCAGCACCGATCCATCGTGCCCGGACCACTCCAATCGCCCGGCTACGTGCGGGAGATGATCGGACGTGCGCCTATGGCCGTCCCACCAGACCGAGCCGAGACGCTGGTGTCCATTCGCTTGGCGCGACAGGAGATCCTGACCCGCACCGAGCACCCCGTGAACTTCCATGCGCTTGTGCCCGAGTCGGCGTTTCACGCGACGTTCGAGTCCGGACCGGCGATCATGCGTGATCAGCTCCGCCGACTCCTCGACCTGTCAGAGCTGCCCAACATCACGATCCAGATCCTGCCCATGACCACGCACCCTGCATTCGGCTCAAACGGAGCGAGCACAATTCTCACGTTCAGACACCCGTGGGTTCCGGTGGCCAGCGTGGACAACCCTATGGGCGGCACTCACACCGAGAACCCCGACCAGGTCAGCTACCTGGAGACCGAGTTTGCGGGCATCGCCCGCGTAGCACTTCCCGCGGACAAATCACGGGATCTCATCACCGAGCACCTGGAAGGACTCCACAAGTGATCACTAACAACGGGCAGCGCACGCTCATGGCCTCTGAGCTTGACGGCGCGGCCTGGAAAAAGTCTTCGTACAGCGGCAACAACGAAGGCCAGTGCGTTGAGATCGCCGATTTGGTCGCCACGGCGTACGCAAGCGTCGCTGTCCGTGACTCGAAGGACCCGAGCGGCCCCGCGCTGCTGCTGAACCCTGCCGTGTTCGCCGGCTTCATCGGCGATGTGGCCAACGGCCGGATCTGATCCGGCGCGTATAGACGACTGGCCCGTTTCCCCCACGTCGAGTGCGGGGGAAGCGGGCCAGTCTCGTACATGTGTACCCGAAGGTCTAGACAGCCTACCGGCGCCCCTCCGGGCAGGTCAGCCCCTCGGACGCGTCCGGGACCCGCTGCCCGCGATCTAAAGGAACGCGGCACGAGCGGGCCCCGGCAACAGCCGACCGAGTATCCACCCGGCAGGCCCATCCGGAAGCGGAATCGACCGAGGTATCCCCGGACTGAGGCGGCCTGTAATACATCGCGCCCCAACCCGTCTGTAGGGATGAAGCACATACCCGAGCATCACCCAGGAGTCGTTGTGACCACCGCCCCGCCCCGTTCCCCCCATCCCAGCCAGCCCCGGGGCCCGCAACTACCTGCCGCCGCTGCCCATGCCCGGCCGGGTCAAGGCGATGCGCGTCGTACTGTTCGTGGTCGGCGGCCTCAACGCCCTGGCCGGCATGCTGGTCCTGTTCGGTGCCACTGCCGTCAGCGCGTTGGTGAGAGCGTGCCAGGCCGCGATGTCTACGGTGGCGCCCCGCTTGCACGGTTAAGACCGCAGGCAGAGGGACCAGGCAAGGTCCATCCTGCTTCTTCCGCTAAGGCAGGCCAAGCCAAGTACATGGTGCGCCCGGGCGTAAGCGCAGCTGCTGTCTCTTCACGCCTATGGGACTGCTGAAGGCGGCTGCGCATGTCGGTGCGTATCCGTTCGGCCTCCCAGGTACGAAGACGCGCCTCCTTCACGAAGGTCTTGAAGGCCCGTCCAGAGGCCATGGACCACAGCAGCGCCATCACATCGTCCGGAAGCCAACCAGGGTGCGGGGCTTCGGGTAGGTCGACCAGATGGTGACGTAACGCGAGCGCGACAAGACCAGCTCGCGTGGTCTGATGTCCCACCCGCTTAATCAACTTTCGGACACACCACGACACTTCGTCAGCCCCCGCGCCGAGTGCCTTGGCCATGGAGCTGTCTGTCCCGCCAACGACTAAGAATTTCAGGACTGCCCGTTCCGGCGTGGCGAGAACCTTGAGGCCCGCGGGGCAATCGCCATCGAGGATTCCAGGCGGAATGACCCTGCTCAGGGTCGGACGGGCAGTGTCGGTCGGCGCACCTGAGGATCCGCTACGGGTTCGCCGCGCAGCGTGAGTGGTAAGTACCCAATGTACGGCGTGGCCGCTCATGACGCGCTGCTCAGCGACGCTCGGTGCGCTGGTGTCTGCCTTGCTCCCCTCTGCGTATGCGCTCACCGCAGACCTTCTGGTTCGTCAGCAACCAGGCCGAGGAGTGTGCGGCACCGGCGGGCGAGGTCGCACACCGCGCTGTAGGCGAGTTCAGGGTCACCGGGCAGGCCGGCCGCGGCTTTGTCCCGGATGAAGAGGAGGGCGAGTGTGACGAGTTCTGCGTACGGGGTGCCCGCGTGGGGCTCGGACTCGATGCGTTCGGCCATGGTGGCGGTCAGCAGGCTCAGGTGCTCGCGCAGGCGCTCGTGCCAGCGGGTGCTCGTCTCCCCGGAGGGCACACGGGAGCGGGGTTCCAGGATGGTGGCGATCGTCGCGGTGATCTCGACGGCGTCCAGCGGCACCGGTGTCTCAGCCCCGTGGCCGGCGGTGACGCAGTGGTGCTGCGGGGCCTTCGCGGGAGAGCCGGGGTGGGTCACGGTTCGCTCCTCCGGTCGACCTCGACCCAGAAGACCGACCTCTTGTCACCGGTCAGGTCGTGTCCGAAGCGGACGGCCGCGTTGGTGAGGGTGGCGAGCAGCCTGGTGTGGGCGGTCTCGCTCAGGTCGTCGGGCACGTCGGCCTCTATGCGGATCAGGTCGGGGGTCTCGTCGGTGCGGGGTGTCGTGCCGAGCTCGGCTTTCAGCATCGAAGCGAGCGCGGTGGCCGCGGTCCTCGCCGACGAGTTCACAGGTCCCCCCGCACGCGGTCGATCACGTAACGTAGCGCTAATGCATTAGTTTGTTCCTAATGCATTAGCTTGTCAACCGGGACGCCAGCACCCGCCCCACCACCGTCGTTCCGAGCAGTACGGAGATCCCGCATGGTCCCCGACGAGCCGCCGCCCTATCAGAAGGTCGCCGACGATCTGCGCCGCAGACTGGCCGCCGGGGAATGGACCGTCGGCGACAAGCTGCCCTCCCGCGCCCAGCTCGCCGCCCACTACAAGGTCGGCCCCAACGTTCTCCAGAAGGCGCAGGAACGGCTGATCATCGAAGGGCTCCTTGAGGGCCGGGCGGGCGTCGGCACCTACGTGCGAGTGCCGCGCGAGCGGCGGCGCCTGGTCCGCTCCCGCCACCGGGAACGGCGCGGGGTCAGCCCGTTCGAGGCCGACATGGCCGAGCTGGGCGTCAACGGCAGTTGGGATGCCCACTCACAGGCCCGTACCCCTGCTCCGGACGAGATCGCGCAGCGGCTCGGCATCGCCCCGGGGGACCTCTGTGTGCGCACCGCCTACGAGTTCCTTGCCGACGGCCAGCCCGTGCACACCTCCGTCAGCTGGGAGCCCATGGCGATCACCGGTGATACGCCGGTATTGCTGCCGGAGATGGGCCCGATGGCCGGCAAGGGGGTGGCCGAGCGGATGCAGTTCATCGGGATCACCGTCAATGAAACCGTAGAGGTTCCCCGGCCCGCCCGTGCCACGCAGGCGCAGGCCAACCTGCTCGGCATCAGCCTCGGCGACCTCGTCCTGGTCATCGAGCGCACCTACTACGACACCGGCGGCCGCCCCGTGGAAACCGCCGACATCGTCGTCCCCGACGTCCGGTGGGAAGTCGCCTACGAGTACGGCATCCAGCGCGAGGCCGAATAGGCTCGGGGCCCCCTGCTCATGAGCAAGACGCTGGCTGCCATGTCTGTGCGGGCAGCGGGGGCGAACGCTTCGTCGCACCGCCGCCGGACGCGGAGTAACGTCCTCTCTCGGGCTACCTGTTGCTCCCGCCCCTCGTGTGGGCGTGGGAAGCGTTCTCCCGGTCCAGCCCCGACCGCCCGCACAGCGAGGAATGCACCATGCCTGGTCCTGACCTCCCCGCCCCTCAGCAGCCGATGACGGTTGAAGCCTTTCTCCATCGGTGGCCCACCAGCGCCTTCAAAACCGAGTTGGTCAACGGGGTCCTCGTCTTCAGCGGGGTGTTCGACGAGCGTGACGTCGTCACGGTCGAACAGACCTACCCCGGTCGGCGGGCGTTGCTCAACACCGACGGCTCCATCGAAGTGCACCCTGCCGGAGCCGGCAGACCCATCCCGCTCGTCGACACCCCTGAGTTCCCCTCGGCGCCCTGCACCAGGTCGTGATGGAGAGGCTGCCAGCTTCGGCTCCAGTGGGCCGAGCGGCCCGGCACTCTCCGCTTCCTTCTTGCTAGCCGCGGCAACCACTGAGGTGAGAGCAGGTGGCAGACAAATGGCTCGAGCGAGAGAGTGCTCGCTTCCTGAGGCGTCTGGCGCTGTAGTCCGCCGGGTGGCAGCGTCCGGTTCAGTCGCCACGGGTGGCCCTGGGCGTGTCCGAGGTGCCGTCACCTGGCAGCCTCGCTGAACCGGCTCCAGTCCGCGGTTCTGCTGTCGATGGCGTCCCGCGAACAACGAGCCCGCGACGAGATCGTTCACCTGCGCGTCTCCGCCTAGCGAGAACTGAACGCAGTTGCTCGCTACGCGGCGTACGGATCGACGATGGTGTGGGGTCGCCGGGCGGTGGCCAGGACGTCCTGGGGGAAGCGGGGGCCGGCGGTGTAGTGGCGGCCCTTGGTCTGGCCGACCGCCGTGAGGACCTGGGCCTTGGTCAGGGTCTGGAGATCACGGGTGGCCTGTTGGGTGTTGATGGCTTCGGCCTTCTCGTAGCGCGAGCGCCGCACCCGGCCCGTCATCGCCACCTCGTGCAGGGCGGTCATCTGCCGCTCGCTCAGGCCGAGTTCGTCCTTGGCGTCCATGAGCTGCATCCAGCAGCCATTGGAGCGGTCGACGCGGAACTGCACCCGCTGGGCCTGCTGGTGGTAGGCGAGCAGGCTGAACTTGATCCACGGCAGGGTGTCGCGGTCGGGGGACCAGACGGGGCCGCCGACCTCGCGCAGCACCTTGTAGTACTCCCAGGTGTTGCCGGGCATGCCCAGCCACTCCTCGATCGAGGAGAACTCGGGGGCCAGGACGCCGCCGCGGGCAATGAGGAGGGTCTGCAGGGAGCGGGACATCCGTCCGTTGCCGTCCGACCAGGGGTGGATCTTCACCAGGTTCAGGTGCGCCATCGCCGCCCGGATCAGTACGTGGTGGTCCAGGTCTCCGTCGTTGAGCCAGTCCACGAACTCGCTCATCAGCGCGGGCACCAGGTCCTGGTCGGGGCCTTCGTAGTCGGTGGCGAGTTCGTCGCCGGGGGCGGTGATGCGGATGGAGGTCTTGCGCCACTGCCCAGCGGTCTTCAGCGGGTGGTGGTGGCCCTGGAGCATCCAGTGCAGTGCGTTGAGGAGTTCCTTGTTGTAGTGGAAGTCTTCGACGTCGTGGAGGGACTGGATGTACGTCATGGCCTGCTGGTAGGCGAGCGTCTCTGCCTTGTTCTCCTCGCTCGCGTCCACCCCCTCGCGCTCGCCGTCCATCAGGTCGGCCACGTCGGTGGCGTCGACCCGGTAGCCCTCGATCGTGTTCGACGCGGCAATCGCGCTCGCCGTCAGCGCCTTGCGAAGGTCGAGGGTCCATTTCATGGGGGCCTGCTGCACCGCGTGGCGCAGCTGGTCCCGCATGGCGTCGACCTGCTCCAGGACCTGGAGATCGGCGGGTTCGAGGCGAGGCATCGAGTAGAGCATGACCGAATGATACCAAGCTTCTATCATTCACGCTCCGGGTTCTGCATCGTCGTACGTCCGTCTCCTTGATGAGACGCGCCCGGGCAGCGATCCGGCGGTCTGTCGGCTACGGCACGTCGCCGCTGATCATGCCGGTCTGCTGGGACGGGGCCCGAGTGACGGAATAGGAACCGTCCTCGATGGCCTCGGCGAACCGGTCACCCCCTACCGGCTCATCAGGGAAGAGCCGCTCGCCCCGCCTCCTGGGCCTCGCGCAACGCCTTGCCGAAGGCGTCCGTGACGGACTCGGCCTGCGCGGCCATGCCCGTGACCTCCTCGACGGCATGCTCGTCTCCTGCGGTCCGCGCTACTAGGTCCAGCACTTGGTCACTCCGGTCACTGAGGTACTGGATCTGCTCGAGCTCCGCATACCGCGCGTCCGCCTCCGCGCTCTGCTGCGCGTAGTCCTCCAGGGCCCGCACCCGGCTGGTGATCCCGCGCAGGCTGGTCTCCAGCGCGCGCCGCCGGTCGTGCAGCACCCTGATCAGGGCGGCGCCCTGTGGATGGTCAGGTTCCTGACGGCACAGTTTGCTGTACAGAGCCAGCGACAACGCGATCTCCCACAGCTGCGCGGGGAGCATGTGCTCGTTCGCAGTACGGTCGATCAGATCCTCGCGGTGCACCCGGGACTCCAGGATGACGTGCTGGGCACGATGGGCACGGTGCAGCAAGTCCCGGGCGTCGTCGGTGAGTTCGTCGACCAGGACGTAGTGGCCGTGCGCGTCGGCGAGTGCCTTGAGCCACCGGTTGTCGCTGGCGCACTCCAGAGCGGCGAGGAGGGCGATCACCCCGACGAGCACCGCGAGAACCATCAGCCCGGCGTGCACGTACGGAACGGCCTTCTGCGCGAGGTCCTGTGCCAGGGCTTCAAGAGCGAACGGGTGGCGGCTGCTCGATGGGGCGGCGGCTCGGTCCAGTCCGTACAGAAGGAGCGCACCGATCGCGACAGGGATGCTGCCCTTGAGCAGCACCGCCAGGGCGGGCCGCAACGGCGAGCGCAGCCGGGGACGGGGGACGGTGTCCGCGCCGGCCGGGGTCAGCAGAGCGTGGGGTGCCTGCAGCACCAGGGTGCGCTGGCGGTAGGGCAGGCCGGGGTCGACGATCCTGTCGGGCGCCGGAAGCACGGCGGTCGATCGCTGCTCGGTCACTGGGCGCTCCCTCCTTCGCGCGGGTGGAGGGATGGTGCGGTGGGGCAGCCGAGCTCGGAGTCGAGGGCGGCCGTGGGGCGCGGGCTCCTGCCCGAATGGTCCAGCTGCTGGAGATGGTCCGTGGCCGCGCGGTACGCGGTCGCGGCCCGGTGCAGTGCGCGGGTCGCCTCCTCGATCAACGCATCGGGCAGGAGCTCCCGTTCCGGTGCGCTCTCGACCGGCCGCCCCATGGTCTCGGCTGTGCCCCTGTCCCATCCGGTGCGGGTGATGCGATGGTCCCGCTCCTGCTTCGCGGCTCGGGTCTCGACCGCCTGGCAGGCGAGTTGGGTGAACCGGTCCTCGCGGGCAAGGAGCCGCTCGTGGACGGGGACGGCGGCGGGCTGGGTGAGCACCCCGGCGATGTCCCACAGCAGGTGATGGCCGAGCTCGACGGCCCGGGCCAGTTCGGGAGTCTCGTGGTCGTCGGCGGCCTGGATGATCTGGTGGCAGCCGATGAAGCGCTGCATCTCCCGCAGACCGGCTTCGTCCTGGACGATCCGTGCGTGCACCCGGGCCCGCGCGTCAAGGCGCCCGGGCACATGCTCGGCGAGTGCCGGGATAAGCAGCATCAGGGGCACCCCGACGTCGGCCGGCAGTCCCTTGGCCATCGCCGCGCCCACCCAGGTCAGCGAGAGGAAGGCGGCGAGCACGGTGGTGCTGGTGACCCAGAACCGGTAGCGCGCATCGAAGTAGATCCGCAGAGGCGGACGCCGGGTGAGCCAACGGCCGGCCAGCCGCGCGGCACGGGACGGCGCCGGCGGCAGCACGGCGATCTGTAGCGGCACCACCGGTGCGTCCTCGGACGACGGGGTCTGCCAGCGCAGCCATCCCCACTCGGTGCGCTCGTCGATCCGGGTGAGCTCCTCTCCGCGGTGGCCCTCCCGGCGGTAGCCAGGGCCTCCGTCGAGGGCCGTGGCCGCGAGCCGGGCCCGGGTCCGCTGGAGTTCACGCTGCCAGCGCCCGGGCTCAGTGGCGAAGGGGCGCAGCTCCGGCTCCGGCAGGGGGTGGCGGGGTTCGGTGGTCATGATCTCCTCGGTCCGCTCGAAAGGGGCGTGCGTGGGATGGAGGTTCAGGTGGCGCTCGGGGCCGCCGGATCCCACGGGGAAGCGGCGGCGAGGGTGCAGGGGGTGCAGCGGCCGTCGCTGCTGGGGTGGGCGCGGCGCGGGGTGGGTCCGGTGCAGGTGGTACATGGCGGCCAGTTGAGGCAGGCCGGGCAGAGGTCTTCTCCCGGTGCCGGGCCGGGGTTGCCGCAGGCGGCGCATTCGACGAGCACCCGCAGGGCGACGGCCTCAGTCGGGGATCGGTCGGCGGCCCCCGCTCCTGTCCGCTCGCAGACGGTGAGCCCGGCGGGGTGGGGCGTCGGGGTGCTCTGGGCGGCGCGGAGCCGGGCGGCGATGATCGCGGCAACCGACGTACGGACCGGGTGGGGCAGCGGGCGGTCGGCGATGAGGTGCTCGAGGTGCTCGGCGCTCCAGCCGTTCTCCAGAAGGGCGGTGGCGATCTGCCCCTGGTCGCGGAGCGCCGATCCGGTCAGCAGCAGGTTGGGGTGCTGCATCCCGATGGCGAGCAGCAGCCGGACGCCCGCAGTGGCCTCGATCCGGTCCGGCGCCTCGGTGGGGGCCGGGTGGTCGTCGTTTTCGCGCGCGGGCCCGGTACGGACGGACGGATGGACGGGGCTGGTGTTCTGCTTGTTGGTCTTCTTTCTCTTGGTGTTCTTTGGTGCCGGATCAGCCAGAACAGGGTTATCCAATGCTGGATTTCCCGTCATTGGCTGCGACCTGCGCGTTTGCGGCACCAGGACTGTGGGGGCCGCATCCCCCAGCAGGTCGTACAGGTGCGCGGGCATGTCGGTGATGGCATAGACGGCTTCGCCGAGCGTCCCGTCCTCGTTCCGCTCACGGTCGCGGGTCAAGTAGCCGTGCTGCTCCAGCTCCTTGAGGCCGCTGTTGACCGCGTCCCGTCCGTCGGTGGCGCACCTGGCGAGCTCGGCCACGGTGACCCGCCAGCCGTCCCGGTGGGTGGAGATCAGCCCGAACAGGCCCTTGGCCTTGAAGCTGATCCGCGGGTCGCGGAAGAGGGAGTTGGAGATCTGGGTGAAGCGGTCCCCGGCCATCACGCCGCGCCGAATCCCCGCCCCGTAGCCGCTCATCGCGAGCCTCCAGCCGACGGCACGGCAGGTCGGCGGGTGCCGGAACCCGTAGTCGGTGAGGCGGTGATGTCCGGGGCGAGCGGCAGGGCGTCGTGCGCATGTTCCATGCCTTGAGTCCACCCGTGCCCTCCGACCGGAACGCCGACCGGATGCCCCCACCAGGCGTCACGATCCGATGACGTTCCACGCCGCGCACCATGGAGGGACCGGTGGAGGGGCCCCTCACCGGGGGTGCGCACCGGAGGGGCCCGCTGCGCGGGTGACTTCCGCGCCGTCAGCCGGGCGAGGAGCATGGGCGGTGGAGCAAGGAGGTGCCACGGTGTCGCATCCCAACGGCCACGGACCGCAGCCCGAAGACCCCGAAGAGATCCCCCCGTCCCCCGCCTCGCAGGATCCCTCGGAGAACGGGCACCACGATGACGACCCGTCGCCCCCGTCCACCGACGGGCCGGAGTTGGCGTGAGCATCGACTTTCCCGTACTGCGCCACGCGTGCGCCGAGGCGCTCACCGCCCGCGGCGCTTTCGACGGAGCGCCGGGCTTGCGGGCGGCGTTCGAGGCGGTGCCCCGGGAACGGTTCGTGCCCACCCGGGTCTGGCTGCCCGAGCGCGACGCTGCGGGACGGTGGCGGTTGTTGGACCGGCAGGTAGAGCCGGTGGAGTGGGCGCGGCGGGTGTACGACCCGAACACTGCGTTGATCACTCAGCTCGACGACGGGGCAGCGGAGCGAGTGGCGCCCGCGAAGGGGGTGTTCACCTCCTCGCTGTCGTGCCCGTCGGTCGTGGTGTGGATGCTGCGCCTGCTAGGCCGGGTGGAGGGGGCGGTGCTGGAGATCGGCACCGGCTACGGCTACGGGACGGCCCTGCTGCGGGCCTGGCTCGGGACCGTCCGCCTCACCACGATGGACATCGGCCCCGCGATCGCCACACAGGCACGGCGGGTCCTGGCCGACGGCGGCTGGGAGGCCAACGTCATCACCGGGGACGGCGAAGCGGGGCACACGGCGGGCGCACCGTATGCCGGGATCATCGCGGCCGGCAGCGTGTACCGGATCCCTCCCGCGTGGCCGAACCAGCTGTCCGCGGGCGGGGTTCTGGTGGTGCCGGTCGCCACGCCGTTCGGCACCGACGCCCTGGTGCGCCTGGTGGCCGACGGGAAAGGCGGCGCCGAGGGCCGGTTCGTTGGCGCGGTGGCGTTCATGCGGCTGCGCGGACAACGCGAACCCGAACCGTGGTCGGCCTACGGCTGGGGCCGGCTCCCCGACTACGGAATGACGCTCTCCACGGACGGCACCGAGCAGCGCATCTGGCTCGCCCCCCGTTGACCGGCCAACCCGGGCGGTGCGCAGTCGCGGTGTGAGCGAGGCGCCCCGGCCGGCACTGGTCCGTCACCCGCGCTGCGCACCGCCGGATGCGCAGTGGACCGGCTCGGCGTTCCTGGCTGCAGGTTGCGCACTCGGTCACCGGCTCTGCGCACCGTGCGCAGCAGCCCCTTCAGCTCAACGGCCCGGCCGGTGCCCGGGCGGGTGCGCATCGGCCCACGGAGCGGGAAGCGCGCACCGCCGATGGACTCCTCGGGCGCCGGCCATCGACGGACCACACGACGTCCGGGGTGGAGGCCGTGGCGCGCCGGTGGCTGAACGGGGAGACCGCCGTGGAGGGGGCAGCGGAGGGCGGAGGGGCCAGTGGAGGGACCCCCTCCACTGCCCCCTCCACGGATTTGTGGCCGCTTCGTGACCGTGGAGGGGGCAGATCGGTCGGCGAATCGGTCGGAGGTGACGGGTTTCGTCCAGGTAGCAACACACCGCTTCTACCTGGGAGTTCCACATGTCTCCTGCGACACGGTCCTCGGGCGGCCAGGAGCCGCCGATGGCTGCGGGGGTAGCCCTGGCCCGGATGCGCCGTCAGGTCCGGCTCGGGCGCTGGGGGGTGTGGGGCGCACTCGCGTGCGGCCCTCTCGCCCTGGCAGTGGCGGCCCTGCCGTCGCCCGCCGCGCCGGCTGCGGCCGCCCCGGCGCCGTCGAGCAGCACGGTGCGCACGCCGGCGGCCGCCGATCCGTCCGGGTATGCCGAGCTGTACCTGGCGGCCTGGCTGCGCAGCACCAGCAGCGACGAGAACAGTGCGCAGGCACGTCTCGCCCAGGCCCTGGCGCCGTCGGTTCCGCTGCCGCGGCCGGAAGGTGCGCAGCCGGTGCTCGAGCGCGCAGTGGCGGTGCGCAGTGCGCAGCGCGAGGGCGGGCAGTGGTCGGTGACGGTGGCTGCGCAGTACGCCGACTTCTCGGTGCGCTACTTCGCGGTGCCCGTCGTGGCCGGCGCGGACGGGGGCTCGTTCGCGGTCACCGGGGCGCCCGGTCAGGTGGCCGGTCCCACGACGGCGAAGAGCCCGGAGTCGGCGTACGGGGTGAGCCTGCCGACGAAGGGGGTGCTCGCCGCCACCGTCGCCGAGTTCCTGCGCGCCTATCTCACCGGGCTCGGTCAGGTGGACCGCTATCTGGCCCCGGGGGTACAGCTGGCGGCACTGTCCGGGACGTCGTACACCGACCTCCAGGTCGAGCAAGCCACCGCGGTCGAGGAGGCGGCGGCCGCCGAGACGGTCCCGGCGGACGGCACGAGGGCGCGGGTGCGGGTGCAGATCACGGCCCGCGACAAAGCGGGGGCGTGGCCGCTGGCCTACGAGCTGACGCTCACCGCACGAGCCGGCCGCTGGGAAGTGTCCGCGTTCGCCACCGCCTCGGTTGCGGGCGGGGGTGGCCGGTCGTGAACACCGTGCACTCGGTGGTGCTGGCCGGGAAGTTGGACGATCTCGGCAACTCGTGGATCGACATGTTCACCAACTGGGGCACCCGGGGGCTGAAGGCCGCCCTGATCGTGATCGTCGTCGTCTACATGGTGCAGCGGTTCTCCATCAAAGCCGGCATCGGGGCGCTGCTGCTGATGGCGATCGCCCTGGGTCTGTACGAGTCCCGCGAGGACCTCGCGGCGATCTTCACCGATCAGATCAAGAACCCCACCAAGAAGTCGGCCCCCGCCGTGGTGGTGCCGGTGCATCCGCTCCACGCGAAGCTTCGGCGGACGGGGGACGGGCTGTGAGTACACACAGCGCGGCGCCCCGCACAGGGCGCTTCTACACCACGGCCCGCCGCCACCCGTGGGTACTGGGCAAGGTCGCCGACTTCAAGATTCCACTCGGCCCGTACACGCCCGCGCAGATCGCAGTCGCGGCCGGTGGCGGACTGCTGCTGATCGAGACGGTGACGTGGTGGAGCTGGCTGGGCCCGCTCCCCCTCGCCGCGTGGGTGGTGGCGATCTGGGCGGTGCGCCGCCCCAAGTTCGCCGGACGCGCCCCGCTCCCGGCGGCGATCGGCTGGCTGACGCTGCTGGCGCAGCCCGCCGCCGGACGGATCGGCGGCCGCACCGCCCGCGACCGCGCACCGCGCCTCCTGCGGGGCGGCTTCCTCATCGAAGACCTGGACCTGGACGACGTGGCCGCTCCCCGTACCCAAGGTGCGGGCAGCGCCCTCCCGCGCACCGACGGACCCCTCCGGCCGGTGCACCGACCGCGGACACCGACAACACCGCGTGCGCGACGGCCGCGGGCGTCCGCCCGCCCGGCACCGGCGACGCCGGCGCGGGTGGCCTCCCCGGCGCAGCGCCTGCTCGCCCAGGCCGCTGCCCGCCAGAGCCAGGGGGTGCGGTCGTGAGGGTGCCGATCCGTCATCTCGCCGGGCATCTGCTGTGGTCGGCCCAGGGCGGGGTGTGGGCCATCTACCGCCTCCACCCCGGGCCCGACGCACAAAGAGCGGGCACCGAGACGGTGCAGGGCACCTACCTGCCCGCCCAGGTCCGTGAGGAACTGCTGTCCAAGGCAGCGCACTTGGTGCGCTCCTTGTCCGGGACGCCCCGGCTGTACGGGCTGTGCGCGCAGGTCGACGCGGGCGAAGTCACGCTGCGGATGCTCGACGGGGTCGACCCGCAGGCCGGCAGTGCCGCCCGGCACGTGGGCCAGCACCCCTGGGCCGAGACCGCCGAGGCGGCGCTCACCCTCCTGGAGGGCCAGGAGATGCACCGCCGCACGCTGTGGCTGGCCATGCCGCTGAACACCGAGAACAGGGCGCTCACCTGGGCGGCCGGCGCCGGGGCGGTGTGGGCCGACCTCGCCAGCCAGCTCGGGCTGGCCCCGGCCCCAGTCACCCGCCGCGAGGTGACCGCCTGCCGGCGCCAGGCCGAGCACATCGAGGCGCAGCTGTCGGGCGCGGTCTCCTTCCGCCCGGCCCGCCCGGCGGAGGTCGTGTGGATGGTGCAGCACGCGCTGCGCCGGGGGCTGGCGGAGCCTTTGTTGGCCCAGGCCGAGTCCAGCACCTTGTACGGCGGGCGCCTGAATGGTGGGGAGTTGCGCTCGCCGAGCTACGCCGACCTCGGCCAAATCCGCCTGCTCGAAGGCGGCATCACCCCCGCCGAGGGCGACGTCGCGGACGGCGAGGAAGACGACGTCGCTTCCACTACGGGCCGGGCGGGCCGCGGCCCGTGGTGGCGTCGCGGCACGTCCTCACCGCTGCTGCGGCGCTGGCTGCAGGTGGAGACGGAGGACGGCTGCGGCTATCAGGCCCACCTGGCGCTGGCCGAGTGCCCCCCGGCTATCAGCGCCGCGACGGCCGATCTCTTCGCGCAGTTGGAGGGGCTGGCGTTTCCCGTCGACTACTGCATCGACCTGAACCTGGTACCAGCCGAGAAGGCCAAGGCGCAGGTGCAGCGGAAGAAGAACGAGCTCGTCGACCAGGCCGACCAGTACGACGCGCGCCCCACCGGCATGCCCTCCACCCTGCTGGACGCCGCCCGCGATCTCGGTGAGCTGGATGCCCGGCTGTCGCGGACGTCGATCGAGGTCGAGGTCCAGTCGGTCACCGTGCTCAGCGTGTGGGCCGCCCGCGCCGCCGATTGTGATGCCCGCGCCCGGGCGCTTGCGGCGCTGTTGGCCGGGGCGGACTACCGGGCGGTGCGCCCGGCCGGACTCCAAGAAGCCCTCTTCACCCTCGGCCTGCCCGGCGCCGTACGCCCGCACATGCTGCGCGAGTTCGTCCAGCACCAGGTCTCAGAGGACTGGGCGATGAACGGCGCCCTCACGCTCACCGAGGCCGGTGACCCCAACGGGATGCTGCTCGGCGTCGACCAGGACACCGGGACCACCCGGCCGGTGCTGCTGAACATCGCGGATGCCCCCAAGACGGATGCCTCGGCGTCGTTCGCCGTCAGCGGGGATCCCGGCGGCGGCAAGAGCGCGCTGCTGAAACTGCTCACCCAGTCCGCCGTGGACCGGGGAGGCCGGGCCATCTGCATCGACCGCACCCCGCTGCGCGAGTGGGCCACCTTCGCCCGCTCTGCGGCCCCAGGCCGCTGCCAGATCATCGACGCCGCCGCAGCCGGGGTCTCCATCGACCCGCTGCGCATGTTTCCCGGCACCGCGCAGGGCGCGCACTACGCGCTGAGCTACCTCACCCTCCAGCTCGGCATCGGCCCGATGACCGCAGCCGGCGGCGTCCTGCACCGGGCGGTTGAGCAGGCCGCTCAAAGTGCCGCCCCGTCCATGCACCAGGTGCTGGACCACCTCCAGACGATGGCGGGCGGGGGTGACGGCGCCCGCACCGAGGCGGCCGCCACCTTGGTCGACCTGATGCGCATCGTCGCTTCCAACCCGCTCGCGCAGATGGTGTTCGACCCCAACCTCCCGCCGGTCCGCCTCGAGCAGGACCTGGACTCGGACCTCATCGTGATCACCACGGCCGGGCTCACACTGCCGCCGAGGGAGGCGCTCGCCCACCCCGAAGTACTGCGCCAGCAGCCCCTGGAAGCGTTGATCGGCCGCGCGGTGCTGTATCTGATTGCGGCACTGGCCCGCCAGACCGCGTTCGCCGACCCCACCCGGTTCTGCGCGATTACGGCGGACGAGCTGTGGTGGCTGACCAACTCCGCCGAGGGCACCGCGCTGATCAGCGAGATCCTCCACGACGGCCGCAAGCACAACGCCGGGCTGTTCGCCGGCGCCCAGGACGAGAACGAACTCGGCCCCGACCGCGGCCTGTTCGCCTACCGCGCACTCGCCCGCACCCAGGATCACAAGATCGCCCGCCGCGGCCTGGAGTTCATCGGTCTCGACAGCACCGATCCCGAGCTGATGCGGATCGTCACCACCGATCTGTCCCCCCTGCGTAACCAGAGCAGGAAGGGCGAGATGCTCCTGACCGCGCCGCGCGGCAACACCTGCCGCGTCAAGGTCGTCATCCCCCGCCTGCAGCGCATCCAGTCCGGCATCACCACCACGCCCGGCCAACACCTCATGCCCGCCGCCGTGGACCTCCCTGCGGCCGAGACGGCGAAGGAGCAGGTGCAATGACCAGCAGCGATTGGGACCGTTCCCGGCGCCGGGCCCAGGCCATCGGCGCGCTCGCCGTCCTGGCGGTACTGACCGGCGTGATCGCGGTCGGCGCGACGGTCGGCGTCCCCGAGGCATGGTGGCCCCAGATCGGGTCGGCGTTCGCCGCCAGCCCGAACCCCACCCCGCCCGCAGCGTCCGCCGCACCGTGTGCGCTCATCACCGGACCGGCCAAGGACTCCTGCACCAGCGCCCCCGCCCCCTCCGGTGCGCAGCAGGGCGGGGCGGGCGCGGCGGACGCCTGGCGGCTGGCGGTGCCCGTAGTCGGACTGGTCCTCGTGTACGCGGTGCGCTCCAGCGGCCGGCGGAGGCGCTGATGCAGTGTCTGGATCGCGGCCGGCTGCGGGCCATCGGCTTCACGGTACTCATCACCGTGGTGTTCCTGCTCGTCAACGCCCAGGTCGCACACGCCGCCGAGGCCAGCGGCGGAGACCTGCTCTCCCCGCTGAACATCACCAGCTCCGAAGGCGTCCCCATCAACGGCTACGAGCTGTCGGCCGAGGGCGGCTCCGTCTTCTCCTTCAAGTCCAACGCGTACGCCTTCATCATGTCGGGCCTGTTCACCCTGCTGCGCCTGGTGGTCGGCCTCGCGTGCTGGGCGATCAGCTACGCGTTCAAGTTCCCGCTGCTCAAGATGCTGGCCGACCCGGCGCAGAAAGCCGCCGACGCCTACAACCATGCCGTCGTCGACACTCTCGGCCTGAAGGGGCTGATGCTGGCCTGGGCATTCGTCTTCGGGCTGATCCTGTTCGTGCGGGGCACGGCAGGCAAAGGGCTCGGCGAGATCGCCCTGACCCTGGTGATCGGCGCGCTCGCCGCTTCCGCGTTCGTCCGCCCCGACTACCTGCTCGCCCAGAGCGGCCCGCTCGCCCAGACCGAGCAGGCCGCCGCCGAAGTCGCCCGCGACACCGTCAACTCCCACTACTGGGGCGGGAAGATCGCCAGCGATCCGGGGCCGTGTGCGGGCATGGCGGGCAACGCCGAACTCAAGTGCCTCCAGATCGAGGGAGCCAAGCCGCTCTCGCCGGCCGAGGTGGCCCGCCCGATCCAGGACTCGCTCACCAACGCCCTGGTCGTCAAGGGCTACATGCTGCTGGAGTACGGCCGCGTCCTCGACCCGGGCAAGGAGGAGGACAAGAAGGCTTATGCCCTCCACCTCAAGTGGGTCTCCGGCGGGTACAAGCCCGAAAACCAGGCCAAGAAGGGCAAGGACAACACCTGCGATCTGATCCGGGGAGTGGCCCGGCAGTATTGCGAGCAAGGCCGCTCCGGGCAGGCCAAGGGCCCCTTCGGCAGCGGCCAGCTGCCCGCGCTCACCACCGGCGACGCCCTGCTACAGGCGTCCCAGCCGGTACTCACTGAAGAAGACCAGCAGTTCGCTATGTTCCTCAAGGACCTCAAGGAGCAGGGCGGCCCGGTCGGCAAGGCCTGTGCCGAGTACGCCTCCAAGCCGACCGGCTGGCGGACCGCGGGCGCATTGATGCTGTTCCTCGCGGCGCTCTTGATCTGTGCGATCCCGCTGTCCGCGGCGGTGGTGCTGCTCGGCACCCAGGCTGCCGACGCCGGTGCGGCCGCGGTCGGCGGCGTCTCCTTCGTGTGGGGGATGCTGCCCGGCCCGAACCGGCAGGTGGTGTGGAAGTGGGCCGCCATCTTCATCATGTCCGTCGCGGTCCTGTTCCTGTGCTGCATGTTCCTGCCCTTCTACGGCATCGGCGTGGACGTGGTGTTCACTGACGGGCCCGAGCTGCCGGCCGAGCGGCTGCTGGTCCTGGACGTCCTGGGCATCGTCGGCCTGGCCTTCCACCGGGCCCTGATGCGCGGCATCAGCAGCTTCGGGCAGCGCCTGGCGATCCGGATGCGCTACGCGAAGGTCGGCGGCACCCATCTGCCCGGGGACACCTCGGAGATCGGCGCAGCCCTCGCCGTGCACGCCACCGCAGGCGGCGGGTTCGGGCTCGGCGGCTCACTGCGCTCGCTCGCGCTGGCCGGCTCCTACGGCCAACTCGGCACCCGCCACCGGCTGATGGCCTCACTGGCCGCGATCACCGACGGGGCCGGGATGCCCGTCGACTCCGGACGGCTGCTGGCCGACGCGGGTGCCGAAGCCACCCGCGGACTGGCCCCACTCGCCCTGGCCACCACCGGCCTCAGGCTCGGCGCCCGCGGCGCCTGGGGCCTGCTGGCGGGCCGCCGCCCGGACGACAAAATCCTGGAACGGTGGCGCAAGCCCACCGCAGACGGCGACCCGAACAGCCCCGGGCCCGCCGGCCCCCCGGGTGGAGCAAACACGACACGGCGCCGCGGGCCTGCGGACCGCTACCGGGACCCGGACGGAAAGATCGATGACCGGGATACCGGGTACACGCTGCACGATCAGCACGAGCACCGGACCCTGCTGTCCACCCGGGCCCACAACCGCCTCGTGCGGCTGCGCGGCTACCGGATCCTCAACCGCACCGGACGGATCGCCTACGGCTCCACCTGGGGCATGCCGGAGAACATCCGCCGCGGACGCGAACACGGCTCGCAGTACTCCCAGGACGCCCGCCAGCAGGTGCGGGTCTGGGGCAACACCCTGCGCACCGACGGCCACGCCTGGGCCGATAGCGGCCGCGGCGTCACCAACCGGCTGCGCGAGCAGCCCGGCGACCGGGGCGCACCCGCCCCCTTCACCAACCGCACCCTGCGCACCACCCCCACCCCCCGGACCCGCACACCCCCGGCACGCCCCACGTCCCCGGCACCCGCTTCATCCGCGTCACCCCCGCCACCCCCGGCACGCCCCGCGCCAGATCCAGCGGCCTTGCGGCGCCGGCTCATCGAGCAGCTCGGGGCCGGGGATCCCCCCGAGGTCCGCCGCCGGGTCCAGGACGAGATGCGCCGCCGCTACGGCGACCCGGGTACGGGTGGTGACGGCACATGAAACCCCCGTCCCCAAGCCGACACCGGCGGCGGGCCAAGTGGGCGGTGCTGGGCACGGTGTTGCTGTTCACCGCGGTGTGCTGCGCCGCCCCGCTCACCGGGACCCTCAACGCGCTGGCCGCGCTCGCCGCCGCGCACTCCCCCACCGGCAACGACACAGGAGGCGGCACCATCGCCGACATCCCACCCCGCATGCTCCAGGCCTACCAGAAGGCTGCATCTCTCATCAGGCACGAGGTGCCGGGCTGCCGGGGCCTGGACTGGCCGGTGCTCGCCGGGATCGCGAAGATCGAGTCCAACCACGCCGCCGGGCACAGCATCGCCGCCAACGGCGACATCACCCCGCGCATCTACGGAGTGCTGCTCAACGGCTCCGGTGCGGGCGGCAACACCACCGCGGTCGCCGACAGCGACCGAGGCAGGTGGGACGGCACCGCGCAGGGCGAACGCGCGGTGGGGCCCTTCCAGTTCCTGCCCTCTACCTGGGCAAGTGCCGGACGGGATGCCAACGGCGACGGCGTCAAAGACCCGCACAACGCGGACGACGCCGCGCTCGGCGCGGCCGTCTACGTGTGCGGCAACGGACGCGACCTGACCGACCCGGCCCAGCTCCGCTCGGCAATCTTGGAATACAACCACTCCGGTACGTACGCGGACGAGGTCCTCGGCTGGATCCACCAATACCGGGCGGCCACCAAGACCACCCTCGACCTGAGCCACGTGACCGGGACCGCGCATACCGTGCTGGAGGCGGCCCTGTCCCAACGCGGCGTCCCCTACTCCTGGGGCGGCGGCGACGCGACGGGCCCGACCACCGGGATCTGCTGCTCGCCCAGCGGAAAGTCCGGCACCTCCATCACCGGCTTCGACTGCTCAGGACTGACCCTGTACGCCTACGCCAAGGCCGGCATCCACCTGCCGCGGACCGCCGACGCCCAAGCCGGCGCAGGCCGCCGCATCCCGGCCGAGCAGGGCCAAAGTGCCCTACGGGCAGGCGACTTGGTGTTCTACGCCTACGCCCCGGGCCACGATTCGACGATCCATCACGTCGGGATCTACGCCGGCAACGGCCAGATGGTCAACGCTCCGCGCCCAGGGGCCGTGGTGCGCCTCGACCCCGTCGACGCTATGCCCGGGTACGCGGGAGGGGCACGACTGCTATGAACTCCTCGCCCATGGCCCCGCGTACGTCGCGCCCGGTGTGGCCCCTGGCGGCCTGCACCGCGCTGCTCGCCACCGGTGGACTCTTCCTGCTCCTCCCCTCCTCTCCTCCGGCTGAATCCCGTGCGAGCGCTGCGACCGCCCACGCTCCCGCCCCAACCTGCACGCACACCCCCGAGCAGGCCACCCCACCGGGCACCGACGACCCGAGGGTCCCGCCCCCTGCGCTTGCCACGGTCGCCGCCTCGGCGAGCCGTACGGCCACAGCACCTGTTCCACCGCGCGGCGACGGCCCGGGCGCTGATCCGGCGATCCAGCGCCTGGTGGAGAGCGCCTGGCCCCGGGACCTGCCGGAGGGGGACGAGCAGCAGCTCCTTGCCGCCGGACGTGGGCTCCTTGCAGCTGACGCGACGGGTGTGGGCCGCGCGGCCTTCCCCGCCCTCTTCCCGCCCAACGACCGGACGGCGGTGGTGCCGGCCTTCACCCGTTTCCGGATCCAGGCCGCCATCGCCCGCGCCGACCCCGCCCACCCTCAGCGGGCGGTGGTGCACCTGGTGTGGGCCGGCGCCGATCGCGGCGGCACCTACACCGACGGCCGCCAGAGCGACCTCACCTTCACCCGCAGCCCCTTGAAGAACGGAGCACCCGCGTGGATGCCCTTGTCCCTGTCCTGAGCTCACCGTCGCCGTCGAGGGCTTCGGGCCCCGTCGTCGCAGGGCTTCTCCAGCTCGTCGACGCCGTCGAGTGGATCGCCGGCCACGCCTGGCTGCTGCTCCTGGTTCTGGTGGCCGTCGGCGTGCTCAGCGAAGGGGTGGTGCGCCAGTTGGCCGCGCGCGCCTCGCGGCAGCGCATGGCCCTCGACCTCAGCCCGGCCCGCCACTTCGACCCCACGGCCGAGGAGATCCTGCGCCGCGGCATCGAGCTGACCCGGGCCTCCACCTCGATGCCGTGGTGGGCACCACGGCGCTCCAAAGCGGTACGGATCAGACTCCGCGCGGACGGCTCCCACCCCTTCCCGTACCGGATCGAGGGCCCGGCCGGCGCCGAACGACTGCTGTCCACCACGCCGTTCGGCCCCCACGTCAAGGTCGCCAAGGCCGCCCCGCTGGCGGACAAGCAGCGCCGTCACGAGGTGCGGGCGGAGTTCTTGCTGCGCGGCAACCCGGTCGCGGCGCTGCGCACCGTCCCGCTGGAACCGGATCCGCTGCAGCCGCTCGTGGACGCCGTCGCCGATCTGAGCGCCCGGCTCGGCGATCTCGCCGAGATCTGCATCGACCTGCAGCGCGCCCCCAAGTGGGCGCTCAAGGCCCGCCGGTGGCAGCTGCTCGATAGCGCCCGGCGCAGCGAGCGGAGTGAGACCACGCGCCTGACCCGGTGGATGCACCGTGACCACCAGCGTCTGGAGGACTCCTGGCTCTTCCAGTTCCAGCAGATGCTCTCCCCGGACGGTCGCCGTTCCCGCGGCGGCGGGCGGATGGTCATGGCGCCGTCGGCGGTCCGCGTGGATCCCGCCAAGGCCTTGGGCAAGCTCGCCGAGGACAGCCACCTGGTGCGGGTGCAGATCCTGGTGCGCTGCGCCTCCGACACCGAAGGGCGCGCTGAGGCCCATCTCGCCCGGATCCAGGCCGGGTTGGATGTGTTCGGCGGATCGGCCAGGTTCGCCATAAGAGGGTGGCGGATCGGGCCGTGGCGGCTCGGTGCCGACCGTTTCCCGCACCGGCGCCGGTTCGACCGGCGCTGGACCACCGGGCAGTGCCAGCCCCCCAGCGCCAACTGGGTCCAGCTGCCCGAGCTGCTCGGCCTGCTCAAGCCGCCCACCGTCCACTGCCGGCTCCCGCTGCTCCCCGTCGACCTGCCGTCCTTCGTCCCGGGTGATCCGTCGCTGCTGCTGCAGGGCTGGTATGAGAGCCCGGACGGGCGGCGCCGCCTCGTGGCCACCCATGCGGCCGAGACCCTCTTCGAGGTCGGCGTGGGCAAGGCGGGCGGCGGCAAGACCGAACGGGCCCTCGCCCAGGCGATCGCCCTCGCCCACGCCGGCGAGGGCCTGATGTTCGTCGACCCGCACCGCGACTCCTGGCAGCGCGGCGCCCCCTATCTCGCCCACGACCAGATCATGGGCCGCATCGCCCGGATCGATCTCAAGGCCACCAGTGACAACTCCCTGATCAGTTCGTGGAACCTGATCGGGATGCACCATGGGCGGGCCCGGCACGAAGTCGTCGAGGACACCGTCGACGCGTTCGCCACCGCCTTCGCCTGGGACGACACCAACGCGCCGCGCGCCATCGCCATCTTCACCCAGGCCCTCACCGTGCTGACCGCGATCAACGAGCTGGCCTGCAAGGCGAAGCACCCCCACGACCAGGCCACCATCTTCCACGTCCGCGCCCTGCTCACCGACCCGGACTTCCGCGCCAGCGCCCTGGCCGCCCTCCACGGCCACCTGGACGAGGAAGCCACCGCCTGGTGGCAGACCGTCTTCCCGACCCTGCCGACCGACTCCTTCAACATCCTCCTCAACCCGCTCACCCGGCTCGCCGCCAACCCCGTCACCCGCGCCTTCCTCGGCCAGGGCCACGGCGTCTACAACATCCGCGCCGCCATGGACCACCGCATGATCGTGTGGGTGTGCACGGCCGGCAACGGCCCCACCGACAAGCTCCTGGTGTCCCTGCTCGCCCGCGACCTGCTGCGCGCCGGCCGCTCCCGCAGCGACCTGCCCGCACACCAGCGCATCGCCTTCCGGGTCTACCTGGACGAGCTGATCACCCTGACCGGCACCGCCGCCGAAACCATCGCCGCGATGGTCGAGGACCTGCGTAAATACCGGGTCCACATCCACGGCATGACCCAGCTGCTCGCCCGACTCCCCAGCCCTGTACGACAGTCGCTGCTCCAGAACGCCTCCAGCCTCTCCACCACCACCGGCTCCCGGGCCGCGGTCTCGGCCATCACCGAGGAATGGGGCGACCGGCCCAGCCCCGCCCATGTCGCCAACCTCGACCGCTACGACCACTACGCCCAGTTCACCGTCGACGGCCGCCGCATCGGCCCCGTCCTCCTGCACGGCCCCCTGCTGGACGACGTCTTCGCCGACCTCCACCAGCCCCGCCACCGGGTCCGGGCCCTGGAGGCAGCCGCTGACAAGACGGCCGGGGCCCGGCCCGTGTCCGAACTCACCGCACGCGCAACCACCCAGCAGCAGCGCGTCCAGACCTTCCTCCTCGAGCACACCCCCGCCGCCACCGTCCCGCTCACCAAGTCCACCAAGGAGTTCAAGTGACCGACATGCCGCTCACCATCGAGAAGCCGCCCGTGCCCGCCTTCGTGCCCAGCCCGGCCGAACCACTCCCCCACCAGCTTCTTGGCACCCTCGCCCAGCACCGCATGGCCACCACCACCCAGCTACACGAACTGCTCCGCCCCAACAGCGGACGGCGTCTCATCTCCAAGCCCCTGGCCCAGCTACGCGAACACGAGCTCATCGACTACACGGTGCTGCCCAATTCCCATCGGGTACGCGCCTGGTTCCTCACCCCCGACGGCGCCCGCATCACCCGCGACTGGCCTCATCTGCGTGGCCGGCCCCCCTACCCCATCAACTCGGCCTCAGCCGCCTCGATGAAAACCCCGCACGTACTGACCGTGGTCCGCGCCCACCTCGCCTTCGTCACCGACGCCCGCCACCGCGGCGACGAGCACGGCCCGCTGGACTGGACGCCCGAGATCGCTCACTCGCTCGGGGACCGAGAGCGCATCATCGCCGATGCCCTCATGTACTACGTCCTGCACGGCGGCGACGGCAGCCGCAGCAAACTGCGCGCCCTGGTCGAAGTCGACCGGGCCACCTCCAGCAGCGAACGCCTGGCCACCAAGCTCATCGACTACGCCCGCCTCAACACCTACACCCCCGCCCTGCCCGGACGGCGCGCCGCCCAAGCGAACACGGCCCCGGCCTGGCAGCGCTGGTATCCCGTCTTCCCACGGATCCTGTTCATCCTCACCGGCGCCAGCCCCCACACCCTGGCCCACCGCATCGAGGACCTCCAGGCCATGACCGCCGAACACCCGGCCGTCGCCCAACTCGCCCGCAAGGTACCGCTCGGCGCCGCCGTCCTGGACGACCTCGAGCAGCACGGCCCCACCGGGCCCGCGTGGACCCCGCTCAACGGCAAGGGCGAACGCCGCTCTTGGACTGAGCTGTGAACGGGGCCCGAATCCGCGCTCCGTACGCACATGTCCAGCTCCTTGCCACGATGGCCGGTGCTTTCGGGCTAAAGGCTGTCCCGTAAGCGATCTTGGGAATTGAGGAGGAGGTGTTCGATGGTGGTCCCTGCTGCTCGTCTATCCGGCGAGGGCGAGGTTGTGG